>DDYB01000010.1 GCA_002347265.1 Desulfobacteraceae bacterium UBA2245 | reverse complement strand
CATGGACAGCTGGTTCACCATGCCGGCCACGGTTGACGCGTTGAGCAGGCATATCGATGTGATCGGCATGGTCAAAAAGACGCCGAAAATACTTTATGGGTACAATGGGCATCGCATGGACCTCATGGCCGTCTACCGAAACTTGAAGAAGCGTTCCGGTCGCGCCAGCATCCAAGCCGGGGCGGTCGTAACGCTGAAGAGCGGTCTGTGTGTCAAGCTGGTCTTTATCCGGGACAGGCGCAGGAAAGACTGGCTGGTATTGATGTCCACGAACCTCGAACTGGCGAACGAAGAAATCGTTCGCATTTACGGAAAACGTTGGGACATCGAAGTGTTCTTCAAAATGGCCAAACAGCATCTGAAATTAGCCAAAGAAACCCAATGCCGGGACTTTGATGCGCTGATTGCCCATACCAGCATCGTGTTCATGAGGTATATGTTTCTGGCCTACCAGCGCCGGACAAAGACAGACCGCCGGACTTTTGGCGAGTTATTCTATGCCTGCTGTGAAGAAATGGCGGACATTTCCTTTATCGAAGCGCTTTACCGGATACTCACACTGGCAGCCGAACAGTTGAGAAAAACAGGCAGCTATTGTGAGAAAACGGCGTTAGCCTTTTTCGATGCAATCATGGAAAACGCTCTGCGATGCGTCGGCTTGTCAAAGGACAACGTGTCGGCCGCCACGGCTTAAACCCGAAAGTTGAGATATTGACATGAATCATTCCGGGAACATGAGGCCCATCTCTTTTACGATATTTATGCCCTGATTGACCGTTTGTTTTGAAATGCAATGCGCTTCATGAAAATTTTGCGGCTCCCGGTTCTGCAACAACAATGCGGGGCGAGGCTTCCGCAGCGTCAATTATCGATTTTCGCGGCATGATGACTGGAACGGCAATCCATGTATCAATGAACGACCTCGAACGTTCCCCTGAGAAAGCTGTCATGACTCTTACGGATCGCCGGTGTTCCGTTCAGTCAACCTCCTCGAAGTAAGACCGGCTCACGCCATCGAGCAACTGGAAGGCCTTTGCCCGAACAGAGAACACTTTCGCCCCGGCACTCTCGGCAAACTCCTTGAGGTGAGGATTCCTTTCCAGCAGTTGTTGCAGCACCCTCTTCTGCTCCGACGGATCTTCCATTGGTTGAAAGACGCCGGTGACCGTGAGGGCACGGATATCCTTACGCCGGTGATCGATATCCTCTTCCCGCGTGTCGATCAGGAGGCTCACGGCACTGTTGCCCTCAAGGTTCCGGTATTTCTTCGATCCTATGAGGGTGAGCATATAGAACGTCCTGCACGTGACGTCGGTTACATAGGACATGAGCGAACAGTGCGGCTTTCCGCCGGAGACGGTGGACAACACGCATAAGTCACTGTTTTGAATCAGGGCCTTGATCGCTTCGAGCATCGCTCGGTGCCTCCTTTCCATGGCCGATGAAATGAAGATTTCTCTCCGGGCATCTCGGGTACCTTGATTATCTAAACAACTTGAACGACTCCCTGTCTGTGATATTTGAAAACCTATGCCGGGATCAGCCAGATTGGATGCGCCTGGAATTCTCTGCATCACTTCACCGGCTATGCCGCCGGAAGAGGAGAAGCGCTGGGCGAAGAAATCAATTCATTTCTCGGAAGGCGGGTCAACCGAGAATTCAAAGCACATCTCGATCCCAAAGAATTATGATGGCACATTCTTTATCAATTCGGAAACAACGCCCCCTATTCCGCTGCCCAACAACCTGCAATTCATAAAAAACGATCAACCTGCCCGATATCCTTAGAAACGCAGCCCTCCCAAGACGGACTGGAGAACCTGGCCGATCTGCGGGGTGTTCTGCTCCGGCCCCATTACCTGGATCCATAGATTCGGCCCGGGAATGAAAACATTCATCGCATGAAACGAAGCGTTGGCCTGGGGATTTTTCATGGTGACCGCAATAAGCCGCCCCTGCCTGCCGGCCACGTCAATCGACTGCTCGGTATCAATGTTTCCCCCCATCTGCCTCATCATGCTGGGAAAATTCTGCAGGTTCATCTGGAACATCTGGTCCTGCGATACCGCCATGACATTGACCTGCACCGTCGCCTGAGGAATGCCGATAGAATAGTTCGAACTGATCGGCATGGATCCCTGGGGCAAACTCAGGCTGAACCGCCCGAAGACATCGTTGATGGCCTGCCCCGGCATTCCCTGGGGAAACTGGGAAGGCGGCTGGGGCATCTGCTGCCCCCCCGGCAAGGGCTGTTGTCCCTGAGGCGGATAGGAAGGATACTGCTGCGGCGCAGGTTGGGACGGGACCGGAGAAGGCCACTGGGCCAGCGCATGGCCCGAAAGACCCGCGAACATCAACAAGCAAGCCAAAACCATGACGACTCTAATTTTTTCAATCCTGACCATCTCTTGACCTCCTCTCGATTTGCTGAAAAGATTTGCACCATGCGATGGCTCGATGCCTCCAGGATCTCCCTCGGCGCCCATCACGGAAGGATTTTCATCTCCTGAATATACAGATTGGGGTGGTTGGGTTTGTCAGACGTCGTCGTCCCGACGAATTCCTGCCCTGCGCCGATGCGCCAGTAATAATTGCTTCCCGAAGGAACATCAAATTTTTGCCCCGTCGCCGGATCCATAATGGAGACCTGCCCCCGGTTGACCTGGGCCCATTTCCCCCAAATTCGATCTTGGGAGGCACTCCTCTCCTGATACGTCTGGTTTATGATTCCCATGATCTCATTGTGGCTTTTGTTCCAAATCGCCGAAACCTTTCCTGCCGTGCGGGTCTGGGCCATACCCCAGTTCGGATCAAATTGAAGTCCGGCAAGCATCTGGGTTAAGACGCTTTGGGCGACCGGTTCAAGGCCCGGCTCGGCCAGGTACCCATGAAACAGGCGCACGCGCCATGTTCCGAATTCCGGACCCGCCGCCCCGCCACCCATCAGTTCCGTCTGGATGAATCCATAGCCTTTGCGAGGCCCCTTCTCGCTCTGAAAATCAAAAGCCACCTCGCCCGTATCCACCCGGACTTCCATCAAACCCATCGTTACCGATCTCATCTCGGCCAGCACCTGCTGGGATATGTTTGGCAAATCCCTGACCCGGACATTGCTGACCGCACCGACCCGCTGGGGAAGGTAAAAATGGAGCAGGAAATCGGTCGATGGCAGATATCGAAGGATAAGCATTTGATTGACGCCCGCCGCGCCATACCACGACCCCTCGCCCATTCCCAGACCCTGGCCCAGGGAGGTCGGAAGCGTCATTGGCGGGATACAGGCGTCTCCCAGCCGGACAAGAATTTTTTCATCCGGGCTGGTCACCAGCACCTCCGGCCGAAAATCAATGGCCGAAAAACGCCTCCCCCCGCCCTCCACCATCCAGCCCTGAGGAACGGGGCAAACGAAGGATCCCTCGCTGGGGTCTCTCCATGGAACCATGGGAGGAACCGATGTTCCCGCAGGGTCTCTTCCGGCGTAAAAGAAGCTGTTCAGAATCTGCTTCATCGACGCTTCTTCCTGGGCCCAGGCGTTGACGGCCGAACCGATTGCATATAGAACTCCCTGCTGACCCTGTTTGAAACAAAGAGCGACTCCCCGGAAAGGCTGCCCCTGGGGTGCGAATTGCAGTTCGCCGATCGCGACCTCCGGCATCGTGGAGATCATCCGGGCTTTCAATACCTTTACCTGCGGAAAGAGGTCCGGAAAGATTTGCCCCACTCCCTCAACAACCCCCATGGCTCGGCCGTCAATCCTCTCGATTGGGTTCACCAGAACGATCGCCTGGGCCACTCCATTCGGGCCGGGTCGATATGCCAGGAATGCCCCGGCGTTGCGCTCCTGAATCCACCAGCCGACGGGATGGGGGACTACCAGGCCGCTGTTGCCCCTGAAAACGGTCCACCCTGCGGGAAGCTGTATGCCGGAAGGTTGCGGTTCAAACTGGGTCGGATAAGGGTAAGGAGTCTGTGACGATCCGCCGGCGGGCAATAACAGGAGCATGCTGAATATAAGCCCGGCCAGCGTCGCTTTCGGATTCCGGAAGCAAGACATATTTCACCTTTCTGGTGAATATCGCCGGAACATGGATGGCGGTATCCCCATCCGAAATTGGCTATATAGAAAAAAAATACTCCAGCTTTTTTAACAAGTCAAATGCCGTTTATATTTAACACATTCCCGATATCAGGGACGCCATTTTTTATTCCCCCATTTAATCCCTGCGATACAGCAACCTTTCTTCCGTCGGATTCTTGCTCCGTACGGCATCCAATGCGATAGTCCCCTTGCCTGTTTTCACTAATGCCCATCAAAAAAACATCTTGTATGCATCTTTTTCGTACGTTATATTGTACAAAATAATCAAAATGAGGCGCGAAATGCAAAGACTCAAAATCGACCAGGATATCAAACCGTTGTCCGAGATCAGAACTGGCATCGCAAACTTTATCAAGCAAGTTCATGATACAAAAAGGCCCTTGGTAATTACCCAGCATGGAAAAGGCGTTGCCGTTCTTATAGACGTGCATGAATTTGAAGCCATGCAGGAGAAAATTGAACTTTTAACGGATGTTCAGATGTCCTTAAGCCAGATCGAAAATGGACAGGGCATAGATCATCAAGATGCAATGGGCGAAATTTTAAAACGAGTCCGGAAATGAACATCGTCTGGTCGCCCCTGGCTGTAGACAGGGCCTCGGAAATCGCGAGCTATATTGCCCAGGACAAGCCGTCAGCGGCGGAAAAGTGGATTAAAACGGTATTTTCAAAGGTTGAGCAACTAAAATCTTCACCGGAACTTGGCCGGATTGTTCCTGAAATAAGAAACACTCAATTCAGGGAGCTCATATACGGCAATTACCGAATAATTTATCGTGTTGAAGCGGAACAAATATCTATCCTGACGATCCGGCATGGCCAGCAACTGTTGCCGATAAAAGAAATTATGGCGTAACGTCATGCCTCTACAAACACCCCCGTATCTATGAGGCACGTCGAAAACCATCGGATCAATGGTTCGCGGGTTCAAAATCGGCGTGACCCAATGGATGCGGCAAAACACCCCGGTTCAACATGTCTGGCAACGGAATTATTACGAACACATCATTCGAAATGACGATGATTTGAACAGAATTCGAAAATACATTCTCGATAATCCGGCGCAATGGAACTCGGATCGGGAAAATTCTGTGTGATTTTAGGCCGCACGTTGATATATTGACATCCATCATTCCGGAGCCGCGAGGCCCATGTTTTTTACGATCTTTTCGCCCCGATTGACCGGTCGGTTGAATGTTTGTTTTGAAATGTAATGCGCTTCATGAAATTTTACGGCGCTCAGTTCTGTAAAAATAATGCGGTGAAAGGCTTACGCAGCGCCAATTAACGATTTTCGCGGCATGATGGCTGGAATGGCAATCAATATATCAATGACCGACCCCGATCCCGCGCCCGTTAACTTTTCGTTAGGCGGATCATTAGAAGCATGGGAGGAAAAAAATGAGCCAGATAACTGAAATTGCACCTGACGTTTTCAAAATTTCCACCTTTTTTTCCGAAGTGAATATTCAGTTTAATCAGTTTCTTGTAAAGGATGAAGAGCCGCTTCTTTACCACACCGGGATGAAGGGGCTTTTTCCGACAGTCAGTGAAGCTGTTGCCAGGTTGATTGATCCGACCACGCTACGATGGATCGGATTTAGTCATTTTGAGGCGGATGAATGCGGGGCGCTTAGGGAGTGGCAGAGACTTGCGCCGGATGCGACGGCAATATGCGGCATTGTTTCAAAGATGGTAAACGTAGATGATGTCGTAGCGGAGCGGCCGGCCAGGGCTTTGAAAGACGGAGAAGTATTCGTAACGGGTAAATTTCGTTTCAAGTTTCTTCAGACGCCGCATGTGCCACACGCGTGGGATGCAGGACATTTATTTGAAGAGAATTGCGGCACACTTTTATGCTCTGACCTTTTCCATCAGAACGGTGATGTGGAAGCAATAACAAATTCAGAGATTGTTGGCCGTTTCAAAAAAATGCTGATTGAGTATCAGGAGGGACCTTTTGCCAATTACCTGCCATATACAACCAAAACAGAGAGAATTCTTGGCCGTCTCGCCGATCTGAAACCCAAAACGATTGCACCAATGCATGGTTCAACTTACGTTGGTGATGGCAAGTCCGCCATACTGGATTTAGCACAGGCCATGAAAGACGTATTGGCCGGATCTGTATAAATTGGCCATGCCCAACGGGTAGCCGGGGGATTTCTCCTCCAGCCCCCACACCACCTGCGGGGGGTTAACCGTCTTTTGATATATTGACATCCATCATTCCGGAACCAAGAGGCCCATGTTTTTTACGATCTTTTCGCCCGGGTTCACGCCAGGCAATTCCAGACATGACGCCCCGGCATTCACAAATAGAAATTATGGAGACAGGTCCATGGAAACAAATGATCGCTATCAGAGAGGATGGGAAAAACTTGAGGAAGTTGATGGAAAGGCCGGCGAACGCGTCATCGAGAGCCTGAAGGACATCGCCCCTGATTTTGCACGGCTCCTGATTGAATTTCCCTTCGGGGATATATATTCACGGCCGGGGCTGGATCTGAAATCCAGAGAAATAGCCGTGGTGGCCGCTCTCACGGCCCTGGGAAACGCGGCCCCCCAGTTGAAGGTCCATATTCATGGCGCTCTGAATGTCGGGTGCACCGAGCAGGAAGTTGTAGAGGTCATCATGCAGATGGCTGTTTATGCGGGTTTCCCCGCGGCGCTGAACGGGTTGTTTGCAGCCAAAGAGGTTTTTGCGGAGAGGCGGGAAACAAAAGGATAGCGATCGATGAACCAGACCGGAAAAATCACGGCGCTTTCAAACGCGGCTTCCGGCCGGTCAATGAGCTTTGGCGCCGGCTTTCGGCATTTCAGGGTTTGACGTTCAAGCGCCCAAGCATGATAATGTCATTCAATTATCCGACGCGCCATGATGACAACATCCGCGAAACGCGCTACTGTGTATTTCGATCCTGAGGTACATAAGGCTTTGAAATTAAAATCCATTGAAACGTCCAGAACCATTTCCGGACTCGTGAACGAGGCCGTTAAAGGCGCGCTTGCCGAGGATGCGGAAGATATTGCGGCCTTCGAGGAAAGGACGAATGAACCGCTGGTCGGTTTTTCCGAAATGCTGAAAAGGCTGAAACAAGACAACTCGAAGAATGAGAATAAAAAACCATGATGTCCCTGTTTCTAAGTCTTTGGATCAAACTGTTTTTCGTATTGACTCCGTTTTTCGCTCTGGCGATGTTCCTCAGCCTGACCGAGGGCTACGACGAGCGCCGCCGCCGGAAAATCGCCCTGACCGTTTCCGCCGTGGTGGCGGCAACATGCCTGTTGCTGTTTTTTGCGGGCAGGCAGATGTTTTCACTGTTCGGCATCACCCTGGACTCCTTCCGCATCGGCGCCGGCGTGCTCCTGATGCTTTCGGGCATCGGACTCGTTCACGGAAAGCCGGCGATATCCAGCGCCGCCGCCGACGGCGATGTGACGGTTGTGCCCCTGGCCATACCGATCATTGTCGGACCGGCCACCACGGGCACACTGCTGGTTATGGGCGCCGAGATGACCACCGTACCGGAAAAAGTCACCGGATGCCTGGCTTTGCTGGCCGCCGTGGCGTGTATCGCCACGGTGCTGCTCGCCGGCACTCTGATTCAGCGCTGTCTGGGAATCAAAGGGATTTCAATTCTCAGCAAACTGACGGGTCTGATTCTGACCGCGCTGGCGGCCCAGATGATCATGACGGGCATTCAGGGTTTTCTCGGAATTCTGCCGTAACCCAATGGGCATGATCGATTTCCGGATTCCCGCCCTTCCCAGCCCTCCGGCACAATCCCGATGATCAAAATATCTTGATCGATTTCCTGTTTCTGCTATGGGTAGGGCAATTTCAGGCGGGTCCTGAATGATTCGAATAAACGATTTTTTCTGTGATGCGACGAGCGCCTCGCGACGCTGAAAGGCGCGCGTTCCGGCATCAGGACAGGTATGGAGGAGAGTGCGTGTCTAAGAAACATGATTGCGTAGCTATACTGGATTTCGGGGCGATCAATGCGCAGATGGCGGCAAAAGCCGTGCGGCAGCTGAACATCTACTGCGAGGTCCTGCCGTATTCGGCCAAGGAGGAACGGATTGAGGCTTTGAAGCCGAAGGCGCTGATCTTTCAACGCGGCGCGGCCTGCGGAGAACGCACGTTCGGACGCGAGGTTCCGGCCGAAACGGCGAAGCTCGGCCTTCCCGTGCTGGATTTGCAGTCGGCGGCCTGCGACGCTCACACGTTGAAGGATTTTCTCGTTGATCAGTGCGGTTTTACGCAGGATTGGACGACGGAGACGTTCATTGCCGAGACCGTTGCGGATCTGCGGGCGCAGATCGGGGACAGAAAGGTGCTGCTGGCCATGTCCGGCGGCGTCGATTCCTCGGTGTGCGCGGCCCTGCTGCACCGTGCGGTCGGGAAACAGCTGACCTGCGTGTTCGTGGATCACGGCTGCATGCGTAAGGACGAGCCGCAACAGATCGCGGAAGTGTTTCGTGATCAGTACGGCATCAACCTGATCACCATCGATGCCGAGGATCGCTTTCTGTCGAAACTCAAGGGCGTGACGCATCCGGAAGCCAAACGGAAGATCATCGGCGAGGAATTCATCCGCGTGTTTGAGGAAGAAGCCCGCAAGCTGGGCGAGCTGGACTATTTTGTTCAGGGCACGATCTATCCGGACATCATCGAGAGCGGCTGGGAAGGCGGAAAAGCCGTCAAGGCCCACCATAACGTGGGCGGCCTGCCGGAACGAATCGACTTCAAGGGCATCGTGGAGCCCGTGAAGTATCTGTTCAAGGACGAGGTCCGCCAGGTCGGCCAGGCATTGGGCATTCCACCGGTGATCACGCAGCGGCAACCCTTCCCCGGACCCGGCCTGGGCGTGCGGTGCCTGGGCGAGCTCACCCGGGAGAAGCTTCAAATCCTGCGCGAGGCCGACGCCGTGTTCCGTGAGGCGATGCATGACAAGGGGTATGCGGCGCAGGCCGGCCAGTTCTTTGCAATTCTGACCAATGCGCAGTCCGTCGGCGTGACGAACGATGAGCGGACCTTCGGGCACGTGATCTGCCTGCGCGCCGTGCAGACCCAGGACTTCATGACCGCAAAAGTCGTTCCCCTGCCCGCGGAGTTCCTGATCGAGGTCTCCGGAGAGATTGCCGCCAGAGTCAAGGGCGTGAACCGCGTGGTGTACGACATCACGAACAAGCCCCCGGCCACGATCGAATGGGAATAAGCGGCCTGAAACCGAATGCCGTGATGTCGGAAGTTCAATCTTCAGGAAGGGAGTTCTGTCATGAGGCAGCTGATCATTCTCGTTGTCATGGTTATTGCCGGCTATTTTGCCTATCAGCATTTTTCCACCCCGCCGCAGCAGGAGGCCGCTACGGAGGAAGAGGCATCGATCGATAGCGGATCACTTTCCACCGAGACGCTGCCGCCCATACCCGAACCTTGCGCGGAATCGGCCAGAAATCTGGAAAGCGCCATGTATGGCGCCTCCTTTGGTCAGGTATCCCTGGCCCAGCGCAACATGGCCTACCGAAAGCTTCTGTCCTGCCTTCGAGAAGCCGGTTTTTCGGACACGCAGATCAAGGGCATGGTTGCTGAAATGGAGAAACGCGCGAAGGAACCCTGATCAAACCGTCCGGCAAGGTGCGGAACGGATTCACCACGAAACTTTCGATCAACACAAGATTAAAGAGAATTTGAACCACGAAGTTCACGAAGAACACGAAGATTTAAGAGCGTTTGAACCTCGAAGTTCACGAAGAACACGAAGATTTAAGAGCGTTTGAACCTCGAAGTTCGCGAAGGACATGAAAGGTAAAGAGGGTTTGAACCACGAAGTTCAGTCGAGCAGGGAGGGGGATGCCCCCTCGTGCCAAAAAGTCGATTTGCCATTGTGATTAAATATTTCGAACTCAACGGAATGGGCCAACCACAAAGCGCACGAAACACAAAAAAATTAAGGCCTTCATTCCATTAATCCGGGAGTATTCAAAATTCTGTGTCACGGCTTTTGATTGTCAATCCGCCACCCAATCGAGCGGAAGCGAAAGACAGCTCCGAGAATGGGCCAATTAACAAGCTCGTCGGAGGAGCTGTCTTTTGCTGGAGCGGTCTGTAAGAATAAATTTATCAAAGTTTCAAGTCCTTATCCAGCCTTCCCTCAAAAAATATCGCCAACTGAGAAATGGTCAGTGACCAGTTTTGGATCGGCATCGTCCATTTCCTGCTGGCATTCTGAATCCCCATATACAGCAGTTTCAACAGGCTGTCCTGATTTGGAAAAGCGCCTTTGGTCTTGGTCAGTTTCCGAAACTGACGGTGTACCGCCTCAATGGTATTGGTTGTATAGATAATTCTTCGAATATCTTCAGAATATTTGAAATACTGACTGAGTCGCTCCCAATTGTTTCGCCAGGATGTGATGACAATGGGATACTTCTCGTTCCACTTTCCTGCCAAAATATCAAGCTCGGATGCGGCTAAATCTTTTGTGCCGGCCTTGTATACACGTTTCAGGTCGGCCATGAATTCTTTCTGGTTCTTTGAGCCAACGTACTTCAGAGAATTACGGATCTGGTGGACAACGCAGAGCTGAATCTCGGTATTCGGGAAAATGGCCTCAATGGCCTCGGGGAAACCTTTAAGACCGTCAACACAGGCGATCAGGACATCCTTTACGCCCCGATTCGAAAGATCTGTCAGCACCTGAAGCCAGAAATTGGCCCCTTCATGCTCGGAAATATACAGACCCAGAACTTCCTTCCGCCCCTCAAGGTTGACGCCGAGGATTGTGTATACCGCCTTACCGGCAACCTTGCCGTTTTCACGGATCTTGTAATGGATGGCATCGAGCCAGACAATCGGATAAATCGATTCCAGGGGCCGGGCTTGCCATTCTTTGACCGTATGGATAATTTTATCGGTAATGACGCTCAAGGTGCCGGTGGACACCTCAAGACCGTATATCTCCTGAAGATGGGCCGAGATATCCTGGTAGCTCATGCCCA
>DDYB01000015.1 GCA_002347265.1 Desulfobacteraceae bacterium UBA2245 | reverse complement strand
AAAACGTTAACCGGACAGCAGTGAAAAGCAATATTTCTTTTAAAATACTGCAATTATGATAATATTACCATATCGAATACAAGAACCGATCAACAGACCTTGACGGAACAACCCTTCGCGTGCCGGTTGAAAATGAAAAACACGATCGTTCTTCTTTTGAATCGATTTCCGGAAAAAGCCGGCAAGCTTGTCGAAAAAATATAAACACCGTTCATCCAGACCGTTGAATCCATTCGACCTGGCAGAAAATTCCCAAGAAGTTTCCGGGTGAAACGGCAACGTTTCTTCCACGAACACAAGACAGCTTGTTAAGGAAGCCGCATTGAGATCAGAATGAATCATCGCTGGAGGAACAACGTGCAAAATCTTCCGGAATAATTCGAGGCTCTTCAGGATGACGAAAAACCTGCTTTCATGAAGGAGGTGATGAGATCCATGACGGGGTAACCGCGCAGGCCCTGTATGGCGCATCGCACTGAATTGCGGTGCCATCCGCGCGATCTGAACAATCAAACCTCAGCTTACGAATGTAAGAGAAAAGGCAGATTTATGCTGGAATTAAAAAACGTATTTTTCACAGTACCGAAAAGTGAAGAAAACAGAGAGGACTTGCTCAACATCATCGATGGAGTCAATTTCACGTTCGAAGCCGGGAAATTTTACGCGATCACCGGACCCAACGGCAGCGGCAAGACCACGCTGGCAAAACTCATCATGGGCATTTATCCGGTATCGCAAGGAACCATTGTCTATAATGGTCAGGATATCGCGGGCTGGACGATCACCGAGCGGGCCAAAGCGGGAATCGCTTACAGCTTTCAGCATCCCGCGCGGTTCAAAGGCATTACATTCCGGGAGCTGCTGACCGTTGCCACCGGCATCGAGGATGAGAATACACTTCTGGGGATCATGAGACGGGTGGGCATCTGTCCTCTGTCCTTTCTGGATAAGGAAGTGGACGCAAAGCTGTCCGGCGGCGAAATAAAGAAGATGGAGCTGGCGACGACGATTGCCGCCAAGCCCAGTCTGGCGATATACGACGAGCCGGATACGGGAATCGATTTATGGACCATCGGTCCGATGGTGAGTCTGCTGAAAAAAGAAGCGGCCGAAAAGCAGACAACCACCATCGTCGTCAGTCACAATAAAGCCTTTCTGGAGGCCGCGGACATCGTGATTATCATCAACTCGGGCAAGATTGTCTATAGCGGAAACCTGGAAGACGCACTGCCGCTTCTGGAAGATTTGAGTGTATGCACCTATCGGGACAGCTGTGAAGGAGATGGTAATGCTGAATGCTTTAGATAAATCATTGTTAAAGACAGTCGCCGATCTGGAAGGGCTGCCAAAAGGCGCCTACAACATACGAAAAAACGGCAAACTCCTGAGCCGGCAGGTATCGGCCAATATCAATATTGAAACCAACGCCGACAATACGGGCATTGTCGTCACAATCAAACCGGGAACCAAAAACGAATCGGTTCATATTCCCGTTATTCTGAGTCAGGCCGGTCTGTATGATGTGGTCTATAATTCCTTTATTATCGGGGATGATGCCGAGGTGACGATTGTTGCCGGCTGCGGCATTCACTGCGGCACATCCGAACCGGAGGGCCACGCCGGCATCCATGATTTTCAGGTGGGCAAAAGGGCGAAGGTGACCTATGTTGAAAAACATTATGCCTCGGGCGACGGCAGGGGACGCCGGACGCTCAATCCCACCACCAAGGTCTTTCTGGCCGAAGGCGCGGAGGCGGCGATGGAATTGACCCAGATTGCCGGAGTGGATGAAGCCAACCGCCTCAATGAGGCGGTGCTGGCGGCGGACAGTCTGCTGCTGATCACGGAAAGGGTGTTGACGGACGGAGATCAGACTGCCGTATCGACGAACAATATTGTTTTAAAAGGCGCGGGAAGCCGGGCCAACATGATTTCACGCTCCGTGATGAAGGGCGACTCCAAACAGACCTTTTACGCGACGATGGATGCGCAAAACAAATGTTTCGGTCATATTGAATGCGATGCGATCATTATGGACAACGGAACCAATGAAACCATGCCGTCTCTCAAAGCCGGCCATCCCGATGCGGAATTAACCCATGAAGCCTCGATCGGCAAGATTGCGAGCGATCAGCTGACCAAACTGATGAGCCTGGGGCTGACGTATGACCAGGCGGTAAACCGGATTATTCAGGGCTTCCTGAAATAGCCCGGCTTGACGCTCCATAACGACGGGCGGAAAAAGCATGCACGGGGTCAGTTGACGATGCAAAAAAAGTCAGGCGGTAAGCCATGCATCCGCAAGGTAAGATCGTCGAACAATTGTTTTCTGAAACCGGCGTCAGGATCAACGGACCCAAGCCCTGGGACATCCAGGTACGGGATGAGCGGTTTTACACCCGCGTGCTGAAGGATGGAAGCCTCGGACTTGGGGAATCATATCTGGAGGGCTGGTGGGATTGTCCCCGGATCGATGAATTCATCTGCCGGCTTCTAAAGGGAAACCTGGAGAAGAAAATCAGAGGAAATCTCCGAACGCTTTTGTTTTATCTTTCCGCCCGGGTTTTCAATCTCCAGTCGCCTTCGCGCGCCGGGACCGTCGCGCGAAGGCATTACGATCTGGGCAACGATCTGTTCTTTGCGTTTCTGGACCCTCACAATCAATACAGTTGCGCTTACTTTCAGGGAACGGAAGATTTGACGGTCGCGCAGCAGAAAAAACTTGATCTCATCTGCCGCAAGATGAATTTGCAGCCCCAGGATCGTATTCTGGATATCGGCTGCGGCTGGGGCGGTCTTGCCCGCTGGGCCGCCGAGCGCTACGGATGCACGGTGACGGCCGTGAACATTTCCGATGAACAGATTCGGTTTGCCCGCAACTACTGCAAGGATCTGCCGGTGACCATCCAGCGCGAAGACTATCGGAAAATCAGGGGAAACTTTGACAAGGCCGTCTCTGTCGGCATGTTCGAACATGTCGGCCATAAGAACCACCGAATCTTTATGCAGGTCGTTCACCGCAGCCTGAAAGATGAGGGCATTTTCCTTTTGCACACCATTGGCAGCAATGTCTCCCGGGCCAATTGCGACCCATGGATCAACAAATATATTTTTCCGAACGGAATTTTACCGAGTCTGCGGCAAATCTCCAGGGCCGCGGAACATCTTTTTGCCATCGAGGATGTGCACAACCTCGGCCTCCACTACGACAAAACGCTTCTTGCCTGGAACAACCGGTTTCAGGAAGCCTGGCCCCGCTTGCAGAAAAAATACGATTTCCGATTTAAACGCATGTGGGAATACTATCTGCTGTCCTGCGCCGGGGCGTTCAGAGCCAGGGACATTCAGGTCTGGCAGATCGTCATGACCAAGCTTGGCTGCGGGACAAAACAGTCTTTTTGCAGGCTGCGATAATGTTTGGTTCCAACGGCATATAAGGCATTGTCATGTCGCACATTTCTCATCGATCCGGATACTCGGAGCTGGTCGACCGTCTGAATCGTTTTCCGCAGGGCGCGCCGCCATCCGGAACCCTCTATAAGATTCTTAAAATTCTTTTCAGCGAACGGGAAGCGGAGCTGATCGCCCTGCTTCCCATCAAGCCGTTCACGGCAAAACAGGCAGCCGGGGCATGGAAAATGAAACCGGCGCAGGCATGCGCGATTCTGGATAATCTGGCCGGTCGCGCCCTGCTGGTGGACATCGAATGCGAAGGCCGCACCACCTATGTTCTGCCTCCTCCCATGGCCGGTTTTTTTGAATTTTCCATGATGCGTACACGCGGCGACATCGACCAGCATGTCCTGGCGGAACTTTTCTACCAGTACATCAATGTTGAAGAGGGGTTTATTCTCAGCCTGTTCGTCAACGGAGAAACCCAGATCGGCCGGGTTTTCGTTCAGGAGCCCATGCTCCCTTCCGGGAACGGCGTGCATGTGCTGGATTACGAGCGCGCCAGCGAGGTGATCCGCACGGCAACTCATCGGGGAATCAGCATGTGCTACTGCCGTCACAAAATGCGGCATCTGGGCCGCAGTTGCGACGCGCCGATGGATATCTGCATGACATTCAACACCTCGGCCCGGTCATTGATTAAGCACGGGTTCGCGCGGGAAGTCGAAATCAGCGAGGGGCTCGATCTGCTGCAGCAGGCCTGTGAGCATGGGCTGGTTCAGTTCGGAGAGAATGTTCGAAAGAGCGTGAACTTTATCTGCAACTGCTGCGGATGCTGCTGCGAAGCCATGATTGCCGCCAGAAAATTCGGCATGCTGCATCCGGTGCATACCTCGAATTTCATTCCGGCTGTGGATGCGTCCCGGTGCAGCGGCTGCGGCAGGTGCGTTGCCGCCTGCCCGGTGGAGGCCGTCGGTCTGGTATCGGCGAATGATCCGCGCGAGCCGAAAAAGAAAAAAGCGCGCGTCAACGAAGCGATCTGTCTGGGATGCGGCGTGTGCGCGCGTGCCTGCCCGCAGGGCGCCATCGCGCTTCGCGCGCGCGGCAAGCGGGTCATCACGCCGGTGAATTCGGTGCATAAATCCGTGATGATGGCCATCGAACGCGGAACCCTTCAGCACATGATTTTTGATAATCGCGTGATGTGGAATCATCGCGCCCTTGCCGCGGTCACAGGCGTTATTCTGCGCCTGCCCCCCGTCAAGAAGATCATGGCCGGCAACCAGGTGAAATCCCGCTATATGGAATATCTGGCGGAAAAATTTAAACTCTAGTCGCATTCTCCCGTACCGGCGAAGGTGTTGGAGGTCAGAGGCCGCTCGATGATTCCGGAATCAACGTCGCTCAATGCCCCTGGCTGGTTGCGCTTCAGATTGACCGGAAATTTATGGACGCTCTCGGAAAAATGCCGATCCGCCCTGAACGCCGCATGCTGGATTTGATATGAATCGAGCCTGTCTGCTGCACCCGCGGTTTGCGGCGGCCAATATGCCCGGAGATCCTGATACGATTTATGATCAGGTTTACTGCGCCAGGGGCGGCTCATATCCGTTTCAGAGCCTGTTTTTCAAGGCAACGGATTGAGCTGGAAACAGATTGATTTCGGGGACTCATGAAATATCCGGGCAAAAGATCGATGTCTGCTGCGGCCATCGGTCTTTTGCTTTTTTCCTGCCCCGTGTTACAATGCCTTTGCGCGAAGAATGCGATTGCGGCAAAAGTCCTGCGGCTGATGGATCGGCCCATCGGCGCGATAAAAGGATTGATCACCCATGGATGAAACATGCGCAGACAATACTGCTGTGCTGGCCGGTGATATCGGTGGTACAAAGGCACGAATCGGATGGTTCCGCCGGGGAGAAGACCGGCCGGAGCCTCTGGCGATCCAAACCTATGCCTCGAGGGAGGCGGAGGGGATCGAGGAGATTCTGGCGGATTTTATTGAACGTCACCGGTTTTCAGGTCAGCGGGCCTGCTTCGGAATTGCCGGACCGGTTCGCAACGGAGCGTGCAGGCCCACCCATCTGTCCTGGGAGGTTTCGGCGGCGCGCATCCGGCAACGGTTCGGCTGGAAGAGTGTATGCCTGATCAATGACCTTGAAGCAACCGCCCTGGCCGTACCGCTGCTTCAAGACGATGAACGCCGCGGTTTGAATTCCGCATCCATTCAGGTCCGTTCGACGATGGGCGTGATTGCTCCGGGAACCGGCCTGGGACAGGCCATTCTGGTTCCGGACCGGGATCGATGGATTCCTGTGAGTACGGAAGGGGGGCATGCGGATTTTGCCCCCGCGAATGAGGAGCAGGTAGATCTGTGGCGATACCTTCGAAGCCGGCACGGCCATGTGAGCCTGGAACGTGTGCTGTCCGGCGCCGGACTGGTCAATATCTACGCCTGGCTTAAAAATTTACGGGCGATTTCAGAGCCCCCCTGGCTGGTCCAGGCCCTTCTGGAAAACGATCCGGCCGGGGTAATTTCGTGTGCGGCACTGGAAGAACGTCATGAACCCTGCGTCAGGGCGCTGAACGCCTTTGTGTCGATATTCGGCTCTGCCGCGGGCAACCTGGCCCTGATGGCCGGTGCGACCGGCGGAATTTATCTCGGGGGCGGCATTGTCCCGCGAATTCTGCCCGCCCTGCAGCAGGGGCTTTTCATGGAAGCTTTCTTCGCAAAGGGCCGGTTTAAAAATTACCTTGAGGCGATTCCGGTTTATGCGATTTTAAACGACCAGGCAGCCCTGCTCGGCGCGGCAGCCTGCGCGTTCAGGGATGCCGAACAGCCAGTTTCATGTGAATCCGCCGCGGAAATTTTTCGAGATGCCGCCATAAGGCGGCCATGAGGCTCGTTCCGGGCGGATGAGCCGGTATAACAGCAATTATCATTTTATATTCACCCCATGTTTTCAAGGAAGCGCTGATGAAGATTCGACACGATTATACAGGGCGGATAAAGGTTCAGGACAGGGAATATCTTGTTTTCGATCCGAATCGGCTGGCGGAATCCGGCATCGACATTCACCGGCTGCCGTTCTGCATTCGCATTCTGCTTGAAAACATGATGCGCCATATGGGGGTTTCCGGGCTGAGCGAGGCGGATCTGATCCGTGTCGCAGGATGGAAAGACTCCGATGAACCGCCGATGGAATTTCCCTTTTACCCCGGCCGGGTCCTGATGCAGGATTTTACCGGCGTTCCCGCCGTGGTGGATCTGGCCGCCATGCGCGACGCGGTCCGGGAAATGGGGCATGATCCCGGCCGGATCAACCCGATGGTTCCCGTCCAGCTGGTGGTGGACCACTCGGTTCAGGCGGACTGCTACGGAACGGCCCAGGCTCTGGCGCAGAACGTTAACAGGGAATATGACCGCAATGCCGAACGCTACACCCTTCTGAAGTGGGCCCAGCGTCACTTCAAGAATTTTCAGGTGATTCCTCCCGGTTCGGGCATCTGTCATCAGGTGAACCTGGAATACCTGGCAACAGGGGTCATGGCTGCGGACAGCTCCGCGGGGCTTCTGGCATATCCGGATACGGTCGTCGGAACCGACTCACACACCACGATGATCAACGGCATCGGCGTGATGGGCTGGGGGGTGGGCGGCATCGAGGCCGAAGCCGTCATGCTCGGCCAGCCGCTGATGATCGCCATTCCCGGGGTGGTGGGCGTGCGGCTGACCGGAGCGCTGAACTTCGGCGTTACTGCAGCGGATCTGGCGCTGACCCTCACGCAGCTGCTGCGGCATCACGGCGTGGTTGAAAAATTCGTGGAATATTACGGACCGGGCATGAAGGCCCTGAGCGTGCCGGACCGGGCCACGGTCGCCAATATGGCGCCGGAATACGGCGCCACCATGGGATTCTTTCCGGTGGATGAAAAAACCATCGATTATCTGATTCTGACCGGCCGAAGAGATCAGGCACGGCTGACGGAAATTTACGCCCGGACCGCCGGCCTTTTTTACACCGGGAATGAACGCCCTGAGTACCGGGAGGTTCTGGAGCTCGATCTTTCAACCGTCGTTCCATCGGTGGCAGGCCCCAGCCGCCCTCAGGACCGCATTGCCCTGCGCGATCTGAAAGAAACGATTCACCGGAAACACGCTTCATTTTCTCAAACCGCGACCTTTCCGGTCATGATCGACGGCCGCAGCGCTGTCCTGGGAGCGGGCAGCATCGTTCTGGCCTCGATCACCTCCTGCACCCATACCTCCAATCCGGCGGCGATGATCGGCGCGGGGCTTCTGGCGAAAAAGGCCGTGGACAGAGGGCTCAGGGTGCCGCCCTTCGTCAAGACCACGCTCTGCCCCGGATCACGCGTGGTGATCCGGTATCTGGAAGCCGCCGGCCTGATATCCAGCCTTCAGGCCCTGGGGTTTCATACGGCCGGCTTCGGGTGTATGACCTGCATCGGCAACAGCGGTCCGCTTCATCCAGAAGTTCAGAAGGCGATCGAGGCGCACCGTCTCGACGTTGTCTCCGTGCTCTCGGGCAACCGGAACTTCGAGGCCCGGGTGCACCAGAGCGTTCGGGGAAACTTTCTGGCATCGCCCATGCTGGTGGTGGCTTTTGCCCTGGCCGGAAGAATCGATATGGACCTGACCCGGGACCCGATCGGCTATGATGACCGGAATCGTCCCGTGTATCTGAAAGACATTCAGCCGTCCTCGAAAGAGATCGGCGCGGCAGTCGAAAAGGCGGTCCGGTCCGAGTTTTTTGCAGAAGAATACGCCCATGTCTTTGACGGGGATGCGCTGTGGCGGAATTTGCCGAAAATCGAATCCGAAACCTATCCCTGGAATCCGCAATCCACCTATATCCGCAAGCCCCCGTATTTCGAAAACTTTTCCATGAAACCATCCAGAGTGCAGGATATCCGGAATGCAAGGGCCCTGGCCATTCTGGGCGATTCGGTGACCACCGATCACATATCTCCGGCCGGCGCCATTCCCGAGGCCTATCCGGCGGGCCGGTATTTGATGGAAAACAAGGTGATGCCGGCGGATTTCAATTCCTACGGGTCACGAAGAGGCAACCACGAGGTGATGGTTCGCGGAACCCTTGCCAACATCCGCGTCCGCAACCGCCTCTGCGCGGGCGAGGGCGGTTTTACGCAGAAGTGTCCGGAAAACACGGAGATGTTCATCTATGATGCCGCCGTGCAGTATCAGCGGCAGGGCACGCCCCTGGTGATTCTGGCCGGAAAGGAATACGGAACCGGATCTTCCCGGGACTGGGCGGCCAAGGGAACCGCCCTGCTGGGAGTCAGGGCGGTGATCGCCGTTTCCTTTGAGCGGATTCACCGCAGCAACCTCGTTGGCATGGGGGTCCTGCCCCTGGTTTTTGAGAAAGGTCAAAGCGCCGAGAAACTCGGGCTGGACGGAACCGAGACGTTTTTCATCGAGGGAATCGAAGGCATGAAACCGCGTCAGAAGGTCACCGTCCGGGCCGTGTCATCCGAGGGGTCGGTCAAAATATTTCAGGCCCTGTCCCGCCTGGATACCGAGGTGGATAAGGCCTGTTTTGAAAACCAGGGCATTCTGCCCCTTGTGTTGAGAAGCATGCTTCGATCTGTTTGATCTTCGCGGTTTTTAAACAACTTTCTGCAGCGGTTACGGTACCTTACAAAAACCGTGCCGAACGATCTCGCCTTCGATCAGGTAGATGACCTCCTCGGCGATGTTGACGGCATGATCCGCGATGCGTTCGATGTGCCGGGAAACAGAGAACAGATTGATCCAGTAGCCCATATAAGCCGGATTTTTTTGCATGGCCTCCTTGATTTCATCATAGGCGCGATGATCCAGCTGATCGATTTCATCATCCAGGCTGATCACCTCCCTGGCCAGATTCAGATCCAGATTGACGAGCGAATCCAGACTCATTTTCAGCAAATTCTCCGCCTTGCCGGCCATCATGGAGTAGTCGAAGGTAAATTCCTGCCTGGGATGCCGCAGCACGATCGTCAGGCGTTCGGCGATGTTGACGGCTTCGTCGGCAATGCGTTCCAGGTCGTTGTTGATCTTGATCACGGCGATCAGAAACCTCAGGTCCACGGCAACCGGCTGGTGCAGGGCCATGATTTTCAGGCACTCTTCTTCGATTTCCACCTCAATTGCGTCGATTTCCGGGTCCGATTCGACAACCCATCGAACGATGCCTATATCCCGGGTTTCAATGGCGCTGATTACCTTGTGGACCCGGTCTTCGACAAGGGCGCCGAGGGAAAGGATCCGTTTTTTGATTTTTTCTAGCTCTCTGTGAAAACGTTTGGGCATGAAAATAACCTCTCTTTATCCGAATCGTCCGGTGATGTAGTCTTCGGTTTGTTTGATGCCGGGACGGGTGAAAATGGTGTCGGTTTCACCGACTTCGATGAGTTTTCCCACATAAAAAAATGCGGTGATGTCCGAAACCCGGGCAGCCTGCTGCATGTTGTGCGTGACGATGATGATCGTGTAGCGGGTTTTCAGCTCGTGAATCAGCTCTTCGATTTTCTGGGTTGAAATCGGATCCAGGGCCGAGGCCGGTTCGTCCATCAGCAGCACCTCCGGTGAAACCGCCAGCGCGCGGGCGATGCACAGCCGCTGCTGCTGGCCCCCGGAAAGGCCCAGAGCCGATTCCGATATTCGATCCTTGACCTCATTCCACAAGGCGGCCTGTTTGAGACTCCCCTCGACCCTGTCGGCGATATAGGCCCTGTCCCGAATGCCGTTGACGCGAAGCCCGTAGGCGACATTCTCGAAAATGCTCTTGGGAAATGGGTTTGGCTTCTGAAACACCATGCCCACGCGGCTTCTCAGCGATACAACATCCTGATTCGGATCGAGAATGTTTTTGCCGTCCAGAAGTATGGTTCCCTCGGTCCGGGTGCGGGCGATCAGGTCGTTCATCCGGTTCAGGCACCTCAGATAGGTGCTTTTCCCGCATCCGGACGGGCCGATGAGCGCGGTGACCTGGTTTTCTCGAATCTCCAGGCAGATATCGTTCAGGGCCAGAAAGTCTCCATAATAAAAGCTCAGGTGCTGTGTCGATATTTTAACCGCTTCGTTCATAAGGGACCTTTTTTTAAGTTTTCCGCTTTCGCCGCCGAGGCAAGGATCACCGCAGACGTTTCCGGACTCGGGACCGGTACAAGATGGCCGAAAGATTCAGGCCCAGCACCAGAGCGACCAGCACCAGGGCGGTTCCGTACTGCAGATGGCGGGTGGCTTCGATCTCGGTTCCGGCGGTGGCCAGCACGTAAATATGATAGGGCAATGCCATGATTTCGTCAAATATTGAGGATGGCAGCTGGGGCACATAGAAAACAGCGGCCGTGAACATGATGGGTGCGGTCTCGCCGGCGGTCCGGCTCAATCCCAGAATCGCGCTGGTCAGAATGCCGGGCATGGCCGACGGGAGCACCACCCGGCAGATGGTCTGAAGCTTGTTGGCGCCCAGCGCCAGAGAGGCTTCCCGGTATGTGTCGGGAACCGACCGCAGAGACTCTTCGGTTGCCGAGATAATCACCGGAAGGGTCATTGCGCCCAGAGTCAGGGCCCCGGAAAGAATGCTGACGCCGAACCTCAGGTAGACGACGAAAAAACCCAGCCCGAACAGGCCGAAGACCACCGACGGCACTCCGGCCAGGTTGTTGATGCCCAGCCGTATGATGCGAAGCAGGCGGCCGGGCCGGGCATATTCGCTCATGTAGATCGCCGAGGCGATTCCGATGGGAAAGGCCAGGATCATCGCCCCCAGGCTCAGGCACAGGGTGCCGACGATGCAGGGCAGAATGCCGCCCTGGGTCATGGAATTCGTGGGAGGCTGGGTCAGAAATGTCCAGCTGATCGCTTTCCATCCGTTGGCCGCCATAAAATACACCACAATCGCCAGGGCCAGCGCATTGACAACGGCCGCCGTTCGAAAGGCGGAAAATACGATTTTTTCCATGATCCTGCGGCGGCGCTGAAGATAGAATCGGGGCGCGGGCGTCGAATCGAAGGCCGTTTGCGAATTTTCGATCGTTGCCGGGTCTATTGATCGCAGCATGGGTTTCTCCCTTTCGCCTTTACAGGCTTGCCTCGCCGACCTGTTTGTATTTGTGGGCCACATGATCGGCGATCAGATTGAAAAGCAGGGTAAAGAGAAACAGAACGATGCCCGTGGCAAACAAGGCGAAATAGTGGTCTCCGCGAAAGGGCGCCTCGGCCATTTCGGCGGCGATGCTTGCCGGCAGGGGCCGTACGGGATCAAATATCGAAAGTGGAATCATGGCCGCGCCTCCGGCCACCATCAGCACCACCATGGTTTCGCCGATGGCGCGGGACATGCCGAGAATCACGGCGGTGCTGATTCCGGAAATCGACGCCGGAAGAATGACACGGATGATGGTTTCCAGGTGCGTGGCGCCCAGGGCCAGAGATGCTTCCCTCAGACTGTGGGGCACGCTGTAGATCGCATCCTCCGAAATGCTGCAGATCGTGGGTATGGACATGAAGGCCAGCATCAGGGCCGCGTTAAAAAGATTCAGGCCCGTGGCCAGATTAAACGCATTCTGAAGAAAGGGAGCGACAACGACCATGCCGAAAAAACCGATTACCACCGAGGGAAGAGCCGCCAGAAGCTCCACGACGGGCTTGACGATCTCCCGAAGGCGGTAAGAGGCGATTTCCGCCAGATAAATGGCGGTCATCACGCCCAGCGGAATGGCTATGGCCGCCGAGAGCAGCGTGACGCTGAGGGACGCGACGATCAGCGCAAGAATTCCGAAATCCGGCGGTTCGGAGGTCGGGTACCAGTACTTGCCCAGAATAAAGTCCTGAATCGAAACCTTTTCAAATATTGGAATGCCTTCTTTGAACAGAAAGAAGGCGATCACGAACAGGACGGCCGTGGAAGTCAGGGCCGTGAAAAAGAAGAAATGCTTCAGAATCCGGTCCTGAATCTTGCGAAAATTATTATTCATGTTCCCTCCATGCGAGGCGGCGCCTGCCGGCGATCGGGTTCCGGCAGGCGCGTGAAACGCCGCGTGGTTGAACGACTAGTACAACGGCACAAAGCCCGCTTCCTTGACCAGGAGCTGTCCCTTTTCGGGATTTAAAACGTAGTTGATGAAAGAGGAGGCGTCTTTCTCCGGCCATCCGCGGGTGAACATGAAAAGAGGCCGGCTGATGGGAAAGGTTCCGTCCAGGGTGGTCTTGGCGCTTCCTTCAATCCCGTTTACCGCAACCGCCTTGATGCTGGCGTCCAGATAACCGATGCCGATATAGCCGACGGCGTTTTTGTTCTTGGAAACCGCCTGCACGATGGCGCCGCTGGAGGCCTGAAGCAGGGCTGCGGGAAACACCCGTTCCTTTTTCATGACCAGGCTTTCCCAGACCTCATAGGTGCCTGACGAGGTGTCGCGGGAAATGACGACGATCGGCCAGCTCGGTCCGCCCAGATCCTTCCAGTTTCTGATTTTGCCCATGTAGATGTCTTTCAGCTGCGTCAGGGTCAAGTTCTGTACCGTATTGCTTGAATGCACCACCGGGACGATGCAGTCGTAGGCCACGGCAAATGGAACGGGGTAGGCGCCTTTTTCCACGGCCAGGGCGACTTCCTTGTCCTTGATGAACCGGGAACTGTTGGCGATGTCGGTGGTTCCGTCGATGATGGCCTTGATGCCGTCTCCGGAGCCCCCTCCGGACAGGGAGATTTTAACGTCCGGATTATCCTTCATATAGGCTTCGACGATTTTCTGAGCGATCGGCAGAACCGTGGTGGAGCCCTTAATGACGAGGTTTCCGGCCCATACCGATCCGGCCGGAAAAAGCCATGCAACAGTCAATAATATTGCGAAAGTTTTTTTCATCATTTCTCCTTTGCGTTGAGCATTTTATGCGATTTGAATGTTAGAATCGCATTAAGATTCCGTTAAAGTTATGCTTGCCGATTTTTCCGGAAATCGCCGTCAGGCGGAAACCCGACGGCTCAGCGCTTTTGGATTTTATATGGACCCGAAATATAAAAGAATGATTAAGAATCGACTAGAAAACGGTTATGAAATTTAAATTCGCCTGGGCAGATAAATTGAAAAGGTGCTTCCCTGTCCCGGGGCGCTTTCCACTGTCACCCGGCCTCCGTGGGCCCTGGCGATGTGTTTGACGATGGCAAGTCCCAGTCCGGTTCCGCCCATTTTCCGGCTTCTCGCTTTTTCCACGCGGTAGAATCTTTCAAAAATTCGGGAAAGGTGCTTTTTTTCAATGCCGATGCCGCGGTCTTTGCATCGAAGAATAACATTCGTATCGTCCGAAACCGCCTCGATGCGGATTTCGCTTCCGTTATCGCTGTAGGTGACGGCGTTGTCCAGCAGGTTGACCACAGCCTGCTCGATCAGGTTCGAATCCACCTCGGCTTCCAGGTCGTCCGGGCAGTCCAGATGGATTTGTACATCCTTTTCCCGTGCTCTGGCACTGCAGATCTGAACGGCCTGCTCCAGGACGGCTTTCAGCCGGACGGACTTCGAGTGAAGCTGTTTTTCCTGTTCGATTCTGGAAAGCGACATCAGGTCGTCGATCAGGCGGTTGAGCCGGTCCACGTGCCGGACGATGATCTGAAGAAAACGTTCGGTCTGCTCCGGATTGTCCGTTTCCTTCTGCTGCTCCAGCGTTTCCACAAATCCCTTGATGGCCGTCAGCGGCGTTTTCAGCTCGTGGGAGACATTGGCCGCAAAGTCCCGCCGCATGTTTTCGAGTTTTCGAATCTGCGTGACGTCGTTCATCACGATCAGAATGCCGGCGTACAATTCGCCCGCGCCCCGAAGCATCGTGCTGCGGGCATGAACGATGGTTTCCGAACCGGGATTCAGAAGAATGTCGGCTTCGATGTTTTCCCGGGTGGCCAGGGCCTTTCGAACAAATTCATGCAGTTGGACGTTTCGAATCAGTTCCTGTATGATTCTTCCCTCAAAACGGGCATCGGTCGGCGCGAACATCTTCCGGGCCGCCGCGTTCATGCTGATCACCCGTTCATTGGAATCGATGGCGATTACGGCTTCCACCATGCTGGACAGAACCGCCTCAAGTTCGTTGCGCTGACGGCTGATGGTCTGAATCCGTTTTTCCAGCTCGCCGGCCATTCCGTTGATCGTTTCCGAAAGACCGGCGATTTCGTCAAAACCGGTTTTCGGAAGCCGATGCCTCAGATTTCCCCGGGCGAACTGCTCGGCCCCCTGCCGGATTTCTTCAATCGGACGGCTGATTTTCCGGGCGATCAGAATGCTGAGAATAACGGCGATCGTTGCAATCGCCAGACCGCCTGAAAAAATCTGGCCGTAGATGTGTTTCAGCTTTTTTTCGAGATCCGTTAGGGGCGCGGCCGTGCGCAGAACGGCATCGATGCGTCCGTTGCGCTCCAGGGGAATCGCCACGAAAATCATGTCCTGTTTCAGAGTCCAGCTGTATCGAACGATCGATCCGATTTTGCCGGAAAAGGCCTCGGCGACTTCCGGCCGGTCCAGATGTTTTTCCATAGAATGCGGGTCGGCTTCGGAATCTCCCAGAACGTCCCCGTTGGATAGAATGACAGTGATTCGGGTATCGGCCCGGTTTCCGATTTCCCGGCTCAGCAGATCGATGCCGCCGTTGTGGGGCGAGGAAAGCAGCGGCCGAATCTGATGGACCAGAAGATTGGCCCGCTCGATCAGATCGCTGCGGGTCTGTTCGATGAAGAAATGCCGAAGGGTATTTGCCGCATACACGCCGACAGCGATCATGCACAGCAGCGTGATGACCAGATACGGCGGATAAATTTGCCGGATCAGCGGTTTTGTTTTCATGGGGTTTCCCGGAATCGATAGCCCACGCCGCGCACGGTTTCAATCAGGTTGCCGCAGGCGCCGAGTTTTTTTCTCAATCCGACGATCTGAACATCCACGGCCCGGTCGGTGACCGGATAATCATCGCCCCGGACGGCTTCGACGATTTGAGAACGGGTGAAGACCCAGCCCGGACGCCTTGCCAGCTGCTGAAGGATCTGAAATTCGGTAAAGGTCAGATCCGCGGGATTGTCTTCGACCGTCACCGTGCGTTTTCCCGGATCGATCACAATGCCCTCGATTTCAATTTTCCGGTTTTCATCGACCGGTTCCGTGCGCCGGCGGCGAAGGGCGGCGCGCACTCTGGCCACCAGAACCCTTGTGCTGAAAGGCTTGACGATGTAATCATCCGCGCCCAGCTCCAGGCCGGCTACAATATCCGGCTCCTCACCCTTGGCCGTGAGCATGACAATGGGAATGCGCCGCAGTTCGGCATCGCCTTTCATGGCCCGGGTCACTTCCAGCCCGTCCATTCCCGGCAGCATGAGATCCAGGACGACCAGGTCGGGTTTTTCGGTCCGGGCCAGGCGAAGGGCCTTTTCTCCGGTCTCCGCGCTCAGGGTCTGGTAACCCTCACGGGAAAGATTATAGCGCACCAGTTCCACAATGTCTTCTTCGTCATCGACGACCAGAATCTTTTCCTTGGCCATAGCGATTGCCTATATTTCCCGCTGATCGAGCGCCTTGCGAATCCTGTCGCGGATCAGATTCCGAATCCGTCTGAATTCGGCCAGAATCTGTTCTTCGGTTCCCCTGGCTTTGGCAGGATCCGGAAATCCCCAGTGAAGCATGCGAGCGCCCGGAAATACCGGACAGCTTTCCTTTGCATGGTCGCATACCGTAACGACCGCGTCAAAAGGTTTTGCGGAAAACAACTCGACGGATTTTGAAAACTGGCCGGAGATATCGATGCCGATCTCCCGCATGACCGCAACCGCACGAGGGTCCAGCGACGAGGGCGAAACGCCCGCGCTGAAGGCTTCACAGTCCGAATCCGCCAAGTGTCGCAGAAAGCCTTCCGCCATCTGGGATCGACAGGCGTTTTGCGTGCAGAGAAAAAGAATGCTTCGTTTCATGTTCCGTCTTTCTGATTTAACGCATCAATTTTAATTACAATTCTATCATTTTGTTTGAATCAGATCAGCGGATTGTTAGAAAATGATTAGCGCTCAGGAAGTTGGCTGCGAACAATAACCCCGAATTGACGTTCTACCCCATGTCCGTTGCAGCCAAAACGGAGCATGAAAACAGAACGATTGCCGGCCGGAACCGTGCGGTCCGCCCTTTCAGAGCCTTATCGCTCGGTTGGGTTGATCTTGTATTCCTTGAAACCTTCCAGCAGTTGCCCGAATGAGCCGGGCTTGAATTTTTCAAAGCTTTCTTCGTCCACGCAGATAAAGTCGTACCGGGCGTCCGCCTGCACCCGGTTGATGTCTGCGCACCATTGCCCAGGCCGCGCCATTTTCAGCGGCACATTCAGATCTTCCCGCCCCTTTGTTTCGACTATGGATCCCTGTTTCCTGTTCGAAGAACCCAGACCGCCTGTGAAATACGCAGACAGCGTTAAGTAAATCAATCAACAGGCAGTTGCAGCGGGGATGGTTTTTAGACGCGTCGATTTTTAAGCCAATACAGCTCGAAAAAGCATCCCGCTCAAAAACAATCGCGGATTTTGGGAGGCTCATTGCGCTTGACAAAACCGGTCGAAGAAAAATAAAGTAAAAAAACAAATGCTTTCAGGCCGAAGACGGTCGGAATGCCTTCAGCCTGAACCCTTTTTTGGAAACGGATATTATGGTGCTGAGAAACACATCCCTGACGTCCATGTTTAACGAGACCCTGGAGACCCGGGTTCTGCCCTGGATCCGCTGGCACTGCAAGACGTCCCGTACGACCCTGCCGAGGATGGCGGCGGCCGCTGCCGTGCCTGCGGCGTTTTACATTCATCCGGGCATGGGGCTTCTGCTGATGGTTCTTTCGGAGGCAGCCGGCGCGCTCGATGGCTTGATGACCGCAATCCCGGGCAGGGACGGCGATTTCGGAACCTTTCTGGATGCGACCCTGGATCGAGTGTCGGACTTTTTCTATCTTTCCGGATTCCTGATCTGGGCCTGGAAGCATCAGACCGCGCCCTGGGTTCTGGCGGGAATCTGCCTGGCCGTTCTGCTCACCTTCATGGTCAGCTATGTCAAGACCCGGGCCGAGTCCCTGAGCTGTTCGTGCCCGGTGGGCCTGATGGCGCGAAGAACGAGAACCGTCTATCTGATGGTCTGGGCCCTTCTGCTGACGATATTCCCCAAAGCGGTTGCGCCGGTCGTCTATAAATCCGCCCTGACCCTTTACTGCCTGCTCTGTCTGGAAACCTTTCTGCGTCGCGTCGCCTTTGTGCGCTGCGAGATGTAACTTCCCGGGAATGCAAAAAAAAAAAAAAATAAGGGATGCGGTTTTTAAACACCGCATCCCTTTTCGATCGGGTGGTGGTCCCACCGGGTTTCGAACCCGGGTTTCCGGCGTGAGAGGCCAGCGTCCTAGGCCACTAGACGATGGGACCCAATTGAAAAAGTCAGTCAGAACTCTTATTAAAACCCCGTGGTTTTGTCAAATACTTTCCACATCCGTATTCGGAGATGTTTTTTTTCTTCCCTGCCGGGCGCCCACGGCAAAATAGACAACGCAGCCGATAAAGGGAATCAGCGCCGCGGTTAAGCCCCACAAGGCCTTTTTGCCGGTTGAGCCGAAGTCTTTTCGCGCAATGTCGAGTATGGCCAGGCAGGCGATCAGATAAAAGATGATGCCGATGGATATGATGATGACGGTCGTGCTCAAGATGTTCCTTCCAGTTTTTTTGCGATTTCAAGTACGGTGTTCACGTAATAGCTGCTGCGGTTGTAGTTGAAAATGACCTTGTAGGCGTCCTCGCGCCCGATATTCTCGCGCCATCCGTAGTGCTTGAGGAAGTTGGCGATGCTCGCGATGGCGTCGGCGTGATCAAACAGGTCCACCCGGCCGTCGCTGTTCCCGTCCCTGGCATAGGCCAGGATGCTGGTGGGGATGAACTGGGCCACGCCCAGGGCGCCGGCATAAGAACCGCGTATATTGACCGGATCGATGGCCTCGCGCTGGCTGTAACTCAGGAAGGCTTTGAGCTGATCATAGGCCCATCGGGTCCTTTGATCCGCCTTTTTTTCGAACTGTTCCCGGGTCAGTCGACGGTTCTCGGGGATGGACTGCCAGATGATGTCCCGAACCCCGCCATCGGACATGGCCGCCATGGTGGAAAGCGAGTTGAGCACCAGCCGGTTGCCGGTATATGCACCCAGCCGGGTTTCCACCAGAAGGATGGCGGTGACGACCTGCGGCGGGACGCCGTAGTTTTTTTCCGCGGCCGCCAGCGGATCGCGATAGGTCTGCATGTAGGTGCGGGCTTTATTGAGTATGCTGCTTTCCGTGAACTGGTCGTAGTTGAGGGTCGATTCCTGATGCATGAAAAAAAGAGATATGCCGCGCACTTCCAGGGAAACATCCTGATTCTTGAAGATTTCCTGAATAAAGCCGCGGTCAAATCCGTCTTTGACCAGCCGTACTTCCAGGGATTTGAAATGCGCATCGGGCCTTTCTGTCTGGACCGCGCCGATCGGGTGCGGGGCCATCATCCAGAGGATCAGAAGGTATTTGAGGAGTGTTTCCATAATCATCTTAATTCAATGTTTGCCGCACCGTGTGTTTGCCTGCAGAATTGAGTTGCCGGCGCTCGGCCTCACCACGATGCGTTTCTCCCGTATTTTTTTCAGGGCCGCTTCCGGCCGCCGGCCCTGGAATCCATGATCCAAGTGTTGACATAGCACAGGAAAGCCTTCAAAATCCAGAACCTTTTCAGGGGCATTCAGGCAGGGTTGGGCCGTGCCGGCCCTGGTTTCTCCCGAGGCCCGTGCGCCCTGATCGTGTATTCCGGGCGGCAGTCGATTTCAGAAATGGAAAGGTGGTCGCCTTCAGACCGAAGCGTCGAATGATCCGGAAAACAGTGCGTTTGAAAGCCCTTGTCTTGAAGAGGCGCCAATGTCATGGTATAGACTGAAAAATCAAATCGGGGGAAGGGAGATCAACCGGCTTCATGGCTAAAAATGCGAAAACCCTGTTCAGTTGTCAGGCCTGCGGGTATCAGTCGCCGAAGTGGATGGGCAAATGCCCGGACTGCGGCCAGTGGCAGAGCATGGTCGAAGAGACGGCCGTCCATTCGGCGCAGGGCGGCCGGTTTCGGGGCAACGCGGCCCAGCCGGTCCCCATCGACTCGGTGGCGCTTGGCGATGAGTTGCGCCTTGAGACGGGAATCATCGAATTTGACCGGGTGCTGGGAGGCGGTCTGGTTCCGGGCACTCTGGTGCTGATCGGGGGGGACCCCGGCATCGGAAAGTCCACCCTCATGCTTCAGGCTCTGTTCGGACTGTCCCGGGCTGGACGCACGGCACTGTATGTTTCCGGCGAAGAATCCGTGCGCCAGCTTTGCATGAGAAGCCAGCGGCTGTCGGCGGGGGCCGCCGATCTTCTGGTGGTTTCGGAAATCGAGGTGGACGCCATTCTTGCCATGGCCGAGCGCCTGCATCCGGATGTGCTGGTGGTCGATTCGATTCAGACGCTCTACAGCCCGGAGATCGCCTCGGCGCCGGGAAGCGTGAGCCAGGTGCGCGAATCGACCCTGCGCCTGATGCTGGCGGCCAAGAAGACCGGCATGTGTGTGCTTCTCGTCGGGCATGTGACCAAGGACGGCGCCATTGCCGGCCCGAGGCTTCTTGAACACATGGTCGATACGGTGCTTTACTTCGAAGGGGACCGCAACCATGTGTTCCGGATTCTGCGGGCCGTCAAGAACCGGTTCGGCTCGACCAACGAGATCGGGGTTTTTGAGATGAAGGATGTCGGGCTGACCGAGATCCGGAATCCCTCGGCGATTTTTCTCTCCGGCCGGCCCGGGGATGCGCCCGGTTCGGTGGTCACGGCCAGCATGGAAGGAACCCGCCCTATTCTGATTGAGCTTCAGGCCCTGGCCTCAAGTTCGGCGTTCGGCACGGCCCGAAGGACCATTCTGGGGCTCGATCCCAACCGGGTGGCGCTGCTGGTGGCGGTGATGGAAAAAAAACTCGGCATGCAGCTGCTGGGCCATGACATCTTCATGAACGTGGTCGGCGGCGTCAGGGTCGACGAACCGGCCGTGGACATGGGCGTGATTGCGGCTGTGGCCTCAAGCTTTCTGGACCGGCCCGTGGCCCAGGGGGCGGTGGTGTTCGGAGAGGTCGGTCTGACCGGCGAGGTGCGGGCGGTGAGCCGGGCGGAAATCCGTGTGGCCGAGATCGCCAAAATGGGCTTTACCCGGTGTCTGGTCCCGGATACCAACCTCAAGCGCATGAGCCGGATCAACGACTGCGAGCTTCTGGGAATTAAAAGCATTTCCGAGGCCATGGAAATTCTGTTCTGATCGGCAATATTTTCAAATAAACAAATGCCTTGCTTGACTTGAAACCTGACTTCGGTATATGAAACGTCCAATTCAGAAATCAAACCAGTGGGAGGACCATTATACCCGCCGGGCCAGAAAAGAGAATTTTCCGGCCCGCTCCGTATACAAGCTGGAGGAGATCCAGAATAAATTCCGTCTGATTCGACAGGCGGACAGGGTGCTGGATCTGGGGTGCGCTCCTGGTTCCTGGCTGATGTACGCGGCCCGGCTGACCCGGGGGCAGGTGACGGGCATCGATATCAAACCGGTGACCCAGGCGCTTCCCAGGCATGTGCGGGTGATCGCCGGCGATGTGACGTCCGTCGACGAAACCTTTCTCCAGACGGTCGGCGCGGATTACGACGTGGTGCTCAGCGACATGGCGCCTTCCACGATGGGGAACAAGCATGCGGACTCGGCCCGGTCTTTTTACCTGGCAAGGGCGGCCCTGGAACTGACCGACGCGGTGTTGCGCCCGGGCGGGCACTTCGTGTGCAAGATATTTCAGGGAGAGGATCTGACCGTCTTTATTCAATTGGCCAAGAAACGGTTTGAAAAGGTTAAAAGCTTTAAACCGCAAAGCTGCCGAAAGGCCAGCAAGGAGATATACATCATCGCCATGAGCAAGAGACAGGAGGCAGACAATGTCGGGACATAATAAATGGTCGACGATCAAACATAAGAAAGGCGCTGCGGACGCCCGCCGGGGAAAGATTTTCACCAAGCTGATCAAGGAAATCACCGTGGCGGCCCGAATGGGCGGTGGAGATATCGGGGCAAACCCGAGGCTTCGCAGCGCCGTTCTGGCGGCAAAAAGCGAGAACATGCCCAAGGACAACATCGACCGGGCCATTAAAAAGGGTACCGGAGAGCTGGAAGGCGTCAGCTACGAGGAGGTCCTTTACGAGGGATACGGTCCGGGCGGGGCCGCGATTCTGGTGGAGAGCCTGACGGACAACCGGAACCGGGCCGTGGCGGAGATCCGCCACATCCTGAACAAGGGCGGCGGCAACATGGGCTCCAACGGATGCGTGGCCTGGATGTTTGATCTCAAGGGCTATATCAGCCTGGACAGAAAGAAGGTCGATGAGGATCTTCTGATGGAAACCGTTCTGGATGCCGGCGCCGAGGATGTCCGGGAAGATGCGGATGAGTTTGAGGTCATCACGGAGCCGGAGAATTTCGAGACGGTCAAGCAGGCCATCGAGAAGGCCGGCATCGCCTATGAGATGGCCGAGGTCACACGGCTTCCTCAGAACACGACCGTACTTCAGGGCAAGGAAGCCGAGCAGATGATACGGCTGATGGAAAACCTCGAAGACTGCGACGACGTTCAGAAGGTGTACACCAACGCGGATATTGCCGATGAGGCGATGCAGAACATCGCTTGAATGAAAAAGGGGGGGTGCGGGGCGGGTTGTCCTGCACCCCTCTTGAATTTGTAATTTTTTTACTGCGGCAGTTCGATCATCCGGCGGACCGCCGAGAGCGCCGGAACCCGGATTTCTTCGGGAACCCTCACCTCCCCATGCATCGTCTCCAGACTGCGGACGATGTCCTCAAGGCTGATTCTTTTCATGTCCTGACATACCATGGCTTCTGAGGCCGGATAAAAGGTTTTTCCCGGGCTGGCCTTTTGAATGGGGTAGAGCATGCCCAGCTCCGTACCCACGATAAATACCCGGCGATCGGATTCGGCGGCGTGCCGGATCATGCCCGATGTGCTCAGAATCACGTCGGCCAGCTTCAACACCTCGGGCCGGCATTCCGGATGGGCCATGAAGACCGCGTCGGGATGCGCTTTTTTTGCGGCCAGGACCTGATCGACGGTCAGGTTGTTGTGAATCGGACAAAAGCCGTCCCAGAGGTGAATCTTTTTCCCGGTTCTGGAGGCCGTGTACTGGGCCAGGTTGCGATCCGGCGTCATGAGAAGCTCGTCTTCCTTCAGGCTGTTGACGACGGCCACCGCATTGGACGATGTACAGCAGATCGTGGAAAGGGCCTTGACCGAGGCCGGAGAATTCACATAGGTGACCACGGGCATGGGCCCGAGGGTTTCAAGCCTGGCTTTCAAGGCCTCGGGGGTGACCATGTCGGCCATCGGGCATCCGGCGTTCATCCGGGGAAGGAGCACGGTTTTGTCCGGGGACAGAATCGAGGCGGTTTCGGCCATGAAATGAACGCCGCAGAAAACGATCACATCCGCGCCGGTCTTTGCGGCCCGAATGCTCAGTTCCAGGGAGTCTCCGCACAGATCGGCCAGATCCTGAATTTCCGCAGGCTGGTAGTTGTGGGCCAGCAGCACGGCGTTTCGTTCTTTTAACAGTCGTTTGATCTTGTCTTTCATCTTGATGAACTCCTTTTGGCCGTTGGAACGATGCATCGGGCGGAATAAATTTACTGTTCAAGCTCCAGAATATCCGTTCCCGGGGGAACCGTAAAGGTGAAAAGATCCGGATTCAGGGAATCGGAAAACTCAAATCCGCTCAGTTCGATCCGGGTTTCATCGCCGTAGGCATTGCGGGTAACGGCATAAATGATGTCGGACGTATTCCTCGATACGGCCATATGGATCACCTCGACATCCGGGTTCTTCTTTTTGGGAATCAACTTGATCACGGAATTTCCCTGATCATCGTCGGGTTCGAGGGAGGCAACAAAATTTTCCCGAAGAATTTTGATGTCCGATAAAAAACTGATGCCCTTGCCGTCGCCGAAAAAGACCGGGGCCTTGCCGATGATCACCTGGTTGTCGCTGGGCCGGTAAATCCACAGCTGAATGCCGTCGGAGATAATGATCTGGGGCTCGGGCTTTTCATATTCCCACCGCATCTTTCCCGGCCGACGGATATACAGCATGCCCCCGGCCGTGTCCGTGATGTCCATGGATTTGATGGTGGAATACTGGTCAAACTTCGCGGTAAATCCGGACAGGGTGTAGCGCTGTTCGATTTTTGAGATCAAGGTATTCAGTGCCGCGGTCCGGCTGTCCGGTTCCGCGCCGAATGCCGATGCCGCCAAGGACAGGGCGGTTAAAATACCGATTAGCATTTTTTTCATGATTCACATCCGATTCTGTTTTAAAGGCGTTTTTAAATTCGAATTCATAGCCCTGCATGACGGCCGAATCAAGCGATTTTTGCCGGGCGTCAACAGGAAAATCCGCTGAACGGCCCGTCGGAGAGCCGCCGGATCATCTCGGAGACATCCTGGTCTTCATCAAACTCCCCCATGTCGATGCTGTCATGGATCGGCGCAAGATATTCGGTCCGGCCGAAGACCGTCCGGCAGATGTCGTCGATCAGATCCATTTTGAGCCGGGTCTGTTCCGGATGCACGTTCGGCGGGCGAACCCCCAGCATGATCAGGGTTTCGATGTTGTTTCGCCGCAGCTGCTTCTCAAAAAACCTCGCTTTTTGAAGATTTCGGAAATACGCGCGTTTTCGGTTGACCAGGGCTTCGTACATATCCTGGTCGGGCCGGGTGAGTTCGAGAAATTCCAGCAGAAAGGACAACAATTCGATAAAGTCCGGCCCCTGAGAACGGAATTTTTTGAAAAAATCGGTCAGAAGCCGGACCTGGGTTCCGGCGTGCAGGGTTCTCGCGTTTCGAAGTTTCACCAGAACAAGGTTTCGAAATTCTTTTTCCGCAAAGGATGAAACAGCCTGCCGGAGCTGCGGGGCAAGCGACCGGGTCAGGTGAAGACGCTGAATGAAAGGCTCGACCGCCGATTCGGGAAGCCTCAGGACGATACGCTGGCCCTCTGGCAGAATCAGACGGGTTTCGGGTTGATTTCGGCAGAGATGCCGGATCAGCGCTACCTGCTGTTCCGGCGTGATGCCGCTTCCTTCAAGTGCGGGCTCGATCTGGATCTGCATGGATTCATCCGGGAAAAAAATCAGCTCCCGCAGCGTGTCGGCGTCGCCATTCTGCGGATCGGCCAGCAGGGCGGCCAGTTCGACGGTGCTCAGGTCGGAAAAGGTGGATCGAATGAAATGACGCACATCGGCGTCCAGTTCCAGTCCGCTGTGAAAGATTTCTTCGATGATTCCGGCCAGTGTTTCAATGGCAGCGTGTATGTTCATGATGCTTTATCTCCGATCTTACAGATAGGGCGCCATTTTCCGGGCGATCTGGTCTTTGGGCAGCGCTCCGAGCAAGGTTTCGACCAGACGGCCCCGATCAAAGATCAGCAGCGTGGGAATGCTCCTGATCTGAAAACGGGCCGCGGTTTGAGGGTTTTGATCCACATTGAGCTTGGCGACCCGGATCTTGCCGCGCCACAGGCCGGCCAGTTCATCGATCACAGGTCCGACCGTTCGGCAGGCCCCGCACCAGGGCGCCCAGCAGTCCAGAAGCACGGGAAGCGGAGCGCCGAGCACCTGGTTTTGAAAGCTTGTGTCGGTGATGGCCATCGGTCCCTGCGTCAGAAGATCGCGGGTGTCCAGCCGGGCGGCGCACTTGCCGCATTTGGCGCCGGCATCGGCTTTGTTCCAGGGAACCCGGTTCCGGGCGCCGCACGAACCGCAATACAGAATCGATGTGTTCATGGCTCCCTCCTTTTCAGCATTCCGGTCAGGGCATCACCCCGTATTTTTTCAGCTTCTTGTGAAGCGTCCTGCGGGTGATTCCCAGTCTTCGGGCCGTTTCGCTCTTGTTTCCGTCCGAAGCCTTCAGGGCCTTTAAGATCGTCTCTTTTTCAACCATTTCAAGGGGCGGCACCTGGCCGTCCGCTGAATTTGCAGGTTCGGGCACCTGCCGGCTTTCTATAATGGAAAGATCCGCAGCGTCAAGATATTCGGACCGCGCAAAGACCACGGCCCGTTCAACGGCGTTCATCAGTTCCCGGACGTTTCCCGGCCAGGGATGTTTGATCAGCTGGTCCATGGCCTGCGGGGTGAAGCCCTTGATGGGCTTGCGGTTTTTTTCGGAAAAGAGCTTTAGAAAATGTCCGGCCAGAAGCGGAATGTCTTCCCGGCGGCGTCTGAGGGGCGGCAGCTTGATATGCACCACGTTGAGCCGATAAAAGAGATCTTCCCGGAAATCGCCTTTTTGCACCAGTTCGACCAGGTTCTTGTTGGTGGCGGCGATCAGGCGGACGTCGATTCGAATCACCGCCTCCCCGCCCACGCGGGTGATCTCGCGCTCCTGAAGCACCCGCAGGAGCTTGGCCTGCATGGTTTGAGACATTTCACTGACCTCGTCCATGAACAGGCTTCCAGAATCGGCCTGCACAAAGCGTCCTTCCTTTCTCCGGTCCGCGCCGGTGAAAGCTCCCTTTTCATGGCCGAACAGTTCGGATTCCAGCAGGGTCTCGGTGATGGCCGCGCAGTTGATCTTGACAAACGGACCGTCTTTGCGCCGGCTGTTGAAGTGGATTGCGCCGGCAATCAGTTCCTTGCCGGTGCCGGATTCTCCGCTGATCAGCACCGTGGCCTCGGTGGGCGCAGCCTGGGCAACGGTTTCCAGAAGCCGGATCATGGGTTCGCTGTTTCCGATGATGTTCTGGCGGTCGAACCGGCGGCCCAGGGTTTCTTTGAGACTCTGGTTTTCTTCCCTGAGACGGACGTGTTCCACGGCCCGCTCCAGAATCAGCCGAAGCTTTTCAAAATCGAGCGGCTTGGTCAGATAATCATAAGCCCCGTTTTTAAGGGCATCCACAGCGGTTTCCACCGAAGAGTAAGCGGTCATGATCAGCACGGGAATGGCCGGGTTGTAGGATTTGATCGACTTGAGCGCTTCGAGCCCGGAGACCTTCAGCATGCGGATATCCATCAGAATCAGGTCAAAGAACCGGTCCTTGACCAGCGCGATGGCGTTCGAGCCGTCGTCGGCCTCAAAAACGGCGTATCCCCATCCGGTCAGCAGGGTCTTGAGCATGGTCCGGTGGGCGATGTCGTCATCGACCACCAGGACGGCGGCTTTCTGGGTCATCGGACAGTCTCCTCTTCCGAATCCGGCAGATGCAGGGTGATGGCGGTTCCTTCTCCGGGGCGGCTTTCGACCTCGATCCGGCCCTCATGGGCTTCGACAATATTGTGGACGATTGCCAGCCCCAGACCGGCGCCGGATGACCGGGTCGTAAAGTACGGATCAAATATCCGGGATAAATGCTCGGGCAGAATTCCGCATCCGGTGTCCTGAATCCGGATCTGCAGCATATTCGAATCCTTTTTTGCCGAAACCGAAAGCCGGCTTCCGGAATCCATGGATTCCAGGGCATTGAGATACAGATTCAGCAGAACCTGACGGATCTGGTCCGGATCGATTCGGGCCGTGATGTTTTCGGGAACAACGTCCATGGACATGGCGATATTTTTTTCCTCGGCCTTCTGGCGCACCAGGGCCAGGGAGTCGGAGATCAGATTCCGAATATGGACCGGTTTCCGGGACAGGGACAGGGGCCGGGAAAAATCCAGCAGCTGTCCGACCACCCGGTTGAGGCGATCCACTTCCTGAATCATGATGTCGGCTATTTTCTGATCATCCGGCACCGACTGATAGCGCTCCCTGAAATAGGTGGCAAATCCCTTGATGGAACTCAAGGGATTTCGGATTTCATGGGCCACGCCGGCGGCCAGGCTGCCGACGGTAGCCATGCGCTGGTTCCGGGCGATCTGGCGGCGCAGGGTTCTGATTTCGCTTAAATCCTTTAGCAGAAGGATATGCCCCAGGAGGTGCTCGTTTTCATCCCGAAGGGCCGAGACGCTGACCTGAAGGGGAACCGGCCGATCCCCGGGGCAGCATTCGATCTCCTTTTCCACCTCGGTCCGGCAATCGGTGATAAACCCGCGAAGTTCTTCGGGCAGCAGATCCCGGGCATGCTTTCCAGCAGCCGCTTCATAGGAGAGATTCAGTATCCGGGCCGCCGCTGGATTCAGGGAAACGATGCGCTCCTGCTCGTCTATGGCCAGCAGTCCGGCGGGCATTTTTTCGACGATGGTGTCGGAAAACGTCTGGACCCGGGACAGCTGCTGCCGGGTGGCCCGGTAGCTCTGGGCAAGAAACAGCAGAAAGATGCCGGCAAAGCCGATCAGCAGCAGAATGCTTCCCATGATCAGCGTATGCAGGGTGTCGGCCCGCCTGGCCGCCTCGATGGGCCCCATGTCCAGACCGACGAAGATGATCAGATTCTGGCGCTCGTGCCAGTGAAGGGCTGATGGATCCTGAAGACTCCGGAATCGTCCGGCAGCCGGTCTCCTCGAGGGTGTGAATCTGCGGAAGACCTCGAATATGGTTTTGCCGTCGCTCAATTTCTGTATCCTTCCGCGCACCTCGTCGGAATCGGCGATTGCATCCAGATCCATGCCGGTTTCCCGGCGCTGGCCGATCCGGTCCATTTGGCTGTGGGACAGAATGGTTCCCTGCGCATCGGTCACCATCAGGTAGGCGATATCGGGCTGAAGGGCGGTTTCGCTCAGGAGGTTCTGCAGGGTGAATCCGCGAAGAATGCGGCGTCCCATGCCCGTCCGGGCGCCGGCTTCGAAAGATCGGATCAGGGCAGCGCCCTTTTCCAGAAGCAGCCTGGATGCGTTTTCTTTCTGGCGGTGAATGTTTTCAAACGTCATGACGGCAAAAATGGGAAACAGGATTCCCACGGCGGCCAGAAATATCCATGGGGGTACGCCCCAGAAACGATTGATCGAAGGTTGTTTGCGCATAGAGTTCATCAGAGCAAATAAGATGCCATGCCAATGGATTCAGGCGTCCATCTCCGCATGGATATCCGAAACGGATACTATCTATCCGGAAATTGAATCCATATGGATATTAAGTATCCATTATCGGATCGGATTGCGCAACAAAATTTGCATTCAAATCCCTGAAGCGTTTGCAATTTTATCAAAGTTTTACTATCAGGAGAACATCAGGCAAGTTGTTTTCGTCATGTGATTCTGATGGCCGGGGAACATGCCTCGGATCGATCAATGAAAGGAAGGGTTCATGCTGATTACTGAAATGCTGGCAAGAAACGCGCGAATGTATCCGGACGAACCGGCGCTTGTGGAACGCGACCCGAACCGGAATTTGAGAAAAGAGATCACCTGGAAGACCTTTGATCGACAGTCCAATCAGATGGCCAACGCCCTGATGACCATGGGGGTGAAAAAAGGCGATCGCGTGATTCTGCTGATGACCAACTGCATTGAGTGGTTGCCGATTTATTTCGGTATTCTGCGAACCGGCGCATGGGCCGTGCCTCTGAATTTTCGTTTTGACGCGGAAACCATTCTGCACTGCGCTATGGTGTCTGAAGCAAAGGTTTTGATTTTCGGCGAGGAATTCATCGAGCGTATTGAAAGCATCAAACCCGATCTGGATCCCGTTGTGTCCAACTATGTCTTTTCCGGCCCCCGGCTGCTTTGCCCGAATTACGCCGCGTATTATGAAGCATTGATTCAGGGACAGGATGGAACGGATCCGAAGGTCAAAATCGGTTTGACCGACGAGGCGGCCCTGTACTTTACTTCGGGCACGACCGGCATCCCCAAGGCGGTCCTGATAACTCATCGGAACCTGGAGTTTGCCGCCTATGTGGAAAACTGCCATCACCGGCAGACCCATGAAGACAATTTTTTGTGTATTCCGCCCCTTTACCATACCGGGGCCAAGATGCACTGGTTCGGCAACCTGATCGTCGGCGCCCGGGCCGTGATTCTCAAAGGGATCGATCCGCGCTCAATTCTGGAGGCCGTCTCTGAAGAAGGAATTTCCGTGGTTTGGCTGCTGGTGCCCTGGGCGCTGGATATTCTGTTCGCCATTGAAAGCGGGGAAATCAAACTGAGCAGCTATCGCCTGGACCGATGGCGACTGATGCACATCGGCGCCCAGCCCGTGCCGCCGAGTCTGATCAAGGAATGGAAGCGTGTTTTTCCTCGCCATCAGTACGATACCAATTACGGATTGACCGAAACCACCGGTCCTGGATGCGTTCATCTGGGCATGGAAAACGAACACAAGGTCGGCGCCATCGGAGTTCCGGGCTTTGACTGGGAGGCTCGGATCGTGGATGCTCAGCTGAACAGCGTTCCTCCCGGTACTCCGGGAGAACTGATGGTCCGTGGCCCCGGCGTGATGCAGTGCTATTACAGGAATCCGGAAGCCACGGCTCAGACCCTCATCGACGGATGGCTGCTGACCGGAGATGTGGCCCGCAAGGACGAGGATGGATTTATCTGGCTGGTGGACCGCAAAAAAGATGTGATCATCACGGGCGGTGAAAATATCTATCCGGTCGAGATAGAGAACTTTCTTCAGGCCCATCCCAGGATTCAGGATGTGGCCGTCATCGGTCTGCCCAGCCTGAGGCTGGGAGAGATTGCAACCGCCATCATCCAGGTCAAGCAGGGACAGACTCTCGGCAAGGAGGAGATTGACGCGTACTGCGAGGATCTTCCCCGGTACAAAAGGCCCCGGCGGATCATTTTTGACGTGGTTCCGCGAAACGCTACGGGTAAAATCGAAAAACCCAAGCTTCGCAAAAAATACGCGGGCAGCGAGGAAAGCTTTCAGATCGAATAAAAAAAACCCGCGGGCGAAAAATCCGCCCGCGGGCCTTAACGCCTTTCAATTCAAGATTTTATTTGTCTTTGACCTCTTCGAAATCCGCATCGACGACATCATCATCGGGTCCGCGCTTCTGAGAGGCGCCGGTCTGATCGCCGCCGCCGGCATCTCCGCCGCTTGCAGCGGCTTTTTGATACATGGCTTCCGCCAGTTTGTGCGATGCCTGGGTAAGTTCTTCCGTTTTTTGCTTGATCTCCTGCGTGTCGCTGCCTTCCATGGCTTTTCTGAGGCGTCCGATGGCTTCTTCCACATTGGTTTTGGTGGTGCTGTCCACCTTGCCGCCCAGTTCCTTGATGGACTTTTCCGTGGAGTAAATCATGGTATCGGCGATATTTCTGGCTTCAACCAGCTCTTTCTTCTTTTTATCCTCTTCGGAATGCATTTCGGCGTCTTTAACGGCCTGATTGATCTCATCCTTGGAAAGGCCGCTGGAGGCGGTGATCTTGATGGACTGTTCCTTGCCTGTTCCCAGATCCTTGGCCGAAACATTTACGATGCCGTTGGCATCGATGTCAAAGGTGACCTCGACCTGCGGAACGCCACGGGGCGCCAGCGGAATGCCCACGAGCTCGAATCGTCCCAGCGTCTTGTTGTAAGCGGCCATCTCCCGTTCGCCCTGCAGCACGTGGATGGAAACGGCCGGCTGATTGTCGGCGGCCGTGGAGAAGACCTGGCTTTTTCGCGTCGGAATGGTGGTGTTTTTTTCGATCAGCCGGGTCATGACGCCGCCCAGGGTTTCGATTCCCAGAGAAAGCGGGGTGACATCCAGAAGCAGAACGTCCTTGACGTCTCCCTTGAGAACGCCGGCCTGAATGGCGGCGCCCATGGCTACGACCTCATCGGGGTTGACGCCCTTGTGAGGCTCCTTGCCGAAAATTTGCTTGACCCTTTCCTGAACCGCCGGCATACGGGTCATGCCGCCGACCAGTATCACCTCGTTGATTTCCTTGGGGTTCATGCCGGCGTCTTTCAGAGCGGTCCGGCAGGGCCCTTCCAGCTTATCCAGAAGATCGGCGACCAGGTTTTCCAGTTTGGCCCGCGAGAGGCGGATGTTCAGGTGCTTGGGACCGGTTGCATCCGCGGTGATAAAGGGAAGATTCACATCGGTTTCCATGGAGCTGGAAAGTTCCATCTTGGCTTTTTCGGCCGCTTCCTTGAGCCGCTGCAACGCCATCTTGTCTGACCGCAGATCGATGCCCTGATCTTTCTTGAATTCGTCGGCCAGATAATCGATCAGGCGCAGATCAAAGTCCTCGCCGCCCAGGTGGGTGTCTCCATTGGTGGATTTGACTTCAAAGACCCCTTCGCCGATTTCCAGAATGGAAATGTCGAAGGTGCCGCCGCCGAGGTCAAAGACCGCTATCTTTTCTTCGGCGTGTTTGTCCAACCCGTAAGCCAGAGAAGCGGCCGTGGGTTCGTTGATGATGCGCAGCACGTTGAGCCCGGCAATTTTTCCGGCATCCTTGGTTGCCTGGCGCTGAGAGTCGTTAAAATAAGCCGGAACGGTAATAACCGCATCGGTTATTGTTTCGCCGAGATAATCCTCAGCGTATTTTTTGATATTGGCCAGAATGAAAGCCGAAATTTCCGCCGGACTGTAAGGCTTGCCCTGCAGGTTGATTCGGACGTCTCCGTTGGATGCCTTTTCGATTTTATAGGGAAGCACCTTGATATCGCGCTGCACTTCCTGGGAATCGTATTTGCGGCCGATGAGACGTTTGACGGCAAATACGGTATTCTCGGGGTTGGTGATGGCCTGGCGTTTTGCGATCTGTCCCACCTGACGCTCACCGCTGCCGGTTATAGCAACGATGGACGGCGTGGTCCGACCGCCCTCGGCGTTCGTAATCACCTTCGGATCGCCCCCTTCCATAATGGCCACGCATGAATTGGTGGTGCCCAGATCGATTCCGATTACCTTGCCCATTGATATTCCTCCTTAAGTGTTGCCTGTATGTAGGTGTTTTTATTTTTATGTGTTTTCCCCGGCATTTGAGCCGGGTTTGCTTACAATAACCATGCTGGGCCTGAGCAGGCGGTCGTGCAGCATATAGCCTTTTTGCAGTTCTTTGACGACGGTGTTTTCCGGATGGTCTTTGCTTGTTTCCCGGGCCACCGCCTGGTGAAAATTCGGGTCAAAGGTTTCCCCCATGGCCGCAATGGGAACAGCGCCGAATTTATCAAAGACCTTTAAAATTTCATTCCGGGTCATTTCAACGCCCTGCAAAAGGGATTGAATGCTGCCTTCCCCGGCCCGGGCCGATTCGATGGCCCGTTCCAGATTGTCTACCACCAAAAGCAGTTCCTTGAGCATCGCCTCGTTGGCAAATTTTCTGAAATCAGCGGTTTCCCTTGCCGTCCGTTTTTTGTAGTTTTCGAATTCAGCGGCAAGTCTCAGAAAGCGGTCATGGTTTTCTGCCGCCTTTTGTTCCGCTTCAAGGAGCTTTATGACATCATCATCGGGTTGCTGGCCTGCTTCCTTCGTCGAAGCCGGCGTATTGGATATGGTTGCGGCGTTTTCATGAATCTCTTGAATTTCAACCTTGTTTGTTTTTTTTTTGTTATCGCTCATGCGTTCAAATCATCTCCTGACTTTATGGTCAAGGCGGCTGAAGCCGGGGGCGATTGGCTGTTCCAACGAAAAAATTTTGCAAGCCGCATCAATAACGATTCAAAAATAAGACGGCCTGATGCAATGTCAAGGCGATATTTGCGGATGCTTCCGCAAAATATGAGCCTTGCCGTCAATATTTCAGGACGGAAATGATAAGGCATTCAATAGGGGTTTGAGAATGGAGGTTGGGAGATCCGGTTGTGCACCCGTTATCGAGTTTTCCGGAACCAGGAGAGACATAATCATAATCGGGATCGATCCACGACACAGACAACATTACTTATCGCTGCTTCCTTCCGGACCTGACGAGGTTCGTAAGCGTCTGTTGCGCGGCGGCCGATCTGAATGTCTTCCAAGATTCAGGATTCAACCCTCAAACGGGAATTCAGCCCCGCATAAAGCGGATTTCGGGAAAAGGGCACCGCTAACTCCCCGCCTAGCACAACCGGTCGCTAACTATAGTCAGCCGTTGATTTTTTTTCAAGGGTAAAAACAGCCGGACCCGAAACTTGATGTCTTCGTAAAAAAGCAATTTTTGCGTTGCGCCGTATCCGTCGACACTGCGGCTCAGGTTTAGATCTCATCATTCCAGGGGAATTGCGGTGTATTGAGCTTGAATCATGCAAGAATCCGAACCGGGCGACTCAGCCGCGGGGGGATCATATTGACATCCGCCCGCGCCTGTCGTATAGCTCAGGTGCATCCGGAACTTGTCCCGGCATTTAAAAAAAGAGCAGGCCCTATGAATTATAAATTTTTGATTGCGATTTGTGCGTCGTTTATTGTTTTTTGCGCAGGATGCGCCGCTCCGGTGATTGTCGGTGTCGGTGCCGGCACCGGCGTTTATTCCTATATGAACGGTGAGCTCAAGCGGGCATATCCCGCTTCTCTGGAAACCAGCGTCGCAGCCGTGACTGATTCTTTGGAGTCCATGAAAATCAATGTGGAAAAGAAGGAGTCCGACGGGGTTCAGACCGTCGTTTCGGCCATGCGTCCGGATCAGACGCCGGTGACGGTCAAGTTGACCATACTCGCTCCCCGGTTGACGGAAATTTCGGTTCGTACCGGCGTTGTGGGGTTGTGGGACCGGAAAGTCTCCGAGCTGATCCATGCCAGCATTGCACAAAGGCTCCAGTAATTACCTGATAGCAAAGGTTTTTAACACAATAACCGCCTTTGGAATGTTCCGCCCCAACGACAGGGTGTTGGTCGGGGTGTCTGGAGGGCCGGATTCCGTGGCCCTGCTGCATGTTCTGGATGCGATGGGCGATCGGCTGCCCCTGAATCTTGCAGTTGCGCATCTGAACCACGGGCTTCGCGGCGAGGCGTCGGATCGGGACGAGTCCTTCGCCCGAAACCTGGCCGGGAAAATGGGAGCGCCATTTTTTTGCGAGCAGACCGATGTCTATGCCATGGCCGCGCAGGGATTTTCCCTTGAAGAGGCCGGGCGCCGGGCGCGGTATGGATTTTTTCACCGCATTGCCGATCTTCATGGTTTCGAGAAGATCGCCCTGGGGCATCATGCCGACGACAATGCCGAATCCGTATTGATGTATCTCTTGAGGGGAAGCGGCATATTGGGCCTTTCTGGAATTTCTCCGGTGCGCAATCCGAGAATTGTCAGGCCCCTGATCCGCCTTCACCGAAAAGACATTTTAAGATATTTGTCAGAAAATCGGCTGAACTGGGTATCAGACGCATCCAATGAAGATGTCGGCTTTGTAAGAAACCGCATCCGCCGCCAGCTGATTCCCCAGCTTCAAAAGCAATACAATCCGCAAATCATTCATGCCTTAAACCGTCTTTCGGATTTGGCGCGCGCCGAGGAGACTTGGCTTGTATCCATTACGACCCCGCTTCTGAAGGCGGCAACAGTCCGGGAAGAAATCTGCCGGATGGAGCTTTGCGTCCGGATTCTGCGCACGCATCCTGTGGGTGCTTTGCGCCGCATTCTTCGCCAGGCCGTCGAGCGCATCAAGGGGGACCTGCGGCGCATTTCATTGGCGCATGCGGATGCGGCCGTCAAGCTGGTTTATGGCGACAACGACCGGGCAGGGCTGGATTTGCCGGATCGGATCCGGATTCAGCGGAATCAGGATCGCTTGATCATTTCAAAGGAAGAATCCTGTCCGCGAATAAGGCGAAGCGGCCCCGCGCCTTCCGGGTTCTGTTACACGATTGACTCGGATACGCGGTCGCTTTTCATCGAACCGATCGGTGCGTACCTGATTTTGACACGCCTGGAAAATTCCGGCTTTCAGATGATTCAGAATTCCGGAAATTCGGTCGCTTTTATGGATTGTGATTGCGTCCGCTTTCCCCTGAGGGTCAGAAATCCGATGCCCGGCGATCGATTTGTCCCGCTGGGCATGAAAGGGCGGCAGAAGTTGAAAAAATATTTGATAAATCGAAAGGTTCCCCGCCCGCTTCGCAGCCGGTGTCCGGTTTTATTGAGCCAGGATCAAATCATCTGGATTGGAGGTCACCAAATCGATGATTCGGTTAAGGTTACATCCAAAACCCGTCACGTACTGAAGATCGAACTTTTGCTTGCCTAATGGGCAATAATGATTATTATACGTAAATTAACGAACCGTAATTTCCGACGGTGCGGCACCGGATTTGAATGCCAGGGAAGACCGCATTCATTGGCCGGATAGATTAGGAGGGACGATATTTGAACCCATTTTACAAGAATTTGGCTTTATGGCTGGTTGTTACCCTGATGGTCGTGATGCTGTTCAACCTGTTTAACCAGCATCAGCTGTCGGATTCCAGTCTGAGTTATTCCGAACTTCTTTCCATGGTTGAATCCGAACGGATCGGCGAGGTGGTGATTCAGGGGCAGGAACTGTTTGTAACCGATATCAATAATAAAAAGTTCAAGGTGTTTGCCCCCCAGGATGCGGATCTGATCCGCATACTGAGAAACAAGGGAATTGCCATCAAGGCTCAGCCTCCTGTGGAATCTCCATGGTACATGTCGATGCTGGCGTCATGGCTTCCGATGATTGTCCTGATCGGAGTGTGGATATTTTTCATGCGCCAGATGCAGAGCGGAGGCGGCAAGGCAATGTCTTTCGGCAAGAGCCGGGCTCGGCTGATGTCCGACACATCGGTGAAGGTTACCTTTGATGATGTAGCCGGAATCGAGGAAGCCAAGGAGGAACTCAGTGAAATCGTCGAGTTTCTCAGGGAACCCAAGAAGTTTACCCGACTGGGAGGCCGGATTCCCAAGGGAGTTCTGCTCATGGGGCCTCCTGGAACCGGAAAGACCTTGCTGGCGCGAGCGATTGCCGGAGAAGCCGGCGTTCCTTTTTTCAGCATCAGCGGATCGGATTTTGTGGAGATGTTTGTCGGCGTCGGCGCATCGCGGGTGCGGGATCTGTTTGTTCAGGGCAAAAAAAATGCGCCGTGCATTATTTTTATCGATGAGATTGACGCTGTCGGTCGGCATCGAGGAGCGGGACTTGGCGGTGGACATGATGAGCGGGAACAGACGCTGAACCAGCTTCTGGTTGAGATGGACGGATTCGAGTCCAATGAGGGCGTCATTCTGATCTCCGCGACCAACCGGCCCGATGTTCTGGACCCGGCCCTGCTCCGCCCAGGGCGTTTTGATCGACAGGTCATGGTGGCGCTTCCCGATATCAAAGGGCGGGAGCAGATTCTGCGCGTTCACATGAAAAGAACGCCTATCGGTCCGGATGTCAATCCGACGGTGATCGCCAAGGGAACGCCCGGATTTTCCGGGGCCGATCTGGAGAATCTGGTCAATGAGGCGGCTCTTCTGGCCGCCAAAAGAAACAAAGAGAAAGTTGACATGCAGGACCTGGAGGATGCCAAAGACAAGGTTTACATGGGGCTGGAGCGCAAGTCCAAGGTCGTCCGGGAGGAAGACCGTCGCACCACGGCCTACCACGAGGCCGGTCACGCCCTGGTAGCCCGGCTGCTGCCGCATACCGACATTGTCAACAAGATAACGATTATTCCCCGCGGAAGGGCCGCCGGTGTGACCTGGTTTTTACCCGAAGAGCGTGACTTCAAGTATAAGGACCAGCTGCAAAGCGATCTTTCGGTCGCCTACGGCGGCCGTGTGGCGGAGGAACTCGTACTCAATCGCATCAGCACCGGCGCTTCCAATGATATCAAGCAGGCTACGGATCTGGCGCACAAGATGGTGCGCTCCTGGGGCATGAGCGAGAATCTGGGTCCTCTTTCCTATGGAAAGAATGAGGAACAGATTTTTCTCGGCCGGGAGATTGCTCAGCACCGGGATTATTCCGAGGAAACGGCCCGCAGAATTGACGGCGAGGTCCAGGTGCTTATTCAGAATGCCTATAATATAGCAAAGCGTCTTTTGGAGGAAAACATCGACGTTCTGCACAAGCTGGCTGAGGTTCTGCTTGAGAAGGAAACGGTTCAGGGAAGCGAACTGGATGCGCTGATTGCTTCCATGAAACCCGGGTTCAAATTCCCTACGCCGCGGGATGAAGACATCAGCGAGGCCCCTGAGGCGCAAGCCGAGACCTGAACCAAAGGACAAAAATCACAGGTATAGGGCATGGTCGCTGAAACCTCTATGATCCAATGGGCTTCCCATCGATTGGTGTTCGGATCCCGGACCTGTGTCATGGGCATACTCAATGTGACGCCGGATTCATTTTCCGACGGAGGGCGTTATTTTTCCGTGGATTCCGCCGTTGCCAAAGGCATCCAACTCGTACGGGACGGCGCCGACATTCTGGACGTGGGAGGAGAGTCCAGCCGCCCTTTTTCAGATTCTGTTTCCCCTGAGGAAGAATCGCAGCGGGTGGCGCCGGTGATCGAAAGACTGGCGCGCTCGGTCTCAATCCCCATCTCCATTGATACGACCAAGGCCGAGGTCGCCCGGCGGGCTATTGAAGCCGGAGCTTCCATGATAAACGATATCAGTGCGTTGCAAGGCGATCCTGGCATGGCCGATGTCGTTTCGGATTGCCGGGTGCCCGTTGTGCTGATGCACATGCAGGGAACCCCCAAGACGATGCAGACTGCGCCAAGATACGAAAATGCGGCATTAGATATCAGAAGGTTCCTGTCTCAAACTGTTCAATTTGCGGAAAGTCGCAACATTCCGCGGTCCAGAATCATCATTGATCCGGGCATTGGCTTCGGGAAAACAGCGGAGCAGAATCTGTTGCTGATCCGACGTCTGCGGATTTTTAAAAGTCTGAGATTGCCGATTCTTGTGGGAACCTCCCGCAAATCCTTTATCCGTCACGCGCTTGGTCTTGCCGATGATATCGCGCCGTCGTCTGGTCCGATTGAGACGGCAACTCAGGCGACGGTGGCGGCGGCGGTTTTAAACGGGGCTCACATCGTTCGTGTTCACGATGTGGCCACTACCCGCATAACGGTGAGAATGATCGATGCGCTGAAGCATGGCTGCGGGGTCGAACCTTTCACGCGGAAAGTTTCGGATCGCCATGGATGAAAGGGCCGGCAAACCCATCGAGCATGTTTGATTTAAATTTATTTTCGGTTTTATCGCCGGGGTTTTATTTTTTACAGGCGCTCTTGCGGTCGGTTATCAGTTTTCCGGGCAGACCGTCGATGTTTTTATTCCGCTGCGTTTGGTAGGAATTCCCAAGGGCTTGACTCCGGCCGGTCCGATGCTCAAAGGAAACGAGGTCCGCCTGCAGGGGCCCAGATTTGTTGTATCTCGACTTGGCGCCGCTGAATCGGCCTATGACCTTGATCTTTCAGATGCTTCGGAAGGGGCGGTCATCCGGGATCTTCGGACTGAACAACTGCGCATTCCAGCAGGGCTTTCGATTCTTTCGATGCAGCCCGGCCACGTGACGGCCCATCTGGAAAAGCAGATACAAAAGCGGATTCCGGTGATTGCCTGTTTTTATGGAAGACCGGCTAACGATCCGTGTAGACGGGCTTTCGGAAAGCTTTCAGCTTGAAATCGTTCTGGATATAACCGAGGGGCTCGAACGGACGGATGGGCAGGACACTCTGTCTGCCGAAATCGGTATTGCCGAGCAGATGCTGATCAAAAAGTTTTCCGGCTTGCCTGCTATTGGAAAAGAGGCCGGGTATCGATATGCGATTACGCCCGAATATGTGGATATCACTGTGCAAGGGCCTTTTCGTTATGTGTCGGCTCTTTTGCCTGACAAAGATATCTCGTTGATGCTGATGTTAAAGGATCTAAAACCGGGTGATTATGTACGCAAGCGAACATTGGAATGCCGGTCGGCATATCGCTTGTGGATGTTAAGCCCGAATTGTTCACTGCTCGTATCACGAATGAAAAACTGCAGGAAAGGCAGCCATGATACTGGTCGTTGATGTGGGAAATTCCAACACCGTCTTTGGAGTTTACAAGAAAGAAGTGCTTGCGGAAATCTGGCGGATTCAGACCGGGCGTCATCAAACCGGTGATGAGCTCGGATTAACGGTATGCGGATTGATGGCCGCAAACCACATTTCTGCTCTAGATATCCAAAAAACAGTGATCGCCTCGGTTGTGCCGTCCCTGAAAAAAACCTGGGAAGGCTTTTGCCGGAAATACCTGCAGTATGCACCCTACTGGGCGGAGGCCCCAAACCTGAACCTGATGCCGGTGCGGTGTGCCAATCCAGCCGAAGTGGGTGCTGATCGTCTGGTCAATGCCATAGCAGCATATCATCGATATCAAACGGGGTTGATCGTTATTGATTTCGGAACCGCCACGACTTTTGACGTCGTATCCGAAGCCGGTGAATTTCTGGGCGGCGCCATCAGTCCGGGTATCGGGATCTCGGCGGATGCGCTGCATCAGCGTACAGCCAAACTTCCCCGGCTCGAAGTTTTTTCTTCTCCGCCAAGCGCTATCGGCCGCGATACGATGGAAAGCATTCGTTCCGGCGTTGTTTTTGGGTATGCGGGTCTGGTGGATGGAATGGTTCGGCGTATCCGCGCAGAGATGGCATCCGAACTCAAGGTGATTGCCACCGGCGGTCTTGCGCCGGCAATGCAGGGCGTATCGGAAACCATCGCCGCTGTGGAACCGGACTTGACGCTGGAGGGATTGAAGATTATCGCCGATCGCTTATAATGCGCCTTTCAAACGCGACCGGATTTTTTAAGGGCTTCTTTAAAGACCCGGTAAAATATTTCATTTTCCGCAATGCTCCGGCTCAGAGTGCGATCTGCGTCATCAATGTTTTCAAGGTTGATGATCAGGTTTACGCTTTTATTAAAGGCCATCATCTTGTCCATGGTTCGGTATTGATTGCTGAGCAGAACCACAAAAATATTTCGGCGAATAACCATGTTCAGTCTGGCCAGATAGATGAGAATGCTGTTGTTGTCGATATTCGACATGTCAAAGGTTTCGTTGATCACTATAAGATTAAAGATGTGAAAACGCATTTTTGTGAGCGCATCACGTGCGTTGATCGCCTCGACAACATGATATTCCATCAGCTTCAGGATGTTGACGATTTTTTCACGAATCTGCGGATTGTTTTCACAAACCAGAGCCGTCTTTCCTTCTTCTTCTGTAAAATCAAATGCGCTTTCCATCGACTCGTCGGTTGAATTGTCGACATTTCCGATTATGTCGGTCTGTGCGGCCGCGTCCGGCAGAGGTGAGCTGACCGATATGCGGGTTTCGCATTTCGGACACCGGAGGGTTACAGTCTTCCCTTTTGGAATTTTTTCATCAGCGATCTTGAATTTGCTCTGGCATTTATCGCAGGTTATATCCATAATAATGGCTCCAGTTTTTCATGGTTGAATCGATGGCGGTTCCGGCGTCAACTTAACGAATTCTATTTTTGTAGTTTCGGTCGATTTCCAAGTCATCGATATCCGTGGTGGCTTCGCCGCGCGCACTCTTGACGGTGTCGATGCCGCGGCCCGTGATGCCTTTTCGGGACGCATAGGCCATGGCGGTTTCCTGTGTAATGAGTCCCTTCTGGTAAAGGTTCACGATATAATCGTCGAAAGTGGCCATTCCGAAAGGCCTTCCGGCCTCAATAATGTCATAAAAGGTTTTGCCTTCGGACTCTCCATGGAGAACGGTGTCCTTGACGCGAAGATTGGTGCCCAGTATTTCAAAGGCCGCAACGCGTCCGCCGCCGACCTTGGGCAGCAGGCGCTGGCAGACAATCCATCGAAGCGTATCTGATAGACGGATGCGGATCTGATTTTCTTCTTCCGTGTTGAACATGCCCAGTATGCGGTTGACGGTTTGGCCGGCATCCACGGTATGCAGCGTGGTCAACACCAGATGACCGGTTTCAGCCGCGGTAAGGCCGATTTCCACGGTTTCCCGATCCCTCATTTCACCGACCAGAATGACCTTGGGCGCCTGCCGAAGCGCCGCTCTCAGACCGTTGGCATAACTGTCGAAATCCATTCCCAGTTCCCGCTGGTTGAACGTGGAGAGCTTATGCGGATGCTGATACTCAATGGGATCCTCCAGGGTGATAATATGGACGGATTTTTTTTCATTGATCGTATCCAGAATGGCGGCCAGAGAGGTGGTTTTACCGGAACCCGTTGCCCCCGTGACAAAGACGATGCCGTTTTTTTCCTCGGCAATTTTGTAAAAAGACTCGGGAAGCCCCATTTCCTTAATCGTTGGAATCTTGGATTCCAGCTTTCTGAGAACCACCGAATAATTGCCGCTTTGCGAAAATACGTTGACGCGAAATCGGGCTTTCCCGGCGAGCGAGTGAGACAGGTCGCAGGAACCGTGACTGAGCAGATTTTCGGTGAGGCGATGATCCTGGTTGATCAGATTCAAGGCGAAAGTTTCTGTTTGAAAAGGCGTGAGCTCTTCGATTTTAGGGTCCAGGCTGACCGGTATCAATTCACCGGCGCTTTCGACTTGAAGCGGCTTTCCAACGGTCAGGTTAAGGTCGGAAACTAGCTTGTGATAGTCGAGCATCTTGGTAAGAATATGGTCGATTTCCTGTTTTCTCATAATGCTGCCTCATATCATGCATCGGTGAAATCTGCTGGGGGCCCGGAAAGCATCGGGCGGAATTTGCCTTTATCATTGGCCTTGGCATAGGCGTCATCCGGACTGATCCATCCTCTCCGGTAAAGGTCCATAATGGAGTCGTCCAGAAGCTGCATTCCGTATTTTTTCCCAGTCTGAATCATTGATGCCAGCTGATGGGTTTTGGATTCCCGGATCAGGTTTCGAACTGCCGGTGTGGCGATCAGAATTTCAACGGCGGCGCAACGGCCGGGCTTGTCGATGCGTTTAAAAAGGACCTGGGCGAGAACAGCCCGGATGGAGTCTGAAAGTGTGGAGCGGATCTGCCCCTGTTCATGGGCCGGAAATACCTCAATCATTCGATCCACGGTTTTCATGGCGCTGGAGGTGTGCAGGGTTCCGAACACCAGGTGGCCTGTGGATGCGGCCTCGATGGCAAGAGAAATGGTTTCCAGATCCCGCATTTCGCCGACCAGAATGATGTCCGGGTCTTCACGAAGCGCTCCTCTCAGCGCGGCGGAAAAGGACCGGGTGTGAATGCCGACCTCCCGGTGGTTGACGATGCAACCCTGGCTTTGGTGAACGAATTCGATGGGATCCTCGATGGTAATGATATGATCTTTTCGGGCCCGGTTCACTTCGTCGACAATGGCTGCAAGCGTCGTGGATTTACCGCTTCCGGTCGGTCCGGTAACCACTACCAGCCCGCGGGGAAGAGTGGCCAGCCTTTTGATAACCGGAGGAAGGCCGAGCTGCTCAACGGTCATGATTATCGAAGGAATTTCCCGGAATACCGCGCCGATTCCGTTTCTCTGCATGAAAAAATTGGCGCGGTATCTGGCAAGACCCGGAATCTCGTAAGCAAAATCTATATCTCCGGTTTCTTCAAAGACTTTCACCTTGTCTTCCGGTGCGATTTCATAAAGCATGGCCTTGAGCTCATCATTTTCAAGCGTTTTGAACTTGATGCGTTCAATGTCTCCCCGAATTCGCAGCGAGGGGGGCAGGCCGGCGGCCAAGTGAAGATCCGAGGCCCCCTGATCATTCAACAATTTAAAGAAAGCATCAATTTTTGCCATAGGTTGCTCCCGATTTAAAAACGGTATAGGTCCGACTTATTGGGCATTTGTCAGAAATCTGATTTTTTCCTCTTCCATATCCAAAAGACTGGTATCTGCTTTTGCCGCATCCAGAAGTTTGGCATGCGTTTCGAGCACCGAACGGATTTGAACTTCGATCTGAATCCGCTGGCGTTTTAATTCACCGATATCCTCGTGCAATTGCGACAGGCGCTGATGGGCGCGGTTGAGAAGTTTTTGAGCCCGGACTTCCGCTTCGGCAACGATGTTTTCCGCGGATTTCATGGCGTTTTCCCGCATTTGATCCAGAACTTTCTGCGAATGGAGCAATGCCTGCTTCAAAACATCTTCCCGATTTTTATAACCTTTGAGTACCTGCTTGATGCGATGGATTTCCTCTTGCAGGGCGTTGTTTTCAGATTCAAACGCTTTCAGACCAGCGCTGATTTCTTCAAGAAATGCGTCCACCTCATGGACATCAAATCCTCTGAACCTGATTGAGAAACGTTTTTCCTGGATATCGGAACAATTGATTTTCATGGGCATCCTCATTGAATCAGACCGGCTGAAAATCGTTCGAGAGATCTCACGATAAATGTTTGAAGGAAGATAATGATTAAGAAAACGATAACCGGCGAAAAGTCGATTCCCCCGAAGCCGACAGGGATTTTGCGCCGAATTGGGTAAAGAACCGGTTCAGTTATTTTGTAGATGAATCGAACGATGGCGTTGTAAGGATCCGGATTGACCCAGGAAAGTACCGCCCGTGCAATGACGATCCACATGAAAACAACTAGAATAATGTCTATCACTTTTGCTGTCGCCATCAAAAAATAGCCGAACATGTACATGTGACTGTCGCCCTCGCGTATTTACATCGCATCAATTTATTGATGTATTTTGCATAAAAATTAAATATATTCTGAAAGATAAGTCAAGAGTTTTAACGATGCGCAGGATAGGATTTTAGCAGAATTCAGTCATTGTGCAAACCAATGGCGAATTTAAGCAGTTGAATCTTCATCCTTTCATGATGCTCATCGTAAAAATTTAACCGGCAGGCATCATGCCAAAGCGAAGAAGATAGGGCCGAAGAGCCAGTTTTTTACATTCCAAGATGGAATGAGAATGAATATTTTCGGTCCAGAAAGAAAAATATGGTTGATTCAAAGCGTTTTGCACGGGTGTTTGCCAATAATATAATTATTGGATTTTAATGTGGTCCGGTCGGGCTTTCGAGGATGGCGGCGTTTTTCGGTTTATCTTGAGTCGCCGATTCTTTTCTTTTGAATCCAAATTGACAATCAATGTATTGATGTTGATTTTCGTGGTTGTGTTGATGCTTAACCTGTTGGGAAAAATTGATGATCAGAGTCGCCGGCGTTTCGGCCTGACTCAGCAGGACAAACAGATAATCTTATGAATCAAGATATTGCAGATTTTAAAGCGGTTCTTCGACGTTTTGCCCGATCCGGGCCGCCCCCGGACCAGCGCTTTGAGCCGGCGAGTGTTTTTTTGCTGCTGTACGGAGAACAGGCGCCTTGCCTGCTGGCCGTGCTGAAAGCCGACTACCCTCACTATCCCTGGCGAAACCAGGTAGCGCTTCCCGGAGGCCATGTGGATGCGCAAAGGGATGCATCGGCTTTGGATGCTGCGTTTCGGGAATTGAACGAGGAGTTGGGTATCGGCCCGGAGCAGATCCATTATATCGGATCTCTGGGACATTTTCAGACCATTCTGCAAAAAGACATTCAGGCTTTTATTGGCCTCTGGAACCAGGCGGGTCCTTTGAAGCCCGATCCCCGGGAGATTTCCCGCGTTTTAAAGATTCCTTTGACTCGGCTGGCCGAATGCCATCCGGGACAGGATGTTAACCATCCGGTTTATCCGCTGGATCACCCGATTTCTATCTGGGGTGTCACTGCCAAAATTTTATATCATTTTTTTGAAACCGCCTATCCGAAAATCGCTGGAAACTGGCCCGCTGTAATGGCTGGAATGCAGGCAGGGTCATTGTGATGGATTGGAGATGGATCGTTTGATCAGCCGGGCCGTGACAGAGATCAGGGCAAGGCCGCTTAGCGCTGTCAGAAGAACGGGAAGCCAGACCAATTCGGGGTACTCGATTATTGCCACATGGAATCCGAGAAGGCCAAATACGAGGCATGCAGACAAGGCGGTTGCCCCGAAAAGGCAAGCCCGGTCCGAATCGTACCAGGGAACCATGATTTTGCGATACATGGAATTTGAGTCAATACGCATACAATGCTTTCTTTTCAGCCGGCAGTGCGGTTATTCAGAATTGATGTCTGTGTAAAAGTCCAATTTCCGCGTTGCCCGGCATCCGTTGTCACTGCGGCGTACGCAAAGAAGGCCTCATTCCTTGAGATTCGTGATGCCTTGAACTTGAATCTTACGTTGCCATCGCTTTAATTATTCAAAACAAAGGCGAAAAGCCATCGGATGAATCGTGATGACTCCTTTGGTCAGCCCTCACATCTTCCGAAACAGTTATGCCTGTGTTGCGATTTATCATAGGTCAAAGCTTAAAACAAGACATGAAGCAATCTTCCGATCAGCGCATCGCTGTGTGCCGCAGAGGTCTGCGCAAAGTCTTCTCAGACAATTTAGGGCCGAAATTATTGTATGCGCAGGGTAACCGCATTTGGATTTTTTTGCATGGTTCGCGAAGATAAAAACGCTTTGAAAGAGGCAGGTGTAACTATTCGAAATAATTAAAATTTTCAGGATTTTTGGCTTTAAATGCGCTGGGCATTGAAATTATGAACAATATTTCAGGGAGCCGGCATGTCAAAAGATATAGACCCATCCATTTTACAGCATTTTTCTTCGCTTTCCGATCCAAGAGGGGACAATGGTCGTCACAAACTGATTGACATCATAGCGATCGCGATATGCGGCGTTATCGCCAATGCATACAGCTTTGAACATATTGCCGAATTNNGCAGCATATTCAAGCATATGTGAGCATTGGCGAGAGCTGCCCAACCCTGAATGGCGGCCTCAGGCGCAGTTTTTCAACAGCCTGTTAGAGGGTTCCTGGGGCTTCCGCTTATATCGGCAGCATAGACCGTAATGCCGGGCAATTCGCCCGTGCGATTCGAAGCCGCCGGACCGTCGAAAACAGTTTGCATCGGGCGCTGGACGTATCTTTCCGTAAAGACGACAGCAGCGTCAGAAAGGATAATGCCCCGGAAAACTTCGCGGTGCTCAGGCATGTTGCCTTGAACATGATAAAAAAAGAAACGTCGCTGAAAAAAAGCGTCAAATCCAAACGGCCCGGAGCCGGATGGGACAACAAGTACTTGATGAAAATTTTAAACGGCTGATTTCCAGATGCGGTTACCCTGGTAAACATCGCCCGCGGCATGTTTCATGCCGTAACGCGCAAAAAGGCGGTGTCATCAAAGACACCGCCTTTTATCCTTACGCATCGAAATGCAGGTATTATCCGCAGGATCCCGAACTTTTACATCCGGAGCAGCCCCCGGCGTCAAACTCGACGCCTGCGCTGATTTTAAATCCATAGTTGATGAAATCCACCTTGACCGGCTGGACCTTCTTCAGAAAAGTCCTGTCAACCAGATAGGTGAACCCATCCACCTTAAAGGAAGAATCCGTATCCTTAGGCTCATCCAGAGCCATGGCCAGTGACGGCCCCCCTCAGCCCCCCTCGTTTAGAAAAACCCGAATGGGTTTTATCTCTTTGCCTTTAAAGTATGCGGCAATCTGCTCGCTTGCTGACTGTGTTACTTCAAACATCTGGTACCCTCCTGTAAAAAAAAATCGGCCCGTTTTCCGGGTCCGCACGATTTATCGTGTAAATGCAAATTAATCTTCCGTATCCGGTTTGTCAATGGCGTTTTCCCGGAAATCGAAGGGCAACAGTCAAAAATTCCAAGCGGGTTTTTGACAAGCAACCGCCTGACCCGATACGCTTTTCAGGGTCGGAATACTTTCCACCAAAGCCGGATTCGTGAATCTTACAGGGATTTCAGACAACGCTGATAAATTTCGTAGTCCCCGGATGAAAACAGAACAAAGAACACTTTTTCGATGTCGGGATGGGATTTCAGAAATTCCGCGGTGGTCCGAACTGCGATCTTGCAGGCCTCTTCAATCGGATATCCGTATATTCCGCAGCTGACGGCGGGAAACGCGATGGTTTTCAGCCCCCGCTCCGCGGCAAGCTCAAGACTGTTTCGGTAACAACCGGCCAGAAGCCGGCTGTCCGCTGGCTTTCCGCTGTACACCGGTCCAACGGTGTGGATGACATGCCGCGCGGCAAGCTTATAGCCGCGAGTGATCCGGGCTTCACCGGTCGGACATCCGCCAAGGGTCCGGCATTCGGCCAGCAACTCCGGTCCGGCGGCCCTGTGAATAGCCCCGTCCACGCCGCCGCCCCCGAGCAGGGTTTTATTGGCGGCATTCACGATGGCATCCACATCCAGTTTCGTGATATCGCCCTGAATGATTTCCATGCGGTCGCGCAGTTTCGGATCCATGGTCACCTCCGTTTGTTTAACAGGCTGTTGAAAAACTGCGCCTAAGGCGGCGATGCAGCGTTGGGCAGTTCCCGCCAATGCTCACATATGCTTGAATATGCCGCGCTTGTCGCATCGCCGCGCGCCTTGCCTGACGGCCTGATTCTTGTTTTCAACACTCCGTTAAGCCGATTTCAGATTCCCGGTCAGAATCACAGTTCATAAAGGGTTTCGTCCCGATCCGGCCGGCTCATGGGCCCGGAAACACCCCTGGTTTTTTTTGCATCCGGAGCAAAAGGGTCTTCGGATTTTAAAAGATCTCCCATTTCGGCCTCGATCTGATCGGAATCTTCGCCGCGTTCCATTCTCCTGAGCGCCTCTTCCATGCCCTGCCCCATTTTCAAGCCCGTTATCTCCGACATCCGGCGCATCAGATCAGCCGCCTGCCGGGGATCATCCTTATACATCCTGTCGGCCTCACAAACCAGGGCATTCATGGCCTGCTCCATCTTGGCGCCATCAACGGGCAAATCATCTGCTTCACCTGATTTTCCGGCTTTTCCCGTAACCGCGAAAAGAGATATCTGGCGGGTCAACTCCTGTTTGCCGCATCTTGGACAAATCGGATGGGCACTGGTGTTCACACGGGATGAAAAGAAATTGAAAATGGTATGGCATCTGCCGCAGTAAAATTCATAAATCGGCATGATCACATCCAGAAAATATCAGCTATTGGAACTCGCATATTTCGGTCCGCCGGAGTCGGAAATCTTCTCTTGCCGCTTCAGCGGCCGATAAAAACAGTCCGATCATAAAACCAAAGCATTTGCTTGTCAACCGATGCGACACTTAGATTCAGGGTAATCGCATCCCTTGATTCGAAAAAAATCTGGAATTGCTTCCGTTGACAAGCCACATGAGCGCTGATCAAAATTCTGCGCAAAGCATGGGGAAAATCTGCGAAGAATATTTCCGGCGTATATGTCTTCGAGCTTCCAGAGACGGTCGTCGTGCGTTACAGATCGTTTCGAGGCTTCATTCCGGAAATGACCTTTCATGGGAATTCCATTCTAATGCATTCGGCTGCCTTGAATTAAATTATTTTTTCAGCTATGTAGGAAGATTGGTGTGCCAGCGGACCGATCTTCCCGGCGTTATGCAACCGGTCCGAAAAGTCCGGCCCGGGCATGACGAAGAACTGGCCGGCCATCGCTGGCTGGATAAGAAACATTTAAGGTTTTTTGAAACAGAGTTTGGTGAAAAGCGGCATACAATGGTGAGTTCGGCCAAAAAGTTTTCAAAAGAGCTGACAGTCATGAACGAACTGGGCATTCATGCCCGATCTGCAGCTCAGATAGCGGCCCTGGCTCAGAAAGCGCGCTCCGGCGTTTGGATCGTCAAGGACGGCGAGTCGGTGGATGCCGCCAGCATTATTGATATTCTGACCCTGGCCTGCGATCAGGGTTCCAGGGTGACATTGAGAATTCAAAACTCTGAAGATATTGAAATATTTAACGATATCGTGTCATTGTTTGAAAACGGATTTGGGGAATAAGTTCATGGAAAAAGGGCGACCCCCTGAAATAGTATTGACCGGCGTGGCCGGATCTTCGGGAATATGCATCGGAAAAGCCTACCTTGTGGACAAGGAAGGCGTAGACCTGGTGGAAAAATATGCCATCGATCGCAAACATTTATTGGCCGAGGTCCGGCGTTTTCAGAACGCGGTGAAAGCGGCCAGGGACGAGCTTCTGAGCATCATTGATTCGGCGCCGGAAGATCTGCGCCGTTATACGAATATCCTTGAAACGCATATCACCATGCTTCAGGACAAGGCCCTTTATGATCGCACCATCGAAACCATTCGAAAAGAATGCGTCAACGCCGAATGGGCCTTTAAAAAGTCGGTGATTGAGGTCAAAGCGATGTTTCAGGACATTACCGATGCCTATCTTCGTCAACGCGCCGAAGATGTCGTCCATGTTTCCGATAATGTGATGCGCAATCTGACCGGCGCCAAATCCGTCAAGATCAGGGATATCGAAAAACGTGTGATCCTGGTGGCCAAGGATCTTTCCCCCGCGGAAACCAGCCAGATCAAACTGGACCGGATCAAGGGGTTTGTAACCGATCGAGGCGGCAAATCCTCGCATACCTCCATTATTGCCAGAGCGCTTGAGATTCCGGCCGTACTTGCCCTGGCAAACGCCACACGCACCATTCAAAATGACGATTTGATCATCGTCGACGGCACTGCGGGTATTGTGATCATCCATCCTTCCGAGCAAACTCTGGAGGAATACAAAGCGCGCAGCGAGGCATACCGCCGCTATCGGAATTTTATAAAAAAGGCGGGAAAGCTTGAGGCCAAAACCACCGACGGAATTCTCATCCCCGTAATGGGCAATATCGAGCTCCACGGCGAGGCGGAAGGGGTGAAAATTTACGGGGGGGACGGCATCGGTCTTTACCGGACCGAATTTCAGTACCTCAGCCGGACGGATTTTCCGACTGAGCAGGATCTTTATGAAAACTACAAAGAGGTGGTTTCGACGATGGGTCCCCTGCCGGTCACCATTCGCACCCTTGACATCAACGGCGACAAGGCTATTGCCTATAACGGAAACATGGTCGAAACCAACCCGGCTCTGGGGTTGCGGGCTATTCGCTATTGTCTGAAGAATCCGGAAGTTTTCAGCGTTCAGCTTCGCGCCATTCTTCGGGCTTCGGCCCATGGGCCGGTCCGCATCCTCTTTCCCATGATTTCCTGTCTGGACGAGGTGATTGAGGCAAAAAAGCTGCTCAAACAGGCCGAGCTCTTACTGGAAAAACAGGGAATACCCTATGATCCGAACATGCGGATCGGTGCGATGATTGAGGTACCGGCGGCCGTAGCCATTGCTGATATCCTGGCGGATCATCTGGATTTTTTCAGCATCGGCACCAACGACCTGATTCAGTATTCCCTGGCCATCGACCGGGGCAACCGCGATGTGGCCCACTTGTACAACCCCCTGCATCCCGCCATCCTTCGAATGATCAAACACACCGCAGACGTAGCTATCGACAAGGGAATCGGAATCTACATGTGCGGAGAGATGGCCGGAGAGTCACTTTATGCGCCGATTCTGCTGGGTATGGGGGTCGGCGAACTGAGCATGAATCCCACGGCGATTCCTCTGGTTAAAAGCGCCATCCGATCCCTGGGCTTCGAACAGACAAACGATTTTATACGGGAGGTATTGCGCAAAGACCGGGCCGACGCCGTTGCGGCTCTGGTCGAGGACCGGTACGGTGATCTGGTTGAAGATAGGGCCTATTTTAAATGAAAGAACATGACGCCGGAGACGGACTCACTTGGCTGACAAGAACTGGAAACTGATTGCGGAAAACCGGAAAGCCCGGTTTGATTTTTTTATCGAAGACCAGTACGAAGCGGGCATGGTGCTGGTGGGAACCGAGGTCAAATCCGTGCGGCTCGGACGGGTCAATCTGAAGGATTCCTACGCAAAAATCGTAAACGGCGAGGTCTTTGTCTATCAGATGCATATCGGCGCCTACCCTTTTGCCTATTATGACAATCACGAACCGTTAAGGATCCGTAAACTGCTGCTTCACAGCACCGAAATTCGAAAGCTTACCGCCAAGCTCAACGAGCAGGGGTTTACCCTGATTCCGCTTCGGGTCTACATCAAGGACGGCAAGATCAAGATGACGCTGGGTCTTGCCCGGGGAAAGCGTAAATACGACAAGCGTGATACCATCCGCAAGCGCGATCAGGACCGGGAACTTCGACGGGTGCGCAAAGAACTTTGACAGACATCCTTGACACGGGACGGTTTATTGTTTATTTTGAAAGGGTCTGAAGATCTTTCACATACGTCTGCCACCTGCCATATCGGGGGCGAAACGGATTCGACGGGGATAAAGAAACTCCGGCTGCATACCGAGCTCTCCTGTCCGCTCGTTAAACGATGGGAAAATAAACATAATCGCAGACGATTATAACTACGCCTTGGCCGCTTAAGGCCAACGTCCTGAAGGGTTTTTCCTGCGGATCCTTTAAGGGCGTCGACAAGCAGGATAGCCGACCTGAGGTCCTGTGTCAGATTCGGCAAAACAACAACAGGATCGCTGCTTCCCGTATCCGGCCTGAAGGAGACCTGAAGCGGTTAAATCAAATTTCAGGATAAGTATGTAGATGCTTGAGTGGATTATTTTCGGACGCGGGTTCAACTCCCGCCGCCTCCACCATTTAGAAAAGACAAACCCGTCTCTCTGGGGTCATTCTCCGGGGTGACGGGTTTTCTTTTTCCCCTTGTTTCTAAAGGGTTTGCGCCCGTTTCACATCTTTCCAAAGCACCTCTCCGCACCATCGATTCTCCCCATCTTCCAGCCTTTCTTTCTCTGTTTGGCCCCTGATTCTCTGTTTTCTCTGGACCAAGTCCGAAGCTCGTCCGGAAAGCTACATCCTTGATTGATATGGGTTTGCGGCTGATTGTCATTTTGGGCGGTTGTCTTAGGTCATCGCTCGATGCCGCAACCGGACGTTTTTTTCGAAATCGCCCGCCTCGGCCATGAAAAGAAGCGTGGTCAACTCCGGTTTCCTGCCCCCTAAAGAAGAAAAGCCGACGCAGATGGTCGGCTCTCTGTGGTGGTCTCCGGTCCGGTCGTCAGTCGATGGCAAAGCCGAACTGACGGCGCTGCTCGGCCCAGTCCTCCGGGAAGGTCTGGGTCAGTTTGGCCAGCGAGAGCCCGTTGGGTTCCTCGCCGTTGATCAGGGCTTCGACGATGTCGGGGGCCAGGGTCGTCAGCTTGAGAATGCGGGCCACATACGAGCCATCGACGTCGAGGGTACGGGCAAGCTCGCTGATGGACTTGATCTGCCCGGATTCGAGGATGTCGGCCCAGGAAAAGGCCCTTGCCAGCGCCTGGAGGATGGCGGACTGCACCGGTTCCTGCGCTCCGGTGATTTCTCCATCCAGGGCCTGGGGAGCGATGACCGTCTTGCGGCCGCGCATGCGCCGGATCAACATCGGGATGTGGATCTGCAGGTTGCCGTTGTCGGC
>DDYB01000014.1 GCA_002347265.1 Desulfobacteraceae bacterium UBA2245 | reverse complement strand
GGCTTAAACCCGAAAGTTGAGTTATTAATGTTTTTTTTAATTATACAACCCGCGGGGAGCGGGTTTCACCACGAAGCACGCAGAAGACACAAGGTTATCATTAATTTTTTTGCTCTTAAACCTTCGTGTCCTTCGTGCTCTTCGTGGTAAAAAATTAAAATTAAGACCTTCATTCCGCTAAACCTTCGTGCCCTTCGTGAACTTCGTGGTAAAAAAGCTTTTGCTCTTTAAACCTTCGTGCCCTTCGTGTCCTTCGTGTCCTTCGTGGTAAAATATCTTCGCGCCCTTCCCGGCAAAACAAGACGGCCATCGGACCATTCAAGAACCCGCGTCGAACCACCTGCGATAAAGTCCGTATTTGACAATCGCGCAAATCGCCCGGAACCCGTCCCTGACGCCGATCTTTTTGCCCTCGGCATACGTCCGGCCGTAGTAAGAGATTCCCACCTCATAGAAAACAAATTTTTTACGGGCCAGCTTGGCGGTCATTTCCGGCTCCACGCCGAACCGGTTTTCCTCGATTTGAATGGACTGGATCGCCTCCCGCCGGAAAGCCTTGTAACAGGTCTCCATGTCGGTCAGGTTCAGGTCGGTCAGCGCATTGGAAAGCAGGGTCAGAAAACGGTTTCCCATCATGTGCCAGAAATAAACCACCCGGTGTGCCCCGCTGCCGATAAACCGGGAGCCGTACACCACATCGGCGCCCCGATGCAGAATCGGATCGACGAGGCGGGGGTATTCCTGAGGATCATACTCCAGATCGGCATCCTGAATGATGACAATCTGGCCGGAGGCATGAGCCAGCCCTGTACGCAGGGCCGCTCCCTTACCCTGGTTGACGTCATGAAAAATCACCCGGTCCACTGCGGGCGCAACCGCGGTCTGCAATACTTCCCGGGTTCCGTCCGTGGAGGCGTCATCCACGACAATGATCTGCATGCGGCGAATCGGAGCGCTCCGAACCTGGTCCACAATCGCCGAAATGGTCTTCGCCTCATTGTAGCAGGGAATAATGACGGACAGCACAAAGTTTTCCGGGTCAATCGCCGGCTTCGACACATCTGGGTTCATGGGTTGTGCTCCTCTTCCACGGACAGGGCCGCTTTAAAAATGAATCCGTCATCGCCCTGATAGACGGGGTTCAGGGGCAGATGCTTTCTCAGGTCCTCGGCGGTCGGAAGATACCACCGCCAGTCGATCATATTGGCATACACCAGCACGCCGTCTTTTTGCGCAAGCTCCCGCATCATCCCGGTGATCTGCTGCTGAAAATCCGGATTGGTTCTTCGAACCCCCGGATTGAACAGATTCGGAACCATCATAGCAGGCCGGTCGGCCAGAATATCCAGGGCATCGGGGGCGTTTGAATAAATGAGCGTTTGCCGGGGAAGCGCTCTAACGCCGGCCACCAGTTCGGAGCGTTGCCAAAGTCTTGAAGCATAGCCGCTGCCATTCTCGTAAAGCGCTCTCAGATCCGTTTTTAAGACAAAGACCTGGGCGACCGAGAATCCCAGTACAACCGCGACCACCCCGATTGCGAAAAAAGGCCGCCTGAAAGCGCGCCTTATCTGAAGCGCCAGGCATATCAGAACGCAAAGACCGAAAACATGCACCGGAGACAGAATGCGCAGATCCATCGGGGTATGCGCATCAAAAAAAGAAATCGATACCATCAGCAGGACAAGGTAGCAGAGCAGAAAAACAGATGCCGTTGCCGGAAAAGCGGACAGATCGTTCGAAAAATCCCCCTCTGCCTGAATCTTCCGGTGCTTGAGCCAGAAGGCCGTTCCCAGCAGGCAGAGCGCGGCCAGAAAAATTCCCGCCTGAAGCGGATCCGGCGACCATCCCGGCGCCATCATGGCGCCCACGGTCGTCAGCATTCCCTCCACCTGCCCGCCGGTGACGGGATGAATGATCAGGGCCCGGTTGGTCGCGGTGCCTGCCGTCAACCGGTTCCGGATCATCCACAGAACCATGGGAAAAACGCTGATCGCGCCAAACAGGGCCGCATGCCGGATCCTTTGTAAAACCGGATTTTTTGAAAACAGAAAAACGGCTGCGGCGCCTGCAAGCGCCAGGGAAGCGCCGATGTACCGTGTCAAAAACGCCAGAGCGGTAAAAACCGCTGCAAAAACAAGGGGCGATCGCCGGGAGGTCTCCAGAAAACCGGCCAATGCAATCAGGCTCAGCAAGGTCCAGAAGATGAAAAGCGGTTCAGACCAGGCTCTGGCATGAATCATCAGCATGACCGGCGAGGTGATAAACAGAATGCTTCCCAGGCTCCATCCGATGATGGATCGGCCCGAGGCCCGATAAAAAAGATACCCCAGGAACCCGGTATTGGCGGCAAACAGAAAGCCGTGAACCCATCTTGCGCTTTGCAGCGGATCGGTTCCGAAAACAGAGGCGCCCGCCAGCATCAACGGGTACAGCGGCGGGTAATGGGTCAGCGGGGTTCCCGGAGGATAGACCAGCCCGAGTTTTCGAACGATGTTTCTCGCTACGCCGATGTAAACCGTGGAATCCGGAGTCAGGCCGATTCCCCAGCGGGTTGCGACCCATATCATCCAGATGGCGGTCATTGAAAACAGCGCACAGATAAACGCCGCATACAGGTTACCGGTTGAATTCAGTCCGGAAGAATCGGGTTGCGAAAACGGCCTCACAAGTTTGCTTTGCATCTATGGGTTTCTATGCGGTTGCCGCGGCGCCTTTCAAAACAGATGCAGGCCATTAACAGGAACCTCGCGGCGAGGATTCCGGCGCATGGCCTGCGTTGCAACCATCGGCGGACAGGCGTCAAAACGATTTTACCAGGCTTCTTTTGCAGAATCCGACCGCGGCCTCTTTCATGCCGGGAATGGTTTCGCCGTCCAGCGCCCGCTGTCGAGCCAGTGTCTGGATGATCAGGACGATCAGGTTCACGGTCTGGGGAACGGGAACCTTCTTGAATTCACCGCCTCGTATCCCCTTTTTCAGGCATCGGGTTAAAAATTTTTCCAGCCAGGAACTCAGGCGGTCGAAATTTTGACGGCACGTTTCCTGAGCATCCTTGAGTTTCGGAGGACAGCAGCCGAGAATCAAGCTGGTTTCCCTGGGTCTTCGGGCAACGAACTCGTAATACGCCTCAAAGAGTTTTTCGATCTTTTTGAATTCCGTGGAAGCGTCGACGTCAACGGCTTTAAGCAGCGCAAAGAACTCCTCAAAAGCCTCGGTCAGGATATAGGTAAAAAGATCGTGCTTCCCTTTGAAATGATAGTAGATCATCGGCTCGGTCACACCGGCCGTCCGGGCGATCTCCAGAGTCGTGGAGCCTTCAAACCCCCGCGTGGCGAAAAGTTCGGCCGCAGCCTCAATCAGGTCTTCTTTCGTCCCCAAGCGTTACCTCCCATGAATACAAGATGGATGCATTGCAATACCGATCTTATTTAGTAAAAGCTACAATTCCGGATCTGTCAATCCAAATTCATCAAAACCTGAAATTTATTCTTCTCAAAAACGTCAAACGGAATGGATTTACCACAAAGTTCACAGAGAATACTAAGTTTAAAAAGAATTTTGAAACACGAAGTTAACAAAGGACAAGAAGAATAAAAAGAGTTTGAACCACGAAGGGCACGAAGGACACGAAGAAAAATGGAATGAAGCCCTTAATTTTATTAATGTTTTTTGATTTTAATCATACAACCCGCGGGGATCGGGTTTCACCACGGAGCAAGCAGAAGGCACAAGGTTATCATTAATTTTTTTTGCTCTTAAACCTTCGTGACCTTCGTGCCCTTCGTGGTAAAAAGCTCTTTGCTCTTAACCTTCGTGTCCTTCGCGCCCTTCGCGGTAAAATAATTTTCCGTTTGTTAAGCCCCCAAAACCACCTGCGCAATGGTAATCCGCTCGGATTTTGAAACAGCGCCATTCTCTCTGACAAACAGCGCGTGAACGGCCCAGAGCATTTCGTTGAGCCGGTTCAGATCGATGACATCGGACATGGGCAGGCTGGAAAGATTTCGAAAGTTCTTCGGACAGGCGTCGATTCTCCCATCCTCATCCGGAACCAGGATGGGCATGCCGTGGGTCCGGCAGATAATCGGGCGGGCGTTATAAACCAGGCAGGCGCCGTCATTGAGAAGCGGACAGGCTTCGGCCTGTTCCAAGGCCCTTTGGCGGGCGGCCTGCAGAACTTCCGGAGAAAGGCGCCGCACGGCCTCGCTCAGAACTGCGGCCTCCACCGGAAAAACCGATATGTTCCGGCAGCAATCCCCGCAGCCTTTCCGGCAGGCGATATGCGCGGCGTATTCGGACTGGATCCGGGCGCAGGTTGCATCCACTTTCGCCACCAGAGCCCTGTAGCCGGACAAAGCGCTCAAAAAAACCCCTTTTCGTGAATATCCGGCCTCAGGCGCGGTTTTTCAACAGCCTGCTACAGATCGGCCATTCCGAAACTCTCGCCCCAGACTTCGACCAGCCTGTAGGTGCGGTTTCGCATCCGGTCCGAAACCACCCCATACAACCGCGTCATGACCTGGTAGCCGGTCCGGGGATCGTTTTCAAAAATTTCCTTGAGGATATCGGCGGATACGAAAAATGCTTCGCCGGCCTTGGTGCAGGTAACCGTGGCGCTCTGATATCCGTCCTCCAGCAGAGAAGACCAGCCGAAAATTTCCCCCGGAACAATCGTGTCTACCGTCACAGGCTTCTGCATGGTTTTTACCCGCGCCAGAGCCCCTTTTCCGGACTGGAGATCCTGTGCAAGCATCTGATAGGTAAACGTCAGGGTCAGCTCGACCTCGCCGCTCAAAATCCCGTAAAGGTACTTGGCGGGTTCGTCCTGGGCCACGATCACCATTCCGGGCGTAATGGACATGACCTCGCAGTGACGCGCGATGGATTCCAGTTGGTTCTCATCGATGCCCGAGAAGACCGGAAACTGTTCCAACCGCTTTTTGTCCAGCATAGCTGCCTCCTTGATTTCGGGCACGGATGGGGCGACCCGAACTTCATGGTGCCATTTCGAAAACAACGCTGATCCGGAACCTCTTTCGAAACTAAATTTCAGTCGGCATTTAAGGATATATCAGATTCCGGCAGTCGAAGATAGTTTTTCAGCATTCGATGCATCAAGCGGTAGGGATTTTCCCTGCGCTCCATGATGTCCGAAACCAGCTGATCCATGCGGTGGTCCCGACTCAGGTAGGCCTTGATCGCGCGGAACAGCTCGTAATGGATCATCTGAAGCGTTTCATCGCGGGTGCGCTCCCGTCGTTTGTCGATCAGCCGGTTGCTTTGTTCCAGGTAGCTTCGATGCGCCTGAATCGCATCGGCCATCTCATCGATGCCCTCATTTTCCGTGGCCACGGTCTGAACCACCGGAGGGGGCCATTGCCGCGCGCGGATTTCGACATCCTGAGCCACCCGGTGGGTGACTTCCGCGCACAGCTGATCCGCTCCGGGCCGGTCGGACTTGTTGATCACATAAACATCGGCGATTTCCATCACCCCGGCCTTCATGCTCTGAATTACATCGCCCAGCCCGGGCACCAGCACCAGGCAGACCGTGTCGGCAATCCGGATGATATCCACCTCGTCCTGCCCCACGCCCACGGTTTCGATCAGGATAATGTCCTTGCCGGCGGCGTCCAGTATCTTCACCGCATTGCTCGTGGCCTGGGCCAGCCCGCCGAGATAACCGCGGGTGGCCATGCTGCGGATAAATACGCCCGGATCCATGGCGATATCCCCCATCCGCACCCGGTCTCCGAGAATGGCGCCGCCGGTAAAGGGGCTGGTGGGGTCAACGGCCACTATGCCCACGGTGAGCCCCTGGGACCGCAATTTCTGGGTCAGCTTGTCGGTCAGAGAGCTTTTCCCGGACCCGGGTGAGCCGGTGATGCCCAGAATATAGGCCCGGCCCGTGTGCGGATAGATCTTTTCCATGCATCCGGAAGCCCTTGGGTCATCATTTTCCAGCCAGGAAATCACCCGCGAGATGGCCCGCGGAGATCCTTTCAGAATTTCTGCGACATAATCGGTGTCCATAAAAGCAGTCCTGTCTGTTTTGAAATTCAGGGGCGGACCCCGAAGCGTCCGCCCCGCCGGCATTATTTTCGGACATTTTCCTTGATGAAATTGACGATCGTTTCGGTGTTCGTGCCGGGTCCGAAGATTTCCGCCACGCCGGCCTGCTTCAACCCTGGAATATCCTCCTTGGGAATGATCCCTCCGCCGACCACCAGAACATCATTCATCTGCTTTTCTCTCAGCAGCTCGACCACCCTGGGAAAGAAATAGTTGTGAACCCCGGAAAGGCTGCTCAGGCCGACGACGTCCGCATCCTCCTGAACGGCGGCCGCCACGATCATTTCCGGCGTCTGCCGCAGACCGGTATAGATCACCTCCATTCCGGCCTCGGCAAAAATCCTCGAAAGAAGCTTCGCGCCCCGGTCGTGTCCGTCCAGTCCGGGTTTGGCTACGATCATTTTTATTTTTTTCTCTGCCATGGCACCTTACCTCCTGATTATATATATTCCTTGGGTCTGTATTCGCCAAACACACCGCGCCACACATCGCAGATCTCGCCGACGGTGGCCTTGGCCTTGACGGCCCGGATCACGGCGGGCATCACGTTTTCACTGGTTCCGGACACCTCGCGCAGATTGTCCAGAGCGCTCTTCCAGGCGCCCTGATCGCGCCCGGCTCGAAGCTTCTTCAGCTTTTCGGTCTCAATTTCGCCCTGCTGCATATTCACCTTGAGCAGGTTGGTCAGCGGCGGTTCTTCCATGATGTATTTGTTCTGGCCCACATTGATCCGCTCGCCGGATTCGATCTCCTTCTGGAACCGGTAGGCGCTGTTCTGAATTTCCTTCTGAATGTAGCCCTGCTCGATGGCGGTCAGCGTGCCGCCCATGGAATCAATCTTCTTGATGTATGCTTCGATGTCCGCTTCGATCTGGTCGGTCAGGGCTTCCACGTAATACGAGCCGGCCAGCGGATCCACGGTGTCGGTCGCGCCGCTTTCCTCGGCCACGACCTGCTGGGTCCGGAGCGCCACGGTCACGGCTTCCTGGGTGGGCAGGCACAGGGCCTCGTCGTAGGAATTGGTGTGCAGGGACTGGCATCCGCCAAGAGCCGCGGCATAGGTCTGAAGCGCCACGCGGACGATGTTGTTCATGGGCTGCTGAGCCGTCAGGGTCACTCCGCCGGTCTGAACATGGTAGCGGAGCATCATCGAACGGGCGTCCTTGGCCTTGAAGCGGTCTTTCATGATGCGGGCCCAGCATCGCCGGGCGGCCCGGAATTTGGCGACCTCCTCGCACACGTTGGTAAAGGCGTTGAAAAAGAAGCTCAGCCGTCCGGCAAACGCGTCCACATCCATGCCTCTCTCCACGCAGGCCTGGGTGTAGGCGATGCCGTCGGCCAGGGTAAAGGCCATTTCCTGAGCGGCCGTGGAGCCGGACTCGCGGATATGGTACCCGCTGATGCTGATGCTGTTCCACCGGGGAACCTGCTTCTGGCAGAATTCGATCAGGTCCACGGTCAGGCGCATGGTGGGTTTGGGCGGAAAGATGTACTGGCCGCGGCAGATGATCTCCTTGAGAACGTCGTTCTGAATCGTGCCGCCCACCTTGTCCCAGGGCACTCCCTGCTCCTCGGCAAGCGCCAGGTACATGCCGAGCAGCACCGGCGCCGGCGCATTGATGGTCATGGAGGTGGTGACCTTGCCCAGCGGGATTCCGCCGAAGAGCACCCGCATGTCCTCGATCGAATCAACGGCCACGCCGACCTTGCCGACCTCTCCCATGGAAAGGGCATGATCGCTGTCGTATCCGGCCTGAGTGGGGAGCTGGAACGCCACGCTCAGGCCGGTCTGGCCCTGATCGAGGAGGTACCGGTAGCGCGCGTTCGTCTCCTTGGCGCTGCCGAATCCCGCATACTGGCGCATGGTCCAGTACCGTCCCCGGTACATCGTCGGCTGAACGCCCCGGGTAAAGGGATAGGTTCCCGGAAAGCCCAGGCATTCGACGTAATTCAGCCCGGAAACATCCAGGGGCGTGTAGAGCCGCTCGATCGTTGTGCCGGAAATCGAGGTGAACGCCTTCTTCTGCTCCCCCTGCTTGTCCAGAGTCTTTTTCAGTGTCTTGTCTTCCCAGTTCTGTCTTGCCTGCCCGATCTTCTCCAATTCGTTTTTGTCAAACATGTTTAACCTCCCCCCAAACGTATTCCCGATGGTTATCCTTGCGTTGCCGTCAAAAACCAGGACGAAAAAGAGGTTCAGCGATGGGAAATCGAATTGCCGGCGCAAACCGGCCTCTGAATACCGGATGAAAAGACAGCGTCAAAACGGGAAACGACATCAAGGATAAAATATGATCGGGGGCAACAGCGCCCCCACATCCCAGAAACGCCTTTTGGAAAAAACGCATCGGCATTGTGTTGGCGACTTGCGGCTGATATTCAGTCGCTCAATCAATGCCGTGCGGTGTTGATTTAAACCCGGAAGAATGGATTGCTACGGGTTGCGGAATGTTTCAAACCCGTATTTTCAAAATGCCAGCGCGGGCGCCGGATGTCAATAAGTTTTCTGCATTAAAACTAGCTTTTGACCGCTGTTTATTTTTTGAATCGTAATTTTCAAACTCAAAGAACTTGAACCACGAAGTCCACTAACAGGGTGTTGAAAAACAAGAATCAGGCCGTCAGGCAAGGCGCGCGGCGATGCGACAAGCGCAGCATATTCAGGCATATGTGAGCATTGGCGAGAGCCGCGCAACACCGAATGGCGGCCTCAGGCGCAGTTTTTCAACAGCCTGTTAAAGAACTTGAACCACGAAGGGCACGAAGGACACGAAGAGAAAAGGCATGAAGCCATTAATTTTATTAATGTTTTTTGATTTTAACCACTAAACCTTCGTGCCCTTCGTGGTAAAATGCTTTTGCTCTTAACTTCTTGATTTTCGTAAACTTCGTGGTAAAAAAGCTCTTTTGTTCTTAACCTTCGTGTCCTTCGTGCCCTTCGTGGTAAATGCTCTTCAGTTCTTAACCTTCGTGTCCTTCGTGTCCTTCGTGTCCTTCGTGGTAAAATGCTTTTGCTCTTAACTTCTTGATTTTCGTAAACTTCGTGGTAAAAAAGCTCTTTTGTTCTTAACCTTCGTGGTAAATGCTCTTCAGTTCTTAACCTTCGTGTCCTTCGTGCCCTTCGTGGTAAAACGCTCTTCAGTTCTTAACCTTCGCGTCCTTCGTGAACTTCGTGGTAAAAAAAATCCAAAAATCCCGGTGCAACCGAATTCCCAGGCCGGCGGCTCTACTTGTGCCTCGCCCGCCAGCCGGCAAAGAAGAAATGATAGATCAGAAAAACCGCAACCAGCACGCCGAGGGCCGCAAACAAAACCGTTTTCCACGGCTCCGGAACCAGCGGCCCCACCAGAGCGGCAGCAACGGCGCAGAGAATGACTATCATCGGAACCTCGTAAAGATACCCCTTTCGACTTCGAACAAGCTGCCGGGCGAACATTTTCATATTTCCCTCCATGCAGTCCCCCTGATGTATCGCTCAGAAAACCGTTTAAGTCTGTTTAAAACAGGAATCAGATCCTCACACATGGCGCGCAATGCCGGATGGCGGACTCAAATTCGTTTTTTAATAAGTCTTTTAAAAATATTTCTCAAATTCACTCCTTGATGGTGTTATAATCCATTCGACCAGGCAACCGCAATCACTTAGCAGCAGACCTTCGGTAACGCATGGAATTTTACAGCCACATATGGAACTCCGGAACCATCATGAAAGCCGAGGACCGCCATTTTCTTCCTGGGGTCCTGGATCTGGTCGTAAATCTGTTCGACCAGCCCAGAGGTCCGATTCCGGGCATGGCACACTTCACCTATACCCTGGCAAAATCCGTGGGCGCAGCCCTGCTGAGCGTCTATCGCCTCGGCGTGCCGATCTGGACCGCCGGCTTTTATCTGAATCAGGACGGCGCCGGGCTTCTGCTGCTGGCCCTGGGAAGCATGGCGGACGGCATCGGTGACGAACCGTGCCGATGCGGCCGGCTCAAATCGCCCGGAATGATCACCCTGGTTCACAGAACCAGTTCGATCGCCCGGATCACGCAACAGGACGCGGCCATGCTGACCGACTTTGGAAAGGTCATGTGCGCGGCCTGGTTGAAAGGCAGGCACAAGAGTGTTTGAACCACGAAGCGGAAAAAATAAAAAGAGCTTAAACCACGAAGGGCACGAAGAACACGAAGATAAAAAGAGCTTAAACCACGAAGGGCACGAAGAACACGAAGAAAAAAAGAACTTGAACCACGAAGGGCACGAAGAACACGAAGAAAAAAGGAATGAAGACCTTATTTTTTTAATATTTTTGATTTTAACCACACAACTCAAATGGTGCGAAATTCACCACGGAGCACGCAGAAGACAAGAGGTAATATTTACTTTTTTTGCTCTTAAACCTTCGTGCCCTTCGTGGAAAAAAGCTTTTGCCCTTAACCTTCGTGCCCTTCGTGTCCTTCGTGGTAAATAAATTAAAATAAAACCTTCATTCCGCTTAACCTTCGTGTCCTTCGTGGTAAAATATTTTCGTTCTTAAACCTTCGTGGTAAAAAAATTTGCCGACAACGGAAATCCAATGAAGCTGCCCAACCTTATCAAACCCTTTTTCATCACCCTTCTGGCCTTAATATCCGCCGCGCCGGCCTTTGCGCTCACCGGCACGGAAATCATCGAGCGATCCGACCGGGCGGTTCAGGGCAGAACCCAGATCGCCGAGATCGAGATCACCATTCAGACCCGGCGGTGGACCCGGACCCTGTCGATGAAGTCCTTCGGCATCCGCGGCGAGAAAAAATCCTTTTCGGAAATACTCTCTCCCAAGAAGGACGCGGGCAACCGGTTCCTGCTGGTCGGAGACAACATGTGGCACTATGTGCCCAACCTTCAGCAGACCATCAAGATTTCCCCGTCCATGATGCTTCAGTCCTGGATGGGTTCGGACTTCACCAACGACGACATCGTCAAGGAATCGAGCATCGTCAACGACTACGCCCATGAAATCGCCGGCCGGGAAACCGTGGACGGTCACGAGTGCTACCGGGTGGAGCTGATTCCCAAGCCCGAAGCCGTCGTGGTCTGGGGAAAGATCGTCTACTATGCCCGGATTTCCGATTGTCTGCCGGTGCGCGAGGATTTCTACAGCGAGCGCAATGAATTGAAAAAGCAGCTTTTCTGCGAGAAATTCCGGCACATGGACGACCGGGTCATTCCGACGGTGTACCGAATGCAGACCCTCAGCACGCCGGACCGGTACACGATGATGGAAATTCGATCCGTCCAGTTCGACCGGACGATTCCCGAATCCGTGTTTTCCTTTCAGAACCTGAAAAGGAGATAAAAGGCCGTGTCCTCCTCCAGAATCATCCTGCTTCTGGCCTGGCGCAACGTATGGCGAAACCGGCGCCGGACCGTGCTGACCCTGCTGACCGTCATGATCGGCGCGGCCATGATCATTTTTTTAAACGCCATGGCCAGGGGCGGCCACGACCAGATGATCGAGGACGCCGCGGCCCTGAACACCGGCCACATTCAGATTCACGAAAAGGGGTTCCAGGACAACCAGACCATCGACTACGCCTTTATCCCCTCCGACGAGCTGATCCGGTTTCTGGACGAGCACCCCGACATTCAGGGCCGGGCCCCGCGGGTTCTGGCAGGCGGACTGCTTGCCTTTGAAGACAACACCCGGGGCGTGATGATTCAGGGCATCGATCCGGAAGAAGAGATCCATGTCAGCGACCTGTACCGCAAGATCCTGCCCGGCGGCCGGTATTTATCGTCCGAGGACTCCCTGTCGGTGGTCATGGGCAAGACCCTTGCCGACAACGCCGGGGTTGCGGTCGGGGATTCGATCGCCCTGATCTCCCAGGGATTCGACGGTTCCATCGCCGCGGACCGCTTTGTGGTCGAAGGGCTGTTTGTCACGGGAAATCCCGAATACGACCGCAACCTGGTCCTCATGCCCCTTTCCCAGGCCCAGGAAACCTTCACGATGATGGGCCACATTCACACCATGGCCCTTCGCCTTTCCGAGGCCGGACGGACGGATGCCGTCAGGGCCGAAATCCTGGAACGGGTTGCAAACGCCCCCTACCCGCTCGAGGTCCTGGGCTGGGACGAGCTGATGCCCGAGCTGGTCCAGTTCATCGTGATGGACGACATCGGGGGATATATCTTCGACGGCATCCTGTTTCTCGTGGTGGCCTTCGGCATTCTCAACACCATTCAGATGTCGGTCTTTGAACGCACCCGGGAGTTCGGCATCATGCTGTCCATCGGAACCCGGCCTGCGGCCATTTCCGGCATGATTCTCATCGAATCCATGGTGATCGCCGTGATGGGAATCGTTCTGGGAATCGCCCTGGGCGGGGGCGTCAGCCTGTATTTCGAGTTCAACCCCCTGGACTATTCGCGGTTCTCGGAAGAAATCGCCGTGTGGGGAATGACCACCACGGTGTATCCGGCCATCGCCACGAGGCTCAACATCCTGGCGACATCGGCAACGATCTTTGTGCTGGCCGTGCTCTTTTCCCTGCTGCCGGCCCGGCGCGCCGCCGCTCTCAACCCGGTGGACGCCATCAGAAAGCTGTGAGGCCATGAAAATCTTTTTCCTGATCGGCTGGCGAAACCTGTGGAGAAACAAACGGCGGTCCCTGGTGGTGATCTCCTCGATCGCCCTGGGAATCTTCGCCATGATGTTTTCCATGGCCCTGATGAACGGCCTGAACAACCAGATGGTGGAAAACACGATCAGCACCTCCCTGGGCCATATCGCCGTCCAGCGCGCGGGCTTTCAGGACGACATGAAGCTTCAGAACAGTTTTTCCCCTTCCGAAACCGCCCTTCAAAGCCTGGAGCAGACCCCCGGCATTCTGGCTTATGCGCCGAGAATCCAGCTCGAAGGCATGATCCGGTCCAGCGAGGCCTCAAGGGGGGTCCTGATCATCGGCATCGATCCGGAAAAGGAAAAATCGGTCTCGGGCATCGCGGAATACCTTCTGCCCGATCAGGGCGGAACCTTTCTGTTGAACCGCGGCGACAGGGAACTGCTGATCTCAAAGACCCTGGCCGAAAAACTCGACCTGATGGTCGGAGACAAGGCCGTGATCCTGTTTCAGGACGTCGACCGGGAAATCTCGGGGGCGGCCCTGAACGTCCGGGGGCTCTACCAGAGCCCGATCGACAGCTTCGACAAGTATGTGATCTACACGGGCCTGGACACCCTGGCGAAAATGGCCGGCATCGGAAACCGGATTTCCCGTATCGTCGTGCGAACCGAGAACCGGGACGCGGTGGATCCGGTGGCAGCACACCTGAGAGCGGCGGTTCCGGACCCCGGCATCGAGATTCTCACCTGGAAGGACATGGCGCCGAACCTGCTCAGCGCCGTGGCCCTGTTCGACGCGATGATGTATATCTTCTTTGCCATCATCTTCACCACCGTGGTCTTTTCCATCGCCAACGTCCTGATCATGGCGGTCATGGAACGGTTTCACGAGATCGGGGTGATGAAGTCCATCGGCACCCGTCCGGTCTGGATCGGCGCCATGGTGGTGTTCGAGGCGGTGAACCTCGCCCTGGCCGGCCTGATCGCCGGGGTGGTTCCGGGCCTGCTGCTCGTCGGGGCGCTCTCGGTCACGGGCATTGATTTTTCCTTTTACATGGAGTCCGTGCGGGTCTGGGGAACCGGCGCCGTGGTGTATCCCTCGATCAAGCCGATGGATGTCTGGGTTTCGGCCCTGATCGTGATGGGTACCACGTTGACGGCGGCCGTCTATCCGGCGGTCAAGGCCGCCCGCATCAAACCTTTGGAGGCCCTTCACTTCATCTGATTTGGAGACCGTTATGTCGATGATCGTTCTGGAAAACGTCGAAAAGGATTATCTCCACCACGGCAAAAAGATCCCGGCCCTGCGCGGGGTGAGCCTGATCATTCAAAGCGGGGAATTTTCCGCCCTGGCCGGGCCCTCGGGTTCGGGAAAAACCACCCTGCTCAACATCATCGGCGGCCTGGACGCGCCCACCGCCGGATCGGTGACCGTGGACGGAACCGCCCTGACCGCGCTTTCCCCCAGGGAACTGGCCGACATGCGGCTGAGGAAGATCGGATTCGTCTTTCAGGCCTACAACCTGATTCCCGTGCTCAGCGCCCTGGAAAACGTGGAATACGTCCTCCTGCTTCAGGGCCTTGAAAAAAAGGAGCGGCGTGAACGGGCCGAGGCCGTGCTGACCGAGGTGGGGCTTCAGGATCTGATGCGCCGCCTGCCCCACGAGCTTTCCGGGGGCCAGCAGCAGCGCGTGGCCGTGGCCCGGGCCATCGTATCGGCGCCGGCCATCGTGCTGGCCGACGAGCCGACCGCCAACCTGGACCAGAAAACCGGGGCCATGCTCATGGACATCATGCACGAGATGAACCTGAAAAAGGGCATCACCTTTCTGTTTTCCACCCATGATCCCATGGTCATGGAACGTTCGGAGCGCCTGATCCGCCTCTCGGACGGCAACATCGTCTCGGATGAATCGAAACGATGAGATCCCTAACCCCGCTGATCCGCGCCCTGGCCGCGTTTCTCCTGCTGGACGCAGCGCTTCCGGCACAGGCTCAGGACGCCGAAGAACCGGTCTTCAAACTCACCGGGCGGTACCAGAACCTGCTGGTCGTCTCCGGCGCCGAAGACCCGGCAACTCAGGACACCGACACCCTGGTCTTTGACATGAACCGGCTTCGCCTGACCCCGGAATTCCGGTTCTCGGAAAATTTCATCTTTCATGCGGATCTGGACAACGAAATCTTTATCGGAAACGACATCGACTCGCCGGCATTTCAGGATTACCTGAATCCATGGTCGTACAACGACCTGTGGAACCCGAGCACGGACAACGAGATCAGCGGGGACCTGGTCTACCGGCTCAAGCTTCACCGGGCCTACGCCAAGCTGGTCGCGGGCAGATGGACCCTGACCCTGGGCCGGCAGCAGGTCCGGTTCGGCAGCGGCCGGATCTGGAACCCCCTGGATATTCTCAACCCCATATCCCCCACCTTTGTCGAGGGGGCCGAGGACCAGAAGGGCATCGATGCGTTCCGGGCCGAATACTACCCCGGCCCGGCCACGGAAATCACCGCGGTTTACTCCCCGCGGCGCGAGGACGATGTTCTGGACGCCGCGGCCCTGGTCCATGCGGACGGAATCGTAAGGTTCAAGACCGCCGTCAAGGATACGGATATCGCCGTGCTCGGAGGCGCTGTGGCCCGGCGCGCCGTGATCGGCCTGGATGCGGCCGGCATCCTGAAAGGCGGCCTTCTGCGGGGGGCCGTGATGCATTCGAGGCCCGAGGACGGAGACGATTTCTGGCTGGCCGGCGCGGGCTACGAATACGCGTTTCAAAACGGCCTGTACACGCTTTTCGAGTATTTCTACAACGGAAACGCCCTGAACGACAATCCGGAACTGGCGCAAGCCTATGTTGAAACCCGGATCTACGGCATGAACGAGGAAAGATACCGGCTGCTGGCCAACAATTTTCTCACCTTGAACGCCCACTACCTGGGGCTGGCCATGGGATACGACATCACCCCGCTGGTGCGGGCCGACCTGTTTCTCATCTACGATGTGGAGGGAAACGGACTCTTTATCTCGCCGACCGCAACCTGGAACATGTTCCAGAACACGGATCTTTCCGTGTCCGTGATGACGGGCTGTGTGTCCGAAGGATCGGAGGAGTCCGACTTCGAGGCGTTTGCCGAGCATCCGCTGGTTTCGGTATCGCTGATCCGGTATTTTTGAGAGAATTTGAACCACGAAGAATAAAGAGAAGTACTTCACCACGAAGATCACGAAGGACACGAAGGTTAAAAAGAGCTTAAACCACGAAGAATTAAAGAATTTGAACCACGAAGGGCACGAAGGACACGAAGGTTTAATGGAATGAAGTCTTTATTTTTATTAATGTTTTTTTATTTTAACCATACAACCCATGGGGAGGGGGTTTCACCACGAAGTTCATAGAGAAAGCAAAGATTAATGAGCTTGAACCACGAAGGGCACGAAGGACACGAAGAAAAAAGGAATGAAGTCTTTATTTTTATTAATGTTTTTTGATTAACCACACAACCCATGGGGAGCGGGTTTCACCACGAAGTTTGAAGCGGAATCGCCAGCGCGGCATCTCAGAAAAAATTCAAATTGGCCACCCTGAATAATGGTTTTTTTGGGTAATTACAGTATTTTACCAACTATTCTAAAAAATCATGCAAAGCATATAAATAAAGGCCTTCATTCCGCTTAACCTTCGTGCCCTTCGTGTCCTTCGCGGTAAAAAGCACTTTCGTTCTTAAACCTTCGTGAACTTCGTGTCCTTCGTGGTAAACGCTCTTTCGCTCCTAACCTTCGCGCCCTTCGTTGAAAAGAGCGGAAATCAAGTCAAGTAATAGCGCTGAATCAGCGTAAGAGATGTATGAATCGCCACATAACTGCAATAACAAACCAAAATGGCGCCCAACAGGGTTCTGTTCTCAATTAAATGGACCTTGTTGTTTTTAAATAAAAGGAACGCCAATGGGGCAAATGGAATAAAATACCGGCCTTGAAGAACGCGAACCATATCGCTGCCAACCGGATTATACGCCACATAGGATGCGGTGCTCATGCCTATCACACCTAAAAGCAAGGCGCCAAAGGCAATCAGCCTCTGCCGGATCGACAAGGATATGGATTCATTGTTGGCATTGAGTCCGAAAAAAAACAGCATATCAACATAGGTAATGATAACGATATGATGCAATTCCGTGTCCAGACTGCCCAGCACGCCAATAAACTGAACCATGATGTCGTTAAGATAGAAATAATAGGTTCTCAGCAGAACCATCGCATAACTGAAAGGGTGATGCAGAATAAATTGAATCTGACCGGAAATAGAAATGGCGCTTGTGGCATCTAACTTAAAAGGAACAAAATAATGCGTCTTGATCACCCACAGCCACAGGCATGCGGGAATGAGACTTATCAAAAAAAACAAAGCCAGGGACCGGCCGTAATGACCGATAGATTTAAACCGTTGAACCGGAATATAAAATATGAAAAAGACCATCGGCGCATATCCATATTTGGCAATGGCCAATAAAGATGCATGGATTGCCAGCATGACCCAGGATGCAAGATCAATCTGCTTTGTGGCCAAACCATGTTTAAGGACCTGGGCGACAAACAGGAAAGACAGGCCGTTAACAACCCCATCTGAGGACAATACTGAGGCTTGGAACATCGCTATCGGGGTCAGCGCCAGAAGCGCGAGAATCCATTTTAAATATGGCGCGGTTTTGATCGCAAAAAATACCATCGCCAGCCAGAAAATCAAGTTGGCGGCCCTTGCCGCGTAAAACAGGGCAATTGGAGAGGCATCGAATAATTTGCCGATATTGATGGCGAAATACTGAGGGAGGTAAGTTATCGGCGAATAAACCGCGGTATTATGGAAAGATACAAATTGCCTGTCCCGGACATTCAGCGGAAGGTGTATCAGTTTGATAACATTGTCTAAGTTCTGCTTGCGGTCCTCGTTGCCAGGCATATCCTCAGGAATAGCGTTTTGAACGGTATGGATCAAGCTTGCAGGCATGTTTCCACCCAGCAGATTATCCTTTTTAACCGGGAGAAATCCCCCCTCTGCAACCTGAAAAGCCCGGTAGAAGTGATTGGGCTCATCGCAGCCCGCAAATGGCGGCGTTGCAGTCAGCATAAACAACCCCCAGATGAGGCCTATAAAAACGAAAATCAAATGCGGCTGTTCTATGATGCGGCGAAATCGCATTCTGTTCATGGCTCAATTTTCTATGGCTGAATTTTCCCGGAGAAGTGGACACCGGTCAAGCGCAAAGGTTTTGATTTTCCCAGAAAAGCATAGAAACGCACAAAAATAAAGGCCTTCATTCCGCTAACCCTTCGTGAACTTCGTGGTAAAACGCTCTTTGCCCTTAACCTTCGTGCCCTTCGCGCCCTTAGTGGTAAAACGCTCTTTTGCTCTTAAATTTTCGTGCCCTTCGTGTCCTTGTGGTAAATACTCTTTTGCCCTTAAACCTTCGTGTCCTTCGTGGTTCAAGCATTTTTTTATTCTTCGCGCCCTTCGCGGTAAAAATTGATTATGCCTTGACACCCAAGCCTTCCTGCTGTTAAGAATCAGTTTGATTTTAAAGGGTTCAATCAACGCATCATGAAAAAAACTCAGCCTGTCATCATACTTCTCGGCCTTATGATCCTCGCGGCCAGCATCCTTATCCGCCGCGGGGAACGGGGATGATAATGGCTTAAAAGCACAGTTCCGCAAATCAGTTTAAACCGTTATCCGCCCCGAGCCGATAACGGTTTTTGATTTTTTAATCCGGATGGATTCGAAGGAAAAGGAAGGCGCCATGGAGCTGACCGGTTTACAGATTCTTGTCAAGGCCCTCGAGGCCGAAGGCGTGGATACCCTGTTCATCTATTCAGGAACTTCGGCCGGACGCATTCGCGACGCCCTGGATCAGAGCGGCATCCGCCGTGTTGCCTGCCGCCACGAGCAGGGCGCCGTGCATGCCGCCGACGGTTATGCCAGGGCCGGGGAAAAACCCGGCGTATGCCTGATCGCCGCGGGTTCCAACCCCACCAGCGCCGTCACCGGAATTACGGCCGCATCCCTGGACCATATTCCGATGGTGGTTCTCATCGAGCAGGAGTCCGGCCGGCCCGACGGGTTCGACGGTTTTCAGGAGGTCGATATACTGGGAATCGCCCTTTCCTGCGCCAAGCACGCCTACCAGGTCGTCCGGGCCGAAGAGATCGGGCCGGTCGTTCAAGAGGCCTTCTCGGTGGCCGTCTCCGGCCGCCCGGGACCCGTGCTGATCGATATCTCCCCGGAAGCCGGACTCCAGAAGGCAGACTTTGTTTCAAAGCCGGAACCGGCAACCGTTCCCAGGGAAATTCCCGGACCCGACCCCGATGCCCTTGCCAAGGCCGTCAGCCTGATCAACACGGCCAGTCATCCGATCCTGTTTGCCGGCGGCGGGGTGATCTCATCCAGGGCTATCGAGGCCCTGCGCGAGTTTGCCCGGAAGACCCGGATTCCGGTCACCGCCTCCCTGATGGGCATCGGCGTCTTTCCCGCATCCGATCCGCTGTGGCTGGGCATGACCGGCATTCAGGGAATATCCCGGGCCCAGGCGGCCGCGGGCAGCTGCGACCTGCTGATCGCAGTCGGTTTGTGCGGAGACACCCGCACCATCGGAAAAACCGACGTGTTCACCTCGTCGGCCAAGATCATCCATATCGACGAGGACCCGGACGCCCTGATGCACGAGATTCCCATCGCCCTGCCCGTTGCCGGCGACTGCCGCCTCACTCTTGAAAGCCTGACCGCCATGATGGCGGCCGGGGATGCGGAAAAGAGAACCAAATGGCTGGATTATCTGAGCCAGTGGAAGATCAAGCCGCCCCCGCCCTTCTTTCCCGAACCGGTCATTCACCCGAGGCAGGCGCTCGAAGCCCTTTTTGCATCAACAAAGGGAGAGGCCCTGATCTGCGCCGGATCCCGTCGCAACCAGATGTGGATCGCCCAGTACTATCCTTTTGATGCGCCCCACCTGTTCACCCCCATCGGCCTGGGATGTCCGGGTTTCGGGCTTCCCGCCGCCGTCGGCGCGAAAATCGCCCGGCCGGACAAAATTGTCGCCGTGGTGGAGGACGCTTCCGGTTTTCAGGTGAACCTTCAGGAGCTGGCAACCGCGGTCGAACTCGGCCTGCCCCTGAAAATCATTCTTCTCAATTCCGAAAGGAAAACGCCGGACCCCCTCAAACTGGCCGAGGCCTACGGTCTTTCCGCCATCCGGGCGGAAAAGCCCGAGGAGATCGAAAGCGCGCTGCAGCAGGCCCTTGAAGTGAAAGGAAAGCCGGTGGTTGTCGAATTCGTCATCACGCCCTGAAGCGAAGTTTTTTTCCACGGAGGGTTTGAAGTGCAATATTTTTACCACGAAGGGCGCGAAGAGCACGAAGGGTTACAGAGCAAAAAAAAGTAAATATTGCCTTGTATCTTCAGCGCGCTTCACAGAGTATTATTCTCTTTAATCTTCATGTGCTTGAAAATATTAAAAATAAAGTCTTCATTCCATTTAACCTTCGTGTCCTTCGTGCCCTTCGTGGTTGAAGCTCTTTTTAACCTCCGTGCCCTTCGTGAACTACGTGGTTCCCTCTTTTTGTTATTCTTCGTGCCCTTCGTGAACTTCGTGGTCCAAGCTTTTTCTATATTCTTCGTGGTTCAAGCTCTTTTCTTTATTTTTTGCGTCCTTCCCAAACTTCGTGGTTGAAGCTCTTTTTAAACTTCGTGCCCTTCGTGGTTCAAGCTTTTTCTTTATTCTTCGTGGTTCAAGCTCTTTTTAACCTTCGTGTCCTTCGTGAACTTCGTGGTCCAAGCTCTTTTTAACCTTCGTGTCCTTCGTGCCCTTCGTGGTTCAAGCTTTTTTCATTCTCAGTGGTTCAAGCTCTTTTATTTCGCTAAAACATCTTGCACGTTTTTTGAGGCTGTGTTATGAGCAGTTTAACTACTCGCAAAGGAGCCGAATTGGACAACCTATTTTCAGGTCTGATCGCCTCAAAAACAAGGATCAAGCTGCTCGTCCGCTTCTTCTTCAACCCCATGGCCCGGTCCTACCTTCGGGAGCTGGCCAAGGAGCTGGACGTTTCCACCAACTCGGTCCGCGAGGAACTCAACCAGCTGAGCCGTGCACAACTGCTCACCTTTGAAAAAAGCGGCCGCCAGGTCTACTACGCCGCCAACACCGCGCATCCCCTCTTCCCTGAACTTCGCTCCATGGTCGGAAAACTCATGGGGATCGACCAGGTGATCGACGGCATCGTCAACCGGCTGGGCCACATGGAAAAGGCGTACCTGATCGACGATTACGCCGAAGGCAGGGATACGGGCATCATCGACCTGGTGCTGGTGGGAAACATCGATCCATATCATCTGAACGATCTGAGCAGAAAAACTGAACGATACATCAAGCGCAAGATTCGAACCATGGTCATGACCCGGCAGGAGTTCGAGGCCATGCAGGACCGGTTTAAAAAGCGGCCCAGAGTGCTGATCTGGGAATCCCCGGAAAGCGCCGGCTGAGTATTTGATGCCGCGCGAGGTGTGCGGCAAACGAAATATATTTGAATTCCAAAGAGTTGCACAGATTTTTACCGTGTAACTCAAGGGGCGGAGCTGTCTGAAAGGGAGGTATCCGATGAACATACTGGTCACAGGCGGCGCGGGCTACATCGGCAGCCACGCATGCAAGGCCCTGGCGCTGGCGGGCCACACGCCCGTCGCTTACGACAACCTGGTTTACGGGCACCGCGAGGCCGTGCTGTGGGGGCCGCTTGAAACCGGCGACATCAACGACCGAGAACGGCTGGACGCGGTCATCGCGCGCTATCAGCCTCGGGCCGTCATGCACTTTGCCGCCTATGCCTATGTCGGAGAATCCGTAGAAAACCCCGGCAAGTACTACCGCAACAACGTGGCCGGGGCCCTGACCCTGCTCGAAGCCATGCGCGATGCCGGGATCGGCCAGATCGTATTTTCAAGCACCTGCGCCACCTACGGCGTGCCCCGCCAGGTTCCGCTGGTCGAGGATCATTCACAGAACCCCATCAACCCCTACGGATGCTCCAAGTTCATGGTGGAACAGATGCTGAAGGATTTTTATACCGCCCACCAGATCAGCTCGATCTCGCTTCGGTATTTCAACGCCGCGGGCGCGGACCCGGACGGAGAAACCGGAGAGGACCACAACCCCGAGACCCACCTGATTCCCCTGGTGCTGGATGCAGCCATGGAAAGGCGGCCGGGCATCACCGTTTTCGGAGAGGACTACGACACGCCGGACGGCACCTGCATTCGGGACTACATTCATGTGAGCGATCTGGCCCAGGCCCATGTTCTGGCCCTGGACAAGCTTCAAAACCAGAAAGGGCATTATGCCTTCAACCTGGGAAACGGAAACGGCTATTCCGTCAAACAGGTCATCGACACGGCCCGCGAAGTGACCGGCCGCGATATACGGACGACCATCGGACCGCGCCGGCCCGGTGACCCTGATTCTCTGGTAGGGGATGCAACGCGGATTCAAAAGGAACTGGGCTGGCAGCCCAGGTTCCCGGATTTAAAAGACATCATTCAAACCGCCTGGAACTGGCACAGAAAGCATTTTGCTTCCTGAACAACCGCCGGGCTTGTACTCACGACAATATTGATGCAGACCGGTGGAAAATTTCCACCGGTGCAACAGATTGAAGCATTTCACGGAAAGACCCAATATCAAAGGTTATCACAAATTGTGACATCCTCTGCAAAGCATGCGATGAAACCGACAAAAGACTTAAAAACAACGGTGTATTCTCCGGAATCTTCGATAGCCAGCCCGGTCAAACTGATTGGCGGGATGTTCCGGGATCTGATGGACGGACGTGAACTTGCCTGGCGTCTGGCCGTGCGAGACATCAGTGCCCAGTACCGCCAGACCGCGCTGGGCCTGCTCTGGGCGTTTATTCTGCCGCTGGCCCATACCTTCACCTGGATATTCTTAAACGGATCCGGCATCGTCTCCGTCGGCGAAACCGAACTGCCCTACCCGGTCTATGTCTTCACCGGCACCATGCTCTGGGCAATTTTCATGGAGGCGGTCAACGCCCCGCTTCAGCAGACCATTGCCGCCAAACCCATGCTGGCCAAGATCAATTTTCCCCGCGAGGCCCTGGTGGTTTCCGGGATTTACCAGACCCTGTTCAACAGCGCCATCAAAATTGTCCTCTTAATGGCCGCCCTGATAATACTTGGCGTATATCCCGGATGGCGCCTGGTCTGGTTTCCCCTCGGCGCATTGTCTTTGATTCTGGCCGGAACAACCCTGGGATTGCTGATCACACCGGTCGGACTGCTTTATTCCGATGTCGGCAAATCCCTTCCCCTGCTGCTTCAGTTCCTGATGTACCTGACACCGGTGGTTTTTCCCATGCCTTCCAGCGGCCTTGCCGCGATCATCTTTAAACTGAACCCCATGACCCCGCTGGTACTCAACGTGCGAAACTGGCTGACCGGCCTGCCGTCCGAATACCTGGGTTATTTTTTTCTGATAAACGGCCTGATTGTCGCGCTGCTCTTTATCGTGTGGATCGTCTATCGGGCTGCCATGCCGATTTTGATTGAGAGGATGAGCGCGTGATGGCAAGGGATGAGGGTCAAAATCAGGGCTGAGGGATGAGACCTGAAACCTGAAGGGGAAGGAAAGAGGGGGAAAGATAAGGCTGAGGGATGAGACCATGAGCGACACCTTGATAAAAGTTGAAAATTTGTCGAAAAAATTTTGCCGGAATCTGAAAAAATCCCTCTGGTATGGCATGAAGGATCTTGGAAGCGAACTTCTCGGCCGAACCCATGGCGGAAAGGATGAACTGCGGCCCGAAGAATTCTGGGCGATAAACGACGTTTCTTTTGAACTGCGGCGGGGCGAATGCCTGGGGCTGATCGGCCGAAACGGCGCAGGCAAAACCACCCTCTTACGGATGCTCAACGGTCTGATCAAACCTGACAAGGGACGTATTGAAATGCGCGGCCGTGTCGGCGCCCTGATCGCCCTGGGCGCTGGCTTCAACCCCATTCTGACCGGACGTGAAAACATATACGTCAATGGCTCGGTATTGGGGCTTGCCAAGAAAGAGATTGATACAAAGGTTGATGAAATTATTGACTTTGCAGACATACGCGAATTTATTGATTCACCAGTACAGAGTTACAGTTCCGGAATGCAAGTGCGGCTCGGTTTCGCGGTAGCGACTGCAATGGAACCGGATGTTTTGTTATTGGATGAGGTGCTTGCTGTAGGCGATGCTGGCTTTCGACATAGGTGTTACAGCCGTATCGGCCAGTTGCAGCGCAATGCCGCCGTTATTTTTGTGTCGCATAGTATGGATTTCATCTCACAAATCTGTGATCGGGTTCTCTACCTGCAACATGGTCGAGGCACTGTTAATTCCCAAGTTACCAACGGCATAGCTGCGTACCTGGCGGAGAACCAAGAGCACGCCGCCGAATCCACCGATCGGGCGCGTGCTTTCTATCCACCGATCATCGATGCTGCGTTAAGTCTCAGTCGGGAATCAGTAAACTATGGTGAAAAACTCGATGTGCGTCTAACAATAGATATAGCGCAGGAGTTCATCAAGCCCGTCATCAATCTGGCTCTTCGCAGCGAATCCGACCAAGTCGCGGCCATCTGGAATACGCGGCAACACGGAGCGTGTGTAATAATTCCCGCTGGCCGCAGCGAAATTCGGTTCGCAATAGGCCCTCTTTATCTTTTGCCGGGTAAGTACAACTGCAGCATCTCCTTGCGCGAAGACGGTAGCGCTGAACACACACTCTGGTTTCACAACCAAGCTCAGATCAAGGTAAAAGGCCAAGGGCAACAGATGGCCGGAGTTTCAGTTTTGCTGCCTTATCATGGCCACACATTGAAGAAGATCGCCTCATCATGAGGCTGCTTTGGCGCAAATGATAAAACAAAATATCCTTACAATCCATTATGTTATCTAATGAAATATTCTTAAACGGGTAGTATACATAATGCTAAATGATAAATCTATATTGATCACTGGCGGTACAGGATCATTCGGCAAAACCTTTGTGAGAACAGTTTTGACCCTCTATCCGGATATCAAGCGCTTGGTGGTGTATTCCCGTGACGAACTCAAGCAATTTGAGATGGATCAGGAATTCAGCGCCAGGAGATATCCCTCCATTCGTTATTTCATCGGTGATGTGCGGGATTTTATCAGGTTGCGCAGGGCGCTGGAAGGTATTGAAATAGTGGTCCACGCTGCTGCCCTCAAACAGGTCCCTACAGCCGAGTACAACCCTTTTGAGTGCATCAAGACCAATGTCCTCGGTGCGCAAAACGTGATTGAAGCCTGTCTGGACAGAGACTGCGTCCGTCGTGTTGTGGCTCTGTCCACGGACAAGGCTGCCGCTCCGATCAACTTGTACGGCGCCACCAAGCTCTGTTCGGATAAGCTGTTCATAGCAGCCAACAATATTAAGGGGGCAAGGGACTTACAATTTTCCGCCGTCCGTTATGGCAACGTCATGGGCAGTCGCGGTTCGGTTATCCCCTTTTTCCTGGCCAAACGCGCCTCAGGTGTATTGCCCATTACCGATCCGGAGATGACTCGTTTCAACATTACGTTGCAGGAAGGTGTGAATATGGTGCTTTGGTGCATAGAAAACGCCCGTGGCGGCGAACTGTTTGTGCCCAAGATACCCTCATACAGAATTACCGATCTGGCTCAGGCCATAGGCCCGCAGTGCGAACACCCAGTAATCGGCATTCGGCCGGGCGAAAAAGTACATGAAGAAATGATCACATCCAGCGACAGCTACTATACGGTGGACCTGGGCAAATATTTCGCAATTTTGCCCACGACCGGAAAACATAGTCCGCAGCATTATTGCGATAAAAACGGTTGTAAAATGGTAACGCCGGGTTTCGCCTACAACAGCGGTACCAACCCGGACTTTTTGACCGTTGAGAAGTTGCGGGAATTGATAAGGTTGCATGTAGAACCTAAATTCACGGTGTAATCCATGATCCCATATGGCAGACAATCCATCGATCAGTCCGACATAGACGCTGTCGTAGGTGTGTTGAAATCCAGTTTCCTCACCCAAGGGCCAAAAGTGCCGGAGTTTGAGCAAGCCCTTGCCGACTATTGCGGAGCAAAATACGCTGTCGCAGCCAATTCCGCCACCAGCGCTTTGCACATTGCCTGCTTGGCTCTCGGCCTTGGTCCGGGCGACATTCTCTGGACCTCGCCCATCACCTTTGTGGCCTCGGCCAATTGCGGCCTTTATTGCGGTGCGCAAGTCGATTTCGTGGATATTGATCCACGAACATACAATATGAGTGTCGACGCCCTGGAAGCCAAATTGTCCGAAGCCGAAGCCTCAGGGCGACTCCCCAAAATAGTTGTTCCGGTACATATGTGTGGTCAGCCCTGTGAAATGGAGGCCATTCACTGTCTATCCATGAAATACGGCTTTCATGTAATCGAGGACGCCTCCCACGCCATTGGCGGGCAATATAAAAATAAACCCATCGGTAATTGCAAATACAGCGACATCTCCGTTTTCAGCTTCCATCCAGTGAAAATTATCACTACCGGCGAAGGGGGGATGGCAGTTACGAATGATTCCCGTTTGGTGCAAAAAATGGTCATGCTGCGCTCTCACGGCATTACCCGAGATCCGTCTCTCTTCTCCCGAACACCCGAACACCCGAACTCCCTTACGCCGCCACCGTGGTATTACCAACAAATCGATCTCGGATTCAACTACCGGATGACCGACATTCAGGCCGCATTAGGGTTAAGCCAATTACAGCGACTGGATAAGTTTGTGGCTCTACGCAGAGAATTGGCCAAGAGGTATGACGGGCTCCTGACTGATCTGCCCGTTGCCACCCCCTGGCAGCATCCGGATGGCAATTCCGCATGGCACCTGTATGTCGTTCGGCTCCAGCTCGATAAGATAGGCGTTACTCATCGAAAAGTATTTGATGCCATGCGGGAACAAGGCATCGGCGTAAATCTTCACTATATTCCCGTGCACACCCAGCCCTGGTATCAAAGAATGGGATTTGGTCCGGGGATGTTCGCAGAGGCGGAAAAGTATTCCCGTGAAGTAATAACACTACCCCTCTTTCCGAGCTTGACCGAAGTACAGCAGGACAGAGTGAGAAATATTTTGAATGAGGCTCTGCAAGGATGAAAACTATAGCTGTCATCCCAGCCAGAGGTGGAAGCAAGCGCATTCCGCGCAAAAATATCCGCTACTTTTGCGGCAAACCCATACTTGCCTACTCCATCCAGGCCGCCAAAGAGTCCGGATTGTTTGACAGGATCATTGTCTCCACGGATTCGGATGAAATTGCGCGTGTTGCGCTGGAGTATGGGGCGGAAGTTCCATTTATGCGCCCCAGTGAACTTTCTGATGATTATACCGGGACTAATGCTGTAGTTAAGCATTGTATTAAATGGTTATTGGATGCTGGCGAAAACATAGACACTGTTTGCTGCATCTATGCAACAGCCCCTTTGTTACAGCCTTACTATCTGAAAAAGGGCTTCGACATACTCAAAAATCACCGTTGCGCCTATGCCTTTTCAGTAACCTCGTTTCCTTTCCCGATCCAGCGTTCTGTCAGGATCAGGCCGGATGGAAGGGTTGAACCAATTTTTCCCGAGTACGTTCCCAAGCGCTCCCAGGATCTCGAAGAAGCCTATCATGATGCGGGTCAATTCTACTGGGGTTCGCCTGACAGTTTTCTGGAAGATATTCCAATTTTTTCCTCAGACTCGATGTCCGTAGTTTTGCCTAGATATCTCGTCCAGGACATTGACACGGATGAAGATTGGCAACAAGCAGAAGCCATGTACAATGTGTTCAGACTATCAAAGAAATGAACCATCTTATCATTCGTGCTGATTCAACCGCTAAAATCGGCACCGGCCATATCATGCGATGCCTTGCCTTGGCACAGGCGTGGCAGGACCAGGATGGGAAAGTGACCTTCATCAGTCATTGTGAAAGCGATGCGCTCCGTCAACGGCTGATTGAGGAGGGGATGAATTTCATCAACATCGAGAAATCTCATCCCGATCCGGGCGACCTTGAATACACAATGAGAATTCTTGACGATATTTCAAATCAACGCCAAGGGAAGACAGCGTGGCTTGTGATCGACGGATACCATTTTGACGCGACCTACCAAAAACGCATCAAGGATACGGGTTATAAAATCCTCTGGATTGACGATTATGGCCATGCAGATCATTATTATGCCGACCTGGTTTTGAACCAGAATATTTCAGCCAATGCATCCCTTTATGCTCATTGCGAGCCCTATACCCAGTTGTTATTGGGCACCCGCTACACCCTCCTGCGCCGTGAATTCAAACAGTGGCAGGGTTGGCAGCGCGAAATTCCCACTGTTGCCCGAAAGGTTTTGGTCACCATGGGTGGCAGCGACCCGTATAACGTAACGAAGAAAGTTACCAAGGCACTGAAACAGGTCAACATTTCTGGACTTGAGGCCAAAATTGTCGTCGGTCCTGCAAATCCTAATCTGCAATCATTGGCACAGGAAATTGGCGACAATTCAAATTTGCAAATTATAACAAACGCCACGAATATACCTGAACTGATGGCATGGGCGGATGTGGCAGTTTCCGCTGGGGGTAGCACCTGCTGGGAGATAGCTTTGATGGGATTACCGAACTTACTTATCATCCTTGCGGGAAATCAAGCAAACGTTGCTACGGGTCTTCGGGATCATGGCTTATCTATTAATATTGGATGGTACAATAATATAAATACGATAGACATTGCCAAAGCTTTAAACGATCTAATGAAAAGTGATGTCGATCGTAAGAAAATGCTTAGCGCGGGAAAGAGCTATGTCGATGGAAAAGGAAGTGCACGAATTATGAGCACCATATGTTGCGAAGATCTCCTGTTGCGAAAAGCGTCGATAGAAGATTGCGAAGTGTTGTTTAAGTGGGTGAATGATCCTGATGCACGTCAATCCGCCTTTCGTTCAGAACCTATCACATTTGATGAACATGCAAAATGGTACCGTGAAAATTTAGATAATAACAATTTTATTCAATTCATAGCTGTTGATCAGGATAAAAGAGCCATAGGACAGGTGAGATTTGATCTTAAAAACGATGAAGCAGACGTTGATGTTAGTGTGGCAAAGGAGTTTCGCAGCCTTGGATATGGGGCTTGCCTTGTAAAAAAGGGCGTCGATGCCGTAGTAAATACGTTTAAAATAGGCATATTTAGCGCCTATATAAAACCTTATAATCAAGCATCCATCAGAAGTTTTGAGCGGGCGGGTTTTTCCATTCTTAGGCGGCAGGTTATAGACGGGCATGAGGCCGTTAATATGGTTTATCATAAAAGGCAAGGTTAATGAATCAGCGCCAGGATAAAACATATATTGTTGCAGGTGCTAAGCCATGGAACCACAGAGTCTTTTTAGATATTGTATCCCACTATCCGGGCAAGTGGATATTTTACAGCACAAAAGAACAGTTGAAACTTGATTTATTGGCTTCTTTGACACCACGATATATTTTTTTCCTCCATTGGTCATGGATCGTGCCTGATGAAATCATTGAAAAATACGAATGTGTCTGCTTTCATATGACCGATGTTCCTTATGGCCGAGGTGGTAGTCCACTGCAGAATCTCATCATTCAGGGACACCGGCAGACGAAACTGACGGCCCTCCGAATGGTCCGTGAACTCGATGCAGGTCCCGTTTATTTGAAAAGGGATCTCTGTCTGGAAGGTAATGCCGAAGAAATTTATATTCGTGCAACATACTTGTCGGCGGCTATGATTAAAAATATTATCCAGACAGAACTTGTTGCCGTGCCGCAATCTGGTGACGCCGTTGTTTTTAAAAGGCGCAACCCAGCGCAAAGTGCTATTCCTAGTTTTGAATCAGTATCCCAACTTCATGACTTTATCCGTATGCTTGATGCAGAAGGCTACCCAAGGGCTTTTATAGAATGTAACGGGTACCGTTATGAATTTTCTCGGGCCAATCTTTATGATGGCCGTATTGAGGCGAATGTCAAGATCACGCCGATAGAGGGGGAATGATGATGAATATCCTTTTTATCGCAGCCCATCCAGATGATGAAGTGCTCGGTTGCGGGGGGACCATTGCCCGTATGGCACAGGAAGGTAATCATGTTTATATTGCCGTAATCGGTGAAGGGATTACGGCACGCTATCAGCAGAGGAATCAGGCCGACAAGACTCTCGTGATAAAATTAAGGAATAAAACGCAACGTGTAGGTGAATTGCTGGGTGCAAAACAAATATTTACCTTTGATTTGCCCGATAACCGTTTCGACACAGTGCCGATGCTTGACATTGTCAAGCTCATTGAGAATTTAATTGATCGCATCCAACCGCAAATAATCTACACCCATCATGGCGGAGATTTGAATATCGATCATCGTCAGGTCTTTTGCGCCACCTTGACCGCCACTCGGCCTCTTCCCGGCTGTTCCGTAAAAACGATCTACACGTATGAGGTTCCTTCTTCTACGGAATGGGCTATGGGTAAGTTTCTCCCTCCATTCCAGCCCAATGTTTTTATGGATATACAAGGCACACTTGAAAATAAACTCCAAGCGCTTGCACTTTATGAAAGCGAAGGACGCATCTTTCCGCATCCACGATCTCCCGAAGCACTTAAGGCTATAGCTTCACGATGGGGGAGTGTATCTGGCTGTTATGCAGCAGAGGCGTTTGAACTGATTCGCGAATTGCGTTAATCAACAGGAGTATTCGGATGCAGAAGATTAATATAAACGGCCACGATATAGGAAAAGAAAGTTCCGTCTATATCATAGCCGAGATGTCCGCCAATCACGGCCAAAGCTATGATGAGGCCGTGAAGATCATTCAGGCCGCCAGGGAAGCAGGTGCGGATGCAATTAAATTGCAGACTTACACACCTGACACCATCACCATTAACTGTGACAACGAATATTTCCGTATTGGTAAAGGAACGATCTGGGAAGGACGAATTCTTTACGATTTATATAAAGAAGCCTATACCCCTTGGGAATGGCAGCCGAGACTCAAAGAAGTGGCTCATGACCTTGAAATAGATCTCTTTTCCACCCCTTTCGATCACACGGCCGTTGATTTCCTCCAAAAGATGAACGTGCCGGCGTACAAGATTGCATCCTTCGAATTGGTTGACATTCCCCTCATTCAGCATGTCGCCAAGACTGGAAAGCCAATCATCATGTCCACTGGCATGGCAACATTAGCAGAGATCGACGAGGCCGTTACAGCAGCCAGAGACGCAGGTTGTAAAGAACTGGCGCTACTAAAGTGCACCAGCGCCTATCCCGCCGACCCAGCGGAAATGAACCTGCGGACCATTCCGCACATGGCTGAAGCATTCGGCCTGCCCGTAGGCCTTTCAGACCATACCCTCGGCATCGCTGTACCTGTGGCAGCCGTAACCCTTGGGGCCTGCATTATTGAAAAACATTTTACTCTATCGAGATCTATTTCTGGCCCGGACAGCGCTTTTTCCCTTGAACCGCATGAATTCAAGGCAATGGTAGAGGCCGTTCGTATTGCCGAAAAAGCCATCGGCAACGTCAATTATGCGGTTACTGATAAGGAAGCCGCCAGTCGTGTTTTTCGCCGGTCATTGTTCGTGGTAAAAGATGTAAAGGCAGACGAGATATTTACTACGGATAACGTTCGCAGTATCAGACCAGGTCACGGTCTTCCAACTAGGTTTCTATCCCTTGTTCTTGGGAAAAGAGCCAAGCAGGACATCGAAGCAGGGTCTCCGTTGCACTGGGACATGGTCAAATGAATTACCAATAAAATGGTTGTATGAGCCGGGCCTTTTTGCGATGATTCGGGATGTCAATCCGAAAGGAACAAAAAGAGTCCGCGCATTGCAGGTTTGTTTTTTATGTCCCTTACGAAATCTTTGATATCAAAGACTGTTCATGCCGCACAGAACAAGCTGGGGCGGGAATCTTTGGTTTATCGCCTTGGAGCGAAGACATATTTGTTGATATGTCAATTGTTAAGATTTCTGAAACTACCCGTCCCGTTCATGGAAAATGATTTGGTCCTGATCCAGAAAATTATCAACCAGTCGCTTGAGTACAAGCCCCGAGCAGAGGGAAAGCACATCGTATTTTTGACAATTCGAGGTTGGTCCTCTCATCTTTCGTTTGAAGCGCTTCTCGCGGCCCGTCTCCGAATGGAGGGTCACCGCGTGACTTTTCTATCTTGCCTCGACAGTCTTCCCTTGTGCATGTATGGATCAATCAATAATCCGCCAGAATTTCAAAGAAACTGTGAAATATGCATGACCGCCAAGAATGCCCTATGGAAGGGAACGTTCGATGTAGAATATTTCACCTTCACCAAGGCCGTTAAGGATTCCATAGAAACCCAGGTCGAAAACCTGGATTTGAGGGGCTGTCGGAATTTTGAATTCGACGGAGCTCCTTACGGGGATCTCGTTTATCGCGGTGTCATCTGGTTTCTCCGGCGAAGTAGACTCACGGATGAGGATCTTGCTACCTATCGCATGATGCTTATCGGGGCGCATACGGTTCGACGAGGAATCGAGGACTTTCTTTCCAGAAATAAGGTCAACACAGTAGTAATGATTAACGGCGACTTTCCTTCGGAAAAAGTGGCTTCGTGGGTATTGCTTCAAAAGGGCATTCGGTTCATCACACATGATTATACTTTTCATGAGCGTTTGGCAATCGCTGTCAACAAGTCTGTGTGGGATGATTTGTCATTTGAAGATAAACATCAATTAAAGCCAACCGATATTAATGATACGGATAGAAAGGAGGCAGAAAAAATTCTCCGGACGTGGCGCAGGGATGGAGGTTATCAGGGGCATTTGTTTTGGTCTAAAAGTGACTTAATGATTAACGAAAATCTTTCCCAAAAATATGGTGTTGGTAGTCGTCCACTTGCAGTGGCTTATACAAATATGACCTTCGAGTCTTCTGTAACATGCAAAAATCGATTTTTTCGAGATCAGTTTGACTGGCTTGAAAAGCTGATTGGGTTTTTTAACACTTACCAGGAAATTCAATTGATTATACGAATCCATCCTGCAGAGGTGCGGAAATCGCACTGGCGACCAAATGAGTCTCTCTATATTTTTTTAAAAAATGAGATAAAGACTATCCCCAGAAATGTGCAAATTGTAGCGCCAGATGAAAAAATATCTTCATACGCCCTCGGCATGATGGCCGATGCCATTCTAGTGTATAGCTCAACCCTGGGCATGGAGATGGCCGACAGGAACAAATGTGTAATCACAGCAGCGCATGTTCACTATGCTAATCGCGGATTTTCTATCGATCCTAATTCAGAAAGTGACTACTTTGCGTCAATTCTCGATGTTATGCAGGGCAGATATCATTTGTCAAAAATGCATCGCCGATGTCTGGTGGATTACGTGGGTTGGCTGTTTTTCCGACGACTTACCACATTTGAAGCTATAAATGGTATCCAAGGATGGCCGCAAGTTAATATCCGTGGCATAAATGATCTTTTATCAGCACATTATCCGGGAATACAAAGGATTGCCAAATTGGTTTCCGATGGGGAACGATGGTGGTAACGGTCATGAAATGTTTGTCCAAATCTGAATTAGGAAAAGAAGAACAGCGCATCCGAACTTCGAATCCTCTCGTCACAGTTATAATATGCAATTACAATTATGGACGCCATTTGGGCGAAGCCATTGAAAGCGTACTTGCCCAGACATGGAAAAATCTGGAAATTATCGTTTTGGACGATGGCTCAATTGACAAATCCAGAGAAGTTCTAAAAAAATACGAAGGTAGAATCCGTTTAATTCTAAAAGAAAATGACGTTCAAACGTCCGCATTCAATATTGGGTTTGCGGAAGCTCGCGGCGAGATTATCTGTTTTTTGAATTCAGATGATACCTTGGCTGCTCCCAACTGGATTAGATTGGTTTCTGAGATCATGGCCACTCATCCTGAAGTTGGAGCTTGTGGGGGGCGTACCGAGGCGGTGTTTGAGAAAGTGCCTCCGGATTGGTTTGCAGGCTATGCTGCCAATTTCGTCGTTGGGCGACAGGGCGACAAGGTTGGCGATGTCACCTGGAGCAGGGGCTGGCTTTGGGGCGCTGGTCTAACTGTGAGAAAGAAAGCCTGGTGTAAGCTTGTTGAAAATGGTTTTCAACCGACTCTTTCCGGGCGATCCGGTAAAAAAATATCATCCGGAGAGGATGTTGAAATCTGTTATGCCCTAAGACTTGCCGGATGGCGTCTCTGGTACTCCGACAAGCTGGTTCTCCAGCACTTCATTCCGGCGGAGCGCATGACCCTCGAATATCTGTCGAAGCTGAAAATTGGTTTTGGCGCTCAAACAACGGGTTTTAACCCATACCAGTTTTATGTTCGGCGCCAGTCTTCCGAGGTCAAGCCCCTGTTCGGCAGGATATGGCTGCGTCAGTTGCTGAATGAGATTTACATAGCCATGTTCATAGATCTAAGTATCTGGTCCAAATTACCCGGCCGGTCAAAGGCAAAAAACTCCCTTCATCGCCGTATGCAATGGCTGGTTCATCAGGGACGTATTGCCGCCCTGTGGAACGGACGGAAACATTATGATCACCAGGTGACCTCCTTTGATCAGAACCGCTGGATCGGCATCGCACGTCAAACCGCCAATTACCTGCACCAGAATCCGGACTTTGGTGACACAGGGAATCGGGAATTAAGCTCCAATCCTCTTGTCACCGCTCTGATCTGCAACTACAACTACGGCCGCTTTCTGACTCAGGCCATTGACAGCGCCCTTGCCCAGACGTGGCAGAATCTTGAGGTAATCGTCGTTGATGATGGATCGACCGATGAATCTCGTGAAATACTTGGAAAGTACAAAGGGCGCATTCGGACGATCCTCAAAGAAAACGGCGGCCAGGCGTCGGCGTTCAATGCCGGAATTGCGGCGGCACAGGGAGAGATCATCTGTTTTCTGGACTCCGATGATTTCTGGAGGCCGGATAAAATAGAAACTGTTGTCGCAATGTACAGGCACGCAAAATGGGGATTGGTATGTCACCGGCTCATTGAATTCGATGACAGCCTGTATGACCCCAATCTCGATCAGCCCCCTGTCGGCAATCTGAAGGCCGGCTATACACACGCAGGGAATGCCCTGGAATACAGTATTGAGCACGGCTATGCATGGGTATTTCAACCCACATCGGCAATGAGCATACCCACTGAAATCGCCAGGCTATTGGCGCCGCTTCCGGAACGAAACTGGCGAATCTGTGCGGACAGCCCATTGGCAATCGGGGCGGCTTGCCATGCACCGGCCGGGGTCATCGATAAAACACTGGGTTATTACAGATATCATGGAAAAAATAGATATATATCTGACGAAATCGCAAATAGTAGAATATTCCGCGCTCGGTCAATGATAACGTCGATCCAGCGATACCTTTATCTAGTTGATCACCTGGGCAGCAAATCTGAGCAACTCAACAAGAGTCCTGATTTTTTCTATCCGAATTTTCGAAGAAGGGTGCTCACCCTGTCACCCAATCCCATACGCCGCCTGTTTGATTTATACCGTGCTAACGTAAAATTCCACTTAGAATATCGGGATGGGATGATTGCTTCGCTGTATAAGATTCTCAAATGGATCGTTGTAGACACATTGTTAATTATTGCGTTGGCAATGGGCATCACGCCCAGTCGCAAGAAACTGCGGATCGCAGCACGAGAGATGCTCGCTTCCGAAGATCAAAGCCTAAAAAGCTTTTGTAACAGATATTGAATATGTTTAGGAAAAATCCGGCAACCCTTCCCCGTGCCATTCTATAAACAAAGTTTGTCATCTATGTGCAGCATAAGCGTGATCATTCCAGTATATAATACGGAACAATACGTTGATGCCGCAATCAAGTCTGTTTTGTCGCAAACCCATACGGATTTTGAACTGATTATCATAAACGACGGCTCTACGGACCGATCGCTGGAAAAGATTCTTTCCTATAAAACCCGAGACAATCGCATATCCGTCCTATCCCAGGAAAAACAAGGACCGGGCGCAGCCAGAAACCGGGGTCTGGAGAAGGCCCGAGGCGAGTATATCTATTTCATGGACAGCGATGATCTTCTGGAACCTGAAGCCCTGGCCACGTGTTTTTCTCTGGCTCGCCGGAACAACCTCGATCTGGTTGCCTTTTCTGCGGAAGCCTTTTCAGATCTGCCCGGTGCTGCTGAAAACTTTAACAACTATGAAAAGCCCGATCTGCTTGCTCCATGTTCAGGTGAAAAACTGCTCGTCTCACTCCAAGCGCAAAATGCCTATTCATGCTCGCCTTGTCTTTATCTTTTTTCACGCAAGCTGCTTGAATCGATGAGTTTGTGGTTTGATGAAGGATGCCTGCGCGAGGATGAGGGTTTCACCGTTGAGCTTTACTGTCGTGCCACACGGGCAATCTCGCTGAGTAAAAGGCTTTTTCGACGACGTGTTCGGTCCGGTTCGACGATGACCAGCCCCTTGTCCTGGAAGCATGTCAAAGGCTTGATACAGGCCGTAATCCGAATCGAGCTTCTGCTGAACGAGCCCAAGGCCATGAAACCCGCTGTGAGAAAGGCTTTGCGCAGTTGTCAACGTAAGTTGGTAAGAAGCGCCCAGACAGTGGCTGAGAATATCAGTCAAAATATAATCTTTAGAAAAATGCTTAAAGATCGTCTGAAAACAGGCAGACTGCTGACCATAGATCCAGTAATGCTTATTTATCTTCATGCAAATTTACTGTTCTGTGGATTGCAAGAATTGAGTCGATTATGGCATCGAATGCGGCGACCTGCGGTATAAATAAGAAACCCGGAAGTTGATGAAGGGTGATGCAAACACGCCCTTCTTATGTCTTTAATTCCGCCAAGTGGTGGTATTATTTCCCACGCATGCTCATTAAAACTTAGGTCATTTTTTCCAGGCAGCATTGGCAGAAAACGGGTGCTTGCTTTGGCGCTTCTTGCCAACGACACCGATGAAGCGAATCGATATTCCGTACCGTTTGAACGGGGATTTTATGTATGTGAACCAACATGTTCAGGGTAATAGTAATACGCTCAACGAAAGACATCCGGATTGCACCTTTGTTTCTGTGATCATACCGGTCTACAACGATCAAGCCGGTATTGATGAATGCCTCCGCGCTCTTGATGCACAGACCTGGCCTCGGGAATGCTATGAAATCATTGTGGTTGACAATGCTTCGAACCCTCCAATCAAAATCGATCCGTCATTCAAAGATGTCGCATGCATTTTGACTTGCCCGACTTCAGGATCCTACGCAGCCCGCAATGCCGGGATTTCAAAAGCGCAAGGTGAGGTGTTTGCCTTCACTGATGCAGATTGTTTTCCGGATCCGGACTGGATCAGCGCCGGTGCTGCAGCATTGGAGCGAAATAGGGGCCGCTTCATTATTGGTGGCGAGGTTGCTCTATTTCTTTCCCAGCAGCCGACAGCCGTAGAATTATACCAGTATTGGGGAAGTTTTATGCAGCGTGAAAATATTGAGCATCTCGGGTTCAGTGTAACTGCCAATTTGTTCGTAACCCGTTCACAAGTTCAGGGTGTTGGCACGTTTGACGAGAGACTTTTTTCTGGCGGCGATTTGGAATGGTGCTGGCGAGCTGCACACTCCGGTTTTCCGGTCATATTTGCTCCTGAGGTGAAAGTCACAACCGCACCAAGAAGATCGTTGTCCAGCGCAATTCGACAAGTAAGACGTGTTGCCGGTGGGCGACATAAGCTACGCAAAATGAAAACCGCACATATTAATCCAGCCGCAGTTAAACCGCGCCGTACAGGGTGGGCAGCTGCAAGGTGGATTCTTTCTCATCCTGATATTTCTGCATGGAACAGAATCCGGATATTTTGCGTGGCTTTGGTTCTGAGGATCGCTCAGGTTATTGAGAGTTTGAGGCTATCTCATGGTTCAACCGCGGAAAGACGCTGAGGAATCATCAGGATGGCCAAGTATACTTGTTTCCAAGAAACTTTGATAAAAGAATATTGTGAGCCCCAAGAACATTTGAAGCAGGGCCCCATGTTGTCCACAAGACACGCCGAGGCCGGGTAATTCATAACATACTTGTTTTTTTACATCGGGGACCTCATTTCTTAATTTTGAAATGGTGACGATAAATCTTTGGAATCCATGAAACTCCAAACTGTTGACATTGTGATTCCCGCCCACAACGCGCGGAACGCAATTCAAAAAACAGTGCAATCAACCCTGATGCAAAAGCTTCCAGCCGGGTGGAAAAAGAATGTCATCATTGTCGATGACGGTTCTTCGGATGATACGGCTCGCTATTGCCGGTCACTGTTTCAAGAACGGGTACGGTTGATATCGCATGAAAAAAACCGGGGCCGATCCGCCAGCCGCAACACCGGCTGGCAGGCTGGTTCCGGAAGTTGCGTCGTTTTTCTCGATGCGGACTGTGAATGGGCCACCACGGACGCCTTAAGGGCGCATCTGGAGAGGATCGAGTCCGGTGCGGACGTCAGCGTGGGCGGAGTCAATGTCCATGATGGAGGTTTCTGGGCGCGATATCAGGGCCTGCTGCAATCGGCCCGCGAGAAAGCATTCAATTCGGGCAACCTGGCCACGTACGGCAGCGCCAATTTCGCGATCCGGCGCGTTTTTCTGCCGAAGACAGGCGGATTTGACGAAGGCTATCGACACTACGGCTTCGAAGACCGGGATTTCTTTCTCCGTTTAATGTCCATCGGGTGCGATATGGTTTTTTGTCCTGAGGCAGCGGTCGTACACAGGCCGGCTTCATCGCTGAAAGACATCTGTCGGAAAATGAAGGAGGCGGGAGAGTTTTCATCTTCCCGTTTTCAAGCTTTCCATCCGGAGTATTACGCACGGACCAGCTACGGAAGGTTCGACTGCAGGCTGCGCGGCTTTCCATACAAGGCACTTGCCGTGCTTTCCGAGCCGCTGTTACCCGGACTTGCAGAACTGGGCGACAAGATGATCGGGTTGACGGCCCTGCCCTTCAGGGTCAAATGGGCGTGCGTGAAGACGGTTTCCGGTCTGGCCTATCTGGCGGGAACCCGCCGCGGCATCCAGCAGCGTTAACCCGTTAGCAGGGTGTTGAAAAACAAGANNATATTCAAGCATATGTGAGCATTGGAGAGCGCCGTGCAACGCTGAATGGCGGCCTCAGGCGCAGTTTTTCAACAGCCTGTTAAGTCTTTCGAGCATCCCCGCAAGTCCATAACTGTTCGATCCCCTCCCGCAAACCCACCTCAGGTTCCCACCCGAGATCCTTTCTGATTTTTTCGTTGTTCAGAATAATGACCGAAGGATCTATCAGGCGGTCCGGCTGGTATGTTTTTTTGATCTGCCTGCGGGCGACCTGCTCGATCATCGCGCAGATATCATTGACCGAATAGCCGATACCCGATCCTGCGTTATAGACGGCCATCCGTTCTTTCGGAGCATTGAAAACCGCTTTGTCACAGGCATCCACAAAATCATCTATATAAAGGTAGTCCTTGACTGTTGCACCGTCTCCCCAGATGGTGATTTCGGAATCATCCCGAATGCAGTTGAGCACGGCCTGAATCAGCCCGAAATTTTTCTTGTTCCGCTGGCCCGGACCATAGAGATTGGAAGGCCTCAGGATAGTCGCCTTGTGAGATGTCTGCGCGGTCAGGGCATGCAGACAGGTTTCGACCGAGGCCTTGAACGCGCCATGGTATGAAAGCGGCGCAAAAGGTTCATTTTCGGAAGCCGGAAGGACGGTTGGATTTCCATAAACCGCCCCGCCGCTGGAGATATAGATGATATGCTTGTATTCGAACTCCTGAAGCGTTTCAATCAGGGCCACGGAAGGAATCAGGTTGCTGTACACCTCGCTCATCGGCGCATGAATGCTGTCGCCGGGAACGGAATCCCCGGCCGCATGGATGATGGTCGCACATTTTTGAAGAATCGGCCTGAGCAATACCGCGTTGTTCATGTTGCCTTCCATCGGAATCAAATTGTCGCGACCGTGAATTTCCTGGTTTCTGGCCAGGGAATAGACCGTGAATGATTTTTCGAGAAAATGCCGGACCAGGTGCTTTCCGACAAACCCCGTCCCGCCGATGATCAGTATGTGTTTGTTCTCTTTAACGCGGTTTTGAGAGTTCTTCATAGATTTCCATGTATCTTTCCGCGGCGTCTTCCCAGGTTCCAAAGGATGACCGAATCGCCCCCTTCGCCGCATTTCCCGCTTTCAGATTGACATTTTCATCGGACAGCCATTTCAGGCCGGACACGAACTGTTCCCGTGAACCGGCGAGCCACCCGTTTTCCCCGTGCCGGATCACATCGCGGTGGGCGTCGATGGGAGATGCGATCACCGGCACGCCTGCCGCCATGGCTTCGAGAATCACCTGGGGCATGCCCTCGGAATGCGCGCTCAAGGATATCAGGCCGCTTATTTCGGGAAACCAGCGCTGTTTCAGGTCTTCAAGGCCGCACGGCCCGTGATGATTCACCCAGTCGGGAATTCGAACCCCTCCCTGATTCGGACCCAGCAGATGAAGCTGATCATCGGGTCCAAAGCAATCCTTTCCCCATTCAAACAAGGGTCCGAGCTTGTCATGGGTCAACCGGGAAACCACCAGCCATATGCGGGGTTTGGAAGAAATGTTCCGGGTGATTTTGTAAAAGTTTTCATCGATTCCGAATTTCACTGCCCGGACGCGGGCGACATCTCCGAAGCTCTGTACCAGAAGCGGGACCATCCAGGCGTTGTTCGGGGCAAGTACAACCGGATGCCGCCTGAATTGATATTGCAGCGCTCTTATCATGCCGGGAAGTCGGAGCAGTTTCAGGTCCGAACCCAGGACGGATATCAAAAGCGGCTTTCCGTTGTTCGGAACGCTTAACGCATTCTGAAGCCAGTTGATATGGTAAATATCCGCATGGCCATTGCGCTGAAAGGCGCGATGCAACCGGACCAGCAGCTCGCAGCCCCATCTCGCGGCCTTAAGCGGACCGGATTTGATCTGATGCGCGATGCCTCCCTGATCGGACAGTTTTTTCAACCATTTTGCATCGCTATCGGTCAGGTCAAACCTCGCATTTTGCGGATGCGCTCCTAAAGGAGCCCAGGCAGATATTTCGAGGCTCTTTTTCATAGACAACGTATTTAAAAGGCGCTCGACAAAACGACCCCGCCAGTCGCCCGCATTTTCAGGATAGGATGTCGCCACAAATAAAACTCTCATCTTCCCCTCAATCCCCACCGCATAAAGCTACTTTTCCTCAATTTCATTCTGGCCGCCCTGAAAATGCAGATTGCAGATCTGCTCCGAAACCAGGCCCATCATGAAAATGATGATCGCCGTAGTAAACAGGAGCGCGCTCATGTTGGTAAAGCGGCGGACTGTAATGAACGTGTATAAATAATACATCAGCCCGATCATGAAGGTCGCAAAGCTGACCGGCAGAAAGATGCGGAACGGGGAATACAGGGTGCAGATCTTGATGATGATCATGAAAAACCGGACGCCGTCCCGAACGACATTGATCCGACTTTTGCCCGATTTTCGCATATCGGCCCGAATGGGCACATATTTCAGTGATCTTCCGGTTCGAAGCACGCACAGGGTCAGGGTAGTCGGATAGGAATAGGTGTTGGGAAGCAGGTAGAGAAACTGCCGGGCGATGTCCGCCTTGATCGCGCGGAATCCGGAGGTAAGATCCTGAACAGCGAACTTGGCCACATACGAGGCCAGCTTGTTGTAAATCCGGTTTCCCAGGGCCCGGACCGGCGTGGCCTGGTCCGATTGATACCGTGCGCCCACCACCATGTCGTAATCCGGAAAATACTTCAGAAATTCGGCAATGTCTTCCGGGTTGTGCTGGCCGTCCCCGTCCATGAATACCAGAATATCGCCTTCGGCCTTTCGAATGCCGGTCTTGATTGCGGCCCCGTTTCCGATGTTGTGCGGATGGCTGTGCACCTCGGCCCCGGCTTCCCGGGCGACCTGGGCGGTGCGATCCGCTGATCCGTCGTTGACCACGATAATCTCGAACTCAGGATACAGGGATTTCAGTTTGCGTATGATCCCGGCGATGTTTTTTTCCTCGTTATATGCGGGAATGATGATGGACACATCATGAGCATTCATATTTTTGTTTCCGGCTTTGAGAAATTTTAGCCATAAAACTCCAGCCAATCGCGACAAAAAGCGCCGCCCAACCCGCAGCCGTCACGATCAGCCCACCTATCAACATTTTGGGCCTGAACGCAAGTTCAATGCGATGCACGCCCTTCTCAACCGGTATGGCGCGCATAATGTAGTTTGCTCTCAGAATATCGGTTTTCCGCCCATCAACAGCAGCCGTCCACCCTGAATCATAATTATCGCTGTTAACCAGAAATCCGCTGCGATCCGTGGCAATCTCCAGCTCGATTCTATCCGGAGAATAGTGCAATACCCGTATTGCTCCCTCGCTTTCATCAACCTCCCCTTCGACACTATTTTGATCAGTCTGAAAACCAGAAGGAGGCGGCGTTTCCAGTATAACTGTTTTTTCAAAAAACGCTCTGTCAACCTGGCCCAGCATATCATAGGCTTCCTGCCGGTTGTCGGCAAGCTTGAATCCAGGCACAAAAAACAGCCGCGGGAATACATTTAGATTTCGATATATCTTTATCTCGCCGTCATATACTTTTTCCAGCTGGGAAATATTGATATCGACCTCAGGCGGAGCCAAAACGTATTTAACATTGATGAGATCCAGAAGCGGAGAGCCGAACCGACTGAAATTGATCCATCGGCTGAAAATCGATGGGAGCGTGGATTCGGGTCCATGTTGACTCATATGAAGAAATTCGCCATAGCGCCGGGGGTAGAAAGATCCGTAGCCGCCGATGTCTTCCAGGCCTAATCTGACAAAGGAGTTCTGAAGGAAATTACCAAAAGTCATGATCCGAAACCTTGTATTGTCTTTCTGCAAAAAGCGGATTCCCGAAGTGGGGGGAAATGCCGAGTCCCTGGGGGAAACCGTATTGTATAGCTGACCAAACGAAATCAGATCATATGCCAGAATCAAAATTCCCATGCTGACTGAAAGTATCCGATGCCTGTCAGTCACGCTGAAAAGCATGCACATGGAAATCATAAAACTTGCGGCAACCATTAAAAGCGGCTTTATCATGTGCGGACTGAAAAGAGAGAAATGGTCCCGCAGTCTTTGGGAAATTTCTCCCGGGAAATTTCCCAAAGCCCACCGGATACCGCTGTCGCTCTGTACATAAACAACCAGAATAAAGGCCACAAATACAATGAAAACCCAAGACAGAACAATCGGCCATTTCTTAATGCTGATACTTTTGTCAAATAAAATATCAGCACCCAAACCGGTCAGCACTGACATGCAAAACCCAAATATATATAGTATCCTGGTTGGAGTTGACAGGCTGAGCCCCGGAACGAAACGCGCCAGAGGATAGTAAAGAAGACTTCCCATCGCCATCAGCAAGGTAACAATTGCGACGGTCATAAAAAAAACGACGTGTTTTTTTCTGAATAAAAAAGGGAAGCAGGCAGCTATCATAAAAAGCGAAAAAATACCGCAATAAATACACAGCTCGTTATAGTTATTGTACGGTCTCGGAAACGCATCTTTGGTTAAGCTAATATCTAAAGCAGGGCTTCCGTAGAAATCCGGGAAGAGAAACGTCGAAAGGTATTTCGCAGGCACCTGACCGGTTTCATTGAAAAGTTCGCTGTAAGGAATATCGCGACGCTGGCCTTCCTGATAATACATCAGGTGGGTGACAAAAAAATTGGCTGAAATAATCAGGCTAAGAACTATCGCTGCAACAGCTCCCATCATAGTATGGCAAGCGAATTGCCAGTTTTGCCGCAGTTCATTCTTGTCCGGCAAGCATCTGTACAGAACATAAACACCTGTAAATAGCAACTGGTATATGATCAGATGCGCATAGGCCGTGCAGATGGAGAAGGCTATCGTCCCGGTCATGCACCAGAATGAAAGCCTTGATTTGTGTCGGCGCCACATCTCAATGGCATAGAATGTCGCGGGAAGAGACATGGCGAGCATGGGAACATGTTCAAACTCGAGCCAGACCATTATATAGCCATTAAACATCCATGCGATTGCACCGACAAGACCGGCGGCCCTGCCAAGGCCTATTTGCCTCAGAAACAGATAACCGAATATTCCGGCGCCGAATATGCTGAAAAAAAGCAGGAGGTCATGGGCAACGGTAAGCGGAAAAAACGCATATAAAAGCCCGACAAAAGGCGAGCTGTAATTGGCAAAAGGCACGCCGCAGAAATTCGCGTCAAACCAGAACCGAACCTCACCGGCGGTCAACGCGTTCTGGTAAAAATAATGGGCCGGATAAAAAAAAGGGGGGTAGAATGCATTGATGGGATCGGTAATCAGTGGATTATGCACGGGAACATCCGGAACTGCGGTTTTCCAGGGCAGGTAATTGAACACGCAATCAAAGGCAAAAAAAGTCTTGTTTTGAAATATCGCTGAAGAAAAAAATACTAACGCCAAAACAAGCAGGATGAGCGGCGCTGATTTCCGAAAAAAAATATTCATGTATTTACCCCGTACGTCATTATACTTGACATGGCCATCTTATCCGATTTCAACGACATTTTTCATGCGACCTCAAAACCTTATTGAGTATCCAATAATTCCAAAGAAAAAGCCGATGGTCATGTTCTCCCCGAACATGCTCTTCGTAGCGTCCATGCAAAAAATCTTTGGAACCAAAAGGTATTTCTTCAGAAAAATCCACAAGGAGCCTCTGCTCCCGGAACCATTTACCCACCGGTATGCCAAAGCCATGTTTTCGTCTATAAAGAACCGCCTTGGGCAAAACCCCTTCCAGCGCTTTTTTCAGAATATACTTGGTCTGTCCGTTCCTGTATTTAAAATTACTCGGTATCCTTCGAACAAAATCAACCAGATCGACATCCAGATAAGGCGAACGGACCTCAAGTGAATTCATCATGCTCGCCCTGTCGATTTTGGTCGTAATATCATTTCTCAAATACAAATCGGTATAAAACTGCAACGTCTTGTCAACTATATTCTCCTGAGTGCAATGATCCCAGGATTCTATGGCCTCGGAGTAAAGATCTTCAAGGTCCATCGGTTCTTGAAAAAGCGCTTGCAGCTCGGAAGGTTCAAGAGGGCCGAGCCATACCGGATTCCAGATTTTTTTAAGATAAGAAAGCCCGCGCAGGGTGCGTTTGATCTTGAAATCCAAACTCATGTTATTGTGCGATACCGGAAGCCTTGCGGCAATTGATCTTAACGCCTGGTGCATGGGCTTTGGAACAAGCCTGTCATAAATCCGGGCCAACCTCAGCGCATGGAACGGATCATAGCCTGCGAACAACTCGTCCGCGCCGTCGCCGCCCACGGCCACGGTAACTGTCTTCCGGGTCTCTCTGCACAGCAGGAACGTCGGTAGCAGAGAACTGTCTCCCAGGGGTTCATCGAGCTTTTGAATCACGTCCGGCAGTACATCCAGGGCGCTGTCAATCGAGAATTGCCTGTTCCGGTGGTCGGCGCCCAGGCTGAATGCCATGCGGTCGGAAAAGTCCGTTTCATCGAAGCTTTTCTCTGAAAAGCCGATACTGAACGTCTTCAACCTGTGGGCGCTGAATTTTGAGGCATAGGCGGCAATCGACGATGAATCAATTCCGCCGCTGAGGAAAACACCTAACGGCACGTCTGAAACCATTCTCCGTTTTACAGCGGCGGCAAGCAGTTCACGGATCTGTTCCCCCCATTCCTGCTCCGGATGTTTCGGCAGTTTTTCAAAGGGCTCGATCACAAAACGCCAGTATGGAATAACCGACATACGGAAATTCGGAAGATCGAATATCAGATTGCATCCTGCCGGCAATTTAAAAATGTTTTTGTAAATGGATCTCGGCGCAGGAATAAATCCATAGGCAAAGTATTTTTTTAAACTTTCTTTAGAAATTTCAGCCGAAATGCGGCGATGCTGAATCAGGGATTTAAGTTCCGATGAAAACGCGAACGTTCCATTTTGCAGGGAGTAGTAAAGAGGTTTTTTCCCGAACCTGTCGCGGCTGAAAAAAATTTGATTGCGATTCCGGTCGTATATTGCAAACGCCCACATCCCATTGAGTTTTTTCGGGAAAGCGGCCCCCCATTGCCGGTAGGCGAACAGAAGCGTCTCTGTATCCGAGTGGCTTGTATGGAATCGATGCCCTTTGCTTTCAAGCTCTCTGCGCAACTCAAGGTGGTTGTAGATTTCTCCGTTATAGACGATCGTAAGCGCGCCATCTTCTGTTGACATGGGCTGCGCCCCGCCTTCAAGATCAATAATGGAAAGCCGCTTATGCGCCAGATGAATTCTTTTTTTTGAATCGTGCCAAAAACCCTCTGCGTCCGGCCCGCGGTGGGCGAGACAATCCGCCATCTTGGCAAGATCCTGCTTTTCCCCATCCCCCACGAAGCCGGCTATTCCGCACATTATATTTCAGGCTCCAGATTACGGCTTTCTTTGATGGCGTAAACCGGCTTTCCTTGAGATTCATAATAGGTTCTGACAAGCAGTTCCGCGATAAATCCCATCAATATCGATATAAATCCCATGATTACAAATAAAACGACCAGCTGAGGCAACGGCGTCTCGATAAACGACTTGCCCCCCCAGAACTTGAAATAAACCATCAGGGAAAAACTCAAAAAGGCAAGGGCCATATTGATGATTCCAACCCCCCCAAAAATATAAATCGGTTTATTGGAAAGGGTCATAAAGCTCATCAGAAAAATCAGATCCAGAAAAACCTTGAAAGTCCTTTCCAGACCGTATTTGGATTTTCCATGAACACGCGGGTTATGGTTTACGGGAATCTCCGCAATTTTAGCGCCCTGCCAGCGGGCGTAAATCGGAATAAACCGGTGCATTTCACCATACAGTTTAACATCCTTTATAATTTCAGACCGATAGGCTTTGAGACTACACCCATAATCATGCAGCTTCACTCCGGAGACCATTGAGATCAGTCGATTTGCAACCCAGCTGGGAAAATTTCTTTTCAAACGGTTATCTCTTCGATGCATCCGCCAGCCGGAGCACACATCATAACCTTCCTCGATTTTTTCAATGAGCCTTGGGATATCAAGAGGATCATTTTGAAGATCTCCGTCCATCGGAACGATAACTTCTCCTGAAGCAAAATCAAAGCCCGCCATCATGGCGGCTGTCTGGCCGAAATTACGCCGCAGATGAATCACCTTAAAACGCTTGTCAAGGCCGGCAATATGGTTGAGTTCTGCTTCGGAGGAATCCGTGGAGCCGTCATTTACCAGGATAACCTCGTAAGTATATTTTGAATCATCCATGGAGGCTTTGATTCTTTCATATATCATTCGGATGTTTTTGGACTCATTGTAAATTGGAATCACTATTGAAATACGCATGTCATATCGCCCTCGCCCTGGAAAATGAGAAAACCGCCCTTTATCGACCAGGCATCTTCGGGAACAATTGAGATTGAATCAGCTTCATTCGGGACAATCGAAATGAAAACGCGGTAAACAGACATCCGAAGCCATATTCTATGCTTCTTTTCAGATTGATCGAGGAAGCCTCGGCAAAATATTTTGTCGGGCAGCTCACCTCCGCGATCATATGTCCTTTCCAGAGAATCTGTGCCAGCATCTGGTTGTCGAACACAAAATCATCGGACAGATCGTCCAGGCGCAGGCTTTCGAGCAGCTTTCTCGAAAAGGCGCGAAAGCCGGTATGATACTCGGAAAGCTTGGCGTCGAGAAGTAGATTTTCAACCAAGGTGAGCCCGCGGTTGGCGATGTATTTCCACAACGGCATCCCGCCCTTGAGGGCATAGCCTCCCAGAATTCTCGAACCGAGCACGCATTCATAGAGGCCGTTTCCGATCATCGAGGCCATGGCCGGAATGAGCTTCGGCGTGTACTGGTAGTCGGGATGGACCATGACGACGATGTCCGCGCCGTTTTCAAGGGCCATGCGATAGCAGCTTTTCTGATTGGCGCCGTAGCCCATGTTTTTGGGGTGGGCGTGAACCAGGGTTTGAGGAAGGGTTTTGGCAACGGCGACGGTTTCATCGCGGCTGGCGTCGTCCACCACGATGACCAGATCCACGATCCCCTGCGCCATCACCTCGTCATAAGTCTTTTTCAGGGTTTGTGCGGCGTTGTATGCCGGCATCACCACAAACACTTTTTTGTCTTTATACATTTGATCCCGTTGCTCTTTCGTTAATTTTTTTTATTGTTTGATCGACTTGGCATCCATCGAATTATCGTTCTTTTCCTTCAGAGCGGTTTCCAGATTCTTCCTGGCCACATTAAATGTCGCATCCAATTCCAGGGCTTTATGAAAATGTGAAATCGCCTCGTCGAGTCTGCCCTGCTCGGCCAGTAAGACTCCGAAATCATTGTGTGCTTTGGGGGGGGCTTGAGAAACGATTTGGAAAGCCTTTCGGAAATGTTCGATGGCCGCATCTTTTTTACCCAAAGCGAGAAGGGTTAGACCCAGATTTTTATGTGCATCTGCGTAATTCGGAAAGATTTTGATTGCTTCTCTGTAATGCGCAACGGCATCGGAATGGTTGCCTATCACTGACAGGGCCGCCCCCAAATTGTTGTGCGCCACAAAATTGCCGGTGGTATTTCGAAGCGCGCAGGAATAAATTATAGCGCTGTTTTCCCAGCATTTGACCTGATTCCACGTCAAAAGTATCAATGCTGCCGGAACCGCCATGCCCGCAAAAATCAGCCCCAAGGTCTTACGCCGCCATCTCTGAAACATATCATGAAAACCCCAGGCCAGAACAATGTATACTCCGATCAGGGGTATGTAGGCGTATCGGTCGGCCATGCACTGAAAGCCGACTTGCACCAGTCCGATCACCGGTACCAGTGTCCCCAGATACCAGAGCCATCCCACAGTCAGCCACGGTCGGCGCCTGGCCCACAACAACGCCGCCGCGCTGATGCCGCCGACCACTGCAACCGCTCCGAAAACCTGCCACAAAGGCCGCATTCCAAGATGTGGATAAAAGATAGCCAGATTTATCGGCCAGATCATCTTGCCCAGATAGGCAACATAGGCCACGAGAGCGTTGGCAACCCGCGCGCCAAAAGAATAGGATGCAAGCATATCCATCGCCCCGCCCTGCTTCTGGGCAATCATTGTCACCACGCACGAAGCCGCAGCCAATGCAAAAAAAGGAAGCTTTTCTCGTACCAGAGCGGCAAAACGCCGTACACCACCCTCCTCCGCGTATCGGTTCAACGGCCAGTAATCCAGAAGCATCATCAGAAACGGCAGCGTTACGACCATCGGCTTGGACATCATACCCAGCGCGAACAGGAGCAAGGCGGCGCCATACCGCATCAGAGAAGTATGCCGGACGTATTCCGCATAGGCCATTAGGGTCAGAAATCCAAAAAATGCACTCAATACGTCCTTGCGCTCGCTGATCCATGCCACGGACTCCACATGCAGCGGATGCACCGCAAACAGCGCCGCCACCATCGCGCTCCGCCACAATGCTCCCGTCATTCGATGCAACAGCAGAAAGAGCAGCATGCTGTTCAATATATGAAAGATCACGTTCGTCGAGTGGTGGGCACCGGCATTCAGGCCGTACAACTCTACATCCAGCATGTGCGACAGCCAGGTTATCGGATGCCAGTTCGCCGCATGCAGAGAGGTAAAAGCCCATTGGATCCCCTCGAATGTCAATCCCCTTCTCACCTGATCATTATCCACCACATACAGCGGATCATCATAATTGATAAACTCATATCCACTGACAGGGAAGTAAATAGCCAGTATCGCGGCCACCAGAAACAGACATACCCACAGCCCCGGCCGGACACCTTCAAAATACCTGTTGAACGAATTCCGGGATTTCATGGCTCCTTAACACATGCCGCGAATGTGCTTATTATTGATTATCCGCCTGCAATTTTAAAACAACTTGAAGATTATGTTGTGCACCCTGATAATCCGGCTTGATTCTCAGAGCCGCCCTGAAGTGCCGGATCGCATCCTCGTATTTCATTTGCTCAGCCAAAAGTCTGCCCAGGTTATTGTGAGCAAACGCTGAATCAGGATTGTATTTTAAAGCATTCAAAAAATAAGCAACGGCATCATCTCGCCTTTTCATTTTTGCCATTACCGTTCCCATGTTGTTGTAAGCCTCGAAGTAGTCCGGCTTGATACGGATGGCCTCCTGATAATGATGCATCGCTTGATCATTTTGATTGATTTCCGCATAAGCATTTCCCAGATTATTACGAATTGACCAGTTCGCATCGGTCACTTCAAGGGTGTGAGAATAAAGTGCGATGCTGTTTTCCCAGTATCGGACCTGATTCCATGCAATCAGCATCAATACCGCCGTAACCGCCATACCTGCCAGGGCCAGTCCCCGGACCCCGCACCCCCATCGATGCAACGCCTCATGAAACTCCCAGGCCAGAACAATATAAATGCCGATCAACGGGATATAAGCGTATCGGTCGGCCATGGCCTGCAATCCCACCTGCACCAGGCCGATTACTGGTACCAGTGTTCCCAGATACCAGAGCCATCCTACCGCCAACCACGATCTACGTTTTGTCTGAGCCAATACAAAACACGTTATCCCCAGCAGCAGCAATGAAGCCCCGGCTACCTGCCAAATCGGCCTCACCCCTGGATGCGGATACAGAACCGCCAGATTCATTGGCCAGATCATCTTGCCCAGATAGGCGACATAGGCAACTATCGCATTGGCCACCCGCATGCCAAAAGAATAGAATTCCAATGGTGCCACAGCCCCCCCGCGCCCCTGGGCGATCATCGTCACCACGCACGAAGCAACAGCCAGCACAAAAAACGGAAGCTTTTCCTTTACCAGAAACGCGAACCGCCGAACACCATTTTCCTGTACGTATCGATTCAACGGCCAATAATCCAGAAGGAGCATCAGAAACGGCAGCGTTACGACCATCGGCTTGGACATCATACCCAGCGCAAACAGCAGCAGTGCAGTTCCATACCGTAACCAACCGGGCCGTTTTACATATTCCGCGTATGCCAGTAAGGTCAGAAACCCAAAAAAAGCGCTCAATACGTCCTTGCGCTCGCTGATCCAAGCCACAGACTCCACATGCAGCGGATGCACGGCAAATAGCACCGCCACCATGGCGCTCCGCCACAATGCCCCGGTCGTCCGGCGCAGCAGCAGAAAGAGCAGCATGATGTTCAATATATGAAAGATCACGTTCGTCGAGTGGTGGGCACCGGCATTCAGGCCGTACATCTGAACGTCCAGCATGTGCGACAGCCAAGTCACCGGATGCCAGTTCGCCGCGTGCATCGATGTAAAAGCCCACCTTGTGCCCTCTAAGGTCAACCCCCTTCTCACCGTATCATTTTCAACCACATACACGGGATCGTCATAGTTGATGAATTCATATCCGCAGACAGGCAGGTAAATCGCAAGTATCGACGCCGCCAGAAACAGACATAACCACAACTCCAGCCGGACGCCTTCAAAAAACCTGTTAAACGAAATCCAGGATTTCATGGCTCCTTAACCGCTCTCTGAAAAAACGCGTTGTCTTTCAGGGCATTTCTCGATTACTGACAGCATCGGAATGCTTCCGGCTTTCCTGTTTGGCTTTGATGGCGGATGCGAGTTTTTTAGCTGCCTTTTGATCGTCCGGGTCTATTTCCAAAATTTTATTTAAGTAACCTATCGCATCATCATACCGGCCCTGGATCGCCCAGAAGCTTCCCAGATTATGATACGCTTCGATCATCTGGGGTCGAATTTCAATCGCTTTTTGAAAATGCATCAGGGCCTCCGCGGCATTGCCCTGATGTGATAAAATTACGCCGAGGTTGTTATGTGACTCGGCATTATAGGGATTAAACTTTATGCTTTTGGAAAAATATTGGGCCGCTTTATCGGTTTCTCCGGCATTGGAAAAGAGCAACCCCATCTCGTAGAGCGCCTTGGAATCTTTTGGATTTAATTGCAACGCGGTCTGGATATGGGACAATCCTTTTTGAGTTTCTCCGTTCCGTATAAGATCGGCCCCAAGCGTGGCGTGCGCCAGACAGTTGTCCGGATCGACAATGACAGCATTTTCAAAGAGCGTTCTTGTATTTTTCCAGTGCTGAGTCTGGAAAAAACTGCCGAGTATCAGATTCGCCAACAAGATAGCTGTAAATGCAACCAAACCGACTTGCGGGAATTGAAATCTTTTAAAAACCTCGACAATGCTCCAGGAAAATACGATAAAAATTCCGATCAGTGGAATATAGGTATAGCGATCGGCCATTGCCTGAAGACCCACCTGGACAATGCCGATGACCGGCACCAGTGTCCCAACAAACCAGAACCAGCCGACAAACAGCCATGGGTATTTTTTGGCTGAGCGAATCGAAATCCATGACAGCAACCCCAGCAACAGCAGTGATCCAGAAACCTGCCACCACGGCCAGGCCGTCGGGCGCGGATAAAAAACAGACAGATTGATGGGGCAAACTGTTTTTCCCAGGTACAGAGCATAGGACACAATTACGTTGGCTATTCGATCGAATAGCGGATAGACATGCAAGGGTTCCACTCCGCCTGTTTTCTTCTGAACCGCAAAGGTCACCACACTGAATACAAACGACAGAAAAAGAAATGGTGTCTTTTCCCATATCAACTTTGCGTTGAATTCAAATTTGCCGCAATTGCCGTTCCCGCTCGGAATAATCCGTTTAAACGGCCAGAAATCCAACAAGAGCAAAACAAAAGGCAGGGTAACCAGCATGGGTTTCGACATCAAACCCAGCGTAAAAAACAAAAACGATAATATGTACCAGATAATCTTAAATTTTCGAACATAATGCGTGTAACACCATAAGGTCAGTATCAGAAAAAATGTGCTCAAAACATCCTTGCGCTCCGAAATCCAGGCGACCGATTCCACATGAAGCGGATGCAATGCAAACAATCCGGCAGCCAGTCCACTCCGCCATACCGAGCCGGTCATTGCCCGCAGAACCCAAAATAGCAGCAGGCTATTCACGACATGGAGCAACACGTTGTTCCAGTGATGACCGCCCGCATCCATGCCGTAAAGCTCGACATCGACCATATACGAAATCATGGTCAGGGGATGCCAGTTGCCGACCGTAATCGATTGGAATGTCCACTGGATGCTTTCCCAGGTCAGCCCCTTTCTCACGAAATAATTCTTCATGACGTAGGCATAATCGTCAAAATTGACAAATTCGAAACCCCGTACCTGATAATAGACAATCAGGATTGCGGCAGACAGCAGTAAACAGATCGCCGTCTCTGGAAAAAATTTCGCTCTTGAAAACCACACCCGTATCAATGGGCTAATCCTTTCTATCCTCTGGTATTGAAATATTCACGCCCGAAGCTTTGAAAACCAGAAGGTCGACTCCGTTTGCGGAAAATTGCATGTCCAGATAATGGCGCGTGAACGCATTCAGGGTCTGAATCTGATCGGCATTAAACACTTCGTTTGCCCATTTTACAAATAAATCCCGGTGGACCAGCAGGTGGGTTGCCTTCATGGACCTGTACTCATTAAATATATCTTCCGGAGTCTTCCCCTCCTGAATAAACCGCAAGAGCTGCGACTGGCTCTCGGGCACATATTCCCGGTCGCAATAATATCCGCGCTTACCCATAAAGAAAAAAAGAATCTTTGAATCGGACGGCAGGTTTTCGTTGATATACCGCATCGCGGGATACTCGAACCGGTATTTGGAAATGTATTCATAGCGGCTCACGTTGCCTGAAAGATAGTAGAGGGGCTGAACGTATCGATACTGTTCCTTTAAATAAGCCGCATTATAAACCAAACAGGCAAACACAGCCCCGCCCAGACATGCCTTAGCCACGAGTTTTTTCCAACGGTCGATGATCGCTTGAATGCGTTCACGAATATTGTGCAGCCCGAAAACAGACAGAATCACTAGCGGGGGTATGATCGGCGCAATATAGCGGACCCGCATGCCGGTGGTAAACAGGGCGATCAGAAAAAAAAGCGCGGAGAACCAGGCAAGGGCCTTGATCTCCCATCTGTGCACTGAATCGAGGCGACCCTTTTTCCAGAAAGCAAAAAAAGGCAGAATCAACAGAAATAGGTTGAGCTTTCCGTCAAAATATTGCGGGTCCCCGTCTTTGCCCTGAAAGAAGACACGGACCGGAAGCAGCGCGATCTCCCAGGGAGTCTCATTATAGATCTCACTTCGGTAAGCAATAGGGCCGGGCGAACGAAATTTTGGCGCTGCATTCGCGGACTCTGCAATGGGCGCCGGAGTGTCAGGTTTTGAAGACTTTGTGAGTTTTTCAATTGCAGTTCGGGCTTGGCTGAAAATGTCGTTGTAAAGGGGGTAGATCGGATTTCCCGTCCAGTACCAATTGCGGATTGCCCATGGGGAAAAAACAATAAGGGCGATTACCAAGAAAACAAAACCACTCCGGACGGCCTTGAAGCCGGCGAAATGCCTGTTAATGTTGAACCGGGAATACACAAAGGGAACGAACAGGGTCAGAATGCAGCAGACCACAAGTCCGTTGTACTTGGTTCCCATGGCCAAACCGCAGAATACGGCAGAAAAGACAAGATGCCGTTGACGAAATCCGCTTTCAACCCATTTGAAAATCAGAAGGATCGAAGCGGTTGAAAAAGAGATCAGCCCCAGATCGATGTATGCCGTTATAGACAGCTTGACGACTACCGGAATGGACAGAAAGAAAACAGCCCCGATAAGCCCGTAAAACGAACTCAGGCGCTGCTTCAGATATCCAAAAATCAACCCGGCGGTCAGAAGCGCAAATGAAAAATGGATGAATTTGGGGGCGATGTCGCTGCCGAAATAAAGGGCGGCCATGTACAGCATCTGCAGGTTCATGGGATAATAGGAATACACCATGGACGGGATTTCGTACATGCCGCCGTGGTTCAGGTAAAGCTTCGGGACGGCGAGGTGGTGAATCAGGGCGTCCTTGCTGATCGGCGGAACGGCGCAAAGCAGACCGATGGCAAAAATCAGAACGACCAGAAGTGCGTAAAGGAGAAAGGCAAAATTCGTTTCTTTCAGCCGGAAAAACAGTTTTTCAAGGAATGCACCCTGGATTTTCACCGTTCATGACTCCTCACAAAAGCTTTCTGCGGCTGAAAATAAGATTGGCGCCGACCAGGGCGGTGAGCATCCAGGCCAGAAGCACGCCCCCTGCCAGCATTATCAAGCCGGCGCCGATCGGCTCGTTGTAAAGCGCCGCCTGCCGGAAATTCAAGGCGTCCAGGTTGGGCAGGACATGATAGATGACGGAAAGCAGGGTTTTGGCAATGGCGCTATGGGCGTTTTGCGAAAAAAGGTACAGGTCACGGCTCCAGTGCCCCAGAAAACCCAGGCCCACCAGGAAGAAATTGTGAAGCAGCGGCGAGGTAAAGGCGGCAAAAAACAGGCTGAAGGACGCCAGCAATACCCATTCTCCGAAAATAAACGCAAGGGTGACAAAATGACCGGCATTCAGGGGCACGCCCTTTGACAGCAGGATGAACAGCCAGCACAGGGCCAGAATGACGAACAGCGAGGCCAGAACGATGATCATTCCGAAAAATTTCCCGAGCAGAAAAGTGGTGCGGTGAACCGGCCGGGACAGGACAAAGTATATGGTTTTCTGATAAATTTCCTGGCGCACGATGTTCGATCCAAGATACAGCACGCTGATCAGACCCCATATGCCCATAATCCAGAATCCGGTGGTCTGCAGGGCCATTTCTTCGCTTCCGACAACCATCTTTGCCAGAACCAGGGAAAAAAAGATGAAAAGCAGGGCTGTTGCCCAGAGAATCAACAGGATCCTGTCCCGGGCCGAAGCCCGCCAGACATTGACGGCAATGGCCCGTAGCTGTATCCAGGCAAGCCCGCTCATCAATCTTTTTCCCCGGAAAGCAGGTTGAATTCAAACAGCACTTCCTCGATTTGCGGACGGATCGGCATCAAAGACTCGATAGAAACATGGCCCGCGGCGCATGCATTCAACAGCGCTTCCTTTTGCTCCGGATCAACGGACAGCAGGCAGGCCCCGTCCGTCTGAAGCTCGACCCGGCTGTTTTGGGCGAATTTTTCCAGAACGGACGGATTTTCAGCCCGGCACCGGACCTCGTATCCCGTGAGCCTGCGCGGCATATCCGAAAGTGCGCCCTGCCATCGAATGGCGCCGTCCGATATGAGCGCGACCTGATCGGAAATCCGTTCGACATCGGAAAGTATGTGAGAGCTGAAAAAGAGGGTTCCGCCGGAAGCTTTATACTGCATCAGCATCTGCTGTACCTTGAAACGCCAGAATGGATCCAGCCCGCTCATGGGCTCGTCGAGCAGCAGAATGTCCGGCTCGTGAACCAAGGCCTGAGCCAGGCCCGCGCGCTGGGTCTGGCCTTTGGAAAGGGTCCGCATCACCTGATCCGCCTGACCGGTCAGCTCCATGCGCTGAAGGACATCGTCAACCCGCTTCCGGCACTCGGAACCTTTCCAGCCGGACAGGGCAGCGGCCATGGCCAGCCACTCTTTCAGTCTCAGATGCGGATAGACATACTGGGTTTCCGTCAGCAGGCCGAGACGTCTCCGGCTTTGAGACTTCATGGCGGGCTGGCCGTTGATCAATACCTTGCCTGATCCAGGGCGAATGAGCCCGGCCCCAAGTTTCAGGGTCGTGGTCTTGCCCGCGCCGTTGGGGCCCACCAGCCCGACGGCGCTTCCCGGCGCCACCGCCAGATCCAGCCCACGGATGATGGTTTTCGGCCGCATCCAGAAACCGTGGGGCACGGAAAAAGAAACCGACCTCCATTCCAGGGCAAACTCACTCACCTTTCAATAGCTCCTCGATCTTGTCCGCCAGAAGTTTTTGATGCATCGGGTCATGAATGTTGTTCCGGGCCTCCTCCAGAAAGCGAAGCGCCAGCTCCTTCTGACCGGCCTGCGTCGCAAAGGTGGCCGACAGGGCGGCCAGATAAACCGGCGCGCCCGGCAGAAGAGAGGCCCGATGCAGGTCCTCGGCCGCAGAGACCATGTCGCCGCCTGACTTCCAAAGGCAGAAGCCCTTGAAAAACCATAACTGCCAGTTATCCGGATGATACACAAGACCTTTTTCGATCAGATACAGGCCGTCTTCCGCCGCATCGGCCTCGAAAGGCAGGACGACGGCGCCGAAATAATAGGGATGATCCCAGAGCGGGGACAGGTCGGTGATCAGGTCCAGCAGGTGAAACAGGTAGGGATACTGCCGGTCGGTCAGGGCGTGCGAACCAAAATAGTAAGTTGCCCGGACCCAAAGAACATTGGAAAGGAAATGGAGGTCAGCCGGGGCCAGCAGCTTCAGAAAATCAGCCCGGACAGGAATAAAGGCCGCATCGTCCCGAAGTGCGATGCCTTCACACCACGGGCAGTCTTCAGAGCGAACGAATTGCCCGTATTTTCTGGAAACCAGATCGGCCTGAAGCAATATCGCTGCGGCGAATAACAGAAAAACAACTGGAAGGAGACACCGCTTTGCCACGATGGTAGGCGCTATTTCAATTGGTTGCAATGATGCATCCGGTACAGATGGTCAGGGCCATTTTCTTTCCCGCTTCAGGGAAAGAGAATGGCCCTGGAATAAGAATTTCACTCGCATTCAACCAACATCAGGAGCATGCATTATTAGAGTTTGTGAGTGTGAGTCCAGTCGTGGTAGCGGTCATGGTCCAAACATCGCCGAGAATGTTCCCGCTGCCTCCCTGAGCAGTGGCTGTGGCCGTAAAACCAGTAGTATTGCCAGGATTTACACCATAATCATATTTCTGTGAGCCCTTGACTGCGAATCCGATCAAGTCGGTGCCAGCATGGTATGTGTCAAACTCGGCAAAATAAGCTTCCTGAGCGACCCTTATGGAGCCAAGGTTTGTTTTGGCCTCACTCTGTTTGGCCTTGCACTGGTACTTCAAAAAGTTCGGAATCGCGATGGCGGCCAGAATGCCGATGATGGCCACGACGATCATCAACTCGATCAGCGTGAAGCCCTTGCTGTTGTTTCCTCTGAGTTTCTGCAACATAAAAAACCTCCTTTTAAATTAATGTTTATTCGTACTCGAAAATACCTTCTCTGAAACCTTGTCAAATAGTTCTGCAAATAAAATGCCAGAAAATATAATATGAAAAACAAGTTGATTATTCGCTTGAACAACGGCTGATTCCGACTTTAAGCAAAATTGATCCGGAATTTGAATGTGCCGCAAAACCTGAATGAATGACAATTTTTTACCAGGGCCTGACAAAAATTGTCACCCGCATTATTATTCTTCTACGCCCAGTTTGTCCAGCCGGTTTCGCAGGGACCTGACAGGCTGTTGAAAAACTGCGCCTGAGGCCGCCATGCAGTGTTGCGCGGCTCTCGCCAATGCTC
>DDYB01000019.1 GCA_002347265.1 Desulfobacteraceae bacterium UBA2245 | reverse complement strand
TCCTCTACTTCGATATTTAACGGTCTGTTCAAGCAGGCGAGGGCCGCTTCGGAATCAATTGCCGGAGCGGCCTTTTTTATCGGTAATCCCGGTAGTCGACTCTGTATGCATTTGCCTTGTAAGAAAACTTCCGCACCGTGGTTTTCAGCATTCTGGCCGCCAGGGAAATATTGCCGCGGGTATTTTTCAAGGAATCGATGATCATTTCCTTTTCCACCTTGGCGACCGCCTCATCCAGGGACCGGGACGGCAGGGTGCCGGTTTCCTCGCCGGTCTGAAGCGTGGGCGGAAGATGGTAGCTGTGAATGACGTTTTCCTCGCACAGCAGGACCGCGCGCTCGATGCAGTTTTCAAGCTCCCGGACGTTGCCCGGCCAGTGGTAGGACATCAGCATGTCGATCACCGGCGTTGAAAACCGTCGAATATCCTTATGATTTTCCCGGGCGTATTTTTCCAGGAAATGATCGGCCAGCAGCAGCACATCGGTTTTTCGCTCCCGCAGCGGCGGCAGGTAAATCGGAAACACATTGATCCGGTAGTACAGATCTCCGCGGAAGGTCTCCTCCTCCAGGGCCTGCTCCAGATTCTTGTTGGTCGCGGCAATAACGCGCACATCGGTCTTGATGGTCTTGGCGCCGCCGACCCTGTCAAACTCCTTTTCCTGAAGCACGCGCAGCAGCTTGACCTGAACATCGGGTCCGATGGAGCCGATCTCGTCCAGAAAGATGGTCCCCTTGTTGGCCAGTTCGAATTTTCCCAGCTTCTGACGCACGGCGCCGGAAAACGCGCCCTTTTCATGGCCGAACAGCTCGCTCTCGATCAGGTTTTCGGGGAGTGCGGCGCAGTTGACCTTTACGAACGGAAATTTGGACCGGTGACTGTTGTAGTGAATGGAATTGGCCACCAGTTCCTTTCCGGTTCCGCTCTCGCCGCGGATCAGAACCGTCGCGTTGCTTTTGCACACCTGGGAGATCATCTGAAAGACTTCGCGCATCTTGTTGCTGTTGCCGATGATATGGGTAACCTGGTATTTGTTCTCCAGTTCTTTTTTCAGATGCCGGTTTTCTTCCCGCAGCTTTTCCTGTTCGAGGCGGATGGTCTCGAAGTTGATGGCGTGGCGCGCCACCATGGTGGCAACGACGGAAAGCAGTTTTTCGCCGTCTTTCAGGGAATACGAGGGATCATAATGCCGGTCCGCGCTCAGGGCGCCGATCACCCGATCCCCCTTTTGAATCGGAACGCAGATATAGGAAAGTTCCCCGGTCTGAGCATCCTTGCGGGCGGCGGTGCGGTTGAGAAACGAGGGGTCCTCGCTGATCTTGGGAATGGTCACCGCCTTGCCGGTTTCAATGACCCGGCCGGTAATTCCTTCCCCCAGTTTGTAGGTGACGCTTTCCATGGTGCTCTTGGACAACCCGTGGGCCACGGCAATGTGAATCTCGTCCCGCAGGGGGTGCAGGATCGTGATTGTGCCCCGGACCATGTCCAGGGAACTGGACAGAATTTCCAGCACCTTGTACAGGGCTTTTTTCAGATCCAGATGCTCGTTCAGAGCCTGACTGATTTCGTAAAGAAGGGTAATGTCTTCAAGGGATTTCATTTGGCCTGATTTCCGTTCCGGGTTTGGAGTATTTTTCATTTTTGTTACACTAATGCATTATTGTAACAAAAATGCCAACAATTTTATTGCACCGCTTTGCGGGCTTTTCAAGTTTTTCATGTCCACAGGGTGTGTTTCCATAATTCCGGCAAGTTTTAACGCGCTGATTTTGCTTGAAACAGGCCATTGAATAGCGTACATCGGGACGAAAGAGCACGAAGATCAAGGCAGTGCGGAGAAATGCCGCTGTTGCCGGACGCCATTCTTATCGTGCCGTGGCCCCACAACCCTTGACGTTTTGCGTTCGGTTGCATAAAATTTACAAATTTAACGGGATGATTGTATGAGAAAAATGTTATTCTGCCTGTGTGCGTTTCTGCTTTTTTCAGGCGTTTTCATTTCCTGCTCCGATAAAAAGGAAGCGGCGCCGGAAAAAAAGGGGGCTATTGAAGAAATGACCGACAGGGTTGCGAAGGAAGCGGTTGAAAAGATTCGCACCCCCATCAATAAAGCCCGCTCCGTTGAAGACATTCAAAAAAACAGATTCAGCGATATGGAAAAAGAGTTGACGGAAAAACCCTAGCCCGGCGTTTGCCCATAAGCATGGTTGCGGCGACGGTCGTTTTATTTTTTGCTTTCAAGGGAGTCGCTTATGAAAATCGGGGTGCTTAAGGAAATCAAGCGGGAGGAATATCGCGTGGCCATGACTCCGGCCGGAGTTCGCGCCATGAAAGAAAACGGGCATCAGGCATACGTCGAAACCGGCGCAGGCGCCGGCAGCGGCTTTCATGATGCGGCCTATGAAAAAGCAGGGGCGCAGATTGTCGAAACGCCGGACAAAATATATGAAATTGCCGATCTGATCATGCATGTAAAGGAGCCCCTCGCTTCCGAATATGAACTGATCCGTGAAGGTCAGATTCTTTTTACCTTTCTGCATCTGGCTGCGGATCGAAATCTGACCCGGGTGCTTATCAAAAGCCGTTGCATTGCCGTGGCTTACGAGACCGTTCAAAAAGCGGATGGTTCCCTGCCCCTGCTGGCGCCCATGAGTGAGGTTGCCGGGCGTCTGGCCATTCAGCAGGGCGCCAGGTATCTGGAAAAGCCCAGCGGCGGACCGGGCATGCTGCTGGGGGGAGCTCCGGGAGTCGAACCCGGTCAGGTGGTGATTCTGGGCGGCGGCGCCGTCGGAACCCAGGCGGCGAAGATCGCCGCGGGCTTTGGCGCCAGGGTGTACGTTCTGGACATCAACCTGGACAGACTTCGGTACCTCTGTGATATTCTGCCGAACAATTGTGTCATGCTGATGGCGGACTCCGAAAACATCGAGCGCATGCTGCGCCAGGCCGACCTGGTCGTCGGAGCGGTGCTGATTCCCGGCGCCAAAGCCCCGAGACTCATTTCCCGCAGGATGCTCAAGATCATGAAGCCGGGAACGGTCATTGTGGATGTCTCCGTGGATCAGGGAGGATGCTGTGAAACCTCCCGGCCCACCACGCACAACGACCCGGTCTTTGAAATAGATAAAATCATTCATTACTGCGTGGCCAACATGCCGGGGGCGGTTCCCAAAACATCGACCATTGCCCTGACCAATGCCACGCTGCCCTATGCCCTTGAAATCGCCAACAAGGGTTGGAAAAAAGCATTTGCGGAAAATCCGGAAATCCGCTGCGGCGCCAATATCATCAACGGCGATATCGTCTGGCCGGGAGTGGGCCAGGCATTTGGCATGAAATGGATGAACGTCGAAAAACTCCTTTAACAGGGTTTCGAAATCGGGGAGGCTGGCGTTTGAATTCTCAATGCATCTGGGCGGAAGTCGATCTGGGCGCCATTGCCCATAATATGAAAGAGATCCGGCGGGTCACGCATCCGGGCGCCCGCCTCATGGCCATTGTCAAGGCGAATGCTTACGGTCATGGCGCGGTTCCGGTTTCTAAAACAGTCGTTGAAAACGGGGCCGAAATGCTCGGCGTCGCCCGCATTTCCGAGGCCGTGGAACTCAGACAGGCGGGCATTCGCGTGCCGATCGTCGTTCTGGGCTATGTGCCTTTCAACTGTTTAAAGGACCTGTGGGAATTTGATGTCTCAACGACGGTGTATTCGGCCTCAATGGCCCGGGCCATGTCCCGGGCGGCGAGCCGGGCCGGAAAAAAGATCCGGATGCACCTGAAAGTCGATACGGGCATGGGACGTCTCGGGTTTCTGCTGCCCTTCCTCGCCATGCCGGACGCATCGCGGAAACTGGATGCGGCGACGGCCGAAGCCGTCTCCATCATCCGGATGCCCGGCCTTGAACTGGAAGGGGTCTTTACCCATTTCGCCGCCGCCGACATGGCGGATAAAACTTTTTCCAGGCGGCAGTTTGATTCCTTCATGGCATTTCTGAACATGCTGGAAATTCAAGGGGTTGAAATTCCCTTGCGGCATGCCGCCAATACGGCGGCGATCATCGAATTGCCTGAGACCCATCTGGACCTGGTGCGTCCCGGAATCGGCATATACGGGTATTATCCTTCCGATGAGGTGCAGCGCGGGGTTTTGTCGCTGAGGCCCGCCATGACCCTGAAAACAAGGATTATTTATTTAAAGCAGGTGCCTGCCGGCTTCAAGGTCAGCTACGGCATGACCTATGAAACAAAAAAACCCACCACCATTGCCACGGTAGCCTCAGGGTATGCCGACGGGGTGAACCGTCTGCTGTCCAACTCGGGATGCATGCTGGTCCATGGTTGCAGGGCGCCTGTCGTCGGACGCATCTGCATGGATCAGACCATGCTCGACGTGGGCCATGTTCCGCATGTCGCCCTGGAAGACGAAGCGGTGGTTTTCGGTCGCCAGGGCGAAAGTCTGATGGGTGCGGACGAGGTGGCGGCCGTTTATCATACGATTTCCTATGAGGTCGTTTCGACGGTCGGCTGCCGGGTGCCCAGAATGTATCGGAAATAACGATTCAAAAAGATTACAGGAGCGCATGATGAAAAATTTCTTTGAAAAACGGATCGTTGAATCGAGTATGCTGGATTTTTCGAATAATTTTACCGAAATATGCATTCCGGTTGAAATACGAAGGGATCGGCTGATCAAACGGGTCAGCAGGGTCATGAGGTTCCGGCTTCGCGGGCTGGAAGGATTCCGCAATGCCGGTCTGATTGAGAAGTCAAAGAAAAATTGCCCTTTTTGCCCTGAAAACATTGAAAAATCGACGCCGAAATTCTGTGCGGCCTTGATACCCGAGGGCAGAATCCGTTTCGGCGAAGCCACCGTGCTTCCCAATGCGTTTCCATACAGCAAATACTGCGGGGTAACGGTTTTTTCCAAAAGCCATTTCATGTCCCTGGAAGATTTCAGTCCCGAAATCCTGTTCAACGCCCTGAAGGCGAGCCTGATTTTTATCGAACGCGTGCGCTGCCAGGACGATCAGGTAACCCATGCCTCCATCAACTGGAATTATATGCCCGGGGCCGGCGGCGGCCTGATTCATCCTCACCTGCAGGCAGTGGTTTCGCCAAGGCCCACCCACTTTCAGGACCGGCTGATTGAGGCCTCCGCCGAATACCGCAGGTCTCAAAACCGCAACTGCTGGGCGGATCTGGTGGCGTACGAGAAGTCCGAAGGCGAGCGTTACCTGTTTCAGCAGGATGAGGTCGAGTTCCTTGCGGCTTTCAGCCCCAAGGGCATGATCGGAGAAATTGTGGCGGTTTTTACCGGGAAAACCGGCTTGAAAGATTTGTCCGACGCCGTGGTGAACAGCTTTGCCGCAGGTCTGGCGCGGGTTATTCGCGGGCTGAAAAAATTCAACGTGAACAGCCTGAACATGAGCCTTCTCATCAGCCTGAGAGAGGAGGATGAGCTCTGGATTCAGGCGCGCATCATTCCCAGAATGGCGCTGCCGCCGTGGGGGACCAGCGACGTGAACTATTTTGAGAAAGGCCATGACGAGGTGATCGTCATCCTTCCTCCGGAAGAACTGGCCCTCGCGCTCCGGACCACCGAATAGGAAACGCGGATACCGGGTCTTTTGGGCGGGGATACCTGTTTCGGAATGCGCCAGTTGAAATCAGCAAGGGGGCAGGGGAAAGTTTTTGCACGAAAATCGAAGGGCAGCAACCGGCGCCGAAAGCAACATCATGATTCCCCGCTTAAGGGCGCTTCTTTCGACGCCGGTTTGAACAGTCGTTAATGGGCCGGCTTTTTGCCCAGCTTGATGGCGCAGAATTCGCCGCACATGGTGCAGCCTTCTTCCTTGGCGCTTTCGCTGCGTTCCAGCCAGGCTTTGGTTCTCTCCGGATCGATGGAGAGATCGATCTGACCCTGCCAGTCGAAATTTTTCCGGAACCGGGCCATTTGAAGATCCTTTTCATAGGCGCCGGGAAAGCCCTTGGCAATGTCGGCGATATGGGCGGCGATCTTTGAAGCGATGATGCCCTCTTTCACGTCTTCCAGAACCGGCAGGCGAAGATGTTCGGAAGGCGTCACGTAGCAGAGGTAGTCCACCCCGGCTGCGCCGGCGATGGCGCCGCCGATGGCCGCCGTGATGTGGTCATAACCGGGCGCGATGTCAGTGGGCAGCGGGCCGAGCACATAGAAAGGCGCGTTGTTGCACAGGCTTTTTTGAAGCTTCACGTTGGCGACGATCTCTCCGATGGGCACATGTCCCGGCCCTTCGATCATCACCTGAACGCCTTTGGCCCGCGCCTTTCGCGTCAGCTCTCCGAGCAGGATCAGCTCCTGAACCTGGCCGGCGTCCGTGGCGTCGGCAATACAGCCCGGCCTCAGCCCGTCCCCCAGGCTCAGCACCATGTCGTACCGGTGAGCGATCTCGATGAGCCGGTCGTAGTATTCGTACAGCGGATTTTCCCGGTTGTTGAAGGTCATCCATTTGGACAATATGGATCCGCCGCGGCTGACGATGCCCAGTTCCCGGCCCTGTTCCTCGATGCATGCCACGCTGCGACGGGTCACCCCGCAATGAACCGTGATGAAATCCACCCCGTCGGCGCCGTTTTCCTCGATCACCTCGAACATGTCGTCGCCGGTCATTTCCACGATGGCTTTTTTCTCGAAGAGCATTCTGGCCGCGGCCTGGTAAATGGGAACCGTTCCCACCACCATGGCGGAGGCCTTCATGATTTTTTTTCGAATATCCCTCAGGTCGCCGCCGGTGGAAAGGTCCATGATGGTGTCGGCGCCGGCTTTTTCCGAGATGCGGACCTTGGCCAGTTCCAGTTCAAGATCCACATGATCCATCGAGGTGCCGATGTTGGCGTTGATTTTGGTTCGAACCCCCTTCCCGATGGCAAGGGGCTGAATGCTGCCGTGCACCTTGTTGCGCACGACCACCAGCGTGCCGTCCTCCACGCCTTTGCGGATCAATTCCGGCGTCACCCCTTCGTTGCGGGCGCATATTTCCATTTCTTCGGTAATTTGACCCTTGCGGGCCATATCCAGTTGCGTCATCTGAATCCTACCTCCATCTATGATTTCAGCCGGGCCGCTTCCTCGCCCGGACGGTTCGCATTCAGCAGGGCAAAGATGCCTGCGCTGAGTTGAAAAAAGGCATATCCTTTTTTCCGGATATGCCTTTTGACAAGATTCAAAATCTTCCCTTCGCTGGCATTACCCAGATCAGGTTCAAAGGGTATGATCTCAGCCTTCCGGCACCCCTGAATGTCTGCTGATGCGCTAAAGTTCAAATTTTGTATGACAAACCGCCCGGATAATCAAGAAAATTATTTATACAGGCGCCCGGCGGCTGTTTGCCTCTATTTCTTGTCCGGGGCCTCAGCGGGGGCCTGCGGAGAGGCCCGGCCGATCACCTCTAAAAATTCACGGTAACGCAGGGAAATGTCCGGCGCCGAATTGAGTTCGGATATCACCGCATAATACCGGGCGCCGGTTTCAATGACCCGGGGCAGGTTCTTCAGAGTGATTCCGCCGATGGCGGCCACCGGAATTTTGACTGAATTCACGATGCTTTGCAGACCGTCTATTCCGATCACCGGAGCATCCGCCTTGGTCGCCGTGGAAAAGACCGCGCCGGCGCCCAGATAATCCGCTCCGGCGTTTTCGGCGATTCCGGCCTGCTCGGCGTTGTCAACGGAAACGCCGACAATCATGTTCGGCGGCGCCTTTTGAATCACGCGGCGGTAGTGCTCGTCTTCCTGGCCGATGTGAATGCCGTGGGCTTCCAGCCTCAGCGCGACATCCACCCGGTCGTTGACGATCAGAACCGCGCCCTCGAAACGTCTGACCCGATCGAGCATCGCCCGGCCCAGCTCGTAGAACCGTTGATCATCCAGTTTTTTCTCCCGAAGCTGAATGATTCTGGCGCCGGCCTGAAGCAGCCGGTCGCAAAGATCCGGAGTATCGGCAAAGCAATACATGCCGGAAAGTTTGTGAATGAAATGATCTTTTAAATTCATGGCGCCCGCCTTATGACTTTTTCCGGAAAGCCCGATTCCCCGGTATTTTCCCGATGCCTCACCTTCCGCACCGGAGGTGGGTTTTGACTTTCAAAATCAATGATAGTATAAAAAACGACCGTTGATCATCTATCATATTTAGGGTCAGGATGTGAAAACATTTCCGGATTTCGGATTTTTGTTCATGAAGCGAGCCGCTTTTCTTCGAACCGCCGGATCATGCCTGGAACGGCAGCCCGCGGTTTCGCCTGTTTTACATGGGAATCGCCGGTGATCCGGCCGCGGCTGAAAGGAAAAGCAGAAAAAGTTCCTGCCAACAAGTGAAGAAAACAAATGACGCAACCGCACGATGCAAACATTGAATACGCCCGCAAGGTCGTGGCCGGAGATCCCATGGCGGTTTTTCTGGGCATAAAACTTGAGGCCCTTGACCTGGCTTACAGCCGCCTGTCTCTGGAAATCAAACCGGAATATCTCAACGCCCTGGACCGGGCTCACGGCATGGCGATTTCCTGTCTGGTGGATCAGGCCGTGGCCGTGGCTTCCAATACAACGGAATTTCAAACGCTGACCGTGGAGCTGAAAATCAATTTTCTGGCCGCGGCGCTTCCCGGAGACACCCTTGTTGCCGAAGCGCGGCCGCTGGACATGAAACGCAGCCTGAGCCTCTGGGAGGTCGATGTCCGGGATTCACGGGAAAACCGGGTGGCCGTCGCCCAGGCGCTCGCCTATCACCGGCCAAAAGCCAACAACGACAAGGATAATTCCGGAAAAACATTCAAATAGAATCCACCCCGGATCGTCAATCATGGATCCGCATCGATGCCGAGCGCATTGAAATGAACTTGAACCCTTTCCGGAGTAAATGGTTATGCCGATTCGTCTGATCGCAAAAGAGCTGTACCGGCTGATAAAAGAGGTCGATAAGGTCCGGGAACAGATCGAAACCGCCCGTCCCGAACAGCTTGAAAAGCTCAAAGACCGGCTTCGCAAGCTGACTGCCGAACGGGATCGCATGCGCAATATTCTGGAAGGAAGCAAGGAAAAAAAATGATTTCAGCGATGGGGCATGGCATCTTGGGCCTGGCGGGGCTGATCGCAATGGCTTGGATTTTTTCTGAAAACCGCAAAGCGATCGCCTGGAAGACCGTCCTGGCCGCCCTGACCCTTCAACTCGTCCTTGCCCTGGTTCTGCTCAAACTTCCCGGGTCCCGGCAGATATTCATGGTGCTTAACGGCCTGGTTTTTGCCCTCGAAAAAGCCACGATGGAGGGCACTTCCTTTGTCTTCGGCTATCTGGGCGGGGCCTCGCCGCCGTTTGCCGTCGATCATGCCGGTTCCGCCTATATTCTGGCCTTTCGGGGGCTTCCTCTGATTCTGGTGGTCAGCGCCCTTTCAGCCCTTCTGTTTTACTGGCGGATTCTTCCGGCAATCGTTCGGGCTTTTTCCTGGCTGCTGAAACGATCCCTGGGCATCGGCGGCGCCGAAGGCCTGGCCGCGGCCGCCAATGTATTTGTCGGCATGGTGGAATCGCCCCTGCTCATTCGCCCTTATCTTGGAGAACTGCGCCGCGCGGAACTTTTTTCGCTCATGACCTGCGGCATGGCCACCATCGCCGGCACCGTCATGGTGCTTTATGCCAGCATTCTCAAGGAGGCCGTTCCGGACGCCCTGGGACACCTTCTGGTCGCATCGATCATCAGCGCGCCAGCCGCCATCGGCATCGCCCGGATCATGGTCCCAAATGTGTCCGGCGACCTGACGGCGGCCGGGGTTTCAGCGCCGACGCCCGCTCATAGTTCCATGGAAGCCGTCACCAACGGAACCATCGAAGGGGTCAAGCTCCTGATCAACGTCGTCGCCATGCTCGTGGTTCTGGTCGCCCTGGTCGGCCTGGTCAACCAGGGCCTCTCCTGGCTTCCTGCTTTTCTGAACGAGCCCCTGACGCTGCAGCGGATGCTGGGCTGGATCATGGCGCCGGTGGCCTGGCTGGTCGGGATTCCGTGGAATGAATGCTTCGAGGCGGGCAGTCTGATGGGCACCAAGACCATTCTCAATGAATTCCTGGCCTATCTTCAGATGGCCGGACTTTCCCCCGAAGCCCTGTCCTCGCGCTCCCGTCTGATCATGACCTATGCCATGTGCGGATTTGCCAATTTCGGAAGTCTGGGAATCATGATCGGCGGTCTGGGCGCAATGGCGCCGGAAAGGCGCTCCGAGATCGTGTCTCTGGGCCTTAAATCCATTGTCTCCGGAACCCTGGCCACCTTTATGACAGGCGCCATCGTGGGTTTTCTGAGTTTTTGAGATCGAAACCATTCTGAAGGATTTTCGAATGCGGGCATTGCGGGTTTCCAGGGTTTTCCATAGCGTCATATTGATTGCCCTGATCATTCTGGCGGGGTGTGCCACGGCGCCCCTTCGTTCAGGGCAGGATGTGCGCCGCATCACCCTGCTGGCCACAGGGGATTTTCACGGGCTGATGGAGCCTTCCGATTCCGCGTCCGGCCTTTCCGAAGGCGGCATTGCCCGAATCGCCTCCCTGATCAAGGAGATCCGCGCAGAAAGCGAACATCCGGTTCTCGCGATCTCCACCGGCGACAGCCTGATGGGCCGGTATTTCCATGTTTTTCGGGGCAGGGCGATTTTCCGGCTGATGACCGCCGCCGGATACGATCTCTGCGCCCTGGGCAATCATGAATTCGACAAGGGGCCTAAAGTCCTGGCCGATGCCCTGAAAACCGCGGGCTTTGAAACCCTGTGCACGGATCTGAACCTTTTCCAAACGCCCCTGGAAGGGCTCTGCCGGCCCTGGATCATTCGGAATGTGAACGGGCTTGCCGTCGGATTCTTCTCCCTGATGACCGAGGATTTTCCCCTGGTGACCAGCGGAGCGCCCGTGCAGCTCAACGCCGGCAACGTTCCGGCGGCTCAAAAGGCGGTGCAGGATCTCAGACGGGCCGGGGCAAAGCTGATCATCGCTGTCAACCATATCGGGCTGGACCGGGATCGAGCACTTGCCGAAAGGGTGCCGGGAATCGACCTGATCATCGGCGGGCATTCCCATGATCTGCTTTCCGCCCCGCTGCGCATTGGCAATACGATGATCGTTCACACCGGCGAAGGCGGGGTCCGGATGGTGCGTCTGGACCTTGCCGTCAACGCCCATGGCGGAATCGAACCCGGGCAGAGCCGGTACGAACTGATTCCGGTGGACGGGTCCGTACCCGAGGATCCGGAGGTGCTGGGAATTCTGAATCAGTACCGCAGCGCCTTTCCCCCGGCCATTGTTCTGGGACATACCGGCAGCGAGTGGAATCTGACTTCCGATTTGCTCAGAAAGGGCGAATCGCCGGTCGTCAACATGATCAACGATCTTCTGAAAAAAAAATTCAGAGCCGACATCGTGTTCAACAATGCCGGCGCGTTCCGGGGCAAAAGAATCTATCCGCCGGGGCCGGTGACCGATCAGATGCTTCAGGAAATCGATGAGTTTTCAAACCTTGTTTATTTTGTAAGCCTGAAAGGCCGGGACATTCCGCCGATCCTGGAAAGAAGCGCGGCCAGCTTCGGCGAAGGCGGCCTGCTGCATGCTTCGGGGCTTCGCTACCGGATCGATCTGAATCAGCCCGCGCAGCAGATTGCCCAAAACGACCAGGGCCAATGGCATGTGATTCGAGCGGGAAACCGGGTTTCAGACGTTCGAGTTCAGGATGTTCGAGGTGAGTGGCGTGCACTGAATCCGGATCAGACCTACACGGTGCTCTCCAACGATTTTCTGATCAACCGGGAGGGCGACGGGTATTTCTGGTTCAAGGAATCGGGGGAAAATTTCAGAGGCATGTATTCGACGATTTATTCCATTCTGGCCGAAGCCATCGGGCAGACCGGCGTTCTGAATCCGGAAAAACCCGACGGAAGGTTGACGATTCTGCCCTAGCTTTATGTGTAATCAGGCGATCCGAGGTTCCAACCCGAATCAGGAGGAAAACATGAAAAGGTTGATTTTGATCATGCTCTGCGGGGCGCTTTTGGCCGGATGCTCTCGCGGCCTGGAATTCAAAATCCGTTTTAATGCCGTTGACGGGCTGGATAAGGAAAGCCGGGTGATTTTCGACAAGAACCCGATGGGCTCGGTGACAGGGGTTTCCTATGCGGAGGCGGGCCATTTTCTGGTTTCCGTGCGGATTGAAAAAGAATTTGAGTCCGCCGTGACCGGGCATTCCCGCTTTTTTATCGTATCCGATTCCGGCCGGCCGGGTAAAAAAGCCGTTGAAATGATTCGCGTCAGATCCGGCGGAACGCCCATCAAACCGGGAAGCGTCATTCAGGGCACTACCAGAACCTCGGCGCTCATGGAACAGATAACGGAAAAACTGAAAACCCATATGGATGATCTGGGAAAAAGCCTCAAAGAGTTTTCCGGGGAACTGGAAAAGGAACCGGAGGGCAACGAAGACAGGGAGTCTAGGTCGCAATGGGACCGCCTGGTCGATGAGATTCAAAACTTCATCAACATTGTCCGGGACAAGGTGGAAAACGAGATGCTTCCCAGAATCAACGAATTCATCGACATGCTGCGAAGCTTTATGAAGGACGAGACGCCGGAAAAAGACACAGGCCCGCAGAAAACCGGCCAGAGAATCTGACCCTCGGAACGCTTCCACAATCTGAGGCGTCTGATTCTTTGAGGCGGATATTCTCGAATAGTTTATAATATCAATTAATTGGATATTTTCTAAAACAGGAAATACTGACAACGATAAGGCGTTTCGAGTAAAAAATCCCCTGAAAACAGAGTCGGCCTGATTTGCTGAGGCCGATGATGACTATCCAATAGTAAAAAAATCCAGCCGGACGCCCACTGCCCCTGCTTTTTACTTGTTTCTCAAAACTAATTAGTGTTAGTGGTAGTAAATTAAATTTACGGCCATGGAATTGAACACAGGATTGTTCTGAATTTAACCGGAGACCGCCCCTTGTTCAGGCGTCTGGGGCTGTTTCAAAAAAGAGGGGGCTTCAATAATGGCGGAAATAAACAGGGGTGCAACGGAAGCGAATGATCGTATTTACAAAAAAGAGCTTTTTGTCGTGGTTGCCAGCAGTGTCATCTGCATGCTTGTCGCAATGGGAATGCTTTTCATGCTTGCTTTCCCGGGCCTTCTGGACGTTTACATCTGGGGATACCCGTTTCCGTTCTGGTACCAGGTGACCATTGCGTACCCGGGCGTTATTCTCTTCATGTTCTGGATCATTCTCATCTTGACGAAGATCGACAACCAGAAAGCCAACGCGGAAAGGGAGACTTAAACCATGGGTTTCGAGAGAGAAGGAATGTTCATACCCGGCATCGTCACCGTTGTAGGTTTAATCGTCCTGTTTATTGTGACCGGATATCTTGCCCAGCGCATCACCAAGGCCTCCGACGATTATTATATGGCCGGGCATTCCGTCGGTCCTTTTATCAATGCCTTTGCCATCGTTTCATCGTACCTGAGCCTGGCCACATTCATTGGATTTACGGCATTTATCTGGGGCATACAGTCCCTGCTCCTGATCATGTCTCAGGCGTGGATGATCGGTTACGGGGTCATGATTATCGCTTTCAGCGGCCCCATCCGCCGTCTGGGCACCTATACGGCGGCCGGATACATATACGAACGTTTTCAAAGCAACTTGGCGCGGCTGCTTTCGGTCATCTTCATGATCTTTATCATGATCATGTACGCCGTCAGTCAGATGAAAGGGATTGCCCACGTTTTTGAACTGCTTCTGGACATTCCCTACCTGCCGGCCCTTTTTATCGGCGGGTTGATCGTTGTCGTCTATGTGACGTTTGGCGGCATGTACGGCGTGACCTGGAATCAGGCCTTTCAGGGGTTCACCTGCGTAATCGCCATGCTGATTCCGGTTATGGCCATTATCAAAGCTCTTGGCGCAAGTTTCTGGGCGATTCCATTCTGGGGGTACGGCAACATGACGTCCGCCATGCTGGAGGCTTTCCCCAAGTTCTTTTCGATTCTTTACACCGCCAGTCCCAAATGGTACCTGGGCGTTCTCTTCTCCATGCTTTTCGGTACGATGTCAGTGCCCCATTACCTTTCCAGGGTCACCTCCGCCAAAACCATTGCTGAGGGCCGGAAAGGTTTTCTCATGGGGCTGGTTATGATCGGTCTCGTCAACGTGCTCACCTTTGCCGCCGGTTTTGCAGGCGTCATTTACACCCAGACCCAGGGTATCGAAATCAAGGCGGTACAGGCCGACAAGCTGTTGTTCATTCTTTCGGATGTATTTGTCGGCAACTGGGCATTGTCCATGGTTCTGGCCGGAGCGGTCGCTGCGGGCATGTCCACGATCGCGGGTGCGCTGATGGTGATCGGAACGGGCATCGCGCATGACATCATCGGCGGTATCAGGGAGCTGACGGAAAAGCAGAAGAAAATTCTGGCCCCCTTCACAATCTTTATTTCCGGCCTGGCCATCATTTTCATCACCATCAGTCCGCCCACCTTTGCCCTGGCCAGCGTGATCTGGGCCATCATTCTTTCCGCTTCGGTCTTTACCGCGCCCCTCATCATGGGGGTATGGTGGAAAGGCGCGAACAAATACGGCGTGATTGCCGGAATGCTGGCCGGAGGATTGCTGGCGCTGTTCTTTAATGCCAAATTTGCCCATCCATCCTTTACCTGGAGTCCCGTTCTGGCCGCGGCGCCCTATGGACCGACGCCGTTTCCAGGGGTCTTTTCCGTACCGGCCTCCTTTTTCGTTCTCATCTTTGTTTCCATGATCACCAACAGGATTCCATCTCTGGCGGCAAAGATTCCCCGTGAGAAGACGGACAAAATGATCGAGTTCATGCACGGCTGGCCCGACCATGCTATCAGAAAGGACAGCAAACGGTATTCCGGCGATGCCGGCCCTGCCGTTATCGGCATCATCATGCTGGCATTCTTTCTCTTCGCCGTGCTATAAACAGCTCATTCAGGGGAATCGTGTTCGCGGTTCCCCTGAATGAAAACCAGGATGGAGAGCCGAGGGAACAGGATGTTATCGAACTGGCTGTGGGACATCGTTGCCGTTGATGGAAAAATCGCCGCCGGCATTCGGGAAAAAAGAAGCCTGCTGGTTTCCCCGTTCATTGTTTTAATCGCCGCACAGATTCACGGCCTGACGGCTTTTTATTGCAATAGCGTTTTTGATTCCGGTCAAATAAACCTCACGGAAGCCGCTTTTTATTTCGTTTTTGGTTATATGGCGATGATCGCCTCTCAGCTCGGCATTGCCCTGCTGCTGTGGGTCATGGGCAAATTGCTCGGAGGAAGGGCTTCCCGCTTTATCGACGTTTTTATTGCGGCGGGCTATGCCTTTCTGCCCTACGGAATTCTGGCGGCCGCCAACACGTATTATCGCTATGCAGGTCAGGGCGCGTCGTTTTCAAGCAACACGCTTCCCGTGATCATCATGTTTGCCGCGTTTGTCTATTTTACCTATCTTCTGACGAGAGTGCTTCATCTGCTGACCGGTTTCACGATCAGAAGGGCATTTGCCTGCGTTGCCGCCGCCTTCGTTTTTATAGCCAGCTTTGTCTATCTCTTCGGATACTGACCGGGTATTCGGGATCATTGATATGTGGATTGACAGAATGCGGCAATTTTTCAATTCCCATCATCATGCCGCGAAAATCCGGAATTGACGACGCGGAAGCCTTGTGTCGAATGGTTTTTGCGGAACCGAGCGTCGCAAAATTTTGGCGGAGCGCTTTGTATTTCAAAACAAACGGTCAATCGGGGTGAAAGAATTGTAAAAGGCAAGGACTTCAAGGTTTTGGAATGATGGGGGTCACTATATCAACAGGTGCTCCTGAATTCCCCCTACTCGTGATGAGCGATCTCGTAGATCGCCTTCAACACTTCGGCCGAGGAGGCGGTTTTGCTGACGAAGGCCTCCGCTCCCGCCAGTCGCATCGAGTGAGCCGCCTGATCGTCATCGAACATCGAAAGGCCGAGCACCCGCACCTCGGGCAGCTCAGCCTTGATCTGCCGGGTGGTTTCGATGCCATCCATATACGGCATGGAGATGTCCATTACGATCACATCCGGTTTGAGCTGCCGGGCAAGTTCCAAAGCTTCCTGCCCATTGGCCGCTTCACCCACCACCTCGATGCTCGGCTGGCCGGCAATCAAACTGATTAACCCCTGGCGCATCACCTGGTGGTCGTCGACAAAAAGCACCCGGGTGTTTTCATCGCCTGCGGAAACCGTATGGTTGATCGGGATACGGGGCCGCTCGCCGGTGGGCGACGATGTTCGTTGCAGGTTATCGGCCCTGGTCAGTTTGAGGGGAACCGACAGGGTGAAGCGGCTGCCGCGTCCAGGGGCGCTTTCGATCACCAGACTCCCTCCGATGTAGTTGGTACGCTCCCGCAGGCTCAGCAGTCCTAAGCCTGCTGTAGCGGAGGTGGAGTCCAGGGCGCCGGGATTGAATCCCCGGCCCTGATCGCTGACCGTGATGATCAGGGAGTCATCGGAACCGGTCAGGAAGACGCGCGCGCTTTTCACGCCGGCATGCTTTACGACATTGAACAACAGCTCCTGGACGGCGCGGAACATGAACACCTTTAGGGCCCCGCTTTCAAACTGTCGGGCCGCATCCTCTTCCAGTTGGACCTGAAGACCGAACTGTTCGGACATCTGCTGAGCCAGCCATTTCAGGGCGGGCACAAGACCCGAGTGGTGCAGTGCCGCCGGACTAAGCTCGTGCGACAGGTGGCGCGACTTTCTGATGGACTCCTTCAGCAGCCAATCGGCTTTCGCCAATGGAGAGTCGGGGGGCTGGTTCTGGAAAGCCGCCATAAGCTGCAACCGCGCGGCGGCGAGGAGCTGTTGCAGGTCGTCGTGCAGGAGACCCGCAATCCGCCGGCGTTCCCGCTCCTCGGCTTCGATCAGCTCTACTGCCAGGGCCTGAAGCTGCTTTGTCCGGCCCACAGCCAGTTCGGTGCGCTCGGCCACCTGCTGCTCCAGGGTTTCATTCATCTGCCGCAGCGCCTGTTCGGCCCGCTTTCGGTCGGTGATGTCGCGTCCATAAAGGTTTACGTATCCATTGCCCGGGATGGGCGCAAAGACGAACGAAAAGACCCGGCCATCACATTCCACGTCCATCAGGTTGCTTTGCCCACAGTTCAGCGCATCTTGGACCAGGCGGACAAAAGGTTCGGGGGCGAGCTGACCGGCTTCACAGCGCCATCGGCCGCGAAGGGCGTCGCTGGACCGGTTGGCGTAAAGGACGGTTCCCGCGCGATCGATGCGCAGCACGGGATAAGGATTTTCATCGAGAAAGTGAGCGACGCTTCGCAACAACTCCATGTTGCGCCGTTTTTCGGTGACATCGTGGAAGACAAGAACCACGCCCACCAAATCGCCGGAAGCGTCGAGGATGGGGGCGGCGCTGTCCTCAACAGGAATCTCGCGTCCGTTCCTTGCCACCAGCACGGAGTCGTGGGGCAGCACAACAGCGCATTTTTCGCTGAGCACCTGCTCCACAACGTTATCGGCCGGTTGCCGGTTCTTCTCGTTGATGACTTGAAAAACCATGTCAACCGGCCGGCCGATGGCCTTTTCCTGGGTCCAGCCGGTGAGGTTGGCCGCAACGGGGTTCAGAAACGTGACGCGGCCGTGAATGTCGCTGGCGATCACCGCATCGCCGATACTGGTAAGCGTGACTCTCAGCCACTCTCGCTGTCGGGCAAGCTCCTCCTCAGCTCGACTCTTTTCGGCCAGTTGTTTGGCTTCCAGGAGCGCGCGCTTGACCACCGGCCCTAACCGGCTCAACCGTTGTTTGAGGACATAATCGGTGGCCCCGGCTTTCAGGGCCTCAATAGCGGTTTCCTCGCCAATGGCGCCGGACACGATGATAACCGGTATGCCTGCAAGTCGATCATGGGCCAGGTGAAGGGCGGTTAAGCCGTCAAATCCAGGCAGAGAATAGTCGGCGAGAATGAGATCCGGGGCAAAAGCATCCAGGGCCTCTATATAGGTCCCTTTGTCCGGAGCCACCCGGACGGCGAAATTGAGTCCGGACTTGCGCAGCTCGCGCCGTATCAACTCGGCATCCGAGGCATTGTCTTCGAGAATGAGAATACGAAGTTGTCCGTCCATGGCCAATTGACTGTCTTTTGTGTCGCACGGGCAGATTATCGAACAGGCGGTACATTCACCATCAACCAGTAGATTCCCAGTTTCGCCACGACCGCCGCAAACTCCTCGAACTTGATCGGCTTGGTCACGAAGCTGTTGACGCCCAATCTGTAAGCTTCCTTGATGTCTCGATCCTCATTCGAGGAGGTTAGGATGACCACCGGGATGTCCTTGGTCCGCTCATCAGACTTCATCATTCGCAGGACCTCGATGCCATCGATTTTGGGGAGCTTGATGTCCAACAGTACGACCCTTGGAACGTCACTGTCGAACTGGTGGACCTGATCGCCCGGGGGAAGCAGGAACTCCAGAGCCTCGGCGCCATCCTTCAGGTGTACGATCCTGTTCGCCAGGTTGTGTTTCCGCAGAGCGCGCGTAATAAGCTCCGCGTCGTTTGGATTGTCCTCGACCATCACGATTTCAACTTCTCCGCTCTTTCTGAGCATCACCTGGCTTCTCCGATCGGTAAGGTAAAGTAAAAGATTGCTCCCTGATTCACCGTGCCCTCCGCCCACACCCGCCCTCCGTGCCGCGTGATAATCCGCTGCACCAGCGCGAGGCCCACGCCCGTACCCTCGAATTCTGTAACCGAGTGGAGTCTCTGGAAAACCCCGAACAGCTTGTCGACATACTGCATGTCAAACCCGACGCCGTTGTCTTTGACGTAGTAAGCACCGCCGCCCGAGTCCGGCAAATAGCCGAACTCAATGGACGCCCGCGCATCGGGCCTGGAAAATTTAATGGCGTTGGACAGCAGGTTCACCAGAACCTGCCGTATCAGCGAGATGTCTCCCCGGGCAGGCGGAACCGGGCCAATCCTGATTGCGAGCTGACGTTCCGGCGTCACTCCTGCCAGTTCGTCAAACACCGCCTGGGCTAAGGCCGCCATATCGATTACCCGCTCGGTCATCTGCTGGCGGCCCAGACGCGAAAAAGACAGCAGATCATCAATGAGTCGGCCCATCCGATGGGCGTTTTCCTGGATCAGTGCGAGATAACGCTTTCCTTCGTCATCAAGCCGTGGCGAATAATCTTCCACAACAGCTTCTGCAAACCCGCTGATCGCGCGCAGCGGGGCGCGCAGATCGTGCGAGACCGAGTAGGAGAATGCCTCAAGCTCATTGTTTACTGTCTCGAGGAGCGATTTTGCATGCTTTACTTCGGTTCGTTCAAGTTCGATGTCCTCCAGCATGTTCATCAGGGCACGCTGGGTATCGGTCAACTTGCGTTGTTCCTCGTACATGTCTTCCAGCAGGTTCACAGCCGCCTTTTGAATCAGCTGGGAATTTCGGCGTTCCGCTTCGAGATCCTCCAGGATGTTAAAGGTTGCCCGCTGGAACTCTTCCAGCGCCTGTAGACGCTGATTCGGGTCTGATGACCCGGTTTGCGGGAACGTGATTGCGGGCATCGTTACGCTCCTTGGCCCAACTTCCTCTTGAGTTCATTGTTTTCGCGCCGGAGTTCCTCGATCTCTTTCTTCAATTCCACCATCTTGAGTTCACGTCCCACGGTCAGTTTTTGGAATTTTTCAAGCTCGGCCAGCCGGTCCAGTTCCCGCCGGTGCTGCTCGACCAATTGTTCTTCGGCCTTCTTTTGCTCCGTCACATCGCGCGCTGCGGCAAAGACGCCGATTACGTTGCCTCGGGTGTCCTTGTAGACGCTGGCGTTGTAAAGAACATTCGTCAGCCAGCCGTCACGATGTCGGATCGTCAAAGGATAATCGGTGACAAAGCCCTTGGCGAAAACCTGCCGGTAACCTTCCCGTGCTTTTTCAGGATCGGTAAAATAATCGGAAAAGTCCGTTCCGATCAGTTTGTTGCGGGGAACCCCCGTGACTTTCACGGTTGCTTCGTTCACGTCGGTGATCTTGCCTTCCGGACTGATGGCCACCAGCGGGTCAAGACTCGCCTCGATCAAGCTCCTGGCGTACTGAGATGCATGCCCACGTTCCTTCGCTGGCAGGCGCCGATTCTGCTTGTTATCAGGCATCGCCGATCTCCTCTACGGTTTTCTCAAACATCATGAAGATGTCAAGCTTGCTGCATGGGTTGTCCCGCGCACCGGGAATTCCAACTCAAACAAGGATTTTCTCCAGTCTGCGCAGCAACAGACCGGCATGGTACAGCGTAAGTGATAAAAATAAAAACTCATTTTTCGACGAACAATTTAAAAACAAGGACGGTTGTTTGTCAATAACAAAGCACTTCTGTGGCAAGCTTTTCATTGACATGCAACCGCGGTTTCCCTATACTTTCGCCCCGAAAAAGGAAATTCTTATCAAACATACATTGGGGCGGCCGGAGGAAGTATTCCCCGATGAACGCGGTGAATCGGGCAATTCCCCGGTGGGCCGCATCACCCCTTAAGAGGAGAACGAAATGAAAAAATATTTTATATTTCTGTTCGTGCTGGCCTTTTCCACATCCGTGTTCGCAGGTCCGGTCTCCAAAAACATCGCTGTTTCCAGGATGCAGACGGTGAACGACATCAAAAAGATATCTTTCCCTTATAAGCCTGTCCCCGTCTCGGCCCAGCCCGCGTCCGGATCGACCGACACCGCCACTTCCACATACACGCCTTCGGAAACATACAGCACCGGGGCAGGCCTCATCCTGACGCCGGCGTATCTTGTCGATCCGGGCAGTGTTTCCACTTTGGCGCTTTTCAACGCGGAATATAACTATACTTCCGTGTCAAACATGTCCAGCGCGTCGGATCCTTTCGCAAGTTTGCGTATTCCGCCTTTAAAGAACGCTTCAACGCTCATGGCAAGCGTTGCGTTCGGGAAGATGGCAAAAGAGACACACACATATGTATTGACGCTCAAAATGGACAAGCTGACATCCGGGGGATATTTTAGGATTCAAGCGAACGATACCGAATTTTCCGGGAATCAGATCCTGTACAACAACTCAACCAAAGAACACAGGATATTGTTTTCGTTCGCCCCTGCAACGAGCCAGCTGAGTGTCGTAATCTACTATGTCAACTCGAGCCAGGCCAATGACGCGAAGATCAATTTTTATTACGCTCAGCTGATAAGGCTTGACTAAAGGGGAAAGTTCGGGACGGTCGTTAAATATTGTTTTTTTGAGCTGTATTGTACGCGACTGGCCATCAAAACCCACGCATAAGAGCTTTTCCGGGTTTTCGGGGACAAGCTTTGACAACGGGTCGACAAAATCTTCCCTATCCGCTTTATTCCGGAAAATGCCTTGGCGTTTAATTCCCCGGATTATAACGAGGTGCAGAATTCCGGGCGCATCTGATCCGGCTGATCTCGGCATAGGTTTTTCAAACATCACAGAAAGGGGAATCGTCCAGGTTGTTTAGATGATTAAGAATGTCCCGATCTGTCCCCAAATTCTCAAAACTGAAAAGTGAGCCTAAGTTGTTGAGTTCATCCGACGAACGGCGAGATAGGTGAATATAGGGCCTAATATTTCGAATAAAACGGTGGTGGCGATGACCACTGTCTGGATCAAACTCTGATGTTCAGGGAAGACGTGCGCAGCCACCAGAGCCATACCAACGGCCACACCAGCCTGAGGCAACAGCGCGATGCCATAGAGCCGACGCTCCTGTGGGGTCAAGCCCCCCAGTATCCCGCCGATCCATCCCCCCGCAATTCGTGCCAAAATCCGGCTGCCAAAATAGACCAATCCGACGTACCCCATTGTAATCAATGCCTGACTGTCAAGTGTAGCCCCAGCCAGTATGAAAAAAAGCAAAATAAAGGGCCACGACAGTTCCTCTATTTCATGAAAAGCAGATTTGTGGTGTGAGGCTAGATTCCTGATTACCGCCCCAGCCACCATGCCGGACAGCAGGAACGATACGCCAAGCTGGATAGATAAGCCCGCCGTCAGTAGCACGATTCCGAGCGCCTCGGCCTTTAATGGCTCACCGGGTTTCACCCGTCCTGTCAGAAATGCTGCGGGCAGTCCGATCATCAGCCCGACCGCCACGGCGCCGCCCAATTCCCAGAGTACCGTGGTCAACATGGTAAGCTGCCATCCCTCCCCCGCCAGGGCGCGGGCGACTACAATCGCCAGGGCAAAAGTGATCAAGCCCCAGGCATCGTCAATCGTCACGATCCCCTTCAAGCGTTCGGCAAAGATGCTTTTGCCCCCCGCCTGCCGAATAGCGTCCTGCGTAGCCGCGGGATCGGTTGCTGTAGCAATTGCTCCGAGCGCCACTGCCGCTTCAAGCGGAACGCCGACGAGCCAGAGCATCACCGATACCCCTACAACCGTAATCAGAACAATGGCAAAAGAGAGCGACAGGATTGCCCGTCCGTTCTGAGCCAAATTCCTGGGTGTTAGCGAACCGCCAAGCAAAAAGGCCACCATTGACAATGCGATCACGGACAGAGTCTCATACAGCGCAGTGATCTCTTGTGGTATTAGATCGAAACCCGACTTTCCTACCACGATGCCACAAAACAGCATCAAGCTGGCGCGCGGAACTAGAACCTTCGAACTGATCCAGTCCGCAACAAGACCCAACAGAAATAGGCTTCCTAAAACGATAAGAAGTTGCGATAGTTCCACCGGCCTACCCCGTCAAAGTATAAAAACATTGCCTGTTCTCTTCGTTATTCAACATGCGGGGCATTGAGACCACCACATTCTGCATGAGTAGATTTTCCATATTATGCATCCACGCTTTGCGTTTGTCTATCACGCATTAGATATACCTCAGGGTAACCGCATTTGGAAATCAGCCGCCCAAAGTTTTCATCAAGTACTTGTTCTCCCATCCGGCTCCGAGCCTTTTCGGAGTTCAGGACAGCTTATCCGGGTTTCGGGGACTATCTTTGACAACCGGTCGACAAAATCTTCCTTATCCGCTTTGACCTGGAAAATGCCCGGCGTTCAATTCCCCGGATTATCGCGTAGCGCAGAATTCCGGGCGCATCTGATCCGGCTGATCTTGGCATATGTTTTCAAATATCACAGGCAGGGGAATCGTCCAACCTACTTAGATAATTGCGGATGCCCCGAATATTCCGAAATGTTTTTGAAACCTTTTAATGACGCAGGCTCCATTGCGCCGACCATGAAGTGGCCTCATTGCAGCGGTCACCTAATGGCTCTATGACACCGACCATTAAGATGCCCAAATCGGCTTAGAGCTTATCGACTCACTCAGGCTGTCCAGCCTTTGGAGTCCACCGTAATCCTTTTTTTTAAAGTTCGCTTTTTAGCATCAAAAAGCGCGTTTTAAGCTGTATTTTAGGGTGATTTATCAAGCTAATTGCTTTTATATATCAAGTTGTTGTCCTGGTCCGACACCAGCGAAACCAGCGACACTCGGTGGCTCATGGGAACCGCCTGGTGCGGACCTGTCTGCGTGCGTATACGCACAGGCAGGCCCGCATGCCAGGTGTGTAGGGGCTGGGGGAGAAAATCCCCCGGCTGTCCGATTCGATGGACTCTCATCTGTTATTATAATATCGTGATGGACCGTCCCAGACATCCCAATTGCTTTCATGAAAAATTGATTGACAGCTTTTGACTGTTTCTCCTCTGCCCTCTTCTGTTTTTTCCTCAATGTCCCGGGGATTGGCTCCGACTTCCGCCCAGAAGAGGTTTGCTCCGGCGATCGCGCCCAATGTACAAGGCTCATGGGTACAATTACCGATCACAGATCGCGGCATCCCCAACCGGGTAACGGCAACGATCTGAGCCATACGCAATTCGCTGATTACCCCACGTTTGGCTATCGCGGTTCCGGGGATGGGGATACGTCTTGCGGCACCGCTGTAGGATGGATTGAAAGAGGCTGTAAATTCTATCATTTCAGCCAACTCCCCGTTCGTATGTTCCGGACCTACAGGTTCGACGCATGTCCCAACCTTAAGGCCGGCTTCCACGAAGTTGGAGATGCTCTGCTTTCTTTTTTCCGCTGAAAGGTCGGTATCCGTTCCCTCACGCAGGCGCAAAGCGTGGTAAACGCCTGAAAACCCAGCATCCTTCAGCCTGATTGCATTCTTGAGAGTCAGGTCACCTACGTTGGCAATCAATATCGTTTCCGGCTTTAGGTTTTTTCTGACTTCTTCGGCCACTTCTACGAATCTTGCAAAGGGATACTGAGCTGTTGACATCATGAACACAGCATTCGCGCCATCTATCTCAAACTGACGGGCGTATGCGACAGCCTGCTCCGGTGTCAACTCTGTCTCCTTGGCAAATACACCATTGACCGTTGCGAACGAGCAGAATAGGCAATTGCAGGAGCACGGTGCGAGATTGATCGCGAATTGAGCGCGGACTTCGGCCTTTCCTTCCGAAAGTTCCTTAGAAAGACGATTTGCCTCCGCCATGACCATATATGCCTCGGGAGAGTCTGGCATGAGGCCAAGCAGATAGATGATTTCTTCCTTGGAAAGCACATCACCGGATCGAGTTTTCTTTAATATTTCTTTAGTGCGCATAGTATGGTTCCTTATGATTTTTGATGAAATCGGTCGCCAACGGATATGGGAACTGATTCAAATACGCAAGTTGCTCGTCTGGTGGCATCATAGATCAGGAGGCTCCTTTGCGGTTACATGACGAGTTCATCATCTGGACACCATGCGCTGAGGTGATTCCTGGCGTCATCGTCGCCGCCGCGTGAAAAACCTCGTTCATTTGTTCTTCATCAGCGCCTTTTTCAAGACCGGTTTGCGTATAGGCGTAAATGCAATATGGGCCTTTCAGCGCATGCGCCACACCCAGGGCGATCAACACCTTTTCCCGTTCCGTCAAAGCTCCTTCTTGCATGGCGTCGGCATAACAGGCAAAAAATTTATCGCCCAGGTCTTTGTTGATACGGGTAATATTGGAAATTTTTTCAAATCCTCAGATTCATAATACGCGCTCATATTGTCCGCTCCTTGTGTCCTTATTGTTTTGCGGAATTGCGCCAATACGTTGCAGCGCGTGTCGTATCCTCAGCATGTTTTCCGACATTACGTGTTGATGGTGTTCTTCGCCTGTAAAAACGGTTGGATGAACAGCCAAAAAAGGTGCAGGTATTTGGGATCGCGAAATTCCCGTAAGCCAATCGTCATGCCGTCATGGCCTTCCTGGGGTTGGGCGCGATACGTGCCGAACAACCGATCCCACCAGGGCACGCTAAACCCGAAGTTGCTGTAGGTTTCCTTTGGAATGACCGAATGGTGGACGCGGTGCATGTCTGGCGTCACGAGCGCCCAGCGCAGGATGCGGTCAACCGGCAACGGCAGCGCGATATTGCTGTGATTGAACATGGCCGTCAGATTCAGCATGATTTCAAATAGCACCACCGCGACAGCCGGCGAACCAAGCACGGCCACCACGCCGATTTTGATCCCCATTGACAGCACAATCTCGAAGGGATGAAACCGCAGGCCGGTCGTCACGTCGCAATCCAGATCCGTATGGTGCATCCGGTGAAGACGCCACAGCAGCGGCACGGTGTGAAACATGACGTGCTGCAAATAAATCGCGCAATCTAAGACAAGCACCGAGACCACGACACGCACGGCTGTTGGCGCTGGAATCGTATTGAGCAGTCCCCATTGGCGTTCCTGCGCCAGACTTGCAAATCCGACCGCAAGGATCGGAAAACCCCACCGCAGCGCCAGGCTGTTGATGGAGACCAGACCCAGATTGCTATACCAGCGCACGGCTTTCGACGCGGTGAGTGAGCGTCGCGGGACCAAAAGTTCCCCGGCGGCCAGCAGGCCGAACGTTACGGCAAACGCCCCCAGGCGCAAGACCGGTTCATGGTGGATGATCCAGGTCGTCATGCCGATACCTCCTTGCCTTGATGAGCGCCGGAGCGCCAGACGCGATAATAGCGGGCCAATGTCTGCGGCGATACGCCCGCGCAAAATAAGACCGCCAGAATCCAGGTGCGCAACAGGCAATAAAGCACGCCTTCCTGCTCCCAGCGTCGCGCCGAGGTGGTCACGGCGTCCGGCAGAATGCAAATCCGGTCGCCGCGCCGTTTGATCCGTCGCATCAAATCAAGATCCTCCATCAAGGGAATTTCGGCAAACCCGCCGATCTGCCGGAAATACGCGCGCGACATAAACATCGCCTGATCGCCGTAGGGTAGCCGAGTCAGGAGATAACGCCACGCGGCGGCGGTTTCGATTAGTCGAAACCCCCGCCGCGGGCTGTCGAAGCGTAAGGTAAACACGCCGGCCACACAGGCGGGATTGGCAAGCGTTTCTTGAATCCGCGCAAAGGCGTTGGCAGGCAGCGTGGTATCCGCATGGAGAAAAATCAGGCATTCGCCCTGCGCCCGCTCTGCGCCGACATTCATTTGCGTGCCGCGTCCGCGCGGCGCGCAGAGTGTGACGACGGTGGGATGCGCAATCCGGCGGATCGTGCTCCCCGAAGCGTCGCCATCGACCACGATCACTTCGCAAACAGCCGGCGAAACATGCCGGAACAGACGCGCCAGGCAGGCATTAATCCCTTCGGCCTCATGCAGCGCCGGAATAATGCAGGAAAATGGATAGCCCGCGTTTTCAGACATGGCTGTCCTCGTCTGATCCGCAAGCGCGGCCTCGCAGGTTGAAAAAGAGTTTCAATCCTTTTTTCACCGTATCCGAATAGACTTTGCCGGCAAAGAGATTGCCAATCACGCGCTTGTTGATTTCCCCCAGTGTCGGGTACGGATGAACGGCAGAGGCCATCGTGGAGAGTTTGGCCTTGCTGCTCATGATCGCCACCCATTCACTGACCAGTTCCCCGGCGTGAGGGCCGAGAATCTGCGCGCCCAGCGGACGCTCTTTCTTGTCCAACAGCAGTTTGATCAGGCCGACCTCTTCCCCTTCGGCCAGACTGCGGTCATTGTTCCGAAACGGCTCGGTCCAGACCGAGTACGTGAGGCCGGCGGCCTGTGCCGCTTTTTCATTCAAGCCGATGCTCGCCAGTTCCGGGTCGGTGTAAGTACACCAGGGCAGGTTGGTATAATCCGCTTTGGCGGGCAGGTGAAAAATGGCGTTGCGAATCACGATGCCGCCTTCGTAGCCGGCGGCGTGGGTGAACAGGTACTTGCCGGTGACATCGCCGGCGCCGTAAATATGCGGCTGCGTGACGCTGCGCAGGCGGGCGTCCAATTTCAGGCCGCGCCGGTCGTAATCGACGCCGATGGCGTCCAACTTCAAATCTGTCAGGTTGGGCGTGCGGCCGGCGGCGACCAGCAGCATTTCACCCTGAAGCGCGAGTTCTTGTCCGCCGGTTGTGATGACCACTTCGCGTCTGCGTCCGAGGTCCCGCGTTCTCAGGATCTCGGCGTTCAGATGCACGGTCAAGCCTTCGCGCCGCAAGGCCTGCAACACCAGATCCGCCATGTCCTTGTCTTCTTTGCTCAAAATCTGATCGCCGCGCTGAATGACTGTTACGCGGCTGCCTAAGCGGGAAAAGGCTTGCGCCATTTCAATACCGATCGGGCCGCCGCCAAGCACGATCAGCGATTCCGGCAGGTGATCGAGGGCAAAGATGTCGCGGTTCGTCAGATATGGCGTGTCCGACAACCCCTCGACAGGCGGAATCGCCGGGGAAGAGCCGGTGGCAATGACCCAATTCTTCGCGGAATACGTCTGGCCGTCGATCCGCGCAACATGGGAATCAACAAAGCAGGCCGCGCCGAATTCAACTCGCGCGCCGAGCTTGCAAAACCGTTCCGCCGAATCGTGTTTCTGGATCACGGCAATCACCGACTGAATCCGTTTGGCGACCTCTTTGTAATCGACCGGCGCGAGCTGCGCCGCGGGCAGGCCGAAGTTTTGCGCCTGTCGCATCAGATGATAGACATGCGCCGTTTTAATAAGGGTTTTGCTCGGCACGCAGCCATAATGCAGGCAATCTCCGCCGAGTTTCGCTTCCTTTTCAATCAGAAGCGTTTTCGCGCCTAACATGGCCGATCCGGCTGCAATGGTCAATCCTGCGGACCCTCCGCCCAGAATCCCGATATCAAAATCATACGTCGCCATCCGAACCTCCTGTGGTTGTGTGCGCGGCGCGCGATGATCGCCGGGCTTGAAACCATGCGACCGTGTATTTCAGTAAAATCGGCAACAGTCCTAACAACACGAACGCCGCAATGACGCCGGGGGACAGAATGCCGGACAATGACTCAATCCGGCCTAATTGCCGTCCGGCGAACACATAGACGATTGTGCCCGGCAGCATGCCCACCTGCGACACCCAATAAAAGGTGACAATGGGCATGCGCGTCAAGCCCAGCGCCAGATTGATCAACCAGAACGGGAACGCCGGAATCAGCCGCAAGGTCAAGAGATACCAGGCTCCGTCCCGTTCAATGCCGTTCTGAACGGCCTGAAGCGTTGCGCCGGTTTTGCGCTGCACCCAGTCGCGCAACAGAAAGCGCGACGCCGCGCAGGCCAGGGTTGCCCCCAATGTGCTGGCAAACGACACGGCGACGGTTCCAACGAGCATCCCGAACAACGCGCCGCCGAGCAGCGTCATCACTGCCGCGCCCGGCAGCGACAGCGCAACCACAACCACATACATGCCCATGTACGCGGCAATCACCAGCGAGGGATGCGCCGCGTACAGCGTTGCAAACTGGGCTTGCGACGCCTTGACGTAGTCAAGGGAAAAATATCGTCCGAGATTGAACCCGTAAAACACCGCGATCAGCAGCAGGATCGCCCCAATCACCAGCATTTTCGGCACAGGCCTTGCCTTTTTGACGGCCTGGTCGCTCAAGCTGTTCTTGTCTTGCGCCACGTTCCTTCCTCCGGTGTTGCGTTTCAGTCAGCATAGCGCGTCAGCCCATCCAAATGGCAGCGGATGTACGCCACCGTACGGGGCGCACGATATTCCACATTGTGATGCTGCCTGTACCATTGGTGCAGATCGTGGACATCGTCAATGTCATCCCAGGAAAATAATGGAAAAAATCTTGTTCCGCGTTGACGATATTTGGCGAGCGTGGCCTGATAGACAGTCGGTTGACTCCAGGGAATGCCCTGAAAAATTTCTGGGAAAAATGTCTCGCGCCGAAATCCGATTAGATAATAACCGCCGTCATCGGCCCGTCCGATGACGCTGTCATGCTGATGCAGGCGGGTAAAGGCTTCATTCACGTATTCAGACGGCAGCGCCGGGAGATCACTGCCGATCAGGCATGCGGACTGAACACCACACTGGAAGACGTGGTGAAACGAATGCTGCATTCTGTCCCCCAGATCTGCGCCGTATTGCGGCAGATAGTGATAGGTTGGGCCTAACCAATGTCGAAAATTCGCCTCTGTGTCTGCCGGGGTATAACAGATATACACGGGTTGAGGATTCTGCGTCAACACCGCCAGCATATCCAGAATGAAACACCGATATAACCCAACCGCATGCTTGTCGCCAATATCCGCCGCCAACCGGGTTTTGACATTACCCAATTCCGGCCATTTTGTGTACAATAAGAGACATTCTTGGAATACCATAGATTTACTTGGATGCTCTTACCCCCGAATGTTGAGGCGTTATTTATCTGAATACTGAAGAGAAGCCGAACGATCCATTTCAGCCGCCGGGTGGTAAGCTGAGATCACCATCGGGATCAGAACCAACTTTGGGATGCCAATAATTCAAATTGACCGGCGGAATCCCACCCGGGTCGGCCTGCAAATGGTTGCGTACACCCGGTATGGACGCGATCTGATGGGGTGAAAGTCCCCTGTATCTGAATCCAGGTGCTGCCAAGATGACAGAACCATAAATAACAGCTGAAGGCAAGTGCGAATCCGCGAGGATTTGCCCGAAGGAAGCCGGATATTGCGGGACGAGCTTTGACAACCGGTCGACAAAATCTTCCTTATCCGCTTTGTCCTGGAAAATGCCCGGCGTTCAATTCCTCGGATTATCACGTGGTGCAGAAATCTGATCCGGCTGATCTTGGCATGTGTTTTCAAATATCGCAGGCAGGGGAATCGTCCAGGCTACTTAGATAATGGCGGATGCCCCGAATATTCCGAAATGTTTTTGAAACCTTTTAATGTCGCAGGCTCCATTGCGCAGACCATGAAGTGGCCTCATTGCAGCGATCACCTAATGGCTGTATGACACCGATCATTAACATGCCCAAATCGGCTTAGAGCTTATCGACTCACTCAGGCTGTCCAGCCTTTGGGGTCCACCGCACTCCGAACCGTGCGGCTAATCCGGACAGAGTATCTTCGTTTTCAAGGCCGCCGGCACGACCTTGCCTTGAACTCATGGTCATACTGCTCGCGTTTTTTGCTCATTGTCAGATCCTTTTTTTTAGGCTGACTTAGAGCTTATCATATTGTCCAGTTTTTGGGGACCACCGCAAAATGGCCGACATCCCGCTCGGGACTTTTTCCTAGGAAATTGAAGCCGGTTTTTCATTAATTGAGCATCTTACCCTATATACAACCGTTTTTAAACAGTGCTAAAAAAAAGACTCGGAGAAAATTGATTGAAATACTTTAAGAATTTATTTTTTTGAATCTCTTACAGAATTTAAATCTTGATTGCAATCTAACCCAATAAACAATGAGGTTGTCGTGAACAATAATCATCCAATGAGAAAGAACCCCGAAGACATATGCAGCGCGGGAAATGCCGCTATATTCAATGAAATCCTAAATGATAACCAACACGTAGTTCATGCTCAAGAAAAACAAGGTCGAAAGAAAAGAATAAAAGAATATTCTAAACTCTTGTCATGCCGCCTTATAAATATTGAAATTCAGCCTTTTGAAGTTCCACCTGATAGAGCCTTATTAACAATACGAAGTACCGCTGGGTACCATCGGGAGGATGTACAAGTTGCGGAGTGCTTCGCCCTTATAGATTTTCTCCAGGACAATGGTTTTAATACTCTTTCGACGAGCAATATTCGACGAAAACGGGATCAACGGGAAAATGAAGATCGTGTTTTTACATCGTTCGTTCTCGGAAAAGAAAACGCCCAAACCCAGGATAATTTATATCTTATTGAATTTTAATTTCTTTTTTATTTTTAAAAATTGTGTTGGCAGAGAGGATATAGGATGTCCCCAAGACGTCCTCGAGATGCCCTAAGCTGAATTTCGGGCGATTTATCAAGCCAATTACTTTTATATCAAGTTGTTGTCTTGGTCCGACCACAGCGATACAGTGTTGTTTATGGTTTCTTTCTCCGCTCGGCTGCCCGCACCCTGAAAAGGCGCTCGGTAAAACCGCCTTCATTCTCGAAATCCTTCGCCAGGCGTGCGACTTGACGGTCGAGAAGCGAACAGGCCACGGTTAAAAGAACCAGGGCGGCGTTGGCCGAAATTTCGGGGTAAATTTTTGTGGACAGAGTGGACCGTGTTGACCCTGTGAACGGCGCATCCTTGTTAACAAGCGGTCCAGACTGTCCAGTTCGTCCACATCGTCCACTCGTATTTGCCGTTTTCACAACCCATCCCGCCACGTCATCGGCGGTCTGGCAGCGCCGATCAATCAGCTCCTGGCGGAGCGGATTGTCACGCTCCCAAAGCGTCAATTCCCGCTGACGCAGAAAATCTTCATAGTCGAGCTTCAACTCCTCCAGGCTCGCTCGCGCCACCTGCGTGAGCTTGAGTTCGGTCTTCTTCGAAGTCGCCGAGGCCTTCGATCCCTCGGCGATATTCTGCACACCGCTGCGTGCCGCCTGCACCATCTGGTCGTGGGTGCGGCTTCGCCGGTCGATGTATTTGCCGCAGAAGCGTACCGTTACATCATAAACCAGCTGCGCCATCTGAAAGCTTTTTAACTTGCGGTAGCCGCCGTGCTTCGGAATCAACTCAGACATGACAGGCCCCCTATCATTACGCGGTCCATCCTCTCACCTTTGTCCACGATTGCTCCGCTCGCCCGTTTAGACCAGAAAGAAACGCCACTTGCAGAACATCTCCTCGGGGTGCGGGTCGGGCGGAGCAAAGCAGCATTCGACCCGGATGCGGTCGTCCACGGCATGGGCAAAGCTTTCGAATTCCTTCTGGTGCATGTACTTGCACACATATTCGCCAAGCCCTCTTTTCAGCCTCGCCGCCTGGGTGGGACAGGAGGGCACGGTGAGGATCACCTCGTCGTCGAATTCCTGAATCTGGTATCCGACCAGAATGTGCCAGGGGAAATATTTCAGGGCCTTCACAAAGCCCTTCAGCCCCCTTTCCTGAATGTCGAACCGCTCTATCAGGTCGGATGCCGCCATGCCGGCCACGCGGCCCCACACCTGTTCGTTGATTTTCTCGGCCGTCGGCTGATCAAAGCGCTCGTTCACATAGATGAACCAGAAGGCGTCCATCACCCGGTAGTGCCGGAGCAGGAATTCGATATATTTTCTCAGCTCCGGCGCTTCCATATTCTGAAAAATCTTTGTCTCCATCAGGCCTCTCCTTTTTCAGCCGGAACGCTTTTTATCCGGTTCCAGGCGATATGATACTTTTTCAGCCGTTCCACATCCCGGTCGTTGATTTCACGAAGCCTGAGCAGATCGATGTTGTCTTCCAGATCGGCCTTTTTGACCTTGCGGGCGATCGGGTTTCTCGCCGCGCGCTCGATGAAATCCTCGTAGGGTTCGTTTTCCTGCCGGGTCAGGCTCAGCACCGCCTCGACGACCTTTGAGGGAATGCCTTCCTTTCGAAGGTCTTCGGCCGTAAGGCTCGAATCCTCCAGGACGTCGTGCAGAAGCGCCGCCGACATTCCGATCTCGGAGTCCATTTTTAGCATCATTCGAATCGGATGCAGCACATAGGGCCATCCGGCCTTGTCCTTCTGCCCCGCATGCGCTTTCAGGGCGATTTTCAATGAGTGTTCGATCAGATTCATGGTTGACGGTCTCGCAAAGCGCCAAAGGGTAGATTCGGCCGCCGAGACCCTGGAATTCTGTGGTCATGACGGCGGAAAGCTGATTTTTAAACGCCGCAATTCCAGCCGTCAAGCAAAAACAGGGTTGCATCCTGAAAGAAATCCTTTATATAACCTCTTGAAAGAACATCCGGCACGGAATGCTTTTCCGGCTTTTAACGGCCGGCATCGCTGGTTCCCCTAATAAAGGAGAGAAATCATGCACGTCACTTTTTACGGAGCAGCCCGTGAAGTCACCGGCTCCATGCATATGCTGTCCACGGAAACCGACCATGTGCTTTTCGACTGCGGCATGTTTCAGGGACGCAGAAAACAGAGCGAGGAGAAAAACCGCGTTATTCCCTTTGATCCGGCGCTTGTCACCAACATCCTCCTCTCTCACGCCCATATCGATCATTCCGGCAGAATTCCCCTGATGACCAAGAACCATTTTCCCGGGCGCGTCATCACCACCCGGGCCACGGTGGATTCCTGCAACTATCTGCTTCTGGATTCGGCGCACATTCAGGAATCCGACGCGCAATACCTCAACTACAAAACCGTCCGCAATCTGCTGATGGAAATCAAGGGCGGCGGCTCAGGGCAATCCGTATCCAAGGCCGAGGGCAAAAAAATTCGGGAACTGCTCAAAAAAGACCGCAACGAGCTCAACGCCGAGGCCATCAACGAAATGATTGCAAAGTATCGGCTTCAGGGCGTTGAGCCGCTTTATACAACCTTTGACGCGGAACACGCCCTGCGCTTTTTTGACGGATATCCCTACCGGACTCCGGTGACCGTGGGCCAGAAGATGACCTGCACCTTTTACGAGGCCGGCCACATTCTCGGATCGGCCTTCAGCATCGTCAAGGCCCGGGAAAACGGGAACTGCTGCAATATCGGCTTTACCGGCGACATCGGGCGGTTCGACAAGCCCATTCTGAAAAACCCAACCCTGAATTTCGAGGAATCCGATCGCGATCTGGATCTTCTGATCATGGAGAGCACCTACGGAAACCGTCTTCATGAACCGACGGTCGAGCTCAAGCCCCATCTGAAAAAGGTGGTGCTCGAGACCTATGACCGGCGCGGAACGATTCTGATTCCTTCTTTTGCCTTCGGCCGGACCCAGGAACTGCTCTATGTGCTGCACGAGCTCTACGATGCCGGGGAAACGCCCAAACTTCCGGTGTATGTGGACAGCCCCCTGGCCGTCAATTTGACGAAGGTTTTCGGCGAACACCCCGAACTCTACGACCGGGAGACCCATGAAACATTTCTGGAACAGGGCATAAACCCCTTTTCCTTCCGGCAGATCCATTTCGTGTCCAGCGTTGATGAGTCCATGGCCCTGATGCGCGAAGAAAAGCCCCACATCGTCATCTCCGCATCCGGAATGTGCGAGGCCGGGCGGATCCTCCACCACCTCCGGTACAAGATTCACAACCCCAGAAACACCATTCTGATTGTCGGATACATGGCGGAAAACACCCTGGGCCGCAGAATCCTCGAACAGGGAGATGTCTACGAGAAGGCGGGAAGAAACGGCGCTGCGCCCCTGCTGAAGTTTCTCAACAAGGTCTATCCGCTCAAAGCCCACGTGGCCAGGATCGGAGGGTTCAGCGCCCATGCGGACAAGAATGAAATGCTGCGCTTTCTGGCCGAATCCAACCTGCGCGTCAAGAAGATCGCCGTGGTGCACGGCGAGGAGGATCAGGCCCTGGCCTTTGCCGAAACGCTGCGCCAGAAAGGATATGCCGCCGTTGTGCCCAAGGCCGGCGAAACCCTTCAAATTCGATAGATCGAACCCTGGCCACCGCATTTGACAGGCTGTTGAAAAACTGCGCCTGAGGCCGCCATTCAGCGTTGCACGGCTCTCGCCAATGCTCACATATGCTTGAATATGCTGCGCTTGTCGCATCGCCGCGCGCCTTGCCTGACGGCCTGATTCTTGTTTTTCAAATCCGGTTTCCGGTTTGAATCCGCCGGCTTTCTTGACTTGGCCGCACTTTTCTTCATATAATTCAAGAAATCTTCAGCTCAGGCGAAACCCGTCCATTTTAAGCCGGGGGAAATCATGGATAAAAAATCGAGCCGAATCGCCTTTGGGACGATGATCTTCTTTCTGATCCTTCTGATCGTCGGAATTCACATGAACGATGTGGCCGTGGTGCTGAACAAGGCCGTTCGCATCTGCCTCGACTGCATGGGAATCGGGTGAATTCATGCTGAGAAGATGGATACAGATTGCGGCCGTTTTCCTGAGCAACGCCAGCTGGAAGTTTCCCTTCACCCGGAACATCTACCAGGGGGAACTCAAAGCCGTCTGCACGCCGGGGCTGAACTGCTATTCCTGCCCGGCCGCCACCGGCGCCTGCCCCCTGGGCGCCATTCAGAATTTCATGGCCGGCGTGAGGCCCTCCTTCACACCCGGCCATCCCCATCTGGGGCTTTACGTGATCGGATTTCTGGGATTCATCGGCAGCATCGCCGGCCGCATGCCCTGCGCCTGGCTGTGTCCCTTCGGCCTCCTGCAGGAACTGATTCACAAGATTCCTTCGCGAAAGTTCGCCATTCCGAAGGTTCTGACCTATGGGAAATACGTGTTTCTGGCCCTGTTCATATTTATTTTGCCCCTGATGGCCGTGGATGAGTTCGGATACGGCGCGCCCTGGTTCTGCAAATACGTCTGTCCGGCCGGCACTCTGGAAGCGGGCATTCCCCTGATGGGGCTCAAGCCGGAGCTCAGAGAGATGATCGGATGGCTCTTTTACAGCAAGCTGTTCTGGCTGGGTGTTTTTCTGCTCTGGATGGTGTTTTCCAAAAGGCCCTTCTGCCGGACGGTCTGCCCGCTGGGCGCGATTTATTCCCTGTTCAACCGCATCAGTGTCTTCAAGATGGTGCATCATCCGGACCGGTGCACCCGCTGCGAGGCCTGCTTCCGGGATTGTCCGATGGGCATCAAATTCTACGAGGAACCCAACCAGACCGACTGCATCCGGTGTCTGAAATGCCTGAATGAGTCCTGCAAGTTCGGAGCGATCTCCTATTCGCTGGAAGGGCTTGCCCCCAAACGGACAGTCAGGGTCAGGACAACGGAATGAAAATATCGATTTGAGAGCCGCCGGGTTCATCGACCCGGCGGCCCCTCAATCTCAAATCAGGGTTTTTCCACGTTCTCTTTCGGCTGAATCGAGATCAGTTCCACTTCGAAAATCAGGCTCGAATTCGGAGTGATGTCCGGTCCCGCGCCGCGCTCGCCGTAAGCCAGGGCCGACGGAATAAAGAGCTGCCACTTAGCCCCTTCCTTCATCAACTGCAGCGCTTCGGTCCAGCCGGGAATCACTCCGGCGAGCGGAAATGTGGCCGGTTCGCCGCGCTTGTAGGAGCTGTCGAACTCCTTGCCGTCGATCAGGGTGCCTTTGTAGTTGACGGTCACCATGTCATCTTCGCCCGGAATTTTGCCGGTTCCTTCCACGAGAACCTTGTACTGAAGACCGCTGGGCAGGGTGACGACGCCTTCCTTCTTGGCGTTTTCAGCCATGAAGGCTTCGCCCGCCAGCCTGTTCTTTTCGGCAAGCTCTTTAAGTTTGGCCTGATGCTTGGCCGCCATTTCCTGCTGAAAATTCATCAGGGTGGTCTGGGCTTCCTCTTCGGTCATCAGGGTCGGGCCGCCGGCCAGCACGTCCTTTATCCCCTGGGCGAGAATATCGGGATTCACGTCGAACTCCTGCTGGGAGAAGTTCCGGCCGATATTCATGCCGATTCCGTAACTGACCTTATCCTTGGGGCTGCTCAGTTCAGCTTTTTTCACCTCGGCCTTCTTTTCTTCAGCCGTACAGCCAACCGTCACCAGGAAAACCGCCAGAACCGCGCAGAGAATCTGTTTCATGAAAGCATCCTTTCAAAAGGTTAACAGCAAATTTTCTTTTTTTTTACTCCTCCGCGGAACCGCTGTCAAGGAGGGCGCGTCCCTCTCAATGATTCCGCGGCCCAGAATTTCAAATCAACGCGCCATGAGGATGCGAGTCGCCGCTATGACCCGGTCCGCACCCGGCTTGTAAACCGCCTCCTGGGGCGGAGACACCGGCACCGGAATGTTCGGCGCGGCAACCCGCATAATGGGAGCCTTGAGCGCATCAAAGGCTTTCTCGGCGGCGATGGCGGCGATTTCCGCGCCGAATCCGCAGAACCGCGTGGCGTCGTGCATCACGATCAGACGCCCGGTTTTCCGGACCGAATCCAGCATGCAGCCCTCATCCAGGGGAACCAGCGTGCGCAGGTCGATGATTTCAAGGGAAATGCCGGCTTCGGCCAGAACGCCGGCCGCCTGCAGAGCCGTATGAACGGCGCCGCCATAGGTGACGACGGTGCAGTCCGTCCCCGGCCGAACCACTGCGGCTTTGCCCAGAGGAATGCGCACATCCCCCTCCGGAACCTCGCCCTGCATCCAGTAGAGCATCATTTCCTCCACGAACACGACCGGGTTGGGATCGAATATGGCGCTGAGCAGCAGGCCTTTGGCATCGGCCGGATTGCTCGGGAAAGCGAGTTTGAGCCCAGGGCTGTGGGCGATCCATGCCTCCAGGTTGTGGGAGTGCTGGCACCCGGCGCCGAAGCCGACGCCGGCCTTGACCCGAACCGTCAGCGGAAACGAGGATTTGCCGCCGCTCATGTACCGGAGCTTGGCCGCGTGATTGACCAGCATGTCGCTGGCCAGGGTTATGAACGGGAAAAACATGATTTCCACCACGGGCCTGAGGCCCATGGCGGATGCCCCGACCGCCAGACCGGCGATTGCGGCCTCGCTGACCGGGGTGTCCTTGATCCGGCGGGCGCCGTATTTATCCAGCAGTCCGAAAGTGGGAAGATTCGGATCCAGATGGATCGATGTGCCGACGCCTTCGCCGGCCACAAAAACGGTTTCATCCATATTCAGGGCCAGATCCAGCGCCTGCCCAAGGGCCTGGCCAAATGACAGCATCGTCATGAAAAACCTCCTTTGCTGTAAATCAAAGATCAGACATCACATCGCCCAGAGATCCTGAAGGGCCGCCTTGGGTGCGGGGAACGGACTTTCATCGCCGAACGCCACGGCATCGTTCACCACCGCGGTCATTTCCGCATCGATGGCCTCGCACTGGTCCGCCGACAAAATCCCTTCGGCAATCAGGCGCTCTTGCAGCCGCCGGACAGGGCACCGGCCAGCCCATTGTTCCAGCACGGCCTTGTCCATGTAATGCCCGTGATCGTGTTCGCCATGACCCCGCATGCGGTAGGTGTTGGCCTCGATCAGGGCCGGGCCGCGGCCGCTGCGGCAGTGGTTCGCCATTCGAACCGACAGGGCGTAGACGGCTTCGGCGTCATTGCCGTCCACGGCTTCTCCGGGCATGTCGTAGGCGGCCGCGCGCTGGACGATGTGTTCGATACAGGAATGTTCGGCCAGGCACTGGGCCCCGGCCCAGACGTTGTTCTCGCAGACAAAGAGAACGGGAAGCTTCCACAGGGCCGCCAGGTTCATGGCTTCGTGGACGCTGCCCTCGGCCGCCGCGCCGTCGCCGAAAAACACGACCGTGATGTTCGGCAGCCCCCGGTACTGCTGGGCAAACGCCGCGCCCACCGCCAGAGGAGGCGGCGCGCCCACAATAGTCGAGGTCATGATGGCATTCACTTCCGGAACGACCAGGTGCAGGGTGCCGGCCTTTCCCTTGCTGTAACCCGTGGCCTTGGTCATGATTTCGGCCATCAGGCGTTTCGGGTCCGCGCCCTTGGCCAGCAGATGGCCATGACTGCGGTGATTGGTCACGATCACGTCCTCCGGTTCGAGGGCCTTGACCACCCCGGCGGCCACGGCTTCCTGACCGACGGCAAGGATCTGCATGCCCACCACCCGGGCCTTCTCCTTGGCGAGTTCGATCAGCCTTTCCTCGAATTTGCGGATGAGCACCATGCCGGCATAGAGCTCCCGCCGAATTTCAGGATTCAAAGCGCCATTCTGCATCTTGAGTTCTCCTTTCCGATCTTCTATCCGCGTTGCCGGTTGAAACACCGGATAAAGCGAGCGGCGGCGCCAGGGCGGGCCGCTCGCCATGCGTTTTCAGGTTTGCGATTCCACGATTCCGATCTCCTCTTCCGTCAGATCGTACAACTGATACACGAGCTGATCGATCTGCCGGTCCGTGGATTCGATCTGCCGCTTCAGCACCTCCCTGGTCTGGGGAATTCTGGATTCGGCCAGTTTTCGGTTCAGCTCCAGCATGTTGTTGACCAGGCCGACGATCTGATCGTGCCGGGCGACGTCGGCGGGATTATCGAAGTTGATGGTACGGATGGGAAGTTGCTCGATGAATTGGGTCCAAAACCGCACATACCCACCCCGCAAAGTCGTTCCTATTCGAAGCAGATACTGAAAAAGAAGGCCCGTGTTGAGCAAACCCAATACATATAACGGAGATTCCTTGACCTCATTTTGAAGGATGACCCCATATCCGGTTTTATAAAAATGCCCACGATTATCCAGTGTAAACGAAGCGACGTTGTTATAGTCAGGCACGACAAGCTTCGGAAGCTGAAACAGTGTCATACTCTTGGGGTACCCAAAAGCGAACCAATTGGAACCCTTGAATTTGCCTTTTTCTCGGGCCATTAAGGTAACTTTATGTGACAGCAAGTAAGCATAACCTAGTGGATATGTTTCTGATAAATCCGCTTCCGTCATCAACCCGAATTTATTCTCTGTGATATGATAGGGACATATGAGCAGGGCGGTAGCTTTGAGAGGCTCATATCGACGAATATCTTTTCCCCGCAAAAAAGGCTTGACAATACCTTCTTCAATTCGAACTTGTTCAACTGTAGCCTTGCAGACGCCAATAACATAGTCTCCATCTTTGTAACAATTCTCCAACACAAAAACTGTATCTGCACTCGTCTGCGTACCTACGAAAATATGAGCTATGTTTCCCAACTTAACCGTCATTTTGCTCAGTCGCTCAAAAAGCATCGTTCCTGGCCCGACTACAAAGTTCCACTCGCTGGCTATCGCTTTTTGAGCGAGAATTTCGTTCCCGCCGACCGCTCCCCCCCTTCGCCAGTCATCTATGTTGTGAGCCTCGGTGTAATAAAAACAATCATTGGCTGCTTTATTAATAAACAGCAAACAGGTATAAGTTGTCGCTCCTGCAAAGACCTGCTGGTCGCCAAAGTGGACAATATCGGATAGGTGTTTTCCACTTGAAATCAATTCTCGCAATGGCTCGCCATACTTGGCCTGGAAAAACTTGTGCGGCAGAATGTAGCCTATTCGCCCCTGTTTATTGAGCAATTGAAGCGCTCGTTCAACAAAAACAACATAAATATCATAATTGCCCTTGCTGGCCGACTTGTATCTCTGTTTGTAAAATTCTACTTCGGTAGGTGCCCATTCTTTCATTCCCTGTATTCTTATATACGGCGGATTGCCGATCACCGCGTCAAACCCGCCTTCCTTCATGATTTCCGGAAATTCGGCGTTCCAATCAAAGGCGTTGACCCGATAGATTTCCGCTTCGTCAAAGAGGCTGGCCTGCTGGTGGTCGTAGAAATCCGGTCCGATCAGGGAGTTGCCGCATTTGATGTTGTGCGACAGGTCCGGCAGGACCCGCTCCTGAAACAGGAGCATCTGCTTGCCGATGCTCTGCTCGTCCTCGCCTTCCAGCATCTTGAGCAGCAGGGACAGCTTGGTTACCTCCACCGCCTGATGATCGATGTCCACCCCGTAAATGTTGTTCAGCAGAATCCGCTTGCGCTCGCCGGTGGTCAGCCGCCATTCGCCTTTCGGGGACTGGTAGATGCAGGGGGTTTTGCCTTTGGACCAGTTTTCCGGGCCATCCTGAATGTATTGATCCCGGTGCCAGTCCAGCAGAAACTGATACGCGCCGATCAGAAACGAGCCCGAACCGCAGGCCGGGTCCAGTATTTTCAGATGGCTGACCCCGCCCCTGGGGCCGGGCTTTTTGCCTTCCACCAGTTTGCCCACGGTGTTTTGAACAATATAGTCCACGATGTAGCCCGGCGTGTAGTAAACCCCGCCCGCCTTGCGGACCTCGGGTTTTTCCTCGATTTTCGCCTGATGCCCGCTGGTGAGGCGGATGACCTTGCCCAGAAATTTTTCATAGACCTGGCCCAGAATATCGGCCGAGAGAACGGAAAATTCGTAGGGGCTGTCCGGGTAATAGAGGTTTTTGAAAATATCCTTTAACGGCTTGTCGTCCATCCGCAAGGCAGGCGTCAGGCGGTCGAAATTTTCCCGGCCCTTTTCCCGGTTGAAATGAAACAGCCCGGAATTGTATTTCTCGTCCGCCTTATTGAAAAGCGCAAACAGCCGGTTGTAAACGTTTTCCCCGTTCTGAAGCGCCATCAACGCCCCGTAAGGCTCCATGCCCCGGTCCTCGCAGATGCGCAGAAACACGATCCGGTCAATGGTCTGCTGAACGGAGAAATTCAGCTCCCGCTGCGAGAGGTCCGGGTTGCGCAGGGCGATGTTGCGGGCCAGAAGCTCCCGCCAGCGTTCGATTTCCTGAAGAAACGCGGCGTCGACCTCGGTGGTGCCCTTCTTGTTTTTGTTGGACTCGATGTATTTGTCGAAAGAGCCCTTCAGAATGGCTTCTCGGGAAAATATGCCGGCGATCTCATCCCATCGGTCCGCATAATCCGTGTATCTGAGGTAGAGGATGCGGGAATGGGAGACCTTGTCGGTTTTCTGGGGTTTGACGCGGCAGTCGTAAACGGCGAACTCCTCGAAGTCCGTCAGAATGCAGAGGGGCAGCTTGGCGCTCCAGCCGTACCGGCGCAGCTGGTAGGCCGGATGAATGTCTTCCTGAAGGTTGATGGACGGTTGTTTGGCTTCCAGGAAAAACTTGCGGACTCCGCCGATCCGGAAGCAGTAATCCGGCGCCTTGGTGATCCCGCCGACCTTGATGGCGTCTTCATGAATGACTTCCTTGTAGGCCTCGGAATAGCCCTGCCGGTTGTCGATATCCCAGCCCAGTTCCTCGAAAAAGGGGTTTATGAATTCGATGCGCGCCTGGGCTTCATTGAACGAACCCCGCTTGTACGATTCCAGGTTGCAGTCAAACGTTTCGGTCAGCCTTTTAATCCGGTCGGATGCGCTCATATCAGAAATCCGCTGTTGTATTGAAGGGTGGTCTCGCAACGAAAAAACACTATAGCAGAAGGCCGGCCTTGACGCACCCCTGTTTTTTGCATTGTTGCTTCATGGGCTTGATGAGCCGGCATTCGGCATCCGCCTGACCGCTGTCAAGCTCGGGATCATGGCGAAAATTGGGTTGATTTTCCATCAGGAGGAACATAGTGTCGAAATATCGGGAACCACTCGAATCATTTACAAAAAGCGGATATTCTTTCCGTTCGTGCCGCGCAAAACAATGTGTGATTGATCGCCGGCAGAAATGCCGGGCGCGGCGATCTCCTGGAAAAGCAATCAGTAAAGGACGAAGGCGATGGCATACCAATTTGAGAAGGTCATAGACCGGCATCGAACCGCGGTGATCGATATCTTCAACCACTACATTGCCGGCAGCTTTGCGGCTTATCCGGAGGAACCGGTGGGCTACGAGTTCTTTGATTGTTTTCTGAATATGACGCGGGGCTACCCCGCTGTCGCAATCAAGGATGATGCTGAAAAGATCGCGGGATTTGCCTTCCTGCATGCGTATCGCGCCGGCCGGGTTTTTAGCCGCGCCGCGGAAATCACGTACTTCATACTGCCGGATCATACGGGCAAAGGGATCGGCGCAGCAATACTCGAACAATTCAAATCGGCGGCCAGGAAACAGGGCATCGATACGCTGCTGGCGAACATATCCTCTCGAAACGAGGGGAGTCTGCGGTTTCACAGGAAGCATGGTTTCAAGGAGTGCGGGCGATTCCGGCGGATTGGAAGGAAGTTCGGCGAGGATTTTGATGTCGTGTGGATGCAGCTGGAATTGTGAGGCGCCTGGCAGGCGGCAGGGGCGGATCGAGCGCACGCAAGTCAATCAAACAAGGGGGGAAAGGCTCATGAAAAAGATCAAAATCGACAACAATGCGTTTGTTTACCCCATGCCGACGGTTCTGGTCGGTTCGATCGTGCAGGGCAGGGCAAACTTCATGGCCGTGGGATGGGTTTCAAGGGTCAATTCCAAGCCGCCCATGATCGGCATCGCGCTGGGGCCGCATTTTACCAATCAGGGGATTGAAGAACACAAGGCCTTCAGCGTCAATATTCCCTCGATCTCGATGCTTGAAAAAACCGACTATTGCGGAATGGTTTCCGGAAGCGAAACAGACAAATCAGGACTTTTCGATATTTTTTACGGTGAATTGAAAGACGCGCCTTTAATCAAGGAATGCCCTGTCTGCATGGCCTGCAGGCTTCATGATGAGGTCCGATTGCCGACCAATACCCTGTTTATCGGGGAAATCATCGAGGTATATTCGGAAGATCGTTATCTGACCGACGGCAAACCGGATGTCAGAAAAATAAGTCCGTTCACGCTGACCATGCCGGACAACCATTACTGGGGAGTCGGAAATCATGTCGGAAAAGCATGGAGCGCCGGCAAAAAATTCAAGAAAAACGGGTAAAGGCTCTGATCAGACGCTCAGTTTCCGGCTGAGGCGACCGGGAACTGCAGCCTCTGCCCGAACCTTTCGAAAATGTTTTTTACGAGGAGATCATCATGATCACAAAATCGACGCATCTGATCGGCCGCGCCCCCAGGCTGTGCATGGTTCTGGTTCTGGCCGGTTTCCTGGTCTGCAGCGTGCACGGGAAGGCCATGGCCGGGGAAGCCGGACACGGGGATCATGCAGCGCCCACCTCGGGCAAGAAGATTGCGGATCCGCACGGCGGCCACGACGGCGGGCAGATGGAATCGATGCTCATGGTCACAACCGATCCGGCTGCGGTCAAACCGGGAGAACCCGTCACGCTGAACCTCATGATCCATGATGAGACCGGCGCCGTCATCAAGGATTTCGAAACGGTTCACGAAAAGAAGCTGCACCTCATTATCGTGAGCGACCGGATGGACCGGTTTGCGCATATTCACCCGGAGATCGATTCAGCCGGAAACATCACCGGAACATACGCCTTCCCAACCGCCGGCATGTATCGCCTTTACGCCGATCATAAGTCCGCGGGCGGAAAGCCGGCGGCGCCAATCGCCGAAGTGAACGTCGCCGGAACCCCGCCGCCGATGACGGCGCTTGTCCCCAATGCCCCGGGGCGGGTGAAGGGCGATGAACTGGAGGCGGACATCGTCGTCGAGAACGGCAGGGCAGGGGGAACGACGCGGATCTCGCTTACCCTGTTCGATGCGGCGGGCCGGCCGGTTTCCGACCTTCAGCCGTATCTGGGGGCCATGGGCCACCTCGTCGTCCTCAGCGGGGACGGCAGGCAGTACGTCCATTCCCATCCCCTGGAGGGGCGATCGCCGGGCGGGGCGCTGGCGTTTGAAGCGCACTTTGCGCATTCCGGAATCTACAAAGGGTGGGCGGAGTTCCGGCGTTCAGACGCCATCCACGACGTGCCATTCGTGGTTCAGATTGAGTAGGGTGCATGGGGGGGACGACTCGGCCTGTGCGTGTTTGTCGAAAATTTCCATGTAACTTTTCGTGCGTTTGACTTGCCGGACAAGGTTTCAGAATGAGCGGATGCTGCAATGACAACTGTTCTTTGAATGCCCTGCGTGAAAAGCAGCGGGGAACGCTGCAAATTGTGCTTGGCATCAATGCGGTCATGTTCCTGGTCATCGCGGCGGCCGCGCTTTACGGCAACACAACGGCGCTTCTGGCAGACAGTCTGGATAATCTTGGCGACGCCCTGACCTACGGTCTGAGCCTGTACGCCGTTTCGCGAAGCACTGCCGTCAAGGCCAGGGTCGCGCTGTTCAAGGGCGGCCTGATTTTCCTGGCGGCCTGCGCCGTGGCGGCCCAAATTGTCTACAAGCTGTTTGTTCCCAGCGTACCCATCTTCGAGGTCATGGGCGCGTTCAGCCTTATCGGTCTCGCCGCAAACTCAATCTGTCTATTCCTGCTCTGGCGGCACCGACACGAAGATGTAAACATGAACTCCGTGTGGGAGTGCTCACGAAACGACATCGCATCGAATCTTTCCGTGTTTGCGGCGGCCGGCGCCGTCTGGCTCACCGGCTCAGGCTGGCCGGATATCCTGGTTGCACTCGGTCTCGTGTGGCTCTTGATGCGTTCCGGAATACGGGTTATTTCTTCAGCCATGGCGGAGCTTCGCGCGGCAGACTGACGACATCCACTCCGGCGAGCGTTCGGCACAAGAGGAAAGGGAATCGGAATTTCGCGGGAAAGCCGTGGCGCCTGGTCGATGCAATTGAGCACGAACGGTCTGACGGTGAAGAGGAGATAGAGTTTCAGGTCAAATGGGAAAAAGAATAGACGGCCACGGTTATCGAACAGCGGGCGGCACTTTTTAATTGACTGTTCAGGGCGTTTTTTGCATATTCCTGTCGGCTGAACGAATGGCGGCACTTTGAAAAGTGCCTCGATGAATCTGAAAACAACGGCAAAATCCGTGCGGCAGGTGAAATAAAATGCAAGAGCAGAACGATGAATGGCCTGAATACTCATTGAATTTTCTGGAAATGGCGTTTCGCACCGACCGGCAGATCGTGCCGGAGCAGGCCGATGGATGCGCCGAAAAATCCAGCGGGTGCGGAGATGCGGTGAAAATGTATCTGACCCTGAGCGGTCGGACCATTCAATCCGTCCGATTTGAAATCCGCGGATGCCTCAATACCAATGCATGCGCCAATGCCGTGGCCGAGCTGGTCGAAGGCAAAACCGTCGAGGATGCCCGGAAATTGACCGCACTCGATGTGGCGCGATTTCTGACAACCCTGCCTCCCGAGCACATGCACTGCGCCGAGCTGGCCGCCGGTGCGTTCCATCAGGCCCTGGCCGGAATCGACCGCGCCTAGCCGCACGCCGGATTTCTGTTTTGCATCACCCTGTTAAAGCGAGAGCCGCTCTTTTCCGCAGAAAATAAACAGCCCCTCTTTCCGGGACAGGCAGGCCAGGGTCATGTTCAGCTCGACTCCTGTTTTGACGGCCAGCGAGGTCGGCCGCGACATGGAAAAAACAACCGGAATGCGCGCCCGGGCGGCTTTCTGTACCAGTTCGAAGCTGATTCTCGAAGAAAGAACCAGCAGGCGGGCCCGGCCCAGATTGTTTTCAAGAAACAGCTTTCCGATCGCCTTATCCAGGGCATTGTGACGCCCCACGTCCTCGGCGAAAGCCATCAACTCCAACTGATCATTGAAAATGGCGGCCGCGTGGGAGGCGCCGGTTTTTTCCCTAAGTTTCTGAAAATCGCCGAGCCGGATCAGGCGATCGAAAGCGGATGCCGGGTTCAGGCGCAGGTGGTCGTCAAATCGGGAAAGACCGGATTCCGGGGCCTGCGGATCGGCGTTTGCCGATTTCAGACCGCCGGCGGAAAGCGTCAGCCGAACCGTGTCCGGATCATCGGGGGTGTGTTGAACGGCTGAAAAATCATCCGGTTTTGCGACGATTCCCCGGGACAGGCAGAATCCGACCGCATGAGCGATTTCATCGCCGGGCGTGCGCATTTCCACCCGGTAAATTCTATCCTGAAGATAGATGGTCAAAGGCGACTCTCCGACCAGATCAAGATGCGTTCGATGCGCCTTTGCCCCATCCCAGTGAACGACCGGACATGGCATGAATGAATTCAAGGGGAACCTCTCTGTGTTTGAAATGTTTCCGACGTTGAAAACCAGACTTTACATGGCCTTGCGACAATGATAAGAAACCACAATAAAACGCTTTTTTTTTCAAGATCAAGCATATTCTGAGACCTGCCGGGAGCGCATACGGGCTTTTGAATCCAAAAGGCGCCGGTGTTTTGTCTGTAAATATAAATTTATCTTGACAAACATTGCCGACGGTTTAATATTTGACATTTTTTAAAACGAGCATGATGCGTTCGCAATCAGCCTCGGGTGTAGGGCAATCCGGTGTCGTGCCGATGGCCGCCAGCCGGATAAGCCCTGATGTCGGGGCTTTCAAATTTATGCGAATGCTTTCGAGCACAGAAACGGATTGAAGGAGGCATTATGTACGCTGTGATCAGTTCTGGCGGAAAACAGTACAAGGTTTCCGAAGGCGAAGTGCTGCGGGTGGAAAAGATCCCCGGAGAAATCGGCAACCCGGTGACCTTTGACCGCGTATTGTTGTTTTCCGACGGTGAAAATATTTCTATCGGCCAGCCGGTTCTGGACAATGTGGCGGTGCGCGGTCATATCGTTGAACAGGGGAAGGCTAAAAAAATCCTTGTATTCAAATACAAGCGCCGCAAAGGGTATCGCCGCAAACAGGGACATCGGCAGACGTTTACGGCCATCAAGATTGAAAGCATCGGAGCGTAGACACCCGTCATTTTTATCCCGATCCCCGCACTCGGTGCGGGTACAACGAAGGATGATCAAATGATGGTGTTTTCAAATAGATAAGGAGTCTGAACAATGGCACATAAAAAGGCGGGCGGCAGTTCTCGAAACGGCCGCGACAGCAACGGACAAAGGCGTGGAATCAAGCGATTCAGCGGAAACAAGGTGAGGGCCGGAAACATTCTGGTGCGCCAGCTGGGAACGAGAATCCATCCGGGGGAAAATGTCGGTCTGGGAAGGGATTATACTCTGTTTGCCCTGGTGGATGGCGTTGTGGCATATGAACGGTTCGGACGATCCCGGAAAAAAGTAAGCGTTTATGCCGAGTGAAATTCATTGACGAAGTCATTATCGAGGTGCAGGCCGGTGACGGCGGAAACGGGTGCGTCAGCTTTCGAAGAGAACGGTTTATACCCCGCGGAGGACCTGACGGGGGCGACGGGGGCAAGGGCGGCGATGTCGTTTTGCTGGCAAGCCCTCAGAAGCGCACGCTGCACCACTTTCAGTTTAAAAGGCAGTTTAAGGCCCAGAACGGCTCTCACGGAATGGGACGGCAAAAGACCGGCAGAAACGGAGAGGATCTCGTTATCGAGGTTCCGGTCGGCACGCTGTGCCTGAATGCCGTTACCGGCGAGGTCGTTGAGGATCTGGTCGAGCCGGGCCAGACAGCGGTGATCGCCAAAGGCGGCAGAGGAGGTCAGGGAAATCAGCGTTTCAAGACCTCAACGAACCGGGCGCCCAGATTTGCACAGACCGGCCAGCCCGGCGAAGCCCTTGGGTTGAAACTGGAGCTGAAGCTTCTGGCGGATGTCGGCCTCATCGGCTTTCCCAACGCAGGCAAATCCACCCTGATCAGCGCCATTTCTTCAGCGACTCCAAAGATCGGAAGTTATCCCTTTACAACGCTTTCCCCCAACCTGGGCGTGGTCAAAGACCATGGGGGAGAGCCTTTTGTCGTGGCCGACATACCCGGACTGATCGAGGGCGCGCATCAGGGGGCGGGACTGGGAATCCGGTTCCTGCGGCATGTCGACCGAACCCGGATTCTCGTGCATCTGATCGACGCATCGGCGCTGGATGCCGACGATCCGCTTGCATCCTATAAAATTATCAACCGGGAACTGGCCCTGTACGGCAAAGGCTTATCCGAGAAACCCCAGGTAGTGGTTCTCAACAAGATGGATATTGCCGGAACCGAACAGAACGCCCAGGCTTTTGAATCCGCCCTGCCCGATGAAAAGATCTTCAAAATTTCAGCCGTCACCCGGCAGGGGGTCAAACAATTGCTGAATTCCCTTTCGGTGCTATTGGATCAGTTGAATGAATCAAGACAGGAAACAGTGCTTTGACCACGCCAGACGCGTGGTGGTCAAGGTGGGAAGCGGCGTGCTGACCCATGAAAACGGGTTGAATGTCAAGATCGTCCGTTCCCTGAGCCGGCAGATCTGCGATCTGATCAACCAGGGCAAGGAGGTCATTCTGGTCACTTCCGGGGCCATGGCTTCCGGTCTTGCCAAGGTCGGACTGAGCCGGCGGCCGGATGAAATCCCCCAGCGACAGGCGGTCGCGGCTGTCGGACAGGCCGGATTGATTCTGGAATACGAAAAAGCCTTTGGCCGGCACGGAAGAAAAGTGGCCCAGATACTGCTGACCAGCGACGGTCTGAGCAACCGGAAACGGTATCTCAACGCCCGGAACACCCTCTATACCCTGCTGGGGTGGAACATTGTTCCCATCATCAACGAAAACGACACCGTGTCCGTGGATGAGATCAAGTTCGGCGACAACGACAATCTGGCCGCCATGATTACGCTGCTGATGGAGGCGGATCTTCTGGTCAGCCTGACCGACATTGACGGCCTTTACACCTCCGATCCGAGAACCGATTCGAATGCCCGGCTCATTCCGGCGGTTGAGGTGATCCGGAAGAGCATTGAAAAAAGCGCCACCGGAATTCCCGGAGCGCTGGGAACCGGCGGCATGCTCAGCAAGGTGAAGGCGGCCCGGAAGGTGACCGCTGCCGGAATTCCCATGGTGATTGCCAGCGGCAAACAGCCGGACATCCTTCCCCGCCTGTTTGCCGGGGCGCAAACCGGCACTTTTTTCGTTCCCAAAAAAGAGCGCATGACGAACCGGAAGTGCTGGATCGCCTTTAATCTGAAGCCCGAAGGTATGATCAACGTGGACGAGGGCGCGGCCAACGCCCTGGTGAACAACGGCAAAAGCCTGCTTCCGGGCGGAATTCTGTCCGTCGAGGGGGAATTCGGCGTCGGAGCGGCGGTCCAATTTAAAAAAGCCGGGGAAGATGCGGTGCTGGGGGCCGGACTGGTCAACTACAGCGCCGCGGACATTCGAAAGATCATGGGCCTTCGCTCCGACCGGATCGCATTTCGAATCGGATCCAAACCCTATGATGAGGTGATCCATCGGAACAACATGGTGATTATGGATCAATGCGACATCTGATGGATCAAAGGTCCAATTCCGCAGGATTCCAAGCCCGACGTGTCGCGAATGTCCGTCGGCCTTCGGTTCAGTGACGGTTTCGAAGGGGGAGAACATGTCTTTGGAAGCAACCATTGTCCGGATCGCAAAGGCGGCCAGAGCCGCCTCCGTTCAAATGGCCCGATGCGCGCAGGAGAGGAAAAATCAGGCCCTGCTGGGTATCGCAAAGCTGCTGGAAGCCGGGTCGTCGCGGATTCAGGAAGAAAATCAGAAGGACCTGGAGCGGGCCCGTGAGATGGGGCTTTCCGCCGCAATGATCGACCGGCTGACGGTCAGCCGTCAAACCGTCATTGCCATGGCCGAAGGGCTTCGCGATGTGGTCGGGCTCGAAGACCCGGTCGGAGCGATCGCCAGAACATGGCGGCGGCCCAACGGGCTGCAGGTGTCCCGCATGCGCATTCCGCTGGGCGTCATCGGAATCATTTACGAGTCCAGGCCCAATGTGACCGTCGATGCCGCCGGTCTCTGCCTGAAGGCCGGAAACGCCGTGATTCTGAGGGGCGGATCCGAAGCGTTTTTTTCCAACCGGATTCTGGCCGACATCATCAGCCAGGGGCTTTCCCGTGCCGGATTGCCCGCCGAAGCCGTCCAGCTGGTGCCGGTCCGCGAAAGGGAAGCCGTCAATATTCTGCTCCGCCAGGAGGAGGATATCGACCTGATCATTCCCCGGGGCGGTGAAGGGCTGATCCGCTTCGTGGTGCAGAACTCCAAAATACCGGTTTTAAAGCACTACAAAGGGGTCTGTCATGTGTATGTGGATGCGGGCGCCGACCATTCCATGGCCGAAGAGATCTGCTTCAACGCCAAGGTGCAGCGTCCCGGCGTGTGCAATGCCATGGAAACCCTTCTCGTCCACCAGAGCGAGGCCAAGGCCTTTCTGCCGAAAGTGGCCGCGCGGCTTCAAGCCGCCGGCGTCGAGCTCAGGGGATGTCAGCGGACCCTTGCCGTGCTGCCGGGGATTCGGGCCGCCGAGGAAAGCGACTGGCCCGCCGAATATCTGGATCTGATTCTGGCCGTCAGGGTGGTTCAGAACATGGATGAAGCCCTGGCCCATATCGATCAATACGGCTCCAAACATACCGAGGCCATCGTCACCTCGGATTACCGCCGTGCCCGGCGGTTTGTCGCCGAGGCGGATTCTTCCGTGGTTCTGGTCAACGCTTCCACAAGGTTCAATGACGGCGGACAGCTCGGGCTGGGCGCGGAAATCGGCATCAGCACATCCAAACTGCACGCTTTCGGCCCCATGGGCCTTGAAGAACTCACCACCACGAAGTTCGTGGTTTTCGGAGACGGACAGATTCGAAGCTAGCCGCAAAGGAGTCGGGTGAAGCGCATCGGCCTTTTTGGAGGAACGTTCAATCCCATCCATCTGGGACATCTGCGCACGGCCGTTGAGGTTGGAGAGAAACTGAACCTGGATTCCGTGTATCTGATTCCTTCGGCCCTTCCCCCGCACAAGGATTCGCATGCGCTGATCAGCGCCGAAGACCGCCTGGCCATGGCGCGCATTGCCGTTGAAGGCAGCGGGCTGTTTCAGGTGTCCGATGTGGAACTCAGGCGCTCCGGTCCCTCCTATACCATCGATACGGTTCGTCATTTCAAGTCGCGTTTCGGCGATGCGGCGCTTTTCTGGATCGTCGGTTCCGACGCCTTTCTGGAGCTGGATACCTGGAAGGACTACCAGGCGCTTCTGGATGAGATCGCATTCGTCGTCATGACCCGGCCCGGCTTTCCGGACGGGGAGAATCTGAGGGATGCCATGGACGTTTTTATCCGTTCGAAAATATCCGGCGGCTATCGTTCGGAGGCATCCGGCTATTTTCACTCTGAAAAAAAACCGATTCTGCCGGTTCGGGTCAGTTTGATCGAAATTTCTTCTTCCAGAATGCGCGAGCTGATCCGGGCCGGAAGATCCATCGACTTCATGGCGCCTGAAAAGGTGCTGGCGTTTATCAAGGAAAAGAGGCTGTATTTATGAAATTGCAACCGGATCCCGTTCTGGTTTCCTACATCAAGGCGATACTGGGCAGAAAGGCCATGGGACTGGCGGTTCTCGATGTCCGGAAGCTCACCTCCCTGGCCGATGTGTTCATGATCTGCAGTGGAAAATCCAACCGGCAGGTGACCGCCATTGCCGAGCACATTCAAAGAGAACTCAAGAAACAGGGCATCAAGCCGCTGAGCGTGGAGGGCTTTCAGGAAGGGCACTGGGCCCTGCTGGATTACGGCCATGTGATCATTCATGTGTTTTACGAGCCGATTCGCAGCTTTTACGACCTGGAAGGCCTGTGGACCGACGCCAGGAGAATCGATATTGAAGAAGCGTATCCGGGCATTTCAAAGATCGCTTTTCAACAGGAGGACCTGGATGATGAATAGAATTCGACCCTGTCTGCTGATGATTCTCGACGGCTGGGGAATCGGCCCCAAAACTCCTGCCAATGCCGTGGCCGCGGCCCGAACCCCGTTTCTGGACCGCTTGGCAAAAAGCTATCCCCATACCCGGCTCCTCTGTTCCGGAGAAGCCGTGGGGCTTCCGCCGGGCGTGATGGGAAACTCCGAGGTGGGACACCTGAACATCGGCGCCGGGCGCATCGTCTACCAGGATCTGATGCGGATCAACCGGTCCATTCAAGACGGTTCCTTTGAAAAGAACGAGGCGCTTTGCCGTATGATGGATGAGGTGAAAGCTTCCGGATCCGCTCTTCATCTTCTGGGACTGGTTTCAGACGGCGGGGTTCACAGTCATCTGGAGCATTTGCTGGCTCTGGTGAAAATGGCCCGGAACCGGGGGCTTGACAGAATTTTTATTCATGCCGTTCTGGACGGCCGGGATACGCCGCCGGACAGCGGCGCCGGTTATGTTCGGCGCATTCAGGACAGCGTCGGGCCCGGAAGGATCGCCACGATCTGCGGGCGCTATTTTGCCATGGACCGGGACAAGCGGTGGGATCGCGTGCAAAAGGCCTATCAGCTTTACACCCAGGGGATCGGCATTTCTGAAACCGATCCGGTTTCGGCTGTTCAAAATGCGTACCACCGGGGAGAAACCGATGAATTTGTCCGGCCGGTTGTAATGACCGATGCGTCGGCAAAACCGCTGGCCGTAATTGGAGACGGCGACGGGGCGATCTTTTTTAATTTTCGCGCCGACCGGGCCAGGGAAATTACCCAGGCGTTGACGGATTCACGGTTTTCCGGCTTTACCCGGAGCGCGTTCCCCTCCCTTTGCGGCTTTGTCTGCATGACCCGGTATGATGAGACCTTTGATCTTCCGGTGGCCTTCGGGCCGGTTCATCTGGAACAGGTTCTCGGCGAGACGATCAGCCGTATGGGCCTTCGCCAGCTTCGCATCGCGGAAACGGAAAAATACGCCCACGTGACCTATTTCTTCAACGGCGGCGAGGAGGCGAAATTTCCCCTCGAGGACCGGTGCCTGATTCCATCGCCCAGAGAGGTGGCCACCTATGATCTCAAACCCGAGATGAGCGCGCACGAGGTGGCCGGGGAAACCGTTGCCCGCATCCGGTCCGGTCAATACAATCTGATCGTTCTGAATTTCGCCAACATGGACATGGTGGGGCATACCGGGGTGTTTGAAGCCGCGGTGCGGGCCTGCGAAACCGTGGATCAATGCGCGGAAAAAGTCGTTTCCGAGATGCTGGCTCGAAACGGCGCCGTCCTGGTGACGGCGGATCACGGCAACGCCGAAAGCATGGCCGATGAAAACGGACATCCGCATACGGCTCATACGCTCAATCCGGTGCCTTTTATTCTGGTGGATGAGACCCGAAAATCGGCATCCCTGAGAAGCGAAGGCATTCTGGCCGATATCGCGCCCACCCTCCTGGAGATCATGGGAATAGAAATCCCCGGCCCGATGACGGGCCGGGGACTGATCCGGTCCGAATGATGGGTTAAAACGGTAGAATCAAGGTATGGCTTTCGCCCGTGTCTTTTTCCAGCAGTTGAAGGCGCAGGTTTTTTGCGGAGGTCGCCTCTCCGGAAAAGAACGCAAATCCGTGAGCCAGGTCCCCTGAATCGATCACCTTGTTTTGCAGCGATTTCGGATTCAGATCGGCAACGATCTCTCTTCGGGCGTCATCGGCTTCATATCCGCCGCTGACCCCGCCAATTGTCGCGCCGGCCGCGCCGCCGATGGTTTTATTTCAATTTCCATTCCGGGGAACGTCTTTCCTGGAAGGCGGCCAGCCCCTCCTGAGCATCTTCGGTAACGCACAGCGACGCGAACAGGTCGGTCAGATACTCCAGGCCCCTGTGGTAGGGCAGATCGTCCATGGCATAAATTCCCTTCTTTCCGATCTGAAGCGCCAGCGGACTTTTTGCCGCCAGTTTCCCGGCCAGCTCCATCGTGGCGGCTTCCAGTTGATCATCCGGCACCACCTTGTTGACCAGGCCCAGCCGAAGGGCTTCTTCAGCGGAGATAATATCGCCGGTCAGCACCATTTCCAGGGCCTTCTTCCTTCCGGCCTGCCGCATCAGGGGGGCGGCCGGCCCCAGGCAGATCAGTCCCACATTGATGGCCGTGGTGCCGAATTTGGCTCTTTCCGACGCAACCGCCATGTCACAGGCAAAGACCAGCCCGGCGCCGTTGGCAATGGCTATTCCGTGGACCGAGGCGATCACGGGCTTTTTCATTTTGGCTATCGTGTGATTGTGTTCGTCCATCCCTTTCAGAAATTCTCGAAATTCCTTGTGGGATTTCCCCTTGAATTCATCCAGGGAGATGCCGGTTGAAAACTTGCGGCCGTTTGCCCGAATCACAACGACGCGAACGTCTTCGTCGTTGTCCAGGGCCACAAGACTGTCATTCAGCTGGCGGGCAAAGGGAACGTTGAAGGTGTTAAACTCATCCGGCCGGTTCAGGGTAATGATGCCGATGTGCTGCTGCTTTTCAACGAGAATTTCCTTATTGCTCATGGTTCCACCCTCCTGTAGTATTGTTTATTCCCGAATTTTCGGAGTTTACGGCCTTCCGTGCCGGCGATGCCGTTTATTGATCAGGCCAGGGCGGCCTTGATCCGTTCCATGGCCTTTTGCACGTTTTCATACTGGTTGAATGCGCTGATTCGAATATAGCCGCGTCCGCATCGGCCGAACCCGGCACCCGGCGTGCATACCACGCCGGCTTTTTGCAGGAGCAGGTCGAAAAACTCCCAGGAATCGCGCCGGCCGTTCACCCAGATATAGGGAGAATTTTCTCCGCCCGTGCATTCATACCCCAGCGCGGTCATCTCTTTTCGAATCAGGGCGGCGTTTTTCAGATAATAGTCAATCAGCTTCCGGGTCTGGGCCTTTCCTTCATCGGAGTAAACCGCCTCGGCCGCCCGCTGAACCGGATAGGATACGCCGTTGAATTTGGTGCAGTGGCGCCGGTTCCAGAGGGAATGCAGAGCCTGAGGCCGGCCCTGTGCGTCAAAGGCCGCGCAGTTTTTGGGAATCACGGTAAACGCGCACCGGGTGCCGGTGAATCCGGCGGTCTTGGAAAAACTTCGAAACTCGATGGCCACCTCCCGGGCCCCCTCGATTTCATAAATGGACCGGGGAAGGGACGGATCGCGGATAAAGGCTTCGTAGGCGGCGTCATAAAGGATCAGGGCCTTGTTGTTTCGGGCATAGTCCACCCAGCGTTTCAGCTGGTTCCGGGTGATGGTCGCTCCCGTTGGGTTGTTGGGAAAACACAGGTAGATCAGATCCACCGGTTCCCGGGGAAGTTCGGGGATAAACCCGTTGTCCCGGGTGCTCTCCAGATAGTGCAGTCCCGTGTATCGGCCGTCTTCAAACACCCCGGTGCGGCCTGCCATGACATTGGTATCCACATAGACCGGATACACCGGATCCGGAACCGCGATCCGGGTGTCGGCGGCAAACAGCTCCTGAATATTTCCGGTATCGCACTTGGCGCCGTCGCTGATGAAGATTTCATCTGCCGAGATGTCGGCGCCCTGAGCCTGAAAATCATTTTGCGCGATAGTCTCTCTTAAAAAGGCATAACCCTGTTCCGGGCCGTAGCCGCGAAAGCTGTCCTCCCGCCCCATTTCGTCGGCAGCCTTGTGAAGCGCCTCGATGCAGGCTTGCGGAAGCGCGCGGGTTACATCCCCGATGCCCAGCTTGATTACCTCGCGGTCCGGGTTGGCCGCCTGAAAGGCCGCAACCCGCCGGGCGATGTCCGTAAACAGGTATGAGGCCTGGAGTTTCAGATAATGTTCATTGATTGCAATCATTATTTCGTTCCTTCAATGTTTCCGAATGGCGCCGTGTATTGAAGCAGAACTATGCCCAAATGATCTACATATGTCAAGCTGCGGCCGGGGCACGCAAGCGCGGCAACAGCAGGATGTTGAAAAACTGCGCCTGAGGCCGACATTCAGCGTTGCGGGGCTTTCGCCAATGCTCACATATGCCTGANNTGCTGCGCTTGTCGCATCGCCGCGCGCTTGCCTGACGGCCTGATTCTTGTTTTTCAACATCCTGATAGAGGTTGTCGACGCCCGGGTTCAACCCTTGATCACCGCCATGGGCCGGAGTCGGGCCACCTTGGAGGAGATTCCCGCGCCGTGAACCACCTCGATCACCTCGGATATGTCCTTGTAGGCATCCGGCATTTCCTCGGCCAGAGTGGAACGTCCCGTCCATCTCACCAGAATGCCCTGGTCTTCGAGTTCCCGGTTGATGGACCGGCCCCTGCTCTGCTTTTTGGCGGCTTTCCGGCTCAGCACACGCCCGGCGCCGTGGCAGGTCGATCCGAAGGTCTCGTCCATCGCCTTCTGGGTTCCCACCATGACGTACGAGGCGGTTCCCATGTCTCCGGGAACCAGTACGGGCTGACCGGTCTTTTGATACTCGACGCACAGCGACTCGTGGCCCGGAGCAAAGGCCCGGGTGGCGCCCTTCCGGTGAACGCACAGGGTCCGGGGTTTTCCGTCGATCCGGTGTATTTCTTTTTTGGCCACGTTGTGACAAACATCGTAAATTTGATTCATGGCCAGATCCCGCGGGCTGATTTCAAAGACGCGCAAAAAGGCCTGCCGGGTGTGATGAAGCAGAATCTGGCGGTTGGCCCAGGCATAGTTGGCCGCGCAGGCCATGGCTCGAAAGTATTTCCGCCCGAGTTCGGACTGGATCATGGCGCAGGCCAGCTGCCGGTCGGGCAGTTGAATGCCGAGCTTTTGAACCTCCCGGGCCATGGAGGCCAGAAAATCATCGCATACCTGGTATCCGAGTCCGCGTGATCCGGAGTGAAGCAGCACGGTGACCTGACCGACAAACAGTCCGAATGCCTCGGCAATTCGAGGATCGTAGATTTCATCGACCCGGCCCACCTCGAGAAAATGGTTTCCGGACCCCAGGGTGCCCAGCTGATTTCGGCCTCTCTCCAGAGCCCTCGGACTGACGGCCTCGGCCTCGGCCTCGGTCATGCATCCGTTGTCCTCGGTTCGAGCCAGATCCGCATCCTCGCCGAAACCGCGGCTCACGGCCCACTGGCTGCCGTGTCGAAGCACGCTCTTTTCATCCGAGGGGCTGAGTTTGACCTGGCCCGTGGATCCGACCCCCGAGGGAATGCTCTGATACAGCGCATTGATCAGATCTTCGAGTCTGGGCCGAATCTCCGAGGCGGTCAGCTGCGTTGCGGCCAGACGCACCCCGCAGTTGATATCGTATCCGACGCCTCCCGGAGAAATGACGCCTGTTTCCCAGTCAAAGGCGGCCACCCCGCCGATGGGAAATCCGTATCCCCAGTGCATGTCGGGCATGGCCAGGGATGCTTTGACAATTCCGGGCAGCGTCGCCACATTGGCCACCTGCTTGAGGGCCTCGTCCTGCTCCATGCCCTTGAGCAGCTTATGACTGGCATACACCATGCCGGGCACCCGCATGTTGCCGGATTGCGGGAGTTCCCAGCGAAAATCGTCGATTTTCCTAAGTTCCATAAGGCGCCTCCCAGGCTAGACATCGAAGATGATGCGGGCTTCCCAGCCGGACCCGGCTGGTTCTACCGCGATCTGATGATAGGTGACGGCCTTGATCTCTTCCTCGATGCGATGAAGGTCCGGATCAAAGGGATCATAGCGGATTTCGGCGCTCAGATGATACTCCTGGATTGTCAAAATCCGGGCCTGTTTGATAAGCCGGCGTTCTCCGTTCCAGAGATAGAGAAGTTCTCGAAGCCAGTTTACCATAAGATCCGGCCAGTCCGCACCGGATATTTCAAGAACCCGGCGCTCCATGCCCCGCAAGGCGCCGATATCCGTAATCCGGTCAAACACGGCAAAGGCCGCTGCCTCGAACAGGTCGGGCAGATCCCTGCCAAAGATGCGCAAACCGAGATCGGCCGTATGATCGATCAATTCATAGCGTTTACGGGGCATATGAATAAAGGGTGTTTTAACAGACTCTTGAAAGACTGCGCCTGAGGCCGCCATGCAGCGTTGCGCGCCTTGCCTGAAGACCTGATTCTTGTTTTAAGCGCCCTGCTAAAGGTAAAAAACCAAAGTCATGGTGCTGCTAGAATTCAGCTTTGAGCTTCCCCATGTCGTCGACGTGATACCCGCCCATGGCCTGAACCCGCTTTTGAAACGAGGCAGTCTGAAGAACGCTCAAAAGGTTCTGCATCATCGGAGTTTCAAAATGCACCCGTGGAATCACCAGGTCGTATTCCTCGGTGGCGACTGGAATAAAATCCAGACCCAGGGCCCTGGCCGCCGCATAAATGCCGAGCCCGGCATCGACGGCATGGCTCAGCACGGCCACGGCAACGTTCATGTGGGTGAATTCCTCAAAGGCGTACCCGTTGATGGACTGCGGATCGATGCCCGATTGCTTCAGGTGATAGTCCAGCAGGATCCGGGTGCCCGATCCAGCCTGGCGGTTGATGAACCGGATGTCCTTTCGGGTCAGATCCGCTATGCCTTCAATGGACCTGGGGTTCCCCGGAGAAACGATCAGTCCCTGTTCGCGGCGGACCAGATGAACGATTTTAACCGGAATTCCGGGAAGATATTTCTGAACGTACGACAGATTGTAGGCACCGTCGGTTTCATCCAGAAGATGGCAGCCGGCCATGTGGGCAACCTTGCGTTTCAGGGCCAGAAGGCCGCCCATGCTGCCCACGTGGTTCGAGGCAAGGCTCTGCGCCGGAAATTGTTTGTGAAGCTCGTCGGCCAGCACATCCAGGCAGTTGTCATGGCTTCCCACGACCATCACCGTGTTGCAGATTTCTGAAAGGGGTTTGAGCAGCTCGGCTTCCACGGTCTCATGGGCGTTGATGCCTTCGATCAGTTCGGAGATGCGGATGATCCCGTCGGCCTGGGTTAAAGAGGTGATGGTTCCCGATCCGCGGGGCAGGGGCGAGGCAACCACCTGATCGCCCACGCGGCCGAGCTTGACCCGTACAAACTCCTCGGTTCCCAGCTTTGAAGGGATCTTGCGGGCCGGATTGACAGGGATTCTGTTTCTTTCAGGTTCCTGCTGGGACAGCATGCGGCAGATCAGGGGCTGAACGAGCTGTTCAAAGGCGATAATCGCGGATACCGGGTATCCGGGAAGTCCGATGACCGGCTTGTGGTTCACCTTCCCGACAACAACGGGTTTGCCGGGCATCATGGCCACGCCGTGAATCAGAACCGTTCCCAGATCCTCGATCACCTGCCTGGTGAAGTCGGCGGAACCGGCCGAAGAGCCGCCGATCATGAGAACCAGGTCGTAATTCGATTCCGCGGCCTGTTTCACCGTCCGTCGCAGGACGTCCAGATCGTCGGAAAGAATGGCATTTCTTTCGAAGCTGCCTCCGCAGGCCTTGATCAGATTTCCGATCACAAAACTGTTGCTTTCGATCACCTGGCCGGGCTTTAAATTTCGTGAGCCGATCGCACCGCAGTCCACCAGTTCGGATCCGGTGGGAATAATCAGCGCTTCGGGCGCTTTTCGAACGCAGACCTCGAATGCGCCCGCCGACAGCAGGGCGCCGATGCAGTACGGCGTGATCCGGTGATTCTGGGGAAAGAGCATTTCGGTGGCCACGATGTCTTCGCCCATTTTTCGGACATGCTGCCAGGGAAAGGCCGGCGCCTCGATGATCACCTGATTTTCGGAGGGCGCCTGGACATGTTCGATCATGATCACCGCATTGGTGCCCCCGGGCAGCGGATGGCCGGTGTTTACATAAAAGGCCTCGGTTCCGACGGTCAGGGTTCGGGGGGTCGATTCATGGGCGCCGAAGGTGGTCTCGGCCAGCACCGCGATTCCGTCCATGGCCGCGGCATGAAAATGGGGAGAGCAGCACCGGGCTGTCACCGGTTCGGCCAAGATCCGGCCGACGGATTCGGGAACGGGCAGGGTTTCAACCGCGTTGTCCCGGGCCGCGTCAAAAGCGTTCAGCATGATGCTTTTCGCCTCGGACAGGGTTTTCATCTTTAGATAGATATTCCGGCGATGATGGGTCATGGTCTGTAAATTTTAAACTCGGTTAGAGGGTTATTCACAAGAATTCAAGGAGTTCAGATCAGGATCACCTCGGTCAAGGCGCCCTGGTCGAGCCCCTCGGTGTGGCTGTCGATTTCGACCAGGCCGTCGGCCTTGACCATGGTGTGAATCAGCCCGGATTTGCCCAGAATCGGTTCGGCCCAGAGGCCGTCGGTTTTTGGAATCAGGCGTACCCGAACATAATCGGTTCGTCCCTGAGCCGAAGACAGATTGCGGGACAGGCGGGCCGGAATCCTCAGATTCCTCTGGCCGGCAGGATCCAGCCCTCCGATCTGTTCGATGGCCGGCTTGACCAGAATCATGAACACCACCATGGCCGATACCGCATTTCCGGGAAGGCCGAAGACGGGCTTGCCCGCAGCCGTGCCGATAATGGTGGGTTTTCCCGGGCTGATCGACACCCCGTGAAAAACAATCCGGGCGTCTTTTAACGAAGACAGGGCCTGAACCGTATAGTCGCGGGCCCCTACCGAACTGCCGCCCGAAATCAGCAGCATGTCGCAGGCGTCCAGGGCCTGAGCGCATTTTTGAGTCAACGCGTCCAGATCGTCCCTGACCAGCCCCAGTAAAACCGGTTCGGCGCCGGTCTGCAGAATCAGACCTGAGAGAGCGTAGGTGTTGATGTCCCGAATCTGTCCGGGCGCCGGGGTTTCATCCGGCGCCACGATTTCATCCCCGGTCGATACGATGCCGATTCTGGGGCGCTTAAAAACGCGTGCCTCATGAACGCCCAGCGCGGCAAGCAGACCGGCTTCCTGGGGGCGTATTTTTGTACCCCGGGTCAGAACCGCATCGCCGCGGCGGATATCCTCTCCGACGCCGACAACATGCTGACCCGGCGCCGTGCTGCGGTAAACCTCAACCGTATCGTCATCCACCAGTTCCGTGTGCTCGACCATCACCACGCTGTCCGAGCCCCGAGGCATCATGCCTCCGGTGGGAATCCGGGCGGCTGTGCTTGGAAAAATCAGAATGTCCGGGGCCTGGCCCATGGATACAGACTCTTTTAATACAAACAGGGCGGGATTCTGTTCCGATGCGCCAAAAGTGGACGCAGCCTGAACCGCATATCCGTCCATGGTGGATCGGGCAAAGTCCGGGACGTCGATTGTCGATATGATGTCTTCGGCCAGAATGCGGCCGGTTGCCTGGACCAGCGAAACCGGTTCGGAGGCTACGGGTGCAAATTCGCGGATCTGCGCCACCGCCTGTTTCACGGTGGCAACCTTGAAAAACGGCTTCATGGGATGTTCCTTTGCGGCATCTTCAAAATCAATATTTCATAAGCCATACCACAAACTCAAAACAATGAAAACATTCCCGGTCAAAACGATACGGCGTTTTGAGGTTCATTCCGGGAACGCGGGAAGGAATTCGAATCCGTTCGGTGCGGCCGATTCAAAATGGGAAAGATTCCGAAACAATCATCAGGCGGTCGAAACGAACTGAAAACAAGATGCAAGAACCACCCCGGCAAGCTTCGCGGCAGCCGGTTGGCCTGTAATGGCAATCCTGCATCAGAGACTGATTCCGGCCATCGCGGTTCCGCACGAGGGACAGCAGCCTTTTTCCAGCCGGTTTTCCCTGATGCTGTACCCCCGCCGGTCAATCAAAAGCGTGCCGCAATTCCAGCACGAGGTCTTTTCTCCGGCATCGCCGGGGACATTGCCTGTGTAAACATACCTCAGGCCCGATTTCATCCCGATTTCGCGCGCCGTTGAAAGCGCCTTGACCGGGGTCACACTGTGATCCAGCAGCCGGTATGCCGGATGAAACCGGCTGATATGCCAGGGGGTATCCGGCCCCAGATCGGCGGCGATAAACCCGGCCAGATTTTCCAGTTCGCCGGGGTCGTCGTTCAGACCGGGTATGAGCAAGGTGGTGATCTCGACAAAGACGCCCATGGATTTCATCTGCCTCAGGCTGTCTTTTACAGGTTCCAGATGGGCGCCGCAGTATTGCTTGTAAAAATTGTCGGTAAATCCCTTCAAATCGACGTTGGCCGCATCCAGATACGGGTGAATTCTGTCCAGAGCCTCCGCCGTCATGTAGCCGTTGGTGACAAACACGTTGAGCAACCCCATTTTATGGGCAATCTGGGCGGTATCGCAGGCGAATTCAAAGAACACGGTCGGCTCGGTATAGGTATAGGCGATGCTTCTGCAGCCGCCATGGACGGCGTCCTGAACCACGGACTCCGGAGAATGGTATTCGCCCAGAATCAATCCATCCCGATCCGCCGGCATCTGGGCGATCTCGGCGTTCTGGCAGAAACGGCACTTGAAATTGCACCCTGCCGTGGCCACCGAATAGGATAAGGAACCCGGCGCCACATGAAACAGGGGTTTTTTTTCGATCGGGTCAATGTGCCGGGCGACCAGGCGGCCGTATACCAGGGTCTCCAGAATCCCCTGGCGGTTTTCCCGGACATGACACCGCCCGCGGGCGCCTTCGGCGATCACGCATCGATGACGGCACAGATTGCAGCGAACCTTCTGATCTTTTAATTTTTCATACAACCAGGCTTCCATGTCGCATTGTCCTCCGATTCAGGGAATTATGCTCACCAGCATTACGGTAGGCGTTTCGGCAGCACACCGGATATCAAGGGGCCGAACGCGGTACCGGGGAATCAGGCTGACCACCAGCCCTGCAAAACCGCCGAAAGGAGACGATTTCGCAGGTTCAAAGGTTTCCAGATTCTGAAGCATCCATCCACATCCCCTGGGAATCCGGCACTGGGTTTTCCAGGAAATGGGAACATCTCCCAGGATGTCTCGAAGCATCCGCTTGATCTCCCAGATACTGTAAAACCGTGCATGCCGGTAGGGGGATCCGGTAAAAATCCCCGAAAGCCGATACTCAACGCTCTGGATGGAATATCGATTCACGATGCCCACAAAAATTCGGTCTTTGGTCACCCGGCAGGCCTCGGCAAGCGCCTGACGGGGATTTTCGACAAATTCCAGTGTCGTCACCAGGCATGAAAAATTGAAGGCATTGTCTTCAAAGGGCAGATCCTCGGCTGAAGCCCGGCGAAGCTCAACCCGTGATCCGGTTTTTTGTGCCGCGACCCGGAGCATGTGCTCCGACACATCAATTGCGGTCACATCCAGCCCCATTTGCAGAAGCGGCATCAACCGGGCGCCCGTCCCGCAGCCGATATCCAGGACAGACTGCCCGCGCATGGGCTTGAGCATATCGATCATCAGCCGATTCTGACGTTCCAGGGCCATGCGGTTTCTTGGGTGCGCAAGACGGCGTTCAAATGTTTTCGCATCATTGTCATCGAAGTCGTAGCCCATGGCCTTCAACTTAGTGAAAAAACCGCAATTTATCAAGCGAAACCATGAGCTGTACCGGAACAATCGGATGTCTTTAATGGAATGGAACCTGCTGAAATGAAAGGACCGGTGAATGGACAGCGTTTTTATCGGACGGATCCGGAGAAACGTCCGGTACGGGAATATCCGCCTGGAACCGGAGATCGGGTCCGGAACCCTGCCGCCGTAGCCGTCCGCGCCGCAGGATCTTTCCCGCAAAACGGTCTGGGTCGGATATTATGGTTTTATGGGCATCTCCAATGATCTCGAAAGCCGGAAGCGTTCATGTCAATATATCAATGGGTTTCCCCAAATGACAGGATCGTACTTATCCGTGCAGCGGTTTTCCCAGCGACTTCAAGGATGCCTCCAGCATGATTTCCGAAAGCGAAGGGTGCGCATGAACGGTGCCGGCCAGGTCCTTGACGCTTGACCCGAGCCTGAGCGCCAGAGCCCCTTCGGCAATCAGATCCGACGCATGCGGCCCCACGATATGAACGCCCAGTAGCTTTCCGGTGCGGGCGTCGGAGAGCATCTTGATCTGCCCTTCAATGGTTCCCAGCGCATGCGCCATGCCCAGGCTTCGAAACAAAACGGTTTCGGACCGCACCTCAACCCCCTTTTCCCTTGCCTGGCTTTCGGTCAGTCCCGCATGGGCGGCTTCGGGCATGGTGTAGATGACGCCCGGAATCACGTCGTAATTCATGACACCTTGGGTGCCCATGGCGTTTTGCGCGGCCGTAATTCCTTCGGTTGAGGCCACGTGTGCCAGCATGGGCCGCCGGGGGCCCAGGGCATCTCCGATGGCGTACACCCCGGGCACACTGGTCTGCATCCGGTCATCGGCCAGAATCCAGCCTTTTTCATCCGTCCGAACTCCGATCTTCTCAAGCCCGAGGCCCGCGCTCAGGGGCCGGCGTCCGATGCACACCAGTACGGTTTGAACTTCCACCATCGGCGCCGATCTTTTTTCCTCAGGTCCCGGACCGGCAAGGGTTCCAATGGAGGCTCGAACTCCCTGCGGAATCTTTTCGATGGCTTCAATGATCCGGTTGACCAGAATCTGAATCTTTCGCTTCTTCATCTCGCGCTGAAGCACCGCGCACATGTCCGCATCCACATGGGGACCCGGCAGAATACGGTCCATGGCTTCCACCAGGGTGACCCTGGAACCCAGCGCCGAGAGCATGCAGGCAAATTCGCACCCGATGGCTCCGGCGCCGACGATCAGAACGGATTCGGGGACCTGTTGCAGATTCAGCGCATCGGTGCTGGACAGAATCCTTTTTCCGTCAAACGAAAAGGATGAAAGGGGCATCGGCTCGGACCCCGTGGCAATGATCAGCCGGTCCCAGGGAACCTCGATCCCGGTTTGGTCGCCCTGTACGACCTCGGCCAGGTTGGGCCCCTTGACAAAACCGCGTCCTTTCAGATGGCGGATTTTGTGATGCTTTAAAAGCTTGAGAATTCCGGCCGCCTGGTTTTCGAGCAGCTTTTCCTTTCTGTCCTGCACGAGTTTCATATCAACGCGCGCATCCTTTATTTCGATGCCGAACTGCCCGGATCGCTGCATGTCTTCGAACATCTGCGCCGTGTGTTTTATCATCTTGGAAGGAATGCACCCCCGGTTCAGGCAGGTTCCTCCCGCCTTGTCCCGCTCGATGACGGTGACCTCGGCCCCAAGCTGGGCCGCGCGGACGGCGGCAATATATCCGCCGGGCCCCGCGCCGATGACAACGATTCTGACAGCCATGATTTCAAGCCTCCTTTATGCGCGTTTGATTTGCTCGGACCATGAATTTCCATATCGTCTATTGACAGATTCATCAATCTCATTTACTCGGTGGATTATGTCGGCTGCACGCAACGCCGGGTTCACCGGGCCGAACAACCCGCCTGAAAAAAATTCGACCCGGCGTCTGAACACCATGAAATATAAGGCTTTTCAGGTCATGCATGCCGCAAAAATCCGTTTGTCCCGCACGAAAAACACGCCCCCTTTGCAAGATTCCGGAGCGCACTGATACGGAAGGAAAACATGATGCAAAATGAGCCCAAAAAGACATTGCTTCATGGCTGGCACACGGTCCATTGCGCCAACATGGCTGATTTCGGCCGGTACAACATGCCCCTGTGGTATCCGGCCGGGGCAAAACAGGAACACCTGGCCGTGCTCACCGCGGCCGGCATGTTTGACACCAGCCATATGGCCGCGGTGCTCGTCTCCGGACCGCAAAGCTTTGAACTGCTCCAGCGATGCTTCACCAGGGACCTGAACGCCTGCGCGGGCAGGGATAAATCCGCTCTAACGCCGGGGAATTGCACCTACGGCGCGTTTCTGGACGAAAACGGCTTTGTGATCGATGACGCCATTGTCTACCAGCTGGCGGATCAGTCCTATATGGTCATAGTCAACGCCGGCATGGGCGGCCCGATCGCCCGTCACCTGGAAGCTCGAGCAGGCGAACGGGTTCCCCGAATTCTGGACCTTTCCGACCGGCTGGGAAAATTCGACCTTCAGGGTCCAAGGGCGGCCGCCATCCTGATGAGAGTGCTGGCAAACCCGGAAAAAGTCCTGGACAGCATGCGGTATTTCACCTTCAAGGGCTGCATGGACAAAATGGCCTGTTTTTCCGACGCCGTCCGGCTGACCGACGGTACGCCCGTCCTGCTTTCCCGCACCGGCTATACCGGCGAGTTCGGTTTTGAAATCTTCCTTCGGCCCGAGCATTTCATACAGACCTGGGAGCGGGTGCTTGAAGCCGGCCTGGATTTCGGCCTGCTTCCCTGCGGGCTTGCCGCGCGGGATTCCCTCCGCACCGGCGCCGTGCTGCCGCTTTCCCATCAGGATATCGGCCGCTGGCCTTTTATCAACCATCCGTGGGAATTTGCCCTGCCCTTTGTTTCCCAGGGCGCGGGCTTTTCCAAGGCGTTTATCGGAGACCAGGCGCTTTTGAATATCCGGTCCCCCGAATACACCCATGCCTTTGTCGGCCATGACCTGAGAAAGGTTTCCGCCCATGACCCGGCCGCTGTGATCGACGCCGGGGGAAAGAAGATCGGAGAAGTTCTCACCTGCGTGACGGACATGGGCATCGGCCGCTTTGAAGATCGCATTTACAGCATTGCAAGCCCGGACAGACCGGAACACTTTCAACCCAAGGGCCTGAGCTGCGGTTTTGTCAAGACAGTGGTTCGATTGTCCCCCGGCCAGACGGTCACGCTGAAAGACAACCGGCGGAAAATCGAGGTCGTCATTGCCGGGAACATCCGTCCGGATCGCACGGCCCGCCGGCCGATTCATCAAATGATGGCTTTCGGCCGATAGCGGATCACCCTTTGTCCCGAATCGCGGAAACGCTGAAAAACAGACAATCTGAAGAGGGAGGAATCAATGAAAGAGATCGATGATTTGACCATACCGGATCTTCGTTTCGCACAGGATCACGAGTGGGCGAAACTCGAAGACGGCGGAGTGCGCGTGGGTATCAGCGACTATGCCCAGGATCAGCTCGGCGACGTCGTTTACGTGGAGCTTCCCCAGGTGGGTGAAACCTTTGAACAGGGAGCGGTTTTCGGCGCCGTGGAATCGGTGAAGGCCGTATCCGAGCTTTACATGCCCGTCGGCGGCAGGATTCTTGCCGTCAACGAAAAGCTCGAGAAAGCGCCGGAACTGGTCAATGCCGATCCTTACGGAGACGGGTGGATGATCGTGGTCGAACCCGCCGATCTCAGGCAACTCGACGCCCTGATGAATTCAGCCCAATACCTTGCCGTGCTGAAAGGATAAAAAGATGCGATATTTACCGCATACCCCGGACGATATTGCCGCCATGCTTCGGGTGACAGGGGCCGGGGATCTGGACGATCTTTTTTCGACCATCCCCTTGAACTGTCGCCGAAAAAAGGATCTGAATCTTCCCGAACCGCTGACCGAGTGGGAACTGAAAGCGCACATGAACGCGCTATCAGAGGCCATGGCGGTCGCCCCGGATTATCAGGTATACATGGGGGCCGGAAGCTACGAGCACTTCATTCCCGAAACCGTGCCCTGCCTGATCGGCCGGTCCGAATTTGTCACCGCGTATACTCCCTATCAGCCGGAAATCAGCCAGGGAACGCTTCAGGCCATTTACGAATATCAGACCCTTACGGCCCGGCTTCTGGGCATGGAGGCGGCCAATGCATCGATCTATGACGGGGCCTCGGCCCTTGCCGAAGCGCTTCTCATGGCGGCCCGGATCACCAGGCGGAAAAAAGTCGCCCTCTCGCGCCTGATCCATCCGATGTACCGTCGGGTGGTGCGCACCTATCTTGAACCCGGAGGGCATGAGATCGTCGAACTGCCTTATCTTGAAGACGGACGCACCGATCTGAGCTTGCTGGATGCGATCGACGATCTGGCGGCGGTGGCCGTTCAGTCGCCCAATTTTTTCGGATGCATCGAGGATCTTAAAACCGCGGCAACCCGAATTCACGGTCAGGGCGGCCTTATGATCGCCGCGTTTACCGAACCGCTCGCCTACGGGATTCTGAAAAATCCGGGAGATCAGGGGGCCGACATCGCCTGCGGCGAGGGGCAGAGCCTCGGCATTCCCCAGGCTTTCGGGGGACCGGCGCTGGGCATGTTTGCCAGCAGGATGAAGTACGTCCGGAGCATGCCGGGCCGTCTGGTGGGAAAGACCCTGGACCGGGAAGGCCGGAAAGGATTCGTGCTGACCCTGGCCACCCGCGAGCAGCACATTCGGCGGGAAAAAGCCACTTCCAACATCTGCACCAACAACACCCTCTGCGCCCTGGCCGCCGCCGTGTACATGGCTTCCCTGGGCGGCACGGGCATTCATAAACTGGCCGCCATGAACCGAGACAAGGCCGAGTACCTGAAAAAGGCGCTGAAAGAAGCGGGATTTTCCGTCTGTTTTGAGGCCCCCACGTTCAATGAATTTGTCGTGAAGTTTCCGGCTGGTTTTGAAAAAACATACCTGCGCCTGATGGATCAAAAAATTGTGGCCGGCCTTGCCCTGGCGCCTTATTATCCGGAACTTTCCGAACACTACCTGCTCTGCGTCACGGAAACCAAGACCCGGCAGGATCTGGACGCCCTGGTCAAGGAGGTGTCGAAATGAAAACATCCTCAGGAACCACCGGTTTGATTCTCAATGAACCCCTGCTCTGGGAAAAAGGCCAAAAAGGCCGATGCGCCTTTTCCTTTCCCGAAGATGACGTGGATTCAAGCCCCCTGGATCCGGAGCTGGCCTCCGGGGGTCCGGATTTTCCGGATCTTGGCGAGGTGGACGTGGTGCGCCACTACACCCGGCTTTCCCAGTGGAACTTCGGCGTGGACACGGGCATGTACCCTCTGGGTTCGTGCACCATGAAATACAACCCCAAGATCAATGAAAAAATGGCGGGCCTCAAGGGACTGGCCGGAGCCCATCCGCTGCTTGCCGGCCATCTGTCCCAGGGCGCGCTGAAGATGATGTTTGAACTCGAAGGCCTGCTCACCGAGATTACCGGCATGGATGCCGCCACCCTGCAGCCTGCCGCCGGAGCCCACGGCGAGCTGACGGGCATGCTGGTGATTCACGCCTATCATCAAAGCCGCGGATCCGCCCGCACCAAGATCATCGTGCCGGACACGGCCCACGGCACCAATCCGGCCAGCGCGGCCCTGTGCGGCTATCAGCCCGTGTCCGTTGCCTCCAGCGAGCAGGGGATTCTTTCTCCGGAAGCCATTGCCGCGGTCATGGACGAGGACACGGCCGGCATCATGGTCACCAACCCCAACACGCTGGGGCTTTTCGAGGAAAACATCAGGCAGATCGCCGGCATCGTTCATGAAAAAGGCGGACAGGTCTACTGCGACGGCGCCAACATGAACGCGGTGATGGGAATCGTGAGCATGGGGGCCATGGGCGTTGACGTGCTGCACCTGAACCTTCACAAGACCTTTTCCACGCCTCATGGATGCGGCGGCCCGGGCTCCGGACCGGTATGCGTCCGCGAGCACCTGGCCCGGTTTCTGCCCGTCCCCCGGGTGATCGAGAAAAACGGCGTCTATGCGCTTAGCGAAGACTGCCCCGAGTCCATCGGAAAACTTCACGCGTTTTATGGAAATTTCGGGGTCATGGTCAAGGCATACAGCTATATTCGGACCATGGGGGCCGATGGCCTGAAAAAGGCCAGTCAGCTTGCGGTTTTAAACGCCAATTACATCAAGGAGAGGCTGAAGGACGTCTTTCACCTGCCCTATGACCGGCCGTGCATGCACGAGTGCGTCTTTTCCGACAAGATTCAAAGCGCCGGAAAGATCACGACCCTGGATATGGCCAAGCGGCTGATGGATTACGGGTTTCATCCGCCCACCATCTATTTTCCCCTAGTGGTGCACGGTGCGCTCATGATCGAACCCACCGAGACCGAATCCAAGGAAAACATCGATCTTTTCATCGAGGCCCTCAAGTCCATTGCCAGGGAGGCCGAGGAAAACCCGGAACTGTTGCGCCAGGCGCCGCACAAGCCCAAGGTGACCCGGCTCGACGAGGTGGCCGCGGCCAGAAAACCGCAGCTGGCCGGTTGAAAAACCTGCGATTCACATGAAGCGCCATGAAGAAAAAGCGTCCGATCGGAGCGTCTTCATGGCCTTCATATTAAAGATACGGAAAGCGGTTTGTTTTTTTCATGGATGCATTCGATAACAGGTCTTTGAAATGGGTGTGCGCCCAGATTGCATCCATGGACTACGCCGAAGCCCTGGACCTTCAGCGCCGTCTGGTTTCGGCCCGAATCGCCGGGAATCTTGACAGGAATGCGGTCCTGATCCTCGAGCATTCACCTGTATTCACCCTGGGCCGGCGAGGAGGCCTGGAAAACCTGAAAGTGCCGGAAAGCTTTCTGAAACAATCCGGCATTCCGGTCGTTCAGGTCGAGCGGGGCGGCACGATCACCTATCATGGACCCGGACAGCTGGTGGTCTATCCGATTGTCCGTCTTCGGGACTTGAAAATGCGCGTGGTGGATTACGTGGAGCGACTGGAGGAGGTCATGATACTCACCGCCGCCGACCTGGGAGTTCAGGCTGAGCGAAACGCGCTGAACCGGGGCGTGTGGGTGGAAAACCGCAAACTGGGCAGCATCGGAGTGGCCATCCGCCGGGGGGTGAGCTTTCACGGTCTGGCCCTGAATATCGATCCGTCACTGGCCCCTTTTGGCTGGGTTCATCCCTGCGGGCTTCAGGGAATTCGAATGACCTCCGTTTCAAAGGAACGCGACTGCCCGGTTTCGATGACGCTGGCAAGAGAGGTTTTGACGCGCCGGATCGAGGATGTTTTCGGCGTCCAGCTTGTGATGACGGACTTAAAGAGTTTGCCATGAAGCGTTGCATTTTATGGTTTCGTTTTTTCATGAGAAAAATGATCGATGACCGCTGAAAATTCAACCAGAATTCGAAAGCCTGCCTGGCTCAGGCAAAAGCTTCCCGTGGGCGCCGCCTACGAACATGTCAGGGCCATGTTAAAGGAAAACCGGCTTCACACCGTCTGCCAGGAAGCCAAATGCCCCAACATGTGGCAGTGCTTTTCGCGGCAAACCTCGACCTTTCTGATCCTGGGGCCGCGATGCACCCGCAACTGCCGGTTCTGCTCGGTGGAACACGGAACGCCTGTGCCGCCGGACCCGGCGGAACCCGGCAGAGTGGCCGATGCGGTCAAAAACATGGGCCTGGAATATGCAGTAATTACCTCCGTGACCCGGGATGATCTTCCTGACGGCGGGGCGCAATTTTTTGCGCAAACGGTTCACGAAATTCACAATGCCCTGCCCGATGCCCAGGCGGAGGTTTTGATCCCGGATTTTCAGGGAAACGCGGACGCGCTTCAAACGGTTCTGGATTCGGGCATCGCGGTTTTAAACCACAACCTTGAAACCGTTCCCCGGCTGTATCCCTCGGTTCGCCCGGAAGCGATCTACCGGCGATCGCTGGATCTTCTGTCGCAGGCAAAAAAATACAACGCCGCCATTGCCACCAAATCCGGCCTTATGCTCGGCCTGGGGGAAACCTCGGATGAAATTCGCCGCACGCTTGAGGATTTAAGGAATTCCGGCTGCGATCTTTTAACCCTCGGGCAATATCTTCAGCCCTCAGCCAGTCACCTGCCCGTGGAACGCTTCATTCATCCGGATGAATTTGAGATGTGGCGACAAACCGCCCTCGAAATGGGCTTTGCCGCCGTTGCCTCCGGGCCGTTTGTGCGAAGCTCCTATCACGCCAAAGAGCTTTTCTGCGCCATGGCGTTTTGATTGCTCAGCACCCAGTGAAATTGTGCACGGCAAACGATCCATTACCGTGGACACCGCCCTTCGTTCGGGACGATTTTGTGGCATGTCGGTCCGGTTTCGGCTCAATCTCCAGACCCGCTGCGACCTTGAGGTGAAAGAGGATTTGCCTGCGGGCCGCCTTGATGACGAGGTGCATGCGCTTCAGGCGTGAACAGGATATCTGGAAACTGTCGGGGGTTGCGTATTGCATGGACGTGAATTATGTTATCTCAAACAAGGCGGATGGCGGGCATTCGGCAGACAAAAATTCCGACTTGCGCCGAAGGCCTGACGATGATAAAAGGGATGTTATTGCGATTTCACCTTGAACCACAGGAGGCTTTCATGAGCGATGCTGCCAAGCTGGACGCCGTTCGCCAACTTCTGCAAAACGCATTTCCCAAGGGAACGATCCAGGAGGATGTGGATCCGGACGAAATCGGCCGGCGTTTCACCGTAACGTGTCAGGGCGCCAGATACATCACCGTCATTTCCCGGGAGTTTCTCGATTCCCACGCTCCGGAACGGATTGCGGGCAAGCTCAACTCCTTTCTGCTGATCGAACATCTTCGGGACATGAAAGACACGACGGTCATTGTGACCAACGGGGGCCTGAGCCTCTGATTTTTGAAAGGAATATTTAAGTAACCGCCATGACGTTTGAATCCGAAATCATCATCGAAAAACCCGTTCAAACGGTTTTTGAATTTACCACGCGTTTTGAAAACAATATCCAGTGGCAAACCGGGCTGCTGGAGTCTGTCCAAACATCACCGGGTCCCATCCGGTCGGGCGCCACCTACCGATGCCTGAACCGCTTTCTCGGTCGGGAAATCGAAACCCAGGGCGTTGTCACCGACTACGAACCGCACTCGAAATGCACCTACAGCATCGAATCCGGCCCGGTCGCCGGCCGGAGCAGTTTCGAATTCGAACCGGTCACCGGAGGCACAAGGGTCGTCTTCAGCGGGGATGCCGACCTGAGCGGATTTTCCTTTGCCAAGATGCTGATGGTTCCCAGGATCAGAAAACAGATCGCCAGTGATCTGGCCGCGCTGAAAAAGGTTCTGGAGAATCATGCCGTCTGATCCGGTATGGCGGGAAGCCAACCGATCATCGCGTCAGACGGCCCCTCTTTTTTTGAGCGCCCGGCAACCCGTGCCGCGCTGAATTCCTTCAATATGGAGCCTGCGATCTACCTTGCGCCCATGCGAGGCTATACCGACGTGGTTTTCCGGCAGACCTGCGCGCAGTTTTTTGACGGCATCGATCTGGCCGTCGCTCCTTTCATCACGCCGATGAAGGAACGCCGCAACACCGCCGCACGATACAAGGACCTGATTCCGGAAAACAACGCCGCCATGCCGGTGATCCCCCAGATTCTGACCCGGCATTCGGAAGAATTCATTCATACCGCCGGGCAGCTTTACGATCTGGGCTACGATGCGGTCAACTGGAATCTGGGCTGTCCGTTTCCCATGGTGGCCAAGAAGCAAAAAGGCTCGGGCATGCTGCCCTATCCGGACAGGATCGACCGGTTTCTTGAAACCGTCGTTCCGGCCATTCCCAGCCGGCTTTCCATCAAAACCCGGATCGGCCGGAACCACGGGGAGGAAATTCTGGATCTGCTGCCCGTATTCAACCGGTATCCGCTGGAAACCATCATCATCCATCCGCGAACCGGTGTTCAGATGTATGAAGGCGCTCCGGATCTGGCTGTTTTTAAGGCATGCCTGGAAAACCTCATGCCTCCGGTTGTTTACAACGGCGACATCCGTTCCGTGGCTGATTTTGTCGCGCTTCGCGAAAGCTTTCCCGGCGTTTCCGGCTGGATGGTCGGCCGGGGAGTGCTGACGGACCCGTTTCTGCCCGCGGCCATGAAAGGGCGGAACCGGAGCCGTGTGCAAAGGATTGAAACCTTCAGGGCCTTCCACGACACCCTGCTTGAGAACTACGCACAGGTCATGTGCGGACCCGAACATCTGATTTCCCGAATGAAGGGGTTCTGGTCCTATTTCGCCCTCGGTTTTGAAAACGGGGCCCGGATATTGAAAAAAATTCGCAAAACCCATGGCATCGCGCCTTATCGGGAACTGACAGGGATGTTTTTTGAAGATCAGGCTGCGTCAGACCCGGTCTGAAAAGCCGCCTGCGATCGCCTTTTATATCGACAATCCGGTTGACAATTCGGGGATTTGTCCTTATATGAGGCCTATGCGAAAAACTGCGGGCCGGAAACCGGCCCGTTTTTTATTTTTGTTTTTACAGAGGATTCATGGACGACAAACACCATAAGAAAGAAGTCGATCGTCGACGGACCTTCGGCATCATCAGCCATCCGGACGCCGGAAAAACCACCCTCACCGAAAAGCTGCTGCTGTTCGGCGGCGCCATTCAGATGGCCGGTGCGATCAAGGCCCGCAAAGCGGCCCGCCATGCCACCAGCGACTGGATGGCCATTGAAAAGGAGAGGGGTATTTCGGTGACCACCTCGGTGATGAAGTTCAATTACCGGGATTTTGAAATCAATCTGCTGGACACGCCGGGACACCAGGACTTTTCCGAAGACACCTACCGGGTGCTGACCGCCGTGGACAGCGCTTTGATGGTCATCGACAGCGCCAAGGGTGTGGAAACCCAGACGGAAAAGCTCATGGAGGTGTGCCGGATGCGGAACATTCCGATCATCACCTTCATCAACAAGCTGGACCGGGAAGGCATGGCGCCTCTGGATCTGATCGCCGACATCGAGGACAAGCTCCAGATCGAATGCGTGCCGTTTTCCTGGCCCATCGGCGCCGGGAAAGCCTTCAAGGGTGTTTACAATCTTTACCGGAAAGAGCTTCAGCTTTTCACACCCCGCCGGCAGGTGCGTCACCAGGATGCGCTCGTCATCACGGATCTGAACGATTCGAGGCTGGACGAAATTCTGGATTCCCAGGCCGCAACGCTTCGCGATGACGTTGAGCTTCTCAAGGGCGCAACCGCTTCCTTTGACGCCGATCACTACGGCCGGGGCAATCAGTCGCCGGTTTTTTTCGGAAGCGCGATCAACAACTTCGGCATTCGGGAGCTGCTCGACGCCCTGGTGGAAATCACGCCGGGCCCCAGACCCCGTCAGGCCGCATCCAGAACCGTATCGCCTTACGAGACGGCCTTTTCCGGATTCGCCTTTAAGATTCAGGCCAACATGGACCCGGCTCACCGGGACCGGATCGCTTTTTTCCGCATCTGTTCGGGGCGGTTTCAACGGGGCATGAAGGTGATGCACCACCGGCTCGGCAAGGAAGTTGTCATTTCCAACGCGACGATCTTTCTTGCCCAGGACCGGACCAATGTGGAAGACGCCTATCCCGGAGACATCATCGGCATTCACAACCACGGCACGATCAAGATCGGCGATACCTTCACGGAAAAAGAGCCCCTGCAGTTCACCGGCATTCCGAACTTCGCACCGGAACATTTCCGCCGGATGCAGCTGAAAAACCCCCTGAAGGCCAAGCAGCTTCACAAGGGGCTGATTCAGCTCAGCGAGGAGGGCGCCGTGCAGATCTTCCGGCCCCTGATGAGCAGCGATTATATTTTAGGCGCCGTGGGCGTTCTGCAGTTTGACGTCACCATCGACCGGCTCAAGAACGAATATGCGGTCGATGCGGTCTATGAGCCGGTGGATTACGCCACGGCACGATGGATCACCTGCCAGGACAAGCTGATGCTGGAACGCTTTGAAAAAGAGAAGCGCGCCGATCTGGCCCGAGACGGCCAGGGGCATCTGGCCTTTCTGGCTCCCAGCCAGTGGCGGCTGGAATACACCATGGAACAATGGCCGGATATCGTGTTTCATAAAACCTCCGAACACGGATAAATTCCGAATGTATTCACTCCGGCGCGGCAGCTCGCCGGCTATCCATTAATTTTACAGCATTCTGGAACGATAGATGAAACGGTTCTTTCTGACGGTTCTTTACTGCGGCGTTTTATTTTTTCTCATCCGGATGTTTCTGCCCCAGGTGCCGGCGATTCGAAATCCTTCGCCGACCGGGGAAAACATCATCTGTTTTGGGGACAGCCTGACGTCGGGAATCGGCGCAAGTCCCGGCATGGACTATCCCGCCCAGTTGTCCGGCATGATATCCCTGCCGGTCATCAATGCCGGTCGGCCGGGCGACGTCACGGCGGATGCGCTCGTCCGCCTTCAGGACGATGTTCTGTCCAGATCTCCGCGGATCGTGCTCGTCACCCTGGGAGGAAACGACTTTAAAAACCGTCTTCCCCGGAACACGGCCTTTGAAAACCTGAGGCAGATCATCGGGAAGATTCAGGATCAGGGGGCTCTGGTCGTGATCGGCGGCATCAAGATTCCCCTGTGGGGCGGGGAACTGGAAAAGGAATACAAACAACTGGCCCGGGAAACCGGATCATTGATTGTTCCGAATATCTATAAGGACGTATTCGGCAATGCCGGCCTCATGAGTGATCCCATTCACCCGAATGACGCCGGATACCGGATCATTGCGACCCGGTTCCGGGAGGTCATCTCTCCTTATCTCTGATCTGAATTCACAACCGGCGCGACCCGGAACATCCGCATTCCGATTTTTCACCGTCCGGTGAAGCAAAATTTTTCTTTGACGCGCGGCTTTGACCGCGGTTACAGACATTGAAACCGCCGAAGCACCAGCCCTGTCCAGAAAACCCGGGATTCCGGCAAAAAATCCCCGATTTTAATATTTCATTTTATATCAAAATGTTATAAATACAGACAGGGCTTCTGCCAGCGACGTTCGCAAAACCGGCCATGCTTGCAGATCCCTTCATGGCGCTCTTCTGCTGAGAGCGGAATATGCCGCTCAACCTATCGGAAAGGGGTAAACACGGTATTCCCGTATTTACGCAAGCGCCGGAACCATCCGCCTTTTACAGAAAGGAAAAATCCTGAATGCAAAGATATGCGATTTATGAACCGACCACCATCGCCGGAACCGTTCAGGTTCTGAATTGGAACGAAGCGGACGATACGATGACCATCCGCATTCTCACTGCAGGCGCCGTATATACGGTCGTTCCGAGCAAAAAAGGAAACGAGCTGTTTTATCTTGAAAACGAGAAAGTCGAGGTCACCGGCGCCATTTCCGAAGGCGACCAGGGGCTGATGATCGACGTTGCAACCTACGACGTTCCGGATACCGAATCCGCCACAGACTACAAGTACCTGCTGGACGACAATAACGAGTAGGCGTTGATCGTTTTCCTGTTCGAAACAAGCCAGAAAATTGGGCCCGATGCACGGATTTCCGGACATCGGGTTTTCTTTTTTTTCCTGTCCGATCACTTGCCGGTAGCCAGGAAAACCTCAATCGTGATATAGAATGGCAAACGGCGGCAACCGTCCATCCGACCCGGGAAAAGGCAATTCAGCTGAAAATCCCATCGTTATTTCCGGACCGGCGCCAGGGGGTTCAGGCGTTATCGGAAGCATCGTTCGGGCGATTCCGAAGGCCCAGATCACCTGCCTGTCCCGGCCCGGACACCGGGGCCTTTCACCGCGGACGATCTCATTTTCCGACCCTTTTTCGGACGGTTTGCCGGAGAGCCGTCGGCATGAGTGAGCGGATATAACAATTCTATAACGAGAGGAAATGGATGATGAAAGCCGGAATTTTTTTTACAGGCACAGGACCGATTCTGATTCTCACTACCTTTGATTCGCTTGCCGACGACAAGATCATCAAAAAACTCGCCTCAAAGGGGGTCCGGAAATTTATTGCCTACGAGGCGCCTCTAGACCTCGTCAGAGAAAAATACGGCACCTATTTCACCACTATTGCCGGCGATCTGAATCCGGAAGACGATCTGCGCGTGCTGGACTACGACGGTCACAATGTTTTTGAGAACTTCTGTTTTGAAGAACTCGGGCCCCCGATTTTCCAGGAACCCGAATAAAATACCTGATTTTCAAAGGGGATGAATGCCGCCGGTTTCCACACGGCCCGCCAGAGTTTCCTGTACGGCCTGCCGGTCCTGGGGAGAAAATCGAATGCACACCCCGCAATCCGAACTCAGATTCCGGGGGACGGGGATCATCTTGATGGCGATGCCTGCCTCCTTGAGCAGTTTCTCCGCCAGAAGCGTATGGTTGACGGACTGAAACAGGGCCACGCAATATGAGTCGCCGCTCATCGGTTCACCAGTCCGCCGGGGCTGGGAAGAAAGTCCATATGGGCGCTGAAACGCACCGCATCGACTATGCCGGGCATGATGATTTCCTTCGGGACGAAAAAGAAAGGGCCTCAATCGCGTTTAAAGCCGTATCGATCTGCTCCCGGGTGTTGAAATAACCGAAGCTGAAGCGAACCGTTCCGTGAGGCGCGGTTCCCAGAGTTCGATGGGCCGAAGGAGCGCAGTGAAGCCCCGGCCGGCACATGATCCCGTTGGCGTCGTCGAGCTGCAGCCCGACATCCGAAGCGCGCATGCCGTCGATGTTAAAAGAGACCACCGGAACCCTGCCGTTCGGATCCGGATCTCCGTAAACCGTGACACCGGATATTCCTGAAGCGCCCTCCATGAAGGCGGCGGTCAGTTCCAGCTCCCTTTGCCGGATTTTCTCGATGCCGATCGAACAGATTTCCCTGACCCCCGCGCCCATCCCGATCAATCCGATGGTGTTGAGCGTGCCGGATTCATACTTGTCCGGCATGAACTCAGGCTGAAGTTCGTGTTCGGAACGGCTGCCGGTTCCGCCCATCATCAGCGGCCGCATCCGGGCATCAATGCCTTTCCTTGCATAAAGTCCGCCGGTGCCCTGGGGCCCCAGCAGGCTCTTGTGGCCGGTGAACGCCAGAAGATCGATGTTCATCGCCTCCACATCGATGGGAACCGCACCGGCGCTCTGAGCCGCATCCACGCAGAAGAGCACGTCGTGCTCCCGGCAGATGCGACCTACTTCGGCCACCGGCATGATCGTTCCCGTTACATTGGAGGCGTGGGTGAGAAAAACAATGCGGGTGTTCTTTCGAATGGCGCGCCGGACATCTTCCGGATCCAGATGGCCGAACGGGTTGCAGGGGATGACGGTCAGGTCGGCTTCCAGAGCGGCTGTTGCCGCCCTCAGCGGACGCATGACCGAATTGTGCTCCATGCTCGAAACGATCACGTGATCTCCGGGTTGAATCAGACCGAAGATAACGATATTCAGCGCCTCGGTGGCGTTTTTGGTAAAAACGATTCTCAGCGGGTCTTTGGCTCCGAAAAGCGAGACCAGGGCATTCCGGGTTTCAAAAACCCCCCGGCCCGCCTCGATGGACAGCCGGTGACCGGAGCGTCCGGGACTTGCGCCGACAAACCGGAAGTAATTCTCCATGGCCGCAAGAACGGCGTCGGGTTTCGGCCACGAGGTGGCCGCATTATCAAAATAGATCGTTTCCATATGTCGCGAATTCCGATGCGGGTTGACCTTTCCCCGTCGATTTAATTCAGGGGTCGGATTTTGTCAATTCGATAAAATCAATCCTGAAATACGATTGCATCCAGATTCTGAATGCTGCTGCAATATGCAGGCGGATCTGCGGCAGACCCTGTTTCATAAGCTGACCCGAATTTCTCGATCTTATGGTTTTGACTTATTTCGCCGAGTCGGTTATAAGCAATCCATCAGATGGCAAACCATCAGAATCAAGATGCCCATGGAATCATTTACTTCCGATCAAAAATTGGATGCATTTTTCGGCGGCCACTTAGATGAACAGGACATCGTCAAGCTCTATCAGTCCGCGTCTATCCAGGTACTTTCCGACAATCAGCAAGCTATCCTGAAATCCGACAAGTTCCCGGCTGTTTATATCGTTGCAGGCCGGAATATTCAGGTTATGAAATCCGACCGGCCCGCGGACGCCTTTCACTTCGAGGGTCCATCCGTGATCCTGCCGGCGGGATTCCGAGTGCAGGTGTCTTCGCCGGGTACAGTGATCCAGCTGCCGCTGATAGGGCTGGAAACATTAAGCGAAAAAAGCCGGCGGTTCTTCTGGGAAAAAATTCATCAGTTCAGCGCGCAGGTCATCGAAAAATGTCTGAATGAATGCGAAACCATCTCCGGACAAAACATCCGGCTTCAGGATGTACTGTTAGACCGGCAGATCCGGCATTATTCAGATTACGAGCGGCAGGAATTTGTCCAGGACATTCTCGGCAAAATTCCCCGGCTTCCGGCTTTTGTCTATGATTTGACCGAGAAATTGCTGGACGACGGCGTATCGCATACGGAAATCGTATCAAGGGTTCAGCAGGATCCTTCGATGGCGGCAAACATCCTGAAGGTCGTCAACTCGCCTCTGTACGGTTTTTCGCAGAAGATTCAGGATATCAACCAGGCCGTCATGCTGCTGGGCCTCAATGAACTGCACAACATTCTGGTAGCCATCGGCTTCAGGATGACCATGCCGGATCTGCCCCAGTTCATGGAGCTTTACGCCCATTCAACCGCCATATCGCGAATCGTTCTGGCCATTGCTCTGGAAACGCGCACCGGACATCCGGCCCAGCTCAGAACCATCGGCCTGCTTCATGATGTGGGCCAAAGCGTGGTTCTGCTGCTCAAAAAGCAAAATTCCCGTTTGACAATGCTGATCGACAGCCTGGATTCCGCCCAGCTCGGCGGGCTTCTGCTTTCCAAATGGAAGCTTCCGCCCGTTATCTGCGACACGGTCCGGTTTCAGTTTTACCCGGATTTTTCAACTCCCGAAAACATCCCCCCGGACCTTCGGCAGAATGTGGCGATACTTTATCTGGCGCATCTGTGTTACGAGAACATGATGGGAAAGAAGAATCCGGCCCCGGTTTTTTTGCCGGCCTACAAGGCCCTGCTGAATTTGCCGAAAATGTCATTGGATGAACTGATTGAAAAAGGCATTGTTCCGAAACTGAAAAAAGAAATGCATATCTTTCCGGCCTTTTTCCGCAAGGTCCTTGAAAAGCGGGTTTAGACGGTCTTCTGTTCCGGCCTTTTGGAATTTTTCATTCGGCGTGCCGGGCCTTTGCTTCGGGCATTCGGAACGGGTCAATTTGAAAGATTCCGGTGCCTGACCCAGTAATCGTACTCATACGGCCATTGATCCTTTCGAAAAATCATCAGCCGCTTCATGCGCCGATAAAAGGCATCCATTTCAAGCGCCGTGCTTTCGGGCTTTTCCTGGTTCTTCCAGTCGGTTACGATTTTTTTGCCCAGATCAAAGGCCCTTGTCCGAATCTCCTGCGGGAAATCATCCCCTGATATAGAGCCCATGGTCGCCCATACGGCGCCCACCGGAACTATGCCCGTGATCGTCAGAAAATGATTCATGAATTCGGCAATCGGCACTTCATCGCCGCCGCCGGAGGTGATAACCGATGCGCCGTATTTCCCTTCAAACCCCATGCAATGGATGATTCCGCAGCATCGGTCCATGAATGCCTTGAGCTGAGCGCTGACGCCGAAGATGTAATTGGGACTGGCCAGAACCAGCCCGTCGGCTTTGAAAATTTTATTTTTAATGGCCTCAAAATCATCTTTCTGAACGCAAACACCCTTCTGATGGCAGACATCGCATCCTCTGCAGGGCAGAACGGAGTCTCCTTTCAGCGGAATAATTTCGGTTTCAGCGCCCTGACTTTCCGCCCCATTTAAAACGATTCGCAGCAACCGCCCGGTGTTCCCTTTCAAACCGCGCGGGCTTCCCAGCAAGCTGATGATTTTCATGTTTGCCTCCCGAATGAATAAGATTGATCCTGGGGAAAGATATCAAATTTTCAGCCGGATTGGGGAAAATTCCATCCAGCTTCGCTTTTTCGGCGCAAAGACCCCCTGAAAACCGGTTTTCCATTCCGCTTCCGGCCCGGTCGTTTGCCGGTTGATCACAGATGAAACTTCCTATATGATGCACCTGATTTTTTGAAGGGGCGTCCTGACCTGAACGAACCGCGATGAGGCGGCCGGCCAGTTCGGACCTGCGCCGATGCGCCTGACAGGGTATGAAGCACGCCCCTTATTTCCACCCTTTTTTTAACTTACGGGAAAAATCAACGGCGGAAGAAAAACATATTTGAATTCATGAAAATCCCTTCGTTCATACCGGTTCTTGCCATGGCGGCCGCCGTTCTTTTTCTGGCATCGTGCAGTCCTTTTGCGCCGGAAACCCGGTTGTCCCCGGAAGGAGAACTTCCTCCCGCTTTTTCCCTTTATCCGGGAGACCGCGACCCTGCGCTGCGGTGGTGGGAGGAATTTTCGGACCCGGAGTTGAATGCGCTGATTCAATCCGCGTTTTCCGATAATCTGACGCTGAAAAAGGCCTGGGCGCGTCTTGCCCAGGCCCGGTCAATCGCCGTTCAGGCAGGATCCGGAATTTATCCGGATCTGACCGGAGTTGCGGATGCGGCCCATTCCCGAAGCAGCGCAAACAGCTCCCGTACGGCAAGAGAGTATTCCGTGGGACTGATGAGCAGTTACGAACTGGATCTGTGGGGAAAAATCCGCTCGCAACAGGAGGCCGCGAATCTGGAAGCGGGCGCCGTCCGTGAGGATCTCAATGCAGCCGCCGTAACCCTGGCCGCAGAGGTGGCAATCCGCTGGGCGAATATCATCTCTCGAAGAATGCAGAACAGTCTTCTGGAAAAACAGCTCAAGACCAACGAAACTTATCTGGAACTCGTTGAGCTTCGTTTCCGCAAAGCCATGGCCTCGGCCCTGGACGTGTATCAGCAGCGTCAGCTGGTGGAACAGGTCCGGGCGGAAATTCCGCTGGTGGAATATGACGAACAGCTGTTGATGCATGAAATGGCCCTGCTGCTGGGAAAACCTGCACGTACGCAGCTTCAAATCAACCGGCAGGAACTGCCGATTCCTGCGCAGACTCCTGCAGCCGGGCTTCCCGCCGATCTTCTCCTCTCAAGACCGGATGTGCGTGCGGCCGGCCTGCGGCTCGAGTCGGCGGACTGGGACACGGCCGTGGCCCGCGCCGACCGTCTCCCGGCCATCAGCCTGACGGCGCGGGCGGTTTACGGCGGAGAGGAAATCGTCCGGGTCTTTGACAACTGGCTGATCGGCCTTGCGGGCAATCTGACCGCCCCGATCCTGGACGGGCAAAAGCGTTCCGCCGAGGTGGACCGCTCTGAAGCGGCGGCGGCTGAAAATCTGGCTGCTTTTCGGGAAACGGTGTTGACGGCTGTCAAGGAAGTGGAAGACGCCCTTGCCGGCGAGGTTGGACAGCGCCGGCACATCGAAGGGCTTGAACGGGAAATCGACGCCGCAAGCAGCGCGCTGAATGAGGCCCGGGAGCGCTACAGAAAGGGGCTTAATGATTACCTGCCCGTACTGGCCCAGCTCCTGGCGGTTCAGAGACTGGAACGGGATCTGGTTTCGAAGCGCACGGAGCTTTTTATCAATCGCATCAACCTTCACCGGGCGCTGGGCGGCGTCTGGACCCGATCGCTGCCCCCGGACGCCGGCTCAAAAGGATGATATTTTTTTGAAAGACAAGGCATGAAGCCCGACCAAATTGAAGATGCGGGTGGAAACGAACCGACCGGGCGCAGATGGCGCGTCCTGCTGAAAATCGTTCTGCCCCTGCTGATACTGGCCATCGGCATTGCCGGCGCCGTCTATCTTAAACGAACCGGCCCGGAAGCCCCGCGAAAAGCGCCCGAAAAACAGGTTCCGCTGGTTCAGACGATTGTCGTGCATCAAGGTTCTCAGCGTGTATCGGCGCCGGCCATGGGAACCGTGATTCCTTCCCGTGAACTGCTCTTGAAAAGCCGGGTTTCCGGTGAAATCGTCTTCGCGCATCCGGAATTTGTGGAAGGCGGGCTGATCCGGAAAGGCGAAATGATTTTGCAGATTGACCCGGCTGATTACGCGCTGATCGTCACTCAGAAGGAAAGCGGCGTGACCGAGGCCCGCTACGAGCTGCAGCTGGAACTCGGACGCCAGGACGTGGCCGGGCGGGAGTGGAAAATGCTCAACCGCGATGCACCGGCCGATCCCCTGGATGAAGCCCTGGCTTTGAGAAAGCCACACCTTGAAAAGGCCCGCGCGGATCTGGCGGCAGCCGAGGCTGACCTTGAAAAGGCCCGTCTGGATCTGGACCGCACCCGGATTACGGCCCCCTTTGATGCCGTTGTTCGAAGCAGGAACGTGGAAACGGGATCGCAGACAACCGCCGGCGAGTCTCTGGCAACGCTGGTGGGAACCGACACATACTGGATTCAGGCATCCATTGCGGTCAGCCGTCTGAAATGGATTCAGGCGCCGCGAAAGGCCGGTCAGCCCGGATCGCCGGCGCGGGTCGTCTATTCCGAAGGCCGCGAGCGCCGGGGCACGGTAATCCGCCTGCTGAGCGATCTTCAGACCGACGGACGCCTGGCGCGTCTGCTGGTCGAGGTTCCGGATCCGATCAACATCCGGTCAAACCCGCTAAGCCTTCCGCCGCTTCTGCTTGGCGAGTACGTACGCCTTGAAATCGAAGGCATCGAGATCTCAGACGTCTTTGAGATTCCAAGATCCGCGCTTCGGGACGGTTCCCGCATCTGGGTCGTCAATGCGGACTTAAGACTCGAAATCCGGCTCGTGGAACCCGTATGGAGCGACGAAAAAAGCATTTTCCTCGATCAAGGACTTGCCGACGGCGAACAGCTGATCGTCTCGGATCTTGCCGTTCCGGTGGCCGGCATGGCACTGCGCATCGAAAGATCCGGACAGGAATCGCCGGCACAGACAAGCGCAACGCAGACCGGCCGTCAACCATGAAGCACGATTCGTAACCTTCATGGTGAAATAATAACCATATGACGCATAAAACCTTCGAAACAGGTACAGACATCAAACGGGGCCCGATCGCCTGGATGGCCGGCAACAGCGTGGCCGCGAACCTGATCATGGTCGTTTTTCTGATCGGGGGGCTGCTCTGGGCGAACCGCATTCAGCAGGAAGTATTCCCCGAATTTGAAAATGATACGGTGACGATCTCGGTTTCTTATCCCGGAGCCAGTCCGGAGGAGGTGGAACAGGGCATCATACTGGCTGCCGAGGAAGCGGTTCAGGGACTTGACGGGATTGACGAGGTCACCTCCAGAGCTACGGAAGGCTCCGGAACGGTGATTGTAAAAGCCCTTCAGGGCGCCGACCTTCAGAAACTCGCCCAGGATGTTCAAAACGAGGTGGACCGCATTACCTCCTTTCCCGAAGATTCTGAAAAACCGCAAGTCGAAATCTCAACCCGCCGCCACGAGGTGGTTTCCCTGGTGGTTTTTGGCGATCTGGACGAATATGTGCTGCGGGAAACAGCCGAACAGCTCCGGGACGGGCTGCTGCAGGAACCCGGCATTACCCAGGTGGATCTTTCCGGTATTCGGGATCTTGAAATCAGCATCGAGGTGCCCCAGGCAAATCTGCGCACCTACAACCTGACCCTGGAAGAAGTCGCCCGGCGTATCGGAAACAATGCAGTGGAACTGGCCGGCGGGCAGCTCAAGACTCAGGCCGGCGAAATTCTCGTGCGCATGAAAGAACGCCGGGACTGGGGGCGCCAGTTCGGCCGGATCCCCATCATCACCGCCAACGACGGAACCGTTGTGCTGCTGGACGACATCGCCACGGTAATCGACGGATTCGAGGACAGTGATTACCAGGCTTCCTATAACGGCAAGCCCGCCGTAATGGTGGATGTTTACCGGGTGGGCGAACAGACGCCGATTGCCGTTTCCAAGACCGTGAACCATTACCTGGACCGGATCCGACCGAGTCTGGCGCCGGGAATTTTTGTTGAATCCCGGAACGACCGCTCCGAGGTCTACCGCCAGCGGCTGAACCTTCTGATGACCAACGGCTACGTGGGCCTCGGGCTGGTGTTCATTCTTCTCGGATTTTTCCTGGAGCTCCGCCTGGCTTTCTGGGTGGCCCTGGGCATTCCCATATCCTTTCTGGGCTCCCTGCTTTTTCTGCCGGCACTGGGAGTGAGCATCAACATGATGTCCATGTTCGCCTTTATCATCGCCCTGGGAATCGTGGTGGACGATGCCATTGTCGTGGGGGAGAACATCTACCACTACCGGCAGGCGGGGATGCCTTTTCTGGCGGCCTCCATCCGGGGAGCGCGGGAAGTGGCCATGCCGGTGACCTTCAGTATTCTGACCAACATCGCCGCCTTTTTACCGTTGGCCTTTGTGCCGGGCGACATGGGAAAGGTTTTCAAGGCCATACCGCTGGTGGTCATCACGGTTTTTGTCATCTCGCTCGTGGAAAGTCTTCTGGTGCTGCCCGCGCACCTGGCCCACGATCACCGGCGCAGTCTGAAGGGGTTCAGAAAATGGCTCCATCTGCGGCAGCAGCATTTCAGCGAAGGCTTCTCCCTGCTGGTTCGCCGCCGCTATGGTCCTTTTCTGAATTTTGCGCTTCGAAACCGCTACACGACATTGTCCGCCGGCTGTGTGGTTCTGCTGCTGGTCGTCGGATTCGTTCAGAGCGGACGGATGGGCATGACCCTCATGCCCCGCGTTGAATCGGACTATGCGTTTGCAGAAGCATCGCTCCCTTATGGTTCGCCGGTGTCAAAAACCCGGGCCGTTCAGGACCGCCTCGTGCAGGCAGCCCGAATGGTGGCCGACGAAAACGGCGGAGATACGCTGGTGGAAGGAATCTATTCGGAAATCGGCAAATCCTCCACCGGCGCCTCGGGCGGCCATTGCCTTCAGGTCAGAGTGTATCTGACCGACCCGGGAATCCGCCCCATCGGAACAGCCCGTTTCATCGAACTCTGGCGCCAGAAGGCGGGAGAAATTTCAGGACTTGAGAATATCGCTCTGCAGTCCGACCGCGGAGGCCCTGGATCCGGCAAGGCCCTGACCATTGAACTGGCCCACCGTGACCTGACCGTTCTGGAACAGTCAGGCGTGGACCTCGCGCAAACCCTGGATCATTTTGCCAACGTCAAGGACATCGACGATGGATTTTCTCCGGGAAAACAGCAGCTGAATTTCATTGTCCGACCCGAAGGGCGGGCACTGGGACTGACGTCCCGGGAAGCGGCCCGGCAGATACGCAATTCCTTTTACGGCGCCGAAGCGCTTCGTCAGCAGCGCGGTCGTAACGAGGTCAAGGTTATGGCGCGGCTGCCGGAAAAAGAGCGGATATCGGAATACCACGTGGAAACGCTGATGCTTAAAGCGCCCAACGGCGAAGAGATTCCCCTGCCGGAAGCCTTTGAGGTCAGCCGGGGCCGGGCTTACACCGAAATCAACCGCAGAAACGGGCGGCGTGTCATTACGGTGGAAGGGGATGTGGATCCGCCCAGCCAGGCGGCATGGGTCGTCAAAGCCCTTGAGAAAGAGGCCCTGCCCGATCTGACCCGCCGATATCAGGGACTGAGCTACAGCTTTGAAGGCCGGCAGGCCGACATGGCTGAAAGCATGCAGAGCCTGCTGACGGGCCTGATGATGGCCCTGCTGATCATGTACGCGCTTCTGGCCGTTCCGTTCAGAAGCTACGTTCAGCCGGCCATCGTCATGATCAGCATTCCTTTTGGAATCGTCGGAGCGGTTCTGGGACACCTTCTGATGGGATACGGTCTCAGCGTGATGAGCATGTTCGGCGTCGTGGCCCTGTCCGGAGTGGTGGTCAACGACTCTCTGGTGCTGATCGATTTTGCCAACCGGATGCGCAGACTGGGCGCATCTCCCGGCGAGGCCATAAATGCCGCCGGAATCCAGCGCTTCCGGCCCATTCTGCTTACCACCCTGACCACCTTCGGCGGTCTTGCGCCGATGATCTTCGAGACCTCTCGTCAGGCGCGCTTCATGATTCCCATGGCCATTTCCCTGGGCTTCGGCATCCTGTTTGCGACGGTGATCTCACTGGTGCTCGTCCCCTGCCTGTATCTTGCCGTCGAAGACGTAAAACACAAGGGAATGCGGATTTTCGGCCATAAAGAGCTCGAAAAAACGGAACATGCTCCATAAGTCGTCCCCTTGCCCGCGGCTCGCAATAAGGATGATCCATCATGCCTTGCTTCGCCGCTTATCCTCAAGAATATCGACCGCCCGTTTCAGTAAAATCGATTTCCAGTTCTTGATCTGATTGGGGTGGAGCTGATAATGTTCGGCCAGCTCTTTGAGGCGCCCCTTTTTATTGATGAATTCCGATACGACCTTCGCCTTGAAAGCGCCGCTGTACGTATTTCGTTTTCCTGTCGCCGGGGCGGCTTTTTCCGTTGACGCAGGGTTTTCCGGCATTGTGGTATGATCCATGATTCTCTATCCGCGCTCGTGATTGATCCGCTTTTCCATTCAGAAGCAAACAGCTTTACCAGCAGTCAAGTCGAAAGTTTTGATGGAATGGTTACACTCCGAAAGGGTTTTCTCCGCTCATTTCCTGAAATATGCTCTCACCCCACGCATAAACATCGTCATATGCTTGATATCGAATCATATTCCCATGGCCTCTGGAAGATGATATGAAAGGTATTATGGGTGTGTCACTATTTTTCAAAGGAAATTAAAATGATGCCTCTTTTTAGAATATTTTCCGGCCCGTCCGCCGAAAAACTGGAGCAAAAGGGCGATGCCCTGTTTGAAGCCAAAGCCTGGGGCCAGGCCAAACAGACGTACGAGCGCGCACTGGACAAACTTGAAAAATGTCCGGAGCCTGATTCCGCCGATTTGAGCAGGATACGCGACAAGATTCATCAGACCAGGGAAGCCTTGGCCAGGGAGCATCGGCAGAACGCGGAAGATTTTGCGGAAAACGGCTATCCGGACGAGGCCCGGAATCTGCTTGCCCTGGCATGGGAGCTCACCACGGATGCGCTCTTCAAAAAGGAACTGGAAGAACGGCTCCGCCAGATGGAACTGTTGCGGGCCCGGCAGATGGATGAAGAATTGCCGGATCTTTCTTATGCATCTGAAGAAGAAGGCGCGGAACAGACCTCGGACGATGAATATTTTCTTGCGTTGTGCAGCACCTTGCCCGAAAAGGTGCGCGATACCTATCTGCACTACGGAGAAGACTTTAAAGCCGGGTATGTCGCACTGAACCTCGGTGATTTTGAGGCCGCCGCGGAGAACCTTGTGCGCGCCATGGAGCAGAATCCGCATCCGGACAGCTACGTTCCTTTGGAACTGGCCACCGCCTACCTGAATCTAAACCGTATTCACGAAGCCCGGCAGCTGCTCGAAGGCTTTCTGAAGCGCCATCCTGAAGCCCTGCCCGCATATCAGCTTCTGTGCGAAATCTTCTGGGAACAAAGGGATTTTCAACAGGCAGACGCCCTGCTTGCCTCCGTACCGGATGAATTTTCCGAATCCGCTGCTGTTTCGCTTCTGAAGGGCGAAACGCTCTGCCGCGCCGGAAATTATGAACAAGCCCGGAATTATTATTCCAGATTTCTGAAAACCTACGGCTGGAACCTGGCCGTCTCCCGCGAACTTGCCAAAATCTGTGAAATCCTCGGGGATCCGGATATGGCTCGCGGAATCTACAAGGAAATCCTCGGCCGATACAAAAACTGCCGTACACCGATCGATTCTGAAATCAAGCATCGATATGCGGAGCTGTGTTTTGCGGCCGGCATGCATGGCGCTGAGATACTGGAATGCTACCTTTCCCTTGTCCGGGAGGCCCCGGACAAAGCGGGGCAGTACTATGACCGGATCAGCCGGATTTACGAGGCCCAGGGCAATACGCATGAGGCCGGTCGGTTCCGCGCGTTTTCAATAAAAGCCGGCGGTGTAAATTCCACCGAAACCTGATCAAAAACGGCAAAAATCCGAAATGCTGTCAAAGCCCCGCGAAACAGGCTGGTTGACGACGACGGGGGCAGGATTCAACGCAAGGTCAAAGGCCGAAAAGGCAAAACCGCCACCACGGTCTTCGGTCCTTTGCTTGAGAACAAGGCTGCGCCGTTTTTTACGCCGGTGGTTGAACGAGAAGGATTCCCGCTTCCGTCAGCGGTCGATCAAGAATTGCAGATAATTCTCGAAGATTTTTTCAGGCGATATGCAAATCCGGATCGCCCTTGCGCCGTCGAATGACTCTGGCGCCGCAGGTTTCGTTTTCGGAGGGCGACCTGTCTTTTTTGTCCTGATCGATCTGTGAAAGCATTTGGTACAATCTGGCTTCAATCTCTTTTCTTTTGGCTTCGTCCATGAATCTTTCTCTGTTTTGACTGATTGTTTCCGTAGTACACACCGACCTCTGCATGCAGCCATCCGCAGAAAAACGGCCGCGTAAGCGCCCGATGGCCTTTTAGTGAGCTTTTGCGGTTCCATGGTACGCCTGTGAATACAGGAGTTTTTGAATGAAACGCAAACAACGCAATGCAAACTTGAATGTGAATACAGCTTGGAGCAGAGGGTTCAGAATTCCTGTTTATTGCGGAAGTTCCGCAATTTTTTTGTCTCTATACCATATGGCGGGCATTGGCAAGCATTAAATGCAAAGGTCGATTCGTTTTATTTTGAGAAGGAAATGTATGCGTTTTTGTTGTTTCAGAGAGCTCATACCCGATTTGGCAGGCTGTTGAAAAACTGCGCCTGAGGCCGTCATGCTGTGTCGCCTCTCGCCAATGCTCACTTATGCTTGAAGATGCTGCGCTTGCCGTATTGGCGCGCTTTGCCTGACGACCTGATTCCTGTTTTCCAGCACCCTTTCAGGTATCGGGGCAAGGGTTTCGATGGTTTATCTATTCAATGAATTACCTTTGAATCCCTTGCCCCGCCCTGTTTCCGATCCTGTTTGAGGACTTTGAAAACCCGCTTAAACGACCCTTACCGCCGATGTGCGCATTAAGCCGGTTCCACTTTTAAAAAACACAAAAAAGGGCTGATCAACAGCCAGCCTGTCCAGGTTGATCTTATTGCCCTTATTGTCCTCCAGATAACAGGCAAACATGTACAGGCTTTTACGATAAAGCCTTCCCATACTGGAAACCTCGAAGATCCGATCACGAATTTCAGACATTTGAATTGCTCCTTTCTTTAATGTGGTTTGTGTTCTGTCCGCCCTGCAGGAGCGGGTTTCCCTTGACAGGCCCGCTCAGGTTCCGTCAGAGGTGACTCGCTGAAGATACCGATCATTTCCGCTTGCAAAGTTTCAAAACTCCGGCTGCCAAAAAAAATCCCCGGACCTGACAGAACAGGTCCGGGGATGCCGTTTTTAATCCTCGGTCGAAAAGCCGTGCCCCTTTACCGCGAAAGGCAAAGCCAAAAACTGGCTGCGAGCAGGTCTTCCGGCTTCCGGATCATCCTACTGGTCGCGTCTTCCCATCCTTTCAGACAGTGACGTGCTTGCGACGTTCGTTCCCGGTTACGGCGGCGGGTCCGCGACGGATTCTCACCGTCTTCCCGATTAAGGCCCATAGGGCCGCTTGCATTGATTAAACACCTACAATAACTTATTAAAAATTGTCAAGAAATTTCCCGCATTCAAAATGGTGAAATCAATTCGGCGGTGATTTTTACGGCTGTCTGTTTCTGCCGCGGCCTTTCTGAAACCACCCGCCCGCCCAGAGGAGATTGCAACCGCGGTGTGGATTCGATTCGTTGGATGTTGAGACATTGTTTCGGTTTACCGGCATCTGTTGACTTCCCCCGCGAAGTTTTCTATAAGATACCTATAAAAAGCTTATTTCCAACATAAAATCAACATACCCAATTTCATATGCAAAAGCTGCTTTCCACCAAAGAGGTCGCCCAATTTTTAGGTGTAAACGAAAAGATGGTTTACACCCTGATATCCGAAAAGAAACTGCCTGCCACCAAAATTACGGGAAAGTGGATTTTCCCCCAGCATCTTGTCGAACAGTGGATCGAGGTAAACACCAGCAATTACCCCACTTCCCGTCAGATGCCTGAAAATCACGGGTTGCTCGTCATTATCGGCAGCCATGATCCGCTTCTGGAAAGAGCCATATCCCTGTTCAACACGCTTTCCGGCGATTATACGGCGGTTTTCGGATGCACGGGAAGCATGGGCGGATTCAAGGCCCTTCGCCAAAAACGCTGTCATATCGCCTCAAGCCATCTGGTCGAGGAAAATTCCGGAGAATACAATTTTGATTTTGCACACCGGGAGCTTGAGATACTGCCGGCGGTGATCAATTTCAGCCGCAGAGAACAGGGCCTGATGGTCGGGCGGGGCAATCCGAAAAATATTTTGAAAATTTCCGATCTTTCCAAACCGGGAATGCATATCGCCAACCGGCCCCTCGGAACCGGAACCCGCCTTCTGCTCGACCAGGAACTCAGAAAAAACGAAATTTCCGTCGATCGTATTTCCGGATATGAAAACGAATTTTTCACCCATCTGGATGCAGGACTTGAGATTCTGGCCGACCGTGCGGACGCGGCTTTAGGCATCCGTGCCGCTGCCGCGATGCTGGGTCTGGGCTTCATTCCGGTTTGCTGGGAACGCTACGATCTGCTGATTTCCAAGGACCGGTTCTTTGAGCCCGGCGTGCAGCAGTTCATTGAAATGCTCAACTCCAAAGCCTTTGCCGATCTGACCCGCGGCTTTCCAGAAGGTTATGATCTGAGGCTGTGCGGCAAAATGCTTTTCGGCCCAAAGGCATCGCTTCCCTGATGCCCTCAAGCGGGCACCTTTCCTCCGGCCCGTTTGCCGGAAAATATTTCACACAGCCTTCCTGCGCGATCCATTGCCAATAAAGGTGGGTAAGGGGCCTGAAGACTGTCAAAAAGGAATCCTGAATTTGAAAACATACGGATGGCATGGCTGGAAAATGCCCCGGAACGACCCGAATGATCCGGACTACTGCGAATACGGTTGCCCAATCTGCCGCAAAGCGAGGGAAGGAAACCCCTTTGCTGCGTTTTTGCAGAAAGCGGAGCTTTTTCTTACCGGCGGAGGGTGTTCCTGGGGCAAGGCCCGGAAAAGAAAATACGGCGTCAATCCAGATGAGCCGCTGCCTTCCCGCTGAATCGCCACGAATACAGACCGCTTGCCGCAAGCCGGCATTTGCGGCGGCTAAAACAGTTGAAGACGATTCCGGTACGCATTGATGACCACATCGGGGTCTCCGGTGATGATGATGTTGTCCGCGATCCATTCGGGTGCGCGATGAGACCGGATCATATCCCGAATCTGGGTGTGCAGACCGCGCCAGTATTCGCCCTCGCCCTCGGTGTCAAAAAGAATCACCGGAACGCGATCCATAATCGCAAGCTTCATATTGCACAGGGTAATGCCCAGTTCCTCCAGCGAGCCGATGCCGCCGATGTTGAAGATGGGGAAAGAGGCCACCTCAAACCATTTCTGCCGGCTGTGGCGGCAGGTGGCTTGAAAAACCTGGCAGAAATCCACATCCGTGGTCATGGGCTGATCGGTAATATCCAGATAGTTGGCGCCGGACAGGATTCCATGCTTTCGCGCCAGGGTGTTGACGTGCTCCATCACGCCACTGCCGCCGCCGGTAACGATTCCGATGTTCTGCCCCCAGTAGTCCACCAGAGATTCAATCAGATCATCCAGACGCCGGACCCCTGCCTCGGAAAGTTCCAGATTGGAACCGAAAAAGGCAAACAGCATGGACTTGTGGAAATCGGTCAGGCGTTCGGGTGTTACGAAATAACCTTTACCGTCGCGCATTGCATGAACCATCAGGCGGCTGTTCAGGCGTGAAACCCAGAACACATCGATGCCGAAGTCATGGTAATCCTGCAGCCGGTTGTGATCCAACTGGGAAAGAAACTGTCCGTGCTCCCGAGAGGGCTCGAAAAAATAAAAGGATTCGATCTGGTTGGTTCCATTGCAGGCCAGATTGATGATATCCCGGTGCTCGATGATATTGGGGAAATATTTCAACGCCAGACTCACCGATTCACCGTTCAGCGCTCTGGCGATTTTGGATGTGGCAAACACCTGGGCGCAGGAACTGTTGCGTGTGAAAATCCGGCGCTGAAGCGCGCAGACCGGCCGGCTGACCGTACACTGTGTGTCCGGGCCGTTCACATATATCTCGGCTTTCGCCAGGGCCTTGGGCTGACGACGAACGATGGCCGCCGGCTTGGCCAGAAAAGGACAGGTGTCGGATTCGACTTCGTTCAAGCGATTTTCAAACCAGCGCATTTCATCATATGTATAGAGCGGTGTGCTTCTGAATGTGTTTTCTCCCCTTTCAAGGAACTCAGGCTTTGGCGCCCGGTAAATCCTGGCCGAAATGAGCGGGTTGACGATGGGATGTTTGCTCCGGTTGACGATTTCCAGATAGATTCCGATCCCTCGCGTTTTGATCGGATCCAGAATGGTTGCCGGAAGATGCCTGCCGAGTTCGGATCCGGCCTGAAGCACGACGTAATGTTCGTTGAGAAACATGGAACAGGTGGTAATCACCCCCTGGCCCGGAGGAATGGTCAGTGCCGATACTTTTTCCTTGATCTGATAGCGATTGAGAATCTCCCTGCCGTTTTCCTTGAACAGGATTCGGCCCAGCATTTCCTGGCTCAGAGGTTCCCTGAGTTTGCACACCGCCCGGTGCGGGGCGATCAGAATGCTTCCGTCGCTGGAAATCGTCGTGGATGCGGGCAGCTTGATCTCGGCCCGCTCAATGGCCTCAAGAACCTCGTCGGAGGTCAACATGGCCTCCGGATCGCAGAACACCAGGCGGCCTACGGCAAGACCGGTGGTGAAAAAATCCTTAAATGCATACAGGCCCGGGTAACCCGGAATCTCCGATGAGGCTGTCAGCGTCAGGGTGAGAATGTCCTTCTCAAGGCAGTCCGCCTGGGGAGATGGGCATTCGATCTGAATTCCCAGCCGGGCGATCCGCGACCTTTCGCTGAAGATCAGATTCTGAGGCTGAGTCTTGAGCCTGTGGATCAGAATATTCGAAACCCTGAAGGCCGTCCGGAAGGTGATGGTTTCCGTATTGGATTCCACAACCTCGGTGATAATTCCGTCCTCGGACTGGAGCAAACCGCGAAACAGGGAATCTTCCATGATTTTTTTCATGATTCATACTTTCCCGGTGTAATCGATCTGAAATGGCATGGCGCTGCCAAACAGCGATCGTATAGATATACAAGAAGCAAAAACCATGTCAAGATTGTTGCGCGTTTTGATGCGTGCTTAAGAATTGACCGCTGAAAATCAACTGTGTTAAGCAATAGAAGAAAGGCGATTCGATCTTCATCGCGCTGAAAAATATTCGGAAGCGTTCCATGTTTAAAAAACTGTTTCAAAGACAAAAACACGCGAAGCCCTCGCCCCCGGTTGGCCTGTCGGATTGTGTTCAGGTGGATCTGATTCTTTCCGGCGGCGACCACGTCGACGGAGAATTGTTGTGCATCAGTTCCGAAGGGGCGGTGGTTTGTTTCCCGGCGAACAAGATTTCCGATCTTTCCCTGAATGAGTCGGTCCAGCTTGAATTCACTCCGCTTTCCGAGCCTACCGCTCATCTGCGGGCCGATGCCAGAGTAAACGCGGTCTTTGAAATCGGGAAAAAACGGCATTGCCAATTTTTCTTTGCCGAACCCTGTAAGTTTATGGAATCGCTGCCTTCTTCTTTCCGCAACCAGTTTGTTCGCCAGAAAGCCTGCGGAAAGCTTGTCGATCCACATGCCCCGATTAAGGTCGAACTGACATGGGAAGGCGGTTCCGGAACCGCTCAGATCATCCACATCACCACCACGGGAATGATTCTGGGCGTTGAACCCGAACTCGCCGACGCTATGGCCTGCCCGGATCGGATCACATTGAGGTTCACGCTGCCCACCAGAGACGCCCCGCTTAAACTGGTCGGCCGGATATCCTACCGAATGGCGCACGGTAAACATTCCGAGTACGGGGTGACTTTTGACTGGAACTGGGATGAAACACATGACTTCGAGCAGCAGGAATCCGCTATCGCCGTCTATCTGATCAGCCTTCATAACAGGTAGCGTCATTGTCTCCGCCGTTCTTGAGAAATTCGTTGGGAACGCAAAATCATCTGGATTCCTCAAAACGACTCATGAATGCAGCCGGAGGGTTCAAGAGGAAACATAAATTCTTGACAAACAGAAATTTCTTTGATTAATAATTTCGAAAAGAAATCAGCTTTACAGTGGAGATTCAGCGAATCATGAATGCGGAAAGGCAAAAATACTACTGGTGGTGGCGCGGCTTTTGAGGCCTGCTCACCCCTGAACAAAATATTCAGAGCCGTGGGCGGTTTCGCAATGCAAGGCGGAAGCAGCTTACGGCTTTTTCGGTTTCAAGGCTGGGGTTCTTCTGACCCGGCCTTTTTTTTATGGTTATGGACGTCAACCGCTTTTAAGGAGGATTGTTATGAAACAAAATGCTTTCAGAATGACATTCGTACTGCTGGCGGCCATCTTCGCATGCACGGTGTTGCCGCAAACACCTGCACACGCAGAAACCATCAGTCTGAGCTACGCGAATTTCCCCGCGGCCACCACATTCCCCTGCGTTCAGATGGAACGCTGGAAAACAGAGGTCGAAAAGCGAACCGCGGGAAAGGTCGTCATCAATACCTTTCCCGGCGGCACGCTTCTGGACGCCAAGGACATGATGGACGGCGTTATTGCCGGTCAGGCCGATATCGGAAACCTGTGCATGGCCTATCAGCCCGGCCGGTTTGTTCTGACCAACGCAATGGGTCTGCCCCTGGGCGTGCCCAACGCCAGGGTCGGGAGCCTTGTGCTCTGGGAGCTTTATCAGAAATACAATCCTGATGCCTTTTCCAAGGTCAAGGTGCTGACTATGTTCACCACGGCCCCTTCGAACATCATGTCCCGAAAACCGGTCCAAAGCCTGGCTGACTTAAAAGGCATGAATATCCGGGCGTCCGGCGGCGCCGCAGAAATTATCAAGCTCTGGGGTGCCAACCAGGTGGGCATGCCCATGTCATCCACTCCCGAAGCGCTTCAGCGGGGGGTGGTCCAGGGATTGTTTTCTTCTCTGGAAGTCATGAAGGATTACCAGTTCGCCGAGGTCTGCCGTTATGTCACCCTGACTGAGACGGTGGTGTATCCATTTGCCGTGGTCATGAATCTGGAACGCTGGAATTCACTGCCGCCCGAAATTCAGAAGGTCATGAACGACCTTTCTTTAGAGCAGTCCGAATGGACCGGAACCTACATGGACGATCATGTCCGGGAAGCGGTTGAGTGGTCCAAAACGCAACACCAGGTCGTATTTACACAGTTCTCCGAAGCGGATCAGGCCCAAAGCCAGGCGCTGCTCACGCCCATGATCAACACCTGGATTCAGGAAGCCCAGGCCAAAGGGATTCCCGGGCAGGCGGTTGTCGATGATATTCATGCGCTGATTCAAAAATACAATGCCAAGTAAACTCAATGCCCATCCTGAATGGGTTGAAAATTCATGGAAATTTCAATGATTGCCTTTCTGGATAAAATCAATGCTCACGCCAACCGCTCTCTGGTTTTTATCGGCGGCGCCTGTCTGGTCGGCATGATCGTTCTGACATGCGCGAACATTCTGTTCCGGTTGACCTGGGTTCCCGTTCAGGGCGCCTTTGAATTGATGGGTCTTTTCGGCGCCGTGGTCACGGCCTTTGCCCTGGGGCCGACTCAGCGCCAAAAAGGCCATGTATGCGCCGATGTGCTGGTCAATACATTTCCCGTAAACATTCAAAGAATGCTCCGCGCGCTGGCGAATCTGATCGGTCTGGCATTTTTTGCGATCCTTGGCTGGCAGGTCGTCAAAATCGGCGCCATCCTTTTCTCCAGCGGCGAGGTGACGGAAACGCTGCGCATTATTTACTATCCCTTCACCTTTGCCGTGGCTCTGGGGTGTGCGGATATGATGCTGGTCCTGTTCACGGATTTTATCAAGGAGGTTTTACCGGACAAGGAAGGTGGCCGATGAGTCTGGCTGCGATCGGCATTCTCGGCATACTGGCGCTGCTGGCCGCGATTTTCTTACTGGCGATTCCGGTCGGATTGGCCATGGGTGTTGTCGGTTTCCTGGGATTTTCCTATATCGTGAGCTTTAAGGCGAGCATCAACATGACCGGATCGGCGATCTGGTCCACCTTTTCCCATTATGGATTCACCGTCATACCCATGTTTATCTTCATGGGCCAGATCGCCTATTATTCCGGGGTCAACGAGAAGCTTTACAGATGCGCCCACAAATGGGTCGGCCATATTCGGGGAGGCATTGCCATGGCTACGGTACTCGCCTGCGCCGCCTTTTCCGCCATATGCGGCTCCAACGCCGCCACCGCCGCCACCATGTCGACCGTGGCCCTGCCGGAAATGAAAAAATACCGGTACAATCCGAAACTAAGCACCGGAGCGGTTGCCTGCGGATCCACGCTGGGCGTGGTGATTCCCCCCAGCGTGGTTCTGATCGTCATCGGGCTGTCCACCGAGCAGTCCATCGCCAGGCTGTTTTACGGAGGCGTCAGCGCCGGTCTTCTTCTGGCGGGCTTGCTGATGATCACGATCTGGTGTCTGTGCTGTTTCCACCCGGATTGGGGTCCGGTGGCCCCCCCCAGTTCCTGGAAGGAGAAGATCCGGTCACTTGCCGGCGCCTATGAAATGGCGGTTCTGTTTCTGCTGGTCATGCTCGGGTTGTACACGGGCATTTTTACTCCATCGGAAGCCGGCGCCGCGGGCGCATTTCTGGCGGTTTGCATTACCGCGCTTCAGGGAAAACTGACATGGAAAGTGTTTTCCGCAGCCATCAACGATACGCTGCGAATCTCGTGCATGGTGATCTTCATCGTGACGGGGGCCGTGATCTTCGGCCGCTTTCTGGCCGTTACCCGCGTTCCTTACGATATCGCCTCTTGGGTGGTGGGGCTCCCCTTTTCCAAGGCCGCCATCATGCTGGTGATATTCGGCATTTACATTCTGGGCGGAGCGATCATGGATGCGCTGGCCCTTTTGATGATCACCATTCCGATCTTTTTCCCCGTCGCCGTCGAGCTCGGGTATGATCCGCTCTGGTTTGCCGTGGTCATCACGGTGATCACGACCCTGGGCGCCGTCACCCCGCCCGTGGGCGCCACCACCTATGTGGTCGCCGCCATGGCCAGAGACGTTTCTCTGGAAGCGGTTTTCCGCGGAGTGGTTTTCTTCCTGCCGGCCTATATCCTGTGCATCCTTTTATTGATGGCCTTTCCCTGGCTGATTACCTTTTTACCGGCTTTGATGCATTGAAAGCCCGCAGCCGGGACAATTTCGAAGCCGGATTGAAGATATGCGATGATGCCCTTCACTGAAGAGACTGAAAATACAGTCCGAAAATCAGCCTTCGACGTTCTGACGCCGGAATTGATTTTTCGGTCCGTGGAAAAAGCAACCGGAAAAATCCTCAGCGGACTGATCTATCCGCTGCCCAGTTATATCAACCGGGTTTACGAACTTCAGGATAAGGACAAAGGCCGGTTGATCGCCAAGTTTTACCGGCCGGGCCGGTGGACACAGGCCGCCTTGCAGGAAGAACACGATTTTGTGCTGGACTGCGCGGCGGACGAGATCCCCGTGGTGCCGCCGACCCGCCTGTTGAACGGAAGAACTCTCGACGCGGTCGAGGGAGTGTATTTTGCCGTTTATCCGAAACGGCTCGGCCGGCAGTTTGAAATTACCTGCGATGAGGACTGGGCCCGGCTCGGAAGGCTTGCGGCCAGGATTCACGTCGCCGGCGCAAGGCGAAAGGCCTTTCATAGAGTGCGCCTGGACCCCAAAGTCTCGACGGCGGAAGACATCCGCCTGCTGACCTGCGGCGATCTGATGCCGCCTCAGATGAAGGCCTCGTTTCGAGATATCGGCAACGGAATTCTCGATGAAATCTCGGAACTTTTTTCCCGTTCGGAGTTCATCCGGCTTCATGGGGACTGCCACCGGGGCAATCTTCTGGAACATCCCGACGAGGGTCTGCGAATCATCGATTTTGACGATATGATGATCGGTCCCCCGATTCAGGATATCTGGCTGCTGCTGCCTTCCCGGGCACAGGAGTGCCGCCGGGAGATCGACCTGATTCTGAAGGGCTACGAACAGTTCCGGGCGTTTGATGCGACCAGCCTTCGGCTCATCGAACCGCTGAGGGCCATGCGCATGATCTATTTTCTGGCCTGGTGCGGCCGGCAGAAGGACGACTACCGCTTCCGGGAAACCTTTCCGGACTGGGGAAAACCGGGATTCTGGCAGCGGGAAATCGCGGATCTGACCCGCCAGCTTCAGGTGATTCAGGCGGAAAAACGGCTTCGGAAAGCTGTTTTATCATTTTCCCGGCGACAGTGAATTTTCTTGAGCGCTTGATTCGGCAATCATGCGTCTTGAAATTCCGGTCTCAGGCTCTCATAAAGGACAATTCCGACAGCCGTCGAAAGGTTCAGGCACCGGATCGCATCGCGGATCGGAATCCGGTAGGTGCAAGACGCGTACCGGTCGAGAATTTCGGCGGGAATGCCCCTGGTTTCGGATCCGAACACCAGAAAAAGGCGATTTGTGCGTGGAAGATTCCAGAAGAGCTTTTTCCCGCTTTTGGTGATCAGCGCCACCTCGTCGGGCTTCGGGGCTAAAGCCTGAGTCAATTCGCTGAAACCCTCCCATACGCATAGCTTCACCTGAGGCCAGTAGTCCAGACCGGCCCGCTTGACCTGACGGCTTTCCAGGGAAAATCCCAGCGGTTTGATCAGATGCAGAAAAACGCCGGCGCCCAGACAGGTCCGGCCGATGTTTCCCGTATTCCAGTGCACCTCCGGGGCGATGAGGACCACATGACGCTGAAGATTCGGGCAAGCATTTTCCTTCATACCGGTTTTCCGCAGTACGGACAGAATCGAAATTCTTTTTCAAGAATCCGGCCGCAGCCTCGGCACCTGGTTTGAGCAAAACTTGCGGCATTTTCCGGAACAGACGCGTTCGAATCGCCGGCATGGCCGCACTGGCTGCAGACCAGAACCGGCCGGCCGGTCTTGACCCTCAGGATGGGAATGAAAAACAGGTTCAGGTAATGGTCGATGCGGCACAGACGAGCCTGGGCCAGGCCGCAGGCCGGGCAAGTTCTTGGAGCCTGCTCCAGAATCTTTGTTTTCGGCGAAATGCCGGCAATCATAAACATGAGAACTAAAAATTCCGCGGTTTGCAGATGATTTCCCGGATTCTGAGATCAAACAATCCGCTTTGATGCGCCGGTTTGATCACCAGGGCCGTATCCGCCCCGTGAGCGCTTCCCGCGACCGATACGATGTCCTTTCCGCTCAGAGCCCCCGCATCCGCCGCCATGATGGAAATTTCCACGGCCACCTTGGTTCCCTGGCCGAAAAGCCTCAGGGTGTCGGCTATCAGCAGCACCGGGCATGAACCCGAGTATTTGTTGAAAACCGAACGCTCCACTCCGGAAAGCGCATGGGTGGCCGACACGACGCGGACGCCCCTGGATTCGAGATCCTTTCGAACGTCCTCGGGCATTACCGGCTTGAAAGGCTCATCAAACCCGCAATGATAGGTAACCGCAACAATTTTGAGCGCCTTGCATATCTCCAGAGCCTTGAAGGCGGTCCGTCCGCTGGTCGTTGCCACCACCATCTCGGCAATTCCCTGAAGCTTTGCCCTTTCAGCGGCCAGTTGCAGGGTTTTTTCGGTATTTTCCAGACCCGGCGCATCGAAATACGTCATATCCACCTCCTGAGGTTGAAAAAGAATCCCATCTCGTATAGTCTGAATTTCACCTGAGGTTTTTTACCATGATCGCTGAATATTACAAGTGGAGCCTGCCGTGATCATCGACTTTCACGCCCATCTTTTTCCAAAAGCCATTCGAGAGAGCCGTGAGAATTATTTTCAGGATCCGTGCTTCCGGCTCCTGTACGGCCATTCGAAAGCGCCCATGGCCGGGGTCGATGCGCTTCTGGACTCCATGAACGCTCACGGCGTCAACCGGTCCGTCGTTTTCGGTTTTCCCTGGCGGGATTCGGGAATTCTGAGCATGCACAACGATTACATCATTGAAATGGTTCAAAAATATCCGGACCGGCTGACCGGGTTCTGCTGCATAGATCCCCGTTGCCCCGATGCGGTGAAGGAGGCATGCCGCTGTCTGGATGCCGGTCTTTCGGGAATCGGAGAACTGGCTTTTTACGACAGCGGACTGGATTCGCCCGAATTGACAAGCCTTGCTCCATTGATGGAACTTTGCCGGTTGCGGAACCTGCCGATGCTGATTCACACCAACGAGCCGGTGGGACGGAACTATCCTGGAAAAGCCCCGATGACCCTGGCCCAGATCTACAGCCTCGTGAAGCGCTTTGCCGATAACACCCTCATCCTGGCGCACTGGGGCGGAGGGCTTTTATTTTATCATCTTCTGAAAAACGAGGCGAAATCGGCGCTGAAAAACGTCTATTTTGATACGGCGGCCTCCCCGTATCTTTACGATCCGGCGATTTTTTCTGCCGCCGCATTCGTCGCAGGTTCCGAAAAAATCCTGTTCGGAAGCGATTTCCCGCTGATCGGCCCGGAAAAATACCTCAGCCAGATTCAACAAAGCGGCCTTTCTTCGATGGAACAGGCGCGGATTCTGGGGCTAAACGCAGCCCGCCTGCTCAAGCTCTGAAGTTTCCACGCGTTCCAGCGGCTGAACGCGGGACGGCACCGGAGGGTGGGAATAGTTCGGGGCCACGTAAAATTCGTGGGGCTCGAGATGGCTCAGGTTGTCCACGGAAAGTTTTTTCAGGGCGCCTGTCAGCGACTTTGAATCCCCGGTGGTGCGGGCGGCGAAATAATCCGCCGCATACTCCTGCCTGCGGGACATCCAGTTCATGGCCACGCCGATAAAAAAATTGACCTGCCCGGACAGGATCGAAAAAAACACCAGCCCGGCGTAGGTGGATTCGTGGGTCATGTAAAATGCCTCGAAAAGTCTTAAATCGGAAATCTTGACGACCAGGAGGATCAGGAGAACGCCGGCGTGACCGATTCCCGTCACCATGCGGACAAGGGTGTGGCGCATTCGATAATGCCCCATTTCATGGGCCAGGACCGCAACCGGTTCGGAAATGCCGCGGCGGGCGATCCGGGTGTCAAACAAGAGGATGCGCCGGTTTTTCCCAGATCCGGTAAAAACGGCCCAGGCCACAGCCAGGCCCGGGAGCCGAAATATTCAAAAAATACGGCACGCCTGCCGGAAGCGGACCGCCCGGAATGACAAGCAGAAAAGCGCTCTTGAGCCGGTCCGTGAAAAAAGTGCGCAGATCGGTTCAGTTGGCCGCCTCACGTAAAGACTCCAATAAAAAAATAATCTAAAGATCTTTCCGGGTGTCTGACAACCCTGAAATCTGCATTCGCTGATTGAATCATCCGGATTGGGACAGGGCTTTTTCACGACGCCCCGAAGTCATGCTCATGTGTTTGTCGGGATTTTTTCCCATCAAATTGAAGCTCCGCACCTATGGACAAACACCGCTGAAATAAGGATAAAGATAACGATTGTCGAAGCGGATCGCCGTATATTCCGCTGAAAAAAATTCAACGTTTTGATTTTCAAAAGGAGGTCTTCCATGTTTACAGGAACCGTCAAGTGGTTTAATCCCAAGGCCGGCTATGGTCATATCAAGGCCGAAAACGGAGAGGATATATATGTCCACATTTCCAACGTACACCCCTATGACGTTTTGCATATCGGCGAGGGGGACCCGGTCAGATTTGAACTTCGATACGGCATTCAGGGCGTGGAAGCCAGAAACGTCGCCAAGATGCCCCGAAACATGTTTCATTCGGTTTGACGACCCTGCCTGCTTTATGGCGAGATTGGAAAATGCCATCTTGATTGATATTTTGAAAATAAACTCCGCTTTGTTGGGCCTCTTCTTTGAATTGACCGGATAAAAATATCTGCATAGAGTTTTCCAAACACCCAAACGCTTCGCGGTACCTTCCTGACTCGCTCCAAACTCCCCGCTTAGTTTGAATCTGTTGACAAAAATACGGCAGGTTCATATTATAACCCATTTTTTGCAGGTAATAACTGAATTCACCTGCCACCTTTTGTTTGCGTATTCGAGCACTTCAAGCTGATTTTTATAATCATTGAAATGAAAATTATGAGGCTCTACGGCGGCGCGTTTGGTAAAATATAAATCTTGTGTGCTGATATCGAGGAATGAATATGCTCAGAACAATGAGAAAAAATGCCGGGTCTTTTTTTATTAAAATTCTTTTGGGTGCGATCGTGGTTGTGTTTGTTTTCTGGGGGGTTGGAAGTTTCCGTTCCCAGCGGGCAGGGCGCGTTGCCATGGTAAACGGTCATGTCATTACATTTGAAGAATACCGGGAGGCATACAATAATTTGATGGAACAGCTGAAACAGAGATTCGGCAATGCCTTGACCGAGGATCTGATTAAGACGCTCCAGGTAAAGGAGCAGGCTTTGGGCCGGCTGATCGATCGGGCATTAATGTCCCAGGAGGCTGAAAGGTTAAAACTCCGGATATCCGAGCAGGAACTAATTGACGCCATTGGGCAGATTAAAGCCTTTCAGCAGGCCGGTCAATTCGATGTTCGAACTTATCAAAAGGTTTTGAGCCATTACAGGACGACTCCCGAGGCTTTTGAGGAAACGCAGCGCGATACGATGCTCATCGAGCGTTTGCATGCCTTTATCGCCGCCAATGTCAAAGTTTCTGAGCAAGAAGTGGCGGAGTGGTACAACTGGGTCCATTCGGAGGTCGATATCGATTTCGTTTTGTTTGATCCTGAAAGTTATGGTAGGGTCGAGTCATCGGATGAAGCATTAAAAGCCTATTTTAATGAGCATAAGGAACACTATAAAACAGATCTGCAGATCAAAGTGAGATACCTGAGGTTCGATCCGGATGCTTACAGGGGACAGGTCAGGATCGACGAAGATGAGGCCCGCAATTTTTATGATGCCAATATTGAAGCATACAAAAAAGACAAAACCGTCGAGGCCCGTCATATCCTGATACAGGTGGATGAAAATGCGGGTTCTGAAATTTCCGAGAAGGCCCGTCAGCGGGCGATTGATGCGATGAACCTGGCCAGGAAGGGGGAGAATTTTGCCGGACTGGCTCAAAAATATTCCGATTGCCCAAGCAAGGACAACGGCGGTTATCTGGGCACCTTTAAAAGACAGGACATGGTAGCGCCTTTTTCTGAAAAAGCTTTTTCGATGAAGCCGGGTGAAATCAGTGATCCGGTCCTAACGCAGTTTGGCTGGCATATAATTAAGGTGGAAAAAGTGAATGAAGCGACCGTTGTTCCCCTTGAAAAGGCGATGGAGGATATCAATCAGAAACTAATGATTGAAAAGTCCCGTGCGCTTGCCTATGATGCCGCTGAAAACGCCTATGATGCTTCTTTTGTTGGCGATGATCTCTCCAAAATCGGCGAAACCCGTAATGTCGCAGTGGAAACAACCGATTTTTTCTCCCGTGATAAAGGTCCGAACCTGAATATTAAGAATCTGGAGCGCTTCCGTTCGGAAGCTTTTGCGCTGGACGACAATGCAATCAGCGAGATCCTGGACCTGGAAGACGGTTATTATCTCTTGCAGGCAATCGAAACCAAGGATTCAAGAATTCCCGAACTTGCCGAGGTCAAAGAGATGGTGGAGAACGATTTGCTCGCACAGTTGCGGGATGAAAAAGCAAGGCTGGACGCCGAAACGCTTTTGGCTGACATCAAGTCCGGCAAGCCATTGAATGCTCAAAGCAGGCAGTATAATCTGAAACCAACTCAAGCGGGTTATTTTAAGCGCAACGACCCGATCCCGAATATCGGATATGAGCCGGCGATTGCCGAAGCGGCCTTCAAGCTGACGGAAGCATCCCGATATCCTGAAACCGTTATCAAGGGCGCCAAAGGGTATTATCTGATCGCTTACAGAGAGAGAAAGAAGCCGGATGCTTCCCAGCTGGAGAGCCTGAGAGATCAAATTAAGGAGCAATTGCTGCAGAAAAAAGAATCCAAGATATTTTCAGACTGGTTGGTTCAGCTTAAACAAAAGAGCGACATTCGAATTGAGCAGGATTTGCTTTAAGGGGCGTACTCGGGTTTTTGGACATGTAACCATAAAAAGATTTATAACAGGGCATTTGTATGGAAATATTTAAATCCCGAACAACCGGCGTCATTTATACCACCAAGAAATGTTCTGAATGTTTTGAGCCTCTTGCGCTCAGCGCTGTACGTTGCACATCATGCAAACGGAGGGTAGGGCCAATCGATAAATTTGGAATGGCCGCCAGGCCGATTGCATGGTGGAAGTATAGTTTATGCTTTTTGTCGTGGCTGGCCTTTTTTCTTTATATGTGGTGGGCTTTTTTTCGGTAGGCTGAATGAATAATAACGTGTGAAGGAGAACAGATGACCTCCTTGAGCGCTCAGGAAAAAAGATATCTGCTTGATTTGGCCAGGTTCGTGATCAAGACGTCGCTGCATAAAGGTCAGGCCGCCGAAAAGCCTGAAAACATTTATCCAAACCTTTCGGAAAAGCGTGGCGCGTTCGTTACCCTTCATAAAAAGGGCGCGCTCAGAGGCTGCATCGGAACCATTGAGCCTGTTAGGCCGCTGGTCAATTGCATTGAGGAAAATGCCTGGAATGCGGCTTTTAAAGACCCACGATTTGCCCCCCTGTCGGCGGAGGAGCTTTCGAATATTGACATCGAGATCAGTGTCCTGTCGTTGCCGGAAATATTGTCGTTTAAAGATGAGAATGATCTGAAGCGGCAGCTGATTCCATCGGTCCACGGCGTGATTCTGTCCAGGGGGTGGAAGCGGGCGACATTTTTGCCGCAGGTTTGGAAACAGCTGCCTGATAAAGAGCTCTTTTTACAGCAGCTTTGCTTAAAAGCCGGTCTGGAGAGCGATTGCTGGCGCAAACCCGGGATTGAAGTGCGCGTTTATCAGGTGGAATTTTTTTCGGAGACACCCGAGGCCGTTATGAAAGCACGGCCCTCATGATGTCTCCGGCGTTTTCGGCGTGATCGGCTATCGAGCCGATGGTCTCAGCCAAACGTATCAGATAGTAGATCTCGGTGGGATCTTTTATGCTGTGAAATATTTCGTGTTTGATCTTGTCTTCCACGATATCGGCGTCATTTTCCTGCATTTGCAAGCTTCGTATGATTTCCTTGATCGCGTTTTTTTGTTTTCTGGCGCCGGTTTTGAAAAATGAAGCAGCCTCTTCCGCCATTTTGCTGAGCTCTTCGATCGGATCGATGACGGAGTCGACCAGAAGAAAAAAATCTTTTTCCAGGCTTTCCGGAATACAGGGTTTCCCGCGGCAGGATATCCAATCCAGTGCATCTTCAACGGCGTCAATTACATGATCCTGTTCCTGAAGATACCGAACCAGATGATAACGGATGCTCGATGACAGCATGAACTTCTGAGGAATGCCCTCGTATAACCGACGTTTGATTTCATCGGCTTCGCGCTCCCGCGATATGACCTGCTTTCGCAAATCTTCGAACCGCTCAACCGAAACATGGGACTCGACGGCCTGCTGAAAAAACCAGACGCATTCCTTGACCTTTTCGGCATGCTCTTTAAGCCCCGTCAGGGGTGACGGCATGAATCGCGACAAAAGGGGTATGCGCATTATTTATTCCTGTTTTACCGAATGAAATCCAAAAAAACCCACGGAATGCTTTGAAGCTTTGATCGGCCACATATCATGAGCCCCGGGTCAAATCAATGGAAAATAGGCCCCTCATTTATTGCGTTGAGACCTTGCGCTTCATTTAATTTTATACCACGATTGCATTCATGAGCGCCCATTTTATTTTTTAATAAAATATGCATAAAATGCGGATGGTTCCGGCGTTCGGGTTGATTCGAAACTTGCTTAAATCGCAAACAGGCTTTAAATTATCATCATTAATGTGCTGATCTGATTGAAATTCCGAACTGCGCCGGGATTTGTGACTGTTTGCGAGGCCGTCAAGTGCCGTGCGGCTGGAGATTGCGGGCGCAAAGGGGGCGTCTGGGTTGATGAAAAAAATACGGGCCGGTTTTTTTATAGTTCTGATTTTTTTTGCAGGTGTGTGCGTATCTGCCGGATTCTGCCAGATTCCCGCCGATGTATGGCCCCACTCAAACAGCGATCTAAAGCCGGATCCGGCTCTTGTCTTCGGGGTGCTGCCCAACGGATTTCGTTACGTATTGATGGAAAACAACCGGCCGGAAGGCCGGGTGAGCCTTCATCTCGCCATACAGGCAGGCTCTCTGCAGGAGCAGGAGCACCAGCAGGGGGTCGCTCACTTTCTGGAACACATGATGTTCTGCGGGACCACCCACTTCGAACCGGGAGAACTGGTGTCTTATTTTCAATCTCTGGGGATGCGGTTCGGGCCGGATGCCAATGCCCATACGGGATTCAACGGAACTGCCTATGATCTTTTCCTGTCCGACGGAACTTCCGAAAGTATTGAAAAGGGCCTGCTGGTTTTAAAAGATTTTGCGGGCGGCGCCTTGTTGCTTCCGGAGGAAATCGAGAGGGAACGCAAGGTGGTGCTGGCCGAACAGATCAGCCGTGATTCGGCGGATTATCGGACCTATGAGGCCTCGCTGAGGTTTGAGTTCGATGAAGCGCGCATCAGCCGGCGCCAGCCCATCGGCATTCGAAGCGTGATTCAGACCGCCGATCAACCCTTGTTGAAGGAGTTTTATAATTCCTGGTATGTTCCGGGAAACATGACGCTGGTCATGGTGGGCAATTTCAAGCCTGCCATGGCGGAGTCGATGATCGAAAAAAAATTTGGGGACCTGGCCACGCGAACTCCTCTTGAAGCGCCGGTGGAAGACGGCTGGGTGGGGCGGTTTGATCACAAGGGCATCAAGCCGTTTTACCACCATGAAAAAGAGCTTGGAAATACGACAATCAGCCTTGAGACCCTTCGGAAAATCACTTTTATTGGTGATTCCAAGGCGTTGCGGCAGGAGCTGTGGACGGCGTCGGTGGCTGACCGCATGCTGCAGAACCGGCTGGATTCGGCTGCGCGGGAGCCGGACGCTCCTTTTACCGATGCGGTCGCGGGGTCGGGTATTTATCTGAAGGAGGTCGCCTATGCGGAAGTATCGGCGCAAACAATCCCTGAAAACTGGGAAAAAACGTTATACGCGCTGGAAATTTCCTTGAGAAGCGCGCTGACGCACGGATTTGCCGAAGCTGAACTTCAGCGGGTAAAAAAGGATATTATTTCCGAACTGGATCAGGAAGCGCAAAAAGCTTCGACGCGCAGCAGTCGCGATCTGGGGCCCCGGATTATAAGGTATTTAGGCAGTGGACAGGTGCTGCAGTCTCCGGCGCAGATTCAAGCGCTTTTTGCGCCGTTTATTGAATCCCTTGACATGGAATCCGTTATGAAGGTCTTCCGCAAGAACTGGGCCGATGATCATCTTCTGGTTCTGGTTACGGGAAACGCGGAATTGGAAGGCAAGGGCACAACACCGGAAGATCTGATTCTAAGCGCATTTGAAAAAAGCAGAGCCCGAAAGGTCGCGCGGCCCGACCAGCCGGAATCGGCGGTATTCCCCTACCTTCCCGTTCCCCAGGAAAGGGGGGAAATTCAAAAAACGAGGAAGATTCCGGATCTTGGCATCACGATGATTGATTTTAAAAACGGATTCAGATTGAATCTCAAACAAACGGATTTCGAGGCCGGCGAAATTCTGGCGGATTTATCCTTCGGCCAGGGCGATGCCTCGCAACCACTGGATAAGCCGGGCCTTTCCGCTTTATCGCAGCAGGTTGTCAATGAAAGCGGCTTGGGACATCTGGATAGGGATCAGTTGAACAGGGCCATGGCAGGTAAAACAACCCGCCTGGAGTTTCAGACCAGAGAGGATCGGTTTTCTTTCTCAGGCCAGACCGTTCCCGCCGAGATCGAAGTCCTCTTCCAATTGCTTTACGCGCATCTGATGGACCCTGCGTATCGGCAGCAGGCTCATGATCAGGCAATGAATCGGTTTTCCCAGGAGTACCGGGAGATGGAAAGCACCGTCGAGGGGGGAATGGCCCTTTACGGAAAAAGGTTTCTGGCCGGCGGCGATTCGCGCTTCGGACTTCCTTCCCATGCCGAATTCACCAAACTTTCCATCGAGGATGTGAGATCCTGGATTGATCCCGCCATCAGAAACGCACCGATAGAACTTTCCGTTGTGGGCGATTTCCAGACCGATCAGGTGATCGATCTGGCTTACCGGTATTTCGGATCGCTTCCGCCAAGAAAAGACGCGGTTGAAAAGAAAAAAACATCGAATCTTCCGGTTTTTCCGTTCGGGGAGAAGCTAACGATCCGGGTTCCAACCCGGATTCTCAAAAATCTTTTAATTGTGGCCTATCCCACGGAAGACACATGGAATATCGAAAGGACCAGATGTTTTTCGATACTGGCGGAAATTTTTTCGGATCGATTGCGCCAGCAGGTTCGTGAAAACATGGGGGCTGCATATTCTCCCTTTGCATATAACCGTTCTTCCCGGGCATATCCAGGCTACGGCCTGTTTCAGGCGATGGTGTATTCGGAACCGGAAAAAATCGATGCCATTATTTCTGAAATTCACAAAATTGCCGAAAAACTGGCATCGGAAGAGATCGACATGGACGAGCTTGAACGCGTCAGGACGCCTGCCATGAATCGAATTCAGGATATGGTTCGAAGAAACGAATACTGGCTGAATTCGGTTCTTTCCGATTCCAGGCGGTATCCGCAACAAATCGACTGGAGCCGGAGCCTGGTACAAACCTATGTTTCGGTCAGGCCTGAACAACTGAATCAACTGGCCCGAACCTATTTGAATTCGCAGAAGTCGGCTGTTTTTGTTGCCGGGCCGAAAATGCCCTAGGGCAAACCCCCATCAGGCCGGACAGCGGAAGGTCCTGTTTTTTGTTATTTTCCGGCGTTTTCGAGCTGGTACGCAAGAATCTTATCCGGTTGCAGGATACAGGATTTGCTTCGAAATTGCCGATCGTCAAGCCGCTGCCAAAAAGCATCAAGGATGTGCGATTCTTCCCCGCCTGCCCCGGCTTTTTTCCCTTGACAAATATACCATCCGAAGATAAACGTTGACCTTTGGCAAATTTTATTTTCTGCCTTAGCAATAGCGAAATTTGCTGTTTAAATTGACTTGTTTTCTTGAAATGTTCCATGCGATTTTTGGGTAGTATTTATTCATACTCGGGAAAGCCGATAGAGTATTGACCGTTTTTTAAAGGATCAACCCAAGCAGTTTGCAAGAGTAGATTCGGAGGATAAAACGTATGGATGGGAAAGGGCAAGAAAGCGGACCCCGTGGAATTTTGGTCCTGTATTTTTTTATCGGGTTTACCATCAGTGTCATTATAGGATGGATTATCTTTCCTAAGCTTCTCTACTCCCAGAAAAAACAGCCGATCGATTTCAATCATGCTCTGCATGTTGAATCCGTTGCTGAGGGATGTGAAAGTTGCCATTTCTTCCGCGAAGACGGAAGCTTCTCCGGCATTCCCAAGCTGGCTCAGTGCATTGAATGCCACGAGTCGGCGATGGGGGAAAACCCCGAGGAGGCGAAGTTTGTCGAAGAATATGTGGCAAAGGGAATAGAGGTTCCATGGCTGAGTTATTCCCGGCAACCGGACTGTGTTTTCTTCTCTCACGCAGCCCATATCAAAATGGCTGAATTGGAATGCAAGATCTGCCATGGCCCCATCGGCGAATCGGAGCATTCCAGGATTTATGAAGAGAACAGGCTTACGGGATACAGTCGGGATATCTGGGGGAAAAACATCGCCGGAATCAAGCAGAATTCGTGGGATCGGATGAAGATGGATGATTGCGCCGAGTGCCACGCCGACATGGGTGGCGGAAGAAAAGATGCGTGTTTTGTCTGTCACAAGTAACTATGGCTAAACCACTTTTTTACAAAAATTGGTTTGCTGAAAAGCTTGCTTCTTTTTCAGACGTAAGGGGTAGAATATGAAGATAGACAGAAGAGGTTTCTTATCACTGGGAGTTGGTGCCGCAGCAGGCATAGTTGTCACGCCATTGCCCTGGAAATTGACTGACGATCTTTCCATCTGGACCCAGAACTGGCCGTGGACCCCGGTGCCTGCAGATGGCGAAAAGGCGTATGCCAAATCGGTATGTTCGCTTTGCCCCGGCGGGTGCGGCATTTCGGTTCGAAAAGTTGAAGACCGGGCGATCAAAATTGAGGGAATCGAGGGCCATCCTGTCAATGACGGCGGAATCTGCATCCTCGGGCTGTCCGGGTTGCAGACTTTGTATGGACCAACGCGGGTTAAACAGCCTTTGATGCGATCCGGAAACCGGGGAGAAGGCCGGTGGCAGAAAGTGGACTGGGACACTGCGCTCGCCGAGATTACGAAGCGGCTGGCTGAGATCCGAAAAGCCGGTCAGGCTCATACGGTTGCCTGTGTCGCCGGATCTGATCAGGGCACTGTTCCGCAGCTTCTGAAACGATTCCTGGCGGCCTATGGCTCTTCCAACTTTATCAGAACCCCCTCGATTCGGGACAGTTACGAACTGGCGTTTAAGACCATGCAGGGATCGGAAGCCTCTGCCGGTTTTGATCTGTTCAACTCCGATTTCGTATTGAGCTTCGGCAGCGGCGTTATCGAAGGATGGGGTTCGCCGGTTTACATGTTCCGGGCCAACAGCGAGTTGCGCGGGAAGGGAAAAATCGTCCAGATTGAGCCGCGGCTTTCGAATACCGCCGCCAAATCCGACAAGTGGGTGCCGATCAACCCGGGAACCGAAGCGGTTCTGGCGCTCGGTCTGGCCCATGAGATTATCAAGGAATCGTTGTACAACAAAGAATTTGTTGAAAAATATGCCGCCGGTTTCGAGTCATGGGAAGATGCCAAGGGGCAGAAGCAGAAAGGTTTTAAAGACTGGGTGCTGGAAAACTACTGGCCGGCATCTGTGGCGAATATCACCGGCGTGAAGCCGGCTGTGATTCACGAGTTGGCCGTTAGTTTCGCCAAGGCTTCAAAACCCGTGGCGCTCTGCGGCCGCGGCCAGGGCAACACACCCGTCAGCCTTTTCGAAAGCATGGCGATTCATGCGCTGAACGCTCTGGTTGGCAACATCAATCAAAAGGGCGGAATCAGCGCGGTGCCTTTTGCCGATTACATCAACTGGCCAAAGGCACCGGCCGATGCGGTGGCTGAAGCTGGGCTTCAGCAACCCAGAATCGACGGTGCGCAGAGCGACCCGTTCGCTTCCCGGTATCTTTTAAACCGTGTGGTCAACGCTGCCGAGTCCGGAAAACCTTATGCGCTTCAGGCGCTTCTGGTTTGGGAAGCTGATCCGATCTACACCCTGTCCGGCAGCGCGGCCGTCAAAGCGGCCTTTGACAAGATTCCGTTCGTGGTGAGCTTTTCTTCTCATATGAACGAAACCGCACAGTATGCCGATCTGATCCTTCCGGATCATTTCTATCTGGAAAGATATCAGGATATTCCGACCCCGTTGGGAATGGCTGTTCCCAGCATCTCCCTAAGCCGACCGGTGGTGAAACCTCAGTTTGATACAAAATATACCGGAGATGTTTTGATCCAGGTCGCAAAGGGCATTGGCGGAAATCTGGCTGAGGCCATGCCGTGGAAAGATTACGAGCAGTGTCTGAAAGAAACCCTGGGCGATCACTGGGACAAGCTGAACGCCAAAGGCATGCTGATTGCGGAACAATATCAGCCGCCGGCCTGGGATAAAGCCTTTAAGACCGCGTCCGGCAAGTTTGAATTCTGCGCGCTGACCGCCATCGGCGAAACCGTTTCCATCGAGGGCGACAAGGAATCCTATCCGCTGACGCTGATACCGTACGATTCCATGCGACTGGCAAATGGTTTTATCGGTGATCCGCCGTTTGTCATCAAGACCGTTTCCGACAGGATTTTGAAGAAAAAAGATATTTTTGTTGAGATAAATCCCGAAACCGCCAAGCAATACGGGCTGGCGGACGGAAAGAGTGCGGTTCTGGAAACGCCCAGGGGCTCGGCCCGCGTTCGGGTGAATGTCTTTGAGGGAATTGTGCCCGGCGTTATTGCCATGCCCAGGGGTCTGGGTCACAAGGCCTATGATAAATTTCTGGCCGGCAAGGGGCTGAATGTCAATGAATTCATCGGATCGGTGGAGGACCCTGTTTCCGGTCTGGACGCAGCATGGGGAATCAGGGCAAAGCTGACCATCGCCTAACGCATAGGATTAAGAGGTTCTGATGAAAAACGAACAAGGACATCACAAAACAGGCAAAAAATACGGAATGGTCATCGATCTGGACAAGTGCACCGGATGCGGCGCGTGCATGGTGGCGTGCATGGCTGAAAACAACGTGCCCTTCAAGGAAGATGAAACCAACAAACTTGATAACATCATGTGGATGCGCGTCTATCGGATGAGCAACGGCAAGCCCTTTCCGGATGCCGACATATGCTATATTCCCAGGCCCTGCATGCACTGCGAGGCGAAACACGGGCATTCGCCCTGCGTTTCGGTATGTCCGGCCACGGCTACGGATTACAGCCATGAAACCGGAATAGTCAGCCAGATTTACACCCGGTGTTTTGGTTGCAGATACTGCATGGCCGCTTGCCCTTATCATGCGCGGTATTTCAACTGGTGGGATCCGGTCTGGCCCGAGGGAATGAAAAATTATCTGAGCCCGGACGTCTCTCCCCGCATGCGCGGCGTCGTGGAAAAATGCAGCTTCTGCTTTCACAGATACCAGCTGGCCAAGGACAAGGCACTTACCGCCGGGCACCGTGAGATAGAAGAGAGCGCATATCAGACAGCCTGCACTCAGGCATGCCCGGCCGGCGCCATCACATTTGGCGATCTCGACAATCCCAAGCACGCCGTTTACAAGCTGAAGCACGATCCAAGAGCATTCCGCCTTCTGGAGCGACTTGGGACCAACCCCAAGGTTTATTATGTTACTGATCGTGAGTGGGTCCGGTGGATGGCCGACAATTATCAGGATCAAGAGCAGAAAGCCAAAGGGTAGACAGTGGCCGAGCACCCGTCAACAAGAACATTATAAGCAACCATAACTGAGGAGTACAGAAACGATGGATGATTCTGCATTGATACCCAAGGGCGTAAAGAGATGTCCCTTTCGGCAATTTGCCTTGTGGATCGGAATTGCAGGCATTGTACTGTTGTGGGGCGTTTATGCCATGTTTCTTTGCTGGTTCAAGGGCTTGAACCAGACCAACATGAATGATGCCTACGGATTCGCGTTGTGGATATGGGCGGACCTGGCGGTTATCGCTGTGGGCGGCGGCGCCTTTTTCTCCGGTTTTTTAAGGTATCTTGTCGGAAAGGACGAACTTAAAAACATCATCAATTACGCGGTGCTGATCGGTTTCATCTGCTACAGCAGCGCTTTGCTGATTCTTGCCATTGACGTCGGCCAGCCGCTGAGAGCCTGGTTCATTTTCTGGCATGCCAATGTTCATTCCATGCTGACGGAAGTGGCTTTCTGCCTTTCCTGTTATTTTGCGGTTTTGACCATTGAGTACATTCCGCTGATTCTGGAAAACCGTCAGATCAACAAAGTTCCTTTCTTTCACAACCTGGCCCACAACATGCACGAAATTATGGCCATCTTTGCAGCCACCGGCGCGTTCCTGTCTTTTTTCCATCAAGGATCGCTGGGCGGCGTGGCCGGCGTGCTGTTCGGACGGCCGTTCTCCTACCGTGAAGGCGTTCTGATCTGGCCCTGGGCGTTTTTCCTGTTTACCTGGTCTGCGGCAGCCTACGGTCCCTGCTTTACCATCCTGATTACCAAAATCACCGAGGTGATCACGGGCAAGAAGCTGGTCAAGGACAATGTCATCGAACTTCTGGCCAAGATATCCGGCTGGATGATCATTACCTATACGGCCGCAAAGCTCATCGACACGATTTACTGGGCGGCCGTGACCGCTCCGTCCATGGGCTTTACCATCGATCATTTCTTCGGCACTTCCATTTACGGAATCTGGATTCTGGGCGCCGAACTGATTCTTGGCGGAATAGCGCCGGGCTTGATTCTGATTTCGGAGAAGGGCAGAAAGAGCCCCTTTGGATTGTGGGTCGCCGTTATCTTCGGGGTTATCGGTGTGAGTCTGAACCGCTGGGTGATGGTTCTTCAGACCATGGCGGTTCCCGTACTGCCGTTTGAAGAATGGTACCTGTATATTCCGAGTTGGCAGGAAGTGGCTACAACCGTGCTGCCGGTGGCTTACGGAGTAATTCTGATCATGATTTCCTATCGGTACATGCCGATATTTCCGCAGGAACAGGAACTGAATCCGATCGATTAACCGTCTGGAAAGAGGAGGATAAGATATGTTTCCTTTTAGTTTTGAATGGGCCTGGGATATGTCCCACTATGTGTTCCACGGCGGTTTATGGTATGCGCTGGCGATTATCGGTCTGGGCATGACCTATTGCATCGGGAAGGCCGTCATTGATACGATTCAGGGAAAGGGCGGCGGACATCACTAAAATCGTCGGACCCAAATGAAACAAAAAAGCGTTTTTCTCAGCCAAAGGGAAAAACGCTTTTTTGTCGTCAAATATCGACGCGGCGGGTCAGCTTCGGGTTGCGGGGGTTGAAATGATAAGGTATACAGGCATAATGATACGGAAATTCCGAGGCGGACTCAGGAGGTTTGGCATGCAGGTGTTGCATGGATAAAATCGTGGTTGAAGGCGGGCACCGGTTGCAGGGAGAGGTTCGAATCAGCGGCGCTAAGAATGCGGCTTTGCCCATGCTGGTGGCTTCTCTGCTGGCTGACGGATGGAGTTCCTTTCAAAATGTTCCGGATTTAAAAGACATCGAGAGCATAAAGCTGCTTCTGGAAAATCTGGGCGCAAAGGTGGAATCCGATTCGCACCAGGTTCGCATAGATGGCGGCGGTCTGAGCAACCATGAAGCGTCCTACGATCTGGTTCGAAAAATGAGAGCCTCAATTCTGGTGCTCGGCCCGCTGGTCGCCCGGTTAAAAAGAGCCCGGGTATCGCTTCCCGGGGGATGCGCCATCGGAGAACGTCCGATTAACCTGCATCTAAAAGGGCTCCAGCAGTTGGGTGCGGAAATCCAGATCGATCACGGTTATGTGGAGGCCAGAGCGGAGCGTCTTCGCGGCGCCGATATATGCCTGGATATGCCGACGGTCACGGGCACAGAGAATCTGATGATGGCCGCAGTCCTTGCCGAAGGCGTGACGGTTCTTCGAAATGTGGCTCGCGAACCCGAGGTGGTTGCACTGGCCGATACGCTGAACCGCATGGGGGCAAGCATTCAAGGCGCTGGCGCCTCGGCGATGACGATTTGCGGCGTCAAGTCGCTTCACCCGGTTTCGGTTTCCGTGATTCCGGATCGCATTGAAGCAGGCACCTTCATGGTGGCAGCAGCTTTGACTCAGGGAGATGTGACGGTTTGCGGTTGTGAGCCGGAACACATGCAGGCTTTTCTGCACAAGCTTCGGCAAACCAATGCCCGGGTTCAGGAGAACAGTTCAAGTATCCGGGTTGTCGGGCCGGAAACCATCGCCAGTGTGGATGTGAAAACACTGCCCTTTCCGGGCTTCCCCACCGACATGCAGGCCCAGTTCATGGTACTCATGTCCATTGCATCGGGGTTGAGCATCATTTCAGAAACCGTATTCGAGAATCGATTCATTCATGTCGGCGAACTTCGCCGTATGGGGGCGGACATTCAGATATCCGGCAATTCCGCTCTGATAAAAGGGGCTTCGATGCTTTCGGGCGCTCCGGTGATGGCCACGGATTTAAGAGCCAGCGCCTCTCTGATTCTCGCCGGACTGGTGGCCCAGGGCGTTACCGAGGTCAATCGGGTTTACCACCTCGACAGGGGATACGAAAAGATCGAAGAAAAATTCGCCGCACTCGGCGCCGTCATCAGACGCGTGCCGGTTTGAGCCCCTTCTTATAAATATTCCGGTTTGACAAGGAATATCTTTCAGTGGATCGGCCTTTCTGTTTTCGTCCGATCATTGCCCTGACGATAGCCCAGAGCGCGGGAATTGCCATCGCCGGATGCACCGACGGCAGTTCCTTGTGGGCTTACGCGGCCATATGCGGCTGCCTGGCTTATCTGATCTGCCGGATCAGCCGCGAAAAAGGCTCGGCGATCGTTCCTTTCGCGCTTTTCTTTTTCATCGGCTGGGTTTCCATCAAGTCCTATCTTGCTCCGGTGCTGCCTTCAGATCACATTGCCAACTTTCTCAACAAAGGCCCTCAAAAAATTACCGGAACCATTGATTCCGAGGCCATACCCTATGCGTTTGGGGCGCGGTACGATCTTCGCATCGAGGCCGTCGGGCAAAAACGCGCATCCGGTAAAATCCGTCTGACCACGCTCGGCGGCGAGAGTTTCCTGAGTGCCGGCGATCGAGTGGAATTTACGGGAAGCCTTCGATCGATTCGGGGTTCGATCAATCCCGGGGGATTCGACTATGCCCGGTATATGCGGATGCACCAGATCTGGGGCACCTGTTGCGTTAAACAGGAGTTCCTGAAAATTCTGGAAAAAGGTCTGTCTGATCCGGGGTGGAATCTGGTTGAAAACTTTCGCCGAAAACTGGCCGGCCGAATTGAAAACAGTGTTCCCGGTCAGTCGGCCCAGGTTCTGAAAGCATTGATTGTCGGCGAGCGAAAAGGAATTTCCGGACAGATTCAGGAAGCATTCAACCGGTCCGGCGCCGCTCACGCGCTTGCGGTCTCAGGGCTTCATGTGGGCATGGTCGCAGGATCGGCCATGGCGCTTTTCTGCTGGGCGCTATCCTACGCACCCTGGCTGACGTCCGGCGGAAGGGTTCGAAAGGCTGCGGCCGTTCTGACATCCTTTTTTGTGGTGGCTTATGGCGTTCTGACCGGCATGTCGCCGGCAACCCAGCGGGCCGTTATCATGGCGATGGTTTTTCTGCTGGGATTTCTGGCGCAAAAAGAACACGACCTGATCAATACGGTATTTGTCGCAGCCCTGCTGATCCTGATTGTTTATCCTCCGGCGCTTTTTTCCATTTCCTTTCAGCTTTCCTTTGCGGCCGTCATTGGAATCGTGACCGGGTTTTCGACGATCGCCACCGGCGAGGCGGGAGAAACCCGATGGGCCATTAAAGCGTTCAAAGCTTCCGTATGGACATCGCTGTTTGCTATCGGCGCTACCCTGCCCCTGGTCATGCATTACTTTAATCAGATTTCCTGGGTCGGCGTGATCAGCAATCTGCTGGTGATACCGCTTCTGGGATGCTGGGTGCTTCCCCTTGCCCTGGCAGGGGCATGGATGGAGCTGTTCAGCCCGGCAATGGCCGGGCTTTTCCTGAAATTGTCCGGATTCGGCGCAGACCTGCTGCTGAATATCGTTGTCTGGATCGGGTCTGTTTCGTGGGCCGCCGTAAAAACCATAACCCCATCCTGGCTCGAAATATTTGCCTATTACGGGATTGCCGGTTTCGTAATGCACTGGATTCAGCGGCGAAGGCGGACGGATTTGAACCCGGAATCGCGGAATGATTTTAGAATCCGTATTGTCGGCGCGGTGTGCGCGCTGGCGCTTGCGGCCGATGTCGGCTACTGGGTTTATGAGCGCTGGTTCAGCGACCGGTTGCGCGTAACAATAATGGATGTGGGGCAGGGATCATCGACCCTGATTGAGATGCCCCGCGGATACTGCATCCTGATCGATGGAGGCGGGACGGACAACCGGGTGTTTGATGTCGGAGAGAAAATTGTTGCGCCCTACCTGTGGCGGAAAAAGATTCATACCATTGATCTGATGATCCTTTCGCATCCGGACAGCGATCATGTCAACGGGCTGGTTTTTGTTGCAAGGCATTTCAACGTCAAACAGTTATGGACCAACGGGCAGGCTTTGAATTCGAATGCCTGCCGGGAGCTGATGGATATTGTACGTGAAAAACGCATCGTCCTTCCCGCTTTTGAGGCGATTCAGCGAGATGCCCGGATCCATGGGACGTCTCTGAATATCCTGCATCCGCCCAGGGATTTCAAGCCAGGCCTGGCGGACGATAAGGATGCCAATGACCATTCGATCGTGCTGAAACTGCAGCACGGCCAGACATCTTTTTTGCTGCCCGGAGATATCACGCAGAATGCGGAAAAACGGCTGGTTGATGCAGCGGGTGCACGACTTCAATCACAGGTGCTGCTTTCTCCGCATCACGGGAGCGCCACGTCGAGTTCCGATCATTTTCTGAGAAGCGTGAGGCCCGAGATCGTCATCGTCTCGGCGGGGTGGCGCAACCGCTTTGGATTTCCACATCCGTCCGTGATGGAAAGGTATCAGAGATACAACTGTCAGATATTTCAGACAGCCGTTCACGGCGCAATTTATCTTGTCAGCGACGGGAAGCGGCTTGCCGTAAGACCGACCATCTATTGAGCGGAATCAGGATTTGGACATATCGCTTGAGATTTTTTCAACGTATTCGGCGACTTCCTTTTGAATTCCATCCAGGTCTTCCTCTGACAAAAGGAGGTCCTCCAGGGAGGCATTCTGCACGGGATAAAGAGCGGCGCTTTCGCCGGTTCCGTAGCCGCTGCGAATGGCAATCACGTTTGCAACATGGAGAATATCTGCCAATTTTCGTTCTTCCTGCATCAGTGAGGGCTCATGGTGGCACCGAATGGCCAGGGTCTGATTTTCCGGAATTTTCCAGAACCGGCAGAGTTCGGCGGTCAGCTCGGCATGATCAAAACCCAGGAGCTCCTTTTCCGCGTCCAGAAAATTCTTTTTTCCGTCCTGCATCAGAACGTCAAACTCGGGCTTTTTCTGGAAAATATACGGATCCAGAACCAGTTTGCCGGCATCATGAATCAGGCCGACGGAAAAGGCGTCATTTTCAAAACGGGGTATTCGCTTGTTTGCAATCAGCTTGGAACCGAAAGCCACCGCAAGTGAGTGCTTCCATAAGGTGCCGGCATCCACCCCGTAACCTTTCAGCTCGCGGTCCAGCAGCTTGGATGTTCCCAGAAGCAAAGTGAGCTCGCCCAGGACTTTCAGCCCAAGAATCACCGAGGCCTGATGCACCGAGGTAACCATCCCGCTCAGGCCATAGAAGGAGGAATTGGCCATGCGAAGCACCCGGGCGGCGATGGCCTGATCGGTTTCGATAATGGCGCCTATTTCCTTGAAACCGGCATTGGGATTTGCCATCACCTGCTGCGCCTTGAGAACGATCTGAGGCATGGGGGGCAGATCTTCGACAGCGGAAAGAATTTTTTTCATCAGATCCTGATCCTGCCGAGAAGCTTTTTGATCCGGCGCAGAAGGCGCTTCGGCAGCTGAAGGCGCGGTTTCGGAATTATCCGCCGGCAGGTATATCCGGATCAGGCTTTTGCAGGACGGACAGGGAAAGACGATTTCTTTTCCTCTGGGAATACGTTCATCGGGAATCTGGTAAGTCTTTCGACACTGTTCGCAGGTGATTTTCATGTATCCCATCTTTCCGTGGCGATTCAAAAATTAAACATACCGTGCAGTCAAAATTTTTGTAAGTTTAATTGAATTGGAAAAAATATCAAGATACAAAATATGCTGCAACGAGAGAGATCGCATATATTCAATGGAATGAAACGGAACCACCCAGAGCGCCCGGCAAACAGGCGGACCTCGTGCGGCTCTTTGATATCATGGCCATCGCCATCCGCGGCGTTGAAAGCCCATATCCATCAATGCGGCCTGTCTGAACATAACCGGCGCTCAATCAGGGGGCGGCAGGCTGTGGATTCCGGCATTCGAAGTCATTTGACACTTTCTGCGAAATGTGTTGTAAATACAAACTTTATGAGGATTCGTTGCCATGTTTTCCGGCAATGAATGTAATGCAGGGAGGATGCGGTTGAAAAACATACTGGTAACGGGCGGCTGCGGTTTTATCGGCGCCAACTTCATTCGGCTGGCGCGTGAACGGTTGCCGTTTGTCCGTATCGTTAATCTCGATAAGCTGACCTATGCGGGCAACCCGGAAAACCTCGCCGGAATAGCTGAAGGCGTCCGCTACCGCATGGTCAAAGGCGATATCTGCGACCACGAACTGGTTGACCGGCTTTTTGTCGAGGAGCGGATCGACACGGTTGTCCATTTTGCCGCGGAATCCCATGTGGACCGCAGCATCACCGGACCGGCCGAGTTCATCCGCACCAATATTCAGGGCACTTTCACCCTGCTGGAAGCAGCGCGACGCGCCTGGCTCGGCGATGGATCATTCGACATCAGTCAGGTCCGGTTTCTACACGTCAGCACCGACGAGGTCTACGGCTCCCTCGGCGAAACCGGTTTCTTCACCGAAGAGACGCCCTATGATCCAAGATCTCCCTATTCGGCCAGCAAGGCCTCCTCCGATCATCTGGTCAGCGCCTACTTCCACACTTACGGCCTTCCGGTTCTGATCACCAACTGCTCCAACAACTACGGTCCGTACCAGTTTCCCGAAAAGCTGATTCCTCTGATGATCCACAATGCCCTCAACGGCAGGGATCTGCCCGTCTACGGGGACGGCGGAAACGTGCGCGACTGGCTTTATGTGCAAGACCACTGTACCGCGATTTTAAAGGTGCTTGAAGGAGGCCGGCCGGGACAGACCTATAACATCGGGGGAAACACCGAAAAGCGGAATATCGAGGTGGTGCAAACGATATGCGATCTGCTCGATGCAAAAGCGGGGTTGCTGTCCCCGGAAAAGACGCGTCGTTCCCTGATCCGATTTGTCGTCGACCGCCCGGGTCACGACCGCCGCTATGCCATTGATGCGGGCAAGCTCAAAGCCGAACTGGGCTGGCAGCCTTCCACGACCTTTGAGGAGGGGATCCGCCGGACCATCGACTGGTATCTCGACAACCCCGGCTGGACGGCATCGGTTGTCAACGGTTCTTATCGGGAGTACTGCGCCAGGCAGTACGGCTCAAATCCGGAGGCGACGCGCTTCAAAGTCGCACTGGCGGGCGGAAAGGGGATGCTGGCCCGTATGATACTGCAAAACAGGCCTGCCGGCTGGGAGGTTCACTCCTTTGACCTGCCCGAATTCGACATCACCGATTCTGACCGGGTGCTGGCGACCTTCAGGAAGCTCAGGCCGGATATCATCCTCAACTGCGCGGCCTGCACCAATGTCGACGGCTGCGAGAGCGATGCCGGAACGGCCATGCGCGTTAACGGCGATGCCCCCGGCTTTCTTGCTCATGCCGCCATCGAGACAGGCGCCCTGCTGGTGCACATCTCCACCGACTATGTTTTCGACGGCAGCAAACAGACCCCTTACAGCGAAGAAGACGCGCCCGGTCCCCGGTCGGTCTACGGCCGGTCCAAGCTGGCCGGTGAAACGGCGGTCATTTCCAGCGGTCTCAGGCGTTATTTCATCGTGCGTACCAGTTGGCTGTACGGCCCCGGAGGCCGGAACTTCGTGGAATCGATTCTGCGCCTTGCCGCCGAACGCGAAGAACTGCGGATCGTTGCCGACCAGACGGGCTCTCCGACCTATACCGGAGATCTGGCCAGGGCCATCTTCAACCTTGTCGGCCTTGCCATGAATCCTTCCCGGTCCACAAGCGGCGATCTCTACGGCATCTATCATTTTTCCAACGAGGGAACGTGCAGCTGGTACGATTTTGCCGTTGAAATCCTCAAAAATGCCCGGAACGGAAATTTTCCGCTCAGGGTCAAAACGGTGGTTCCCATCGAGACGAAAGACTATCCGCTGCCGGCCGAAAGGCCGGCCTGCTCGGTCCTGAACAAAGACAAATATTGCCGGGCGACCGGCGCGTCCGTTTCGACCTGGCAGGAGAGTCTTGAAGAATATTTTCGCCTGCGCTCACCGTCGGATCATGGGCGGAACTGATCGATGCAGATTTCAAGGGCGATCATGTCGTTGTCGAAAAACGGAGTTTTTCTGTGAAGGTGCACAAAACCGAAATTCCCGGCATCCTCATCATTGAACCCAGGGTTTTTGGCGATGAACGGGGCTTTTTTATGGAAAGTTTCAACCAGCGGGACTGGGAGGCGGCGACCGGATTGAAAACGGTCTTTGTGCAGGACAACCATTCCGCTTCGACCCGGGGGGTTCTGCGCGGGCTGCACTATCAGCTTCCACCTGCCGCTCAGGGGAAGCTGGTCCGCTGCGTGGCCGGCGAGGTCTTTGACGTCGCGGTGGATATCCGCAAAGGCGCATCAACCTTCGGTCAATGGATAGGGGTGAATCTGTCCTCAGAAAACAAACGGCAGTTCTGGATTCCCGAAGGGTTTGCCCACGGCTTTCTGGTGCTCTCGGAAACTGCCGAGGTTCTCTATAAAACCACCGATTATTATGCGCCGGAATATGAACGCATGATCCGCTGGAACGACCCCGTGCTGGCCATTGCCTGGCCCGGGGACCTGCAACCCCGATTGTCGGGCAAAGATGCCGCGGCTTCTCTGTTGAAAGACGCCGACTGCTTTCCGGCCAGCAGGAAATAAAATCATGATCAAGGCTTTTTTGAATTTCCTTTTCGATCTCTATCGCAGCCGGACGCTCATTATACAGCTGACCATCCGCGACTTCAAAATACGCTATCTGGGGTCGTATCTCGGGTTGCTCTGGGCGTTTATACAGCCTGCCGTGACGATTCTGATTCTATGGTTTGTTTTTCAGGTCGGGTTCAAGTCAGCGCCTGTTGAAAATTTTCCCTTCAGCCTCTGGCTGATCTGTGGAATAATTCCCTGGTTTTTTATTGCCGACAGCATTTCCACCGGCACCCACTCCGTGGTGGATAACAGCTATCTGGTCTCCAAGGTGGTGTTCCGCGTCAGCATGCTGCCGATCGTGAAACTCCTGTCCGCGTTGATGATCCACCTGTTTTTCGTGCTGGTGATTTTCGTTTTTTTTCTTGCATACGGAATTTATCCAGCGCTTCATGCGCTTCAGGTGATTTACTATGGTTTTGCAGTAACCGTTCTGATTCTGGGGCTTGTATGGCTTACTTCCGCCCTCATGGTTTTTCTGAAAGATGTCGGTCAGATCGTCGCCATGTGTTTGCAGTTCGGTTTCTGGCTTACGCCTATCTTCTGGTCTCTTGATTTCATTCCGGCAAAATATCAATTTTATATCAAGCTCAATCCGTTTTTTTATATTATTCAGGGATACCGCGACAGTTTCATTCACCAGGTCTGGTTCTGGCATCACCCTTTTTACAGCCTTTACTACTGGGGTGTCACGGTTTCGGTTCTGGTCGCCGGCGCCCTCGTATTCACGCGTTTGCGCCCCCATTTTGCGGATGTGATGTGATGAGAGACGTCGCCGTCAGTGTTCGGAACGTAACCAAAATCTATGCGCTCTACAATGATCCGCTGGATCGTTTAAAGGAGTCGCTCCACCCCTTGCGCAAGAAGTACCGCCGTGAATTTTATGCGCTCCAGGGCATCAGTTTTGACGTTAAAAAAGGCGAGACGTTCGGGATCATCGGTAAAAACGGTTCCGGAAAGTCCACGCTGCTGAAGATTCTTACCGGCGTTTTGACCCCGAGCAGCGGACAGGTCGTGACCCGGGGCCGGGTTCTGGCGTTGCTCGAACTTGGCACCGGTTTCAACCCTGAAATGACCGGCATCGAGAATATTTATTTCAACGGGATGCTGTTCGGCGCCAGCCGTGCGGAAATGGATGCCAGGCTCAAGGCGATTCTTGATTTTGCGGATATCGGTGAATTTGTTTACCAGCCGGTAAAAAACTATTCCAGCGGCATGTACGTGCGGCTGGCGTTTGCAGTTATTGCAAACATGGACCCCGATATTCTGATCATAGATGAGGCGCTGGCTGTCGGAGACGCATTTTTTGTTCAGAAATGCATGCGGTTTTTAAGACGTTTTCGCGAACATGGCACCATTGTGTTTGTCAGTCACGATACCGCCGCAGTGAAAAGCCTGTGCAACCATGCGCTCTGGATCGATAACGGTCAGATGCGAATGCGGGGCGATCCAAAGAGTGTATGTGAAAATTATCTTGCCGCGGTCTACGAGCAGCAGCAGGGGCGGGGAATTGTAAACTCCGATGCGGTACACGCTGATGATTCCGACCGGATGAAAAGCCTTCGGGATCAGCGTCAGGATCTGATTAATTCCAGCCAGTTGAGAAACGATATCCAGATTTTTGAGTTTGATCCCAATGCGCCATCGTTTGGTACCGGTATCGGGCGGATTACCAGCGTCGATCTTCAGAACGAGGAAGGGATCCCCCTTTCCTGGGTGGTGGGGGGGGAAACGGTGTCGCTGGTCATTCGTGCCGGGTCTCGAATTCCCTTGAAGCAGCCCATTATCGGTTTTTATATCAAAGATCGCCTTGGACAGACATTGTTCGGGGATAATACCTATTTAACCACGCTGAACCAGAATATAACGACAGATTGTTTCGAGGTTCGATTCGTTTTCTGTATGCCGACACTTCCGGTCGGAGCATATTCAATTTGTGCGGCGCTTGCCGAAGGTTCCCAGCAGAATCACGTTCAGCACCATTGGGTTCATGATGCTTTGATATTTCAATCTCATTCCTCCTCTGTTACCACAGGATTGGTTGGCATTCCCATGACGAAAATTGAACTCAGAAGTATTTCCTGTGAGTAGGCATTCGGATTGCGTGTTTTTACGGAACGTTCCGGATGTGACTTGATCTGGATTGAAATCGGAAGTGAATTTTATGCCCGAGGCACATAACAGCTATAAATACGAGCATGTTTTCAACCCTGAAGCGAACAATGCGCCGGCAAAAATTGCCTCGCGTATCGCATACGGCAGTACCGTTCTTGATTTGGGGGCCGGCGCTTGTGCGCTGGGCCGCTATCTGGTCAAGAACAAGCGGTGCATACTGGATGGCGTGGATATCGATCCGTATTTTCCGATGCGGGCCGCCGATAGCTATCGGCACTGTCAAATCGCAGATCTGAGGGCGGCACATTTAAGCGAACTGTTTCCGGCTCAAACCTACGATTACATTGTCTGTGCCGATATTATCGAACATCTTGCTGATCCGGCGGCATTACTCAGCCAGTTGCCGGATCTGTTGGCGCCGGACGGCCGCATTCTTATTTCGGTGCCCAATGTGGCCTATTCGGGGCTGATTGCGGAGTTGATGGCGGGACGCTTTGAGTATCGAACGGTTGGTCTGCTGGATGAAACCCATATGCGTTTCTTTACGCGGGTTTCTCTGGACAAACTCTTACGAGAATCGGGGTTTAAGCCGTCTTTTCTGGATCGGGTCGATCTCGATCCATGTCAGTCCGAATTTAAGATCTTTCTTGAACAATTGTCAGGTCCTTGTCGCAAGCAGCTTTTACTGTCGCCCGATGCTCTGACGTATCAGTATGTAGTTGAGGCCGAAGTTGCCGCACAGACAGCGGATGCCGAGGAAGTAATTTGGCCGGAAACACGATGGGCTTTTTCCTTGCAGCTGTTCTGGCGCCGTGAGAACGAACTTTTCAGCCAGAAAAACAGCACGCTTGCCCTGGGAGAAGTGGGCGCCGAAAGACAGCATATCCGGTTTCCGATTCCACCTCTGCCCGGCATTACTGCTCTGCGGTTTGATCCTGCGGATCGAGAGGGAATCATTTCACTGCACGGCATGACCTTGCAAGACTCCGGGGGAAACACGATATGGCAATGGGAGGGCCGCCATGGCTGGTGGGATGAAACGCGCATGCGGCAGATTCTTCCGGCCCGCGGCGATGAGATGACCCATGCACTGATATTATCCTGCGGAGGTGATCCGTCATGGGAGCTGCCGATAGAGCCCGATATTTTAACCAGACTTTCCGGCGGAGGCGTATTCAATGTTGAAATTTCCTGGCCGGTGTCGAGTGATTTCCGGCTGCTGACGAAACAGGTTGCGGCGTTGGAAGAAGCTTACGACAGCCGGATTGCGCAAGCGCTCAAGACAATCGAGAGTTTGGAACAGAAAAGAATAAGCCTGGAACAGGAAAGAGACACCCTGAAAGTGCAATTTTCCCTGCTGGCCTCGGATATCAGTGCGCTCAAAGCATCGACATCCTGGCGATTGACATCGCCTCTGCGCTACTGCGCCGATCGTTTGCGCGCCCTGGTTGCCGATTTTCCGGTTGTACAGTCCTGGTTGCGCCGCTGCCGCCGTTTTGTTCGGATTTCGGTTCAGGAACCCGGTTCGGCCGGCAAAACCTTGAGCCGGCATTCGCGACTCGATTCTCAGCAGCACCGGGAAAAATTTCGACAGAAGGCATGCCGGGAATTAGAAATGTTTCTGGCAAAAAAAAGAACCCTGTCAATCCCGTGCAGTGAACAGCCTGTTGTTTCCATCCTTCTGGTGGTCTACAATCAGGCTGAATTGACCCTGCGCTGCCTGGCGTCCCTGGCTTCCGAGCGTCAGGTCGCGTTTGAAACGATTCTGGTCGATAATGGTTCAAACGATCAAACCGCCCGAATGATGGAGTTGATCTCCGGAGTGGAATGTATTGTCAATCAGGACAATCCGGGCTTTCTCAAAGCCGTCAATCAGGCCGCTCAACATGCGAGGGGGAGTTATCTCCTTCTTCTGAACAATGATGCCGAACTGTTGTCAGGTGCCTTGAAAGCCGCCGTTGACAGGATCTCTCAAACCGGCGGGATCGGGGCTGTCGGGGGACCGATCGTCCTGACCGACGGCACCCTGCAGGAAGCGGGAAGCATTGTTTGGCGGGATGGCAGTTGCATCGGTTACGGGCGGGGGGATAATCCCGATCAGCCTCAATACCGGTTTGTCCGCCCGGTCGATTATTGTTCGGGAGCGTTTCTGCTGGTCAGACGGGACCTGTTTAAATCGATCGGCGGCTTTGACGAAATTTTCGCTCCCGCATATTATGAGGAAACAGATCTCTGTGCCCGAATCTGGGAACAGGGCCTGAGAGTTGTTTATGAACCCAGGGCGCGTATCGTTCATTATGAGTTCGGCAGTTCCGAATCGCCGGAAAGGGCGCTGCAACTCCAACAACACAATCGGGAAATTTTTGTCGATCGTCACCAAGCTTTTCTGAGCGGCAGGTTCCCTGCATCTCCACAGCATGTTCTGTTCGCACGCTCCCATAATAAGGATCAGAAGCGCATTCTTGTCATTGACGACCGGGTGCCGCATTCCTTTCTGGGAACCGGCTATCCCAGAGCGGCATCCATTGTCAAAGAGATGGTTCGTCAAGGCTGGCTGGTGACTCATTATCCATTAATCATTCCGCAGGATGAATGGGAACAGTGTTACCAGACTCTGCCCGATACCGTTGAAATCATGCTCGATTATGGAGAGAAAAATCTAAAGGATTTTTTGAAAAGCCGGCATGGCTACTACCACACCGTCTGGATCAGCCGGCCTCATAACATGAATATTGTGAAATCGAGGCTGGGAAACGACCTGGGACTGACGGGCGGCAGACATCTGATTTATGATGCGGAGGCCGTGTTTGCGCTGCGGGAAATCAAAAAGCACAGGGTGCTTGGAAATGCCGTGACTTCGGAACAGGAGCAGAAACTGCTTCGTGATGAGCTGAAATTGGCGCAGGGGGCGGATTCGGTCGTCACCGTTTCGCAATCCGAAGCTGTTTTTTTTAAACAGGTTTGCCCCGATGTTCAGGTTCTGCCCCATGCATTAATGCCAGTCGAGTGTCCGACGCCGTTCAGCGCTCGCAGCGGAATACTGTTTGTAGGTGCGCTTACAGATGAAGATTCACCGAATGTCGATGGAATCGTCTGGTTTGTCGAATCCGTGTGGCCGCTTGTTCTGAATGCAATTCCCGGTGCGGCTCTCTGTCTTGCCGGCAACTGTACCTCGAAGCGTGTGATGGCCCTGGCTTCAAAGGGGGATATCCGTATTCTCGGTTGCGTAGAAGACTTAACGGCGCTGTACGGCAGTTCCAGAGTGTTTATCGCACCCACCCGTTTTGCCGCCGGTATTCCCCATAAAGTGCATGAAGCGGCCGCTCACGGTCTTCCCGTTATTGCTGCCGGTCTTCTTGTCGAACAGCTCGGCTGGCGGCATGGTGTGGAACTCCTTGCGGCTGAAACCCCCGAAAATTTTGCTGAACAGCTGACTCTTCTGTACAATTCAGAGCCGTTGTGGCAGAAGTTGTCGGATGCGGCCGTTGAGGCCATAAAGCGGGATTGTAGTCAGCGGAACTTTGCCGGCGTACTGGGGCGGGTGCTGGCACATCCTTAAACAGCACAGGCATAATGCAACTTCGAATGCGTCATCATTTAAATCATATTGTTTTCATAAGAAGGCTTCGTCAGGTTGCAAGAAAAACGCTCGTAGCCGTTTTGGGCGAGCGTCTGGCGTGTAAATTCATCGATCTGCTGTATCGCATTCTGGAAGGGGCCGGCGCCGTTGTATTAAAAGCGGTCGTTCCGGCAAGGCAGTTCCTGAAACGTCTTCCGTACAAACCGGTTTTCTCCGTCATCGTTGTTCTTAAATCAAGCCCCCCCGAATTGAAGCATGCGGTTAAGTCCGTCATGAAACAAATTTATCCCCTGTGGGAACTTATCGTGGTCTCAACCGAAGAACAATGTGACGATGTTCGAAAATCGCCGCCCCTGCCTTTTGACAAACGGATCAAGCCGTTCCGGATTTCGAAGTCAGATTTTTGCAGGGGCAGGCTGTGCGATATATTAAAAGATGTAAGGGGAGATTACGTGCTGCTGCTGGACGGCTCAGAGCGGCTTAACAAAACAGCGCTTTTTTCCGTTGCCGAATTTTTAAATCAGCATCCCGATGCGGATCTCGTCTACTCCGATGAAGAAGAATTCACGGGTTCCGGTACCAAATCATCGAATATCCGGCGCAAGCCGCACTGGTCTCCCGATTTGCTGCTTTCCGTCAACTACATCGGTTCAACCTTTTTTTGCCGCACCGGGATCCTGTCCCGGGTGTCTGCTGTGAATCAATCCTTGAGCCTTGAGAGCCATCCCTACGACCTGTTGCTCCATATCACCGAACAGACCGGCAGGGTTTACCATTTTCCGATGGTGACTTTCCATAGATACAGGTCCGACCCCTTTGTCATGAATCGGCCGGCCCGGGTTTCAGAGATGAAACGGGTTCTCGAGGCCGCCGTCGGCCGCCGCAAAATCGATGCCGTTATCATTCAAGACGGCGCACAGGGAACCTTTTACGTGAAACGTCGTTTTTCGGGTCGACCCCTAGTCTCAGTGCTGATTCCCTTTAAAAACAAGCCCGATCTTCTGGAGATGTGTCTGGACGCCATCTTAAGCCGATCGACTTATTCCAGCTACGAGATCGTGGGAATAAGCAATAACAGCACCGACCCGGATGTCTACAGGATAATGTCCCGTTTTGAAAAGCGTGATTCAAGGGTGCGCTTTATAGAATACGATATTCCGTTCAATTATTCCAAGATCAACAATTACGCCGTAAGTCGGGCGGGTGGTGAACATCTTGTCCTGCTGAATAATGATGTTGAAATCATTACACCCGACTGGTTGCAGGCCCTGCTGGAACATTCCTGCAGACCCGAAGTCGGCGCCGTAGGGGCGATGCTCTATTATCCGAACGGCACAATTCAACATGCGGGAACGGTCCTTGGTTTCAACGGATTGTTCGGTCACCTTTACAGCGGATGCCCCGGAGGTTTTTCCTGCAAAAAAGGATTTCCCTTTCTGGTGCAAAATATCATTGCCGTTACCGGAGCCTGCATGATGATTAAAAAAAGTCTGTATGCCCGGCTTGGCGGATTGGATGAGATTCACCTGCCGGTCTCGTATAACGACGTGGACCTCTGTCTTCGCCTTCATGAGGCCGGTTTCATGAATATATTAACGCCGTACTGTGAAGCGTATCATTATGAATCCATATCCAGGGGATGTGATTCCCGGAAGGAATACCGGGCCAGGGCTGAGTCCGAAGCCGGCTACATGATGCGGCGTCACGCAAAATTCTTTGCCGCCGGCGACCCTTATTATTCAAAGATGTTTATCGAGTATGTTATGAACCATGCTTTTGCCGGCGACGGATCCTGCGTGGCGCAATGAGCCGGGTGGTTCCTTGGAGACTTTCCGAATCCCGGTTCAAGGGAGTATGCCGGAAGCAGCGGAGCAACGAATTCGACGCCGCCGGTTTTTTTTAGGTTCTCTTTGGGTTGCGCTATTCAATGACAAAATTTCTATTGCCATTTTGCCTTGTGATTGGAGGAATCACTTCTGTCTGTCTCGGGCAGGATGCGAACTGGGACCTTAAAAACTACCATTTATATAATGCGTTTGCATTTCTGCACGATCGAATGCATACGGACCTGTTTGCCGCGGGCATGCAGACCTATTTTCACCCGGTGCTCGACATTCCATATTATCTCATGTCCATGCAGGTTCTTTCCGGCCATCCGCGTATTCTGGCATTTGTGATGGGAATGCCTTACGGGGTTCTGATTTTTTTAGTTTTCCTGATCGCGGCAAACATCATATCGGCTTTTGAAGACAACAAACCGGTTGTTTACGCGGTGAGCGCCGCGGCAACCCTGTTTGGCGCGACGGGTTCTGCCACGATTTCCCAGACCGGAACCACCTTCAACGAAATTCCGGTTGTGGTTCTGTTGCTGGCGGGGCTTTTGCCGATCATCTCGGGTTTCAAAACACACCGGGATGCGAATGATTCAACCCTTTGGCTTGCCGGATTGTTGTTCGGGGCCGCCGCCGGCCTCAAGCTGACCGCGGCGATTTATGCCCCGGCGGCCGCAACGGCCATATTTTTCACTGCGAAGCACCGGCGACGCGGATTCATGCAGACTGCTTTTTTCTGCACCGGGTGGGTCGTCGCATTCATGCTTGTCTGGGGCTGGTGGGGCTGGAAGCTGTACGAGCTGACGGGCAATCCGGTGTTTCCCATGTTCAACTCTATTTTTCACTCGCCATGGATTGCCGAGCGCAGCGGAATGGATTATAGATTCAAGCCGGATTTCCTGATGCAGGCGATCTTTTACCCGTTTTACTGGATGTCCGAAGGCCCCATGACGGTTGCGGAGCCGGAGTTTTCCGACCCGCGGTTTGCGATTGGATTTATCGGTTTTTTCGGTTTGACCGCCTCTTTATGGTTGACGAAACGCATGAACGGAGCCTCTCGCCGGGAAGCGGATCAGCCGGTCAATGCGGCTTGCATGAATCCGGCTGTTAAGTTTCTGCTGATATTCGTTTTTGTCGGATATATCGTGTGGGAGGCCTTGTTTTCGATACTGCGTTATGCCGCGATACTGGAATCCCTTCTGGGGGTTATCGTCTTTTCACTGCTTATTTTGATTGCCCGGAAAGCCCGCAGCAGGTTCCGCTTTGCTTTCCTGGGTACGGCGCTGTCGATCACCATCGGCCTCTCCGTCGTTTTGACCTCATATCCGACATGGGGCCGGGTTGAATATTCCGATCAGGTTTTCCGGTTTTCACGAACCGTTTTGCCGGAAAATTCTCTGGTTCTGTTCTTCTCAAAGCCGGTGGCTTATTGCGCTCCCTTCATATCGCGCGACAATCCAGGCGCAAGGTTTGTCGGGATTGAGATCGAGCCCGCGGCAGTGAGTTTCAGGGACTACGATCTGGGGCGGCATATCGCCGGTAGGATTGCGTCGCACGAAGGACCAGTTTACGTTGTTGCGTTTCAAAGAGATCTGGAAGACATGCATGACATGCTGGCAGAATACGGCCTGTCGTCTCCACGTCAAAGTTCGGTCCCATTAACATCCAATATCGATGAAGATCTGTTTCTGTATCCCCTGCACAAGGGGGGGGTTCCGACGCACCCGTATCGCCTGGGTCGAACGATTGCATTTGACGGTTCATCGTCCGGTTTAGAGTTCCTGGCGGGCGGCTGGTCCAGGCCCGAATCCTGGGGCTGCTGGTCCGATGCACCGATTTCTTCGATAGCGCTGCCCCTGAAATCCGCCCGGGACTCAGATCTTCTGGTCAGCTTCAGCTCGCGCGCCTTTATCACGGCAAAGCACCCTGAACTCACGGTGGAGGTGTCTGCAAACGGAATCTATCTCGACACCCTGCTGTACCGGTATCCGCGGGATTCACAGGATCGGATTCGAACGGTGTTGATCCCGCGGATTGCCGCTGAGGCGAAACCGCATGAATTGGAGCTGAAATTCAGCTTCAACAACTCCACGTCGCCCAGGGCGCTCGGCGTGAGTGATGACGAGCGCATGCTGGGCATCGGTCTTGTTTGGATGAAAGTGTCTTCTGCGGCGCCATGAGTCGAATTCAAAACCCCACATATGAGGCCGCGGCCTCCGGCCGCCATCCTGCCGGAGTCAACCGCCATTCAGGCCCCAGGTTGTCCGGCCACCTTCCCGCCCTGGATGCCCTGCGGGGCGTTGCCGTTCTGCTGGTTTTCCTGTTTCATGCGGATACGCCCGGTTTTTCCGGCGCCTTTATCGGGGTGGATATATTTTTTGTGATCAGCGGTTTTCTGATTACCGTTCTGTTGTTGCAGGAGCATCAGGATTACGGCGGTATCGGCCTCAGACATTTTTACATGCGTCGCCTGTTCCGCTTAATGCCCGCTCTGTTTCTGATGCTGGCGGTGTTTGTGACATTCTGTTACTGGTATTTTCCCGACCCCGCGGAGCAGCTGCGTCATTTTCAGGATGCCTTGATGGTTTTGTTTTACGCGGCCAACTGGACCCGCGCCTTTGATCTTCACCGGCCGGCTGTTCTGGGACACTGCTGGTCGCTTTCCGTCGAGGAGCAGTTTTACATGCTCTGGCCCCTGATCCTGCTCGGAATCATCCGCCTGCCCGACCGCCGGCGATTCATTTCCATTGCGGTATTGTTCGTTCTGCCCTGGATCTGGCGGATTTACCTGTTGTCCCAGGGCGCCAGCTGGGATCGCGTATACAACGGATTTGACTGCCGGGCCGACATGCTGCTGGCGGGATGCATGCTGGCCTCCCTGTGGAACGCGGGAAAGCTTTCGTGGTGGGGCGGATCCCGTTTTCCGGCATCGCTGTTCGCCGCCGCCGCCGCGCTCGCCCTGGCCGCGTTCGGAACCGCCGCCGCCTGGGAGGACCTCGCGCTGTACCGCTGGCAGTATCCCGCGATCGCCTTGGCCGCCGGCGCGGTTATTCTGGACGTAATCAACCGCCCCGGCGGAGCCCTTGCCCGGTTTTTTTCCCTTCCGGTCCTGGTCGGGCTTGGCGCCGTTTCCTACGGCTTCTATCTCTGGCATTATCCCGTCATCTATTTTGTTTCCCTGAATTACCCCGGTGCCTGGGCCGTGTGGATTTCCGCCGCCCTGACCCTGTTTTTCACACTTTTTTCGTGGTATTGTATCGAGCGTCCGGCCCTGGGCCTGAAGAAAAAATTCAATCCGGGCGTCCGTTCCGGAAAACCCTGAGAAGGGGCGATTCGGAATCCGTGAAGCGTGTTCACGGCGCCCTTTTCAGCCGGATCCCGCCGCGCGGAAGGTCCTGCTTTTCATCCGGCTTTTTGACATCCGGCTTTTTGACTTGATCTTTGTACGGATATCTGTGATCATACGCAGCTAAATTAAAAACAGGAGCCCATCTTGCATGAAAAAATTTTTTAAACAGTGGCGGCCCTATATTCTCTTCGGCGCCCTGTTCAGCATGTTCATCAACGTGCTGCAGCTCACCTTTCCAATTTACATGCTGCAGATCTACGACCGGGTGCTTTCCAGCTACAGCATGCCGACGCTCTACGCCATCACCTTTGCGGCCGTTCTGTCGCTGATTATCATGGCGACTCTCGAATTCATACGAGCCCGGCTGCTGGTGCGCTGCGGAGTCGCAATCGATCAGGCCCTCAGCCGGGACGTGCTCGACAATATCGTCAAGCAGGCTGCGCTTGCCGGATCTCCCCCGCAGCAGGCCACTCTGCGCGACGTCAATGTGCTGCGTAATTTTTTTGCCGGAAACGCCATTTTTACCCTGTTCGATATCCCCTGGACCCCGCTGTTTCTGGCCGTCATCTATTTCATGCATCCCCTGCTGGGTATCGTGGCCACCTGCGGCGCCGTCCTGCTCGTCATCTTTGCCGTGATCAACGAACTGATCACCCGCAGACCCCTCAATGCCGCCAATATCGTCAACGGCTTTTCGATGAAGTTCGTCGATACTGCCAGCCGCAACGCGCATGCGGTGAGGGGCATGGGAATGCTCGGCGGGGTAATCGCCCGCTGGCGGGGCTTCAACGATACCGTCATCAAACTTCAGACCCGGGCCAGCCGCCAGGCCGGATTCATTCAATCCCTGTCCAGCTGGCTGCGCCAGTCCATGCAGGTGTTCATTTACGGCGCCGGCGCCTGGCTGACCCTGAGGGGCGAATCCACCCCGGGCTCCATGATCGCCGCGTCCATCATCATGGGCAGAGCCCTGGCCCCGGTTCAGCAGGGCATCGCCGCCTGGAAAAACATGATTGAGGCGCGCAGCGCCTGGCTGCGACTCGATGTTCTGTTCAGCCGGCCCGAGGTTCCCGAAGGGATGGACCTGCCGGCGCCCACGGGGCAGGTAAGCGCCGAGCATGTCAGTTTCGTGCTTCAGAATGCGTTTATTCTGCGCGACATCAATTTTTCCCTGCAGCCCGGCGAATCGCTCGGCCTCATCGGACCCTCGGGCGCCGGAAAATCGACCCTGTGCCGGCTGCTGCTGGGCATATGGCCGGCCAGCGGGGGAAAGGTGCGCCTGGACGGAAACGACATCTTTGTCTGGGATCAGGAAAAAATCGGACCGTACCTCGGCTTCCTGCCGCAGGACGTTGAACTGTTCTCCGGCACGGTGGCGGAAAACATCGCCCGCCTCGGCCCGGTCGATTCCGAGAAAGTCATCGCCGCAGCGCGTCAGGCCGGGGTTCACGAACTGATTCTCGGTTTTTCCGCGGGTTACGATACGCGTATCGGAGAAGGCGGCCTGGTCCTTTCCGGCGGCCAGCGGCAGCGCATCGGTCTGGCCCGCGCCCTGTACGGCACTCCCAGACTGGTGATTCTCGACGAACCCAATTCCAACCTCGATGATGAGGGAGAGGCCGCGCTGGTCCGTTCCTGGACACACCTGAAGCAGCAGAAAACCACGCTGGTCGTTGTTTCCCACAAGCCGTCCCTGCTGGCCGGCATGGACAAGATCCTGATGCTCAAGAACGGTCAGGTAGTCATGTTCGGCCCCCGCGACGCCGTTTTCCAGAAACTCATGGAGGCCCAGACCCGGCTGAAGGCCGTGCAGTAAGCCTGATTTTACACAATATGAATCATTCACCATCCGGATAGATCAGATATGCAGAAAAAACCCGAAAACTGGTTGCGCCGCATCTTTTTCCGCAACCGCATCACCCAGGATGATTATGCCCGGATCGAGGACGAAACCACCCCCCCGCCCGAGCTTCCGATCCGGTTTGCCGACAGCCGCCGGATCATCCGGTCCGGTCTGTTCATTATCCTCCTGTTTTTCGGCGTCGGCGGAACCTGGGTCACCCTGGCCCGGATCACCGGCGCCGTTATCGCCTCCGGCGAGCTGCGCGTCGACACCGAGCGCAAGACCGTTCAGCATCTCGAAGGCGGCATCGTCAAAGATATTCTGGTCCGGAACGGTGATCAGGTCGAGGCCGGCCAGCCGCTTCTGGTCCTTGACAGCTCGCGGGTCGTCTCCGCCAGCGACCAGCTGCGCATTCAGATGGTCGCCGCCCAGCTCGACGAGGCGCGCCTGAATGCCGAAAAGAATCTGGAGTCCGGTGTTGCCTGGCCGCCCAACGACCCCGAGGTGCCGATCCATAAATATAAGGAACTGCTGGAATCGGCCCGCAAGGTCTTCTCCTCCGGCCGCGAGACGCTTGAAAATAAAATCGACCTGCTGCGAAAACAGATCGATCAGCTCGATCAGCAGGATCTCAGCATCACCGGCCGCCTTCAGGCCGAGCAGCAGATCATCGCCGCCCTTCAGGAAGAACTCGACGCCAAGCTGATTCTGTTCGAGGAGCAGTACATAGACAAGACCCGCATACTTGAACTGCGCCGCGCCGTCGCCGAGCACCAGGGCCTCCAGGCCCAGCTCCGCGGCTCCCAGGCGGAGCTGCGGGAAAGAAAGGCCGAGTTTCAGCTGCGCATCAGCACCCTGGAAAACGAGTACCGGCAGGAGGCCGTCAACCGCCAATCCGAGGTCCAGCAGCGCCTCTTCGATCTTCAGCAGCAGCTCGTGCCCCTTCTCGATGCGCGGGGGCGCCTCACCGTCACCGCGCCCGTAGCCGGCGAGGTCGTGGCCCTCCAGGTGCATTCCGTCGGAGGGGTCATCAGCCCGGGCCAGCCGCTCATGGATATCGTACCGAAGGACAGCCCCCTGATCGTCGAATGCCGCATCATGGTTAACGACATCACCCATATCTTCAAGGGGCAGCTGGCCGATGTTCAGCTTCTGGCCTTCAACCGGCGGACCACCCCCAAGATACCCGGAGAGGTGGTTTATATCTCGGCGGACCGCATTCTGCAGAAAACCGCCTACGGAGAACAGCCGGCCTACATCGTCTATGTCGAGCTCGATAAGCAGGAGCTGGTGAAAAACGACCTCTATATCTCGCCCGGAATGCCGGCCGCCGTGTTTATCCGTACCGAACCAAGGACCGTGCTGGACTATATTCTGGAACCCCTGACGGCGAATTTCGACCGCGCCCTGCGTGAGAACTGAAAAGGCGCCCGGTTCCGGCGCGCCCGGGCCGTTTCAACGGGCGGCACGAAAGGAACACAATAACCATGATCAAGACCCGTTTGTTTTCGGCTGTCTGCCTGCTTGTGACTTCCGTCTGCGCAGCGGCCCATGCCGAGCCCTTAACGCTTGAACAGTGCATCGAACGGGGCCTGGCGGAGAACCCTGAAGTGAAAGCCTATACCCTGGCCGTAGACGAAGCGGAACAGGGAATCAACGAAGCCCGGGGAGCCTTTCTGCCCACCCTGGGTTTCAATTACGTTCTCAACCAGCTGTCCAACGGCAACAGCAACGAGATCGACAGCGATTATCTCGACCAGAACAGCGACAATTTCAGCGTCCGCCTGACCCAGCCCCTGTTCACCGGCCTGGGCGGCCTGGCCGGGCTGAAGAAAGCCCGCCAGTCCAAGCAGTACCGCCAGTACGAGCTGCAATACGTCCGGCTTCAGCTCGTGCGCGAGATTCAAACCAGTTTTTACGACTGGATTCATGCCAGCCAGCGCGCCGAACAGTGGCGCGAGTCGGTCAGGCGCCTGGAGAAGCAGAGCGCCATCGCGGCCGCCTGGGTGGAACAGCGGCTCGCGCCGCGCCTTCGTCTGCTCGAAATCGGCGTCGAGCTCTCCAACACCCGCCACGAGCTGATTCGAGCCGGTTCCGAGGAAGCCATTGCCAGGGCGAAGCTGCGTGAATGGCTGGCCGCCGCTTCGGACGAGCCTCTTGAGATCAGCGGCCGCCTCGACGCCGAGACCGCCGATCCGTGCGCCGATCTGGAGGGCTGCCAGGCCATGGCGCTGGAAAAGCGTCCCGAACTCGTTCTGGCCCGGTTGAACATCGATATGGTCCGGCAGGACGCGAAGTCCGTTCTGGCCCGCAATCTTCCCCAGGCCCAGCTGGACGCCTCCTGGGTCGACTTTCAGAGCGACTACGACGAATCCGGCTATGCCGATTTAACACGCGATTACTATAGCGTGGGCCTGAGTTTAAGCTTCACGCCGTTCCAGGGCGGCCGCAACCTGTCGGCCTGGCGCAGGCTGCGCATCGCCGCCGACCGGCTGGAACAGCAGTTGGTCAACCAGCGGCATGCCATTCTGACCGAGGTCGAAACCGGGTATCAGCAGCTCGACGAAAGCCGCGCCCGCATCCGGAACGCCGACGATACGCTCAGCGAGGCCCGCGCCGCGTACGAGATGGCCTCCAGGTCCGCTCAGTTGGGCGTCGTGTCCTTGAACGAGCTTTTAGACGCCGAACTGCGCCTGACCCGCGCCGAGATCAACCTGATCAACTCCCTTCATGCGCGGAGCGTGGCCCAGGCCCGGCTGCTTTACGCCCTCGGCGGACCGTGAAATCCGGCAGGGATAAGGCCCGGTTTTCCGAAGCGGCCCGTTCTTTTACTCCAACGATGAGTAAAAAGCGGATTCCGTCCCGGAATCGCTGGTCGAAGGACGACCTCGTTTTGTACTTCCTGTTGCAATCGCAGGAGTTTTGATGTAGGATCATTCGAAAATCGGCACGGGGAAAGCCCGGTTTGCGGGCACAATGTAAGGGGTTGCGTTCCAGGCGCAGCATCTCAGCCCGTTTGAATGAGGATAAATTTTAGAAATAAACCCCGGAGCGTCATATTTTTGTTGAATCTTGTTAAAAACTATGCAAATACAATGTAATCTGTTATGTCCATTTTGAAGATTGAATATGGATGAAACTTTTTCGCAAAGGAGGGATTCAGAAGACAACATCTTAAAAATGGCAGGCTGATGAGTTTCAACCCGGCAGCAAAGGCGCAAAACAAGGATGATTTTCGGTTTTTTGGGATGTTCGGTTTTTTTGGGATGTTTGTTTGGTGGATCATATGAGGGTGACATATTGTTTTTCATTTAAATACTTGTTAGGAGGAAGAGAAAATGGCATTACAAGGATTTGATAAGAATTATTACCTCAACGCGAAACTGGCCGCCCTGCAGGCAGTCTATCCGGAGTGGGTTGGAAAGGATGCGGCCTTTCTCGAGACCTTCCTGGTTAATAATGGTTTCACCGCTGAAAGCCACTACAGCGCGTACGGCTGGACCGAAGGTCTTGCCCCCAACGCCTATTTCAACCAGGCCGATTACGTTCTGGCCAAGGCGACCGCCATGTTCAACGCGGGGCTTTTCGGCACCATCCCCGATGCCGAGGCCGCCTTCAATGCCGCCTGGCCGGGAAACCCCTACGAACACTATCTGCAGTTCGGCGCCGCCGAAGACGTCAACCCGTCCAACGATTTTGACAATTCCAGCTACCTGGAAGCCAAGCTGGCCCAGCTGAAGGCTGCCGATCCAGACGCCTACGCCGACTGGACGGCCGATGATGTGGCGGCCGCCTTGGCCGCGGCGGGCCTGACCCCCCTGGGACACTATATCGAATTCGGCGCGGCCGAAGGAATCGTTCCGGTTCCGGTTCCCGCGGACGAGCAGGTCAGCCCCGACACCTCGGTGCCCGGTGAAACCTTCGTGTTTACCACGGCGCTCGACGATTTTACGGGAACCGTCAATGACGACACCTTCAAGGCGGCCTCCGGACTCGACGCCGCCTCCACGACCTTCAACACCGGAGACGTGGCGGACGGCGCCCTGGGCAACGACACCCTCATTCTCACCGCCGTTGGCGAATTCGGTGAAGCTAGCGTCGTCGAACTGCTCAACATCGAAAATCTGGTCATCCGCAACTACGCCGGCGCCGATCTGGACCTCAATGCCGCGCTGTGGAGCGGATTTGACAGCTACACCCTGAGGGGCGGCGACGGCGGCACGAATATTGTAAGCATCAACAACGCCTTCTCGACCGTCACGCTCGAGAACTTTGGTGCGGGCGCATCCGACGGAATGGATTTCTACCTTGAAGTCGCCGACGACGTCTTTACCGGCGACGACGACGCGGTGACCTTTGTGCTGAACAACGCCGGGGCCGGGCCCATTCCCGACAGACAGGTGGATGACGACACTTTGGGCGCCAGCGGTCCCGCCACTCCCGGCGAGTACGCCTACCTGGAAATCGACAACGCTTCCGGCGACAACGACATCATCGAAGTCTTCAACATCGTCTCCACCGGCGACAACGCCCGCGGCAACTTTGTGAAGTTCGACGGTTACGGCACCGACGGCGCGACCGAGCTCAACATCACGGGCACCACCAACCTTCGAATCAACTTCAACGACGGGTACGAAAGCCCGCTGGCGACGATCGACGCCTCCAACCTTATCGCCGACCTCTGGCTGCGCGGCATCGCCACGACGGTTGATCAGACCATCATCGGCGCCCAGGGCAACAACGACATCGCGCTTTGCACCGACACCGTCTACGACGCCGCTCGAACCGTCACCACCTTTGATGGCAACGACACCATCATGGCCGGTTCCGCGGAAGGCGAGGTGACCATCAATACCGGCGGCGGCAACGACGAGGTCCATACTGGCAACGTGGATCTTGCCGCGACCCTTGCCATCGACCTCGGCGCCGGCGACGACATCATCTTCATGGACGATACCCTCAATGCCGGGGATTCAATCGACGGCGGCGACGGATTCGACACCATCGCACTTGACATTGCCCTGGTAGAAAGCTCGGCCATCGCCGATGGATTCGCGGACACGTTCGAGAACTTCGAAGCCCTCAGGTTATGTGGTATATATAGTGACTATACTGTCGACATGGCCGATCTCGACGGCATTCAGTATGTCATTATGGCTTATGGAAGTAATGCTAACACGACGACCCTCGAAGGCCTGTCCGACGGCGCCACCCTTGAGTACGCGAGATCCGATGCCGGGGATGTGATCGTGAACCTGGACAGCACCACCGGCGACCAGACCTTCAACGTCTTCGTGAACGGTGAAGGCGACGGCGCCGACGACGCGAGCAACACCGACATCGATCAGGATTTCGGCGTGCTGACGCTGAACGGCGTCGAAACCCTCAACCTGTCCACGGCGACCCGCTGCAAGGACTTTGACGTGACCGACGCCGACGGCACCGATGACGGCGTCGACATCAGCTACATCGGGTACGCGCTCGATCTGGACATGGACGCCCTGGAGGTCCTCAACATCACCGGCAACGTGAGCATCGACCTGTCCGGAATGTATCTTGAGAATGTTACGGCGATCAACGCCGACACCTTCACCGGCGGATTGCAGGCTTACCTGGGCAGCGCCAATGAAAACGACGTCACGATAACCACCGGCGACAGCGGCGATGCGTACAACGACATACGCGGCGGTTCGGGCAATGACACCATCACGATCACCAGCGATGCGGACAACGACGCCGCGGGCGGCGCGCTGGGCAATGACACGATCACGATTACCGGCGACGGCGACAACTGGATCACCGGCGGCTACGGCGGAAACGACGTGATCACCGTCATCGGCGACGGCGCCAACGACATTCAGGGCGGAGATGCCGAGGACGACGGTCTGGGCGGCTACCTGAACAACGATGACGTCTTTATGATCACCGGCAACGGCGACAACTCCATCGAAGCCGGAAACTACGGCAACGACACGATCACGATCACCGGCGACGGCGACAACTACATTCAGGCGGGCGATCTGGACGACACGATCACGATCACCGGCAACGGCGACAACACGATCTATGCGGGCAAGGACGATGACACCATCGTCATCACCGGCTCCGGCGCCAACTGGATTTCCGGCGGCGACGGTCTGGACACCATGACCGGCGGATCCGGAGTCGACACCTACGACTTCTGCGCGGTCACCAACTCCCAGGGCGTTACTGTGGATGTCATCACCAACTTTGAGGGCGGTGTCGGCGGCGACATTCTGGATTTCGCATCCATTGTCTTCGTCGGCGTGGCGGAATACATCGGCACGGCCGTGGGCTACGGCGCGGTTCTGACCAGTCTGACTGCGGGTTCATCCAACGCCGTTCTGGACAGCACCACCAGCATCCTGTACGTTGACGTGGATGCCTCCGGCACCCTGGACGACGCCGACATGGCCATTCAGCTGACCGGCGTGACCGGCCTGACCGACGCCGACAACTTCGTCTGGGCGTAATCGCATTATCAATCCAAACCCTTTCCGCGAGCGGGAAGGCAAGACCATACAGCAGACCCCGTCACCCGAAGGTGGCGGGGTCTGTCATTATTCAGGAGAAAACCCGATGGACAGATCCTCCGGAAACGTGGTGACCATCAACAACCAGGAATACAGGCTTTCGGACCTGAGCAGGGAGGCGCGCGACCAGCTTGCCAGCCTGCGCGTCTGCGAGATCGAGATTCAACGCCTCAAGGCGCGCCTGGCGATCACGGAAACCGCGCGTCACGCCTACATGCGCGCGCTGAACGCCCTCCTGCCCAATCCCGGGGTCACCAACTAGAATGATCCTCACGGATGACTTTCGGGCGCGCCCGCCCTGCCGCGCGTACCGAGCCCGGCCGAATTCAGGCGCTGAATTCAGGCGGTTGACAAACGGCCTGATGCGATTATAATAGGCGCGATCTGCAACCCGAACCGAAAAAGGAGTGTTAAATGCCCGCATATCATCCCGTCACGTTTGAACGCCACGGAAAAAAACACCTGCTGCCGCCCCTTTCCTGGGCATTTGCCGCGGAACACCACCTGGCCCCGCTGTTTCCGGCCGAATTCGCCGCGGCAGCCCGGTTTTATCCGATCGTATTTATTCGGGACCAGGAAAAACTCGGCTCGTTCGCCCTGCTCGGCCTGAGGCCGGGAAACAACCTGATGCTGGACGCTCACCACCGGTGGGCGGCGAACTACATTCCGGCGGTTTACCGCCGCTATCCTTTTCAAATGGCCCCGATAAAGGAAAAGAACGAGCAGTACGCGCTCTGCATCGACGAGGCCAGCGGTCGGATTGCGGACAATGGCGGAACGCCGCTCTTTGATGCGAACGGCAACCGGGCCGGCATTCTTGAAAATGCCCTGAAATTCGCCACGGAATGCCTTCGGCACACCCAGGCCGGCGAGGCTTTCTGCTCCCTTCTCAACGGGTCGGAACTGCTGGGGCCGCTGAGAATCGACCTGAAGGAAGGCGAAAAGACCCTTCGGGTGGAGGGACTGCTTTGCGTGGACGATAAGAAGTTCGGTGCACTTCCGGACGCGGATTTTTTGGGGCTGCGAAAGGCCGGCGCCCTTCCGTTGATCTACGCGCACCTGTTTTCCCTGGCCAATCTGCGCGTTCTGGCGGACCGGCACAAGAATCTCCGGAAGCAGGCGGCCGCGCCCGCCGCTCCGGCCGCCATCCTGCCCGACAGTTTCAATTTTTGAAGCAGGCTTTCGGGGCTGTGGAAAGGCCGCGCCCCGCGAGGATAAGCCATGAACCCAGACGAGGCCTTTGAACGCTGGTTCGAGTCCATGCCGGTTCCGCATCGCGGACAGTTGTGCCTCCTTTTCTTCTTTCTGACCGGGGAGCGGACCGATGATTTCTTTCTGTCGGATCAGGAGGCCCTGCGGCGGTTTGCCCTGTTTTGCGGCCGGCCCGATTTTCCGGTGCGCCGGGTCGCGCGGGTGCTTCTGATTCGGGCTGTTTTCGGTTTCGTTCTGCGGTCCGAGGATTCCATCGAGCGGTTTCTGGAACTCATGCCCGGTTCCATGCGTCCGGAGGTGGTTCCGATCGAGGGTTTTCAGTGGCTGCGCTCCGTCCGGGAGTGGGAAAAACTCTGCAAGTCCGGTCTGTCCGACGAAAGCCTGTACAGATGGCTGGAATCGATTCAATGAATCAAAATACGCCCGGATGCCTTTCCGCCCCCGGCGGAAGCGCCCCGCCTCGGGGCGTGGTTTTGCGGGCCTCAGGCAATTGGAATTCACCCTGTTTCCTCCCTTATCCCCGGTTTCGCCGGCAGACGAGCGGATTGAAAAGGATCGTTCGTGAGCGGTGAAATAAAAGCGGCCGTGCTTCTGGCGACGTTCAACGGCGGGAAATACGTAACAGAGCTGCTCGAGAGCATGGCTTCCCAGACATTCAAGAATTTTGTCCTGTTTGTCAGAGATGACGGGTCGTCCGACAATACGATTTCCCTGGTGAGGCGTTTTTCAAAGCGGATGTCGATGAACATTCTCGAAGCGCAATCGAGGGTCGGGCCGGCAAAAAGCTTTTTTGAGCTGTTAAGCGGGGCCGGCGCGGATTTTGACCTTTATTGCTTCGCGGATCAGGACGACGTCTGGGCTGGTTCGAAAATAGAGCGCGCGGCGCAAAAACTGTCGCAATTTAAAAACCGCCCGGCGATGTACTGTTCAAGGCTTGAATATGTCGATGAACAGCTCAAACATATCCGGTACTCCAGGCCCCCACGGATCATATCTTTCGAAAACGCGCTGGTTGAAAATATCGCCACGGGCTGTACGGTGGCAATCAATTCAAAATCCAGGAATTTATTGTTAAGAACTCCCCCCGAAGCGGTGTACATGCACGACTGGTGGTTCTATGTTTTTCACGCGGCAATCGGCGAAGTCTTATACGACGACTTTCCGGCAATTCAATACAGGCAGCATTCCGCCAATGCGGTCGGCGCGGAGACCGGTATCGTATCGACGTGCCGGAAGCGATTCAAAAGGTTTATTCAAAGGGACAGCGACGGAATTTTCCGGGTCTCCCGCCAGGCCCTGAGCTTTAAGTCATGCTTCGCCGGTCTTCTCAACCAACATCAGACTGCGACGATCGATCTCCTTTTAAACAAAAAAACCCTGCCAACGAGGCTGAGGCTGGCGTTGTGTTCGCCTTTTGTGAGGCAGCGTGAGTTGGACACATTCATTTTACGGATCCTGTTTTTATTGGGGAGGTATTGACGGCGGGATGAAACTCGTCGAGGGCATGGAAGAAATAAGAACCTTTGCCTGCAAGGGAATGTGAATGCAGGAGTTGCGTGTATTCAGGGCTGATGCGGTTTTCAGGCGGAAAGGCAAAACAAAATGAGCGGTATTGCACTCATCACAACCCAGGCGTTTTCCCTGTGGAATTTCCGCGGGCCTTTGATCCGGGCGCTGACGGACAGGGGCGTGGACGTATATGCGCTGGCTCCGGATTTCGACGACGGCCTGAGAAACCGCGTATTGGAGCTGGGCGCGGTTCCGGTGGATTATTCGCTCTCGCGGACCGGCATCAATCCGGCGAAAGATGCGGCCGCCGTCTTTCAGCTCGCACGTCTGCTCAAACGGCTTTCCCCAGACATGGCGCTTTCCTATTTCATCAAGCCCGTGATTTACGGCTCGATCGCTGCCTGGCTGGCGGGAGTGCCGAAACGATTCTCCATGATTGAAGGACTGGGATATGTATTTCTGAACGATTCCGAATCGATGAGATGGCGCCGGCATGCGTTGCGGCGGGCGGTTTCCGCCCTGTACCGGTTTGCCCTTGGGTTGAACCGGAAGGTTTTCTTTCTCAATCAGGATGATATTGACCAGTTCGTCGATGAAGGAATCGTTGATCAAAATCAGGTTGCCCGAATCGACGGCATTGGATTGGACCTCGCTCATTACGCGCCGGCGACGCCGGTTCTCAAGCCGGTCACGTTCATATTGATTGCCCGCATGCTGAAGGAAAAGGGCGTTTACGATTTCGTTGAGGCGGCGCGGCGGGTTCGAAAACGATATCCTGCCGCGAGATTCGTGCTGGTGGGCGGCGGTGACCAGAATCCGGGTTCGGTAACGGAAGCGGAGCTGGGCGCCTGGGTGGCGGAAGGTCTTGTGGAGTGGCCCGGACAGGTGGATGACGTCAGGCCTTGGCTTGCCCGGGCCAGCGTGTTCGTCCTGCCTTCCTACTACCGCGAAGGTTTGCCGAGGGGCAGCCAGGAGGCGCTCGCGATGGGGCTGCCGGTCATCACCACGGACTGGGTTGGCTGCCGTGAAACGGTAAAGGACGGGGTCAACGGATTTCTGGTGCCCGTGCGTGATTCGAATGCGCTGGCGCGGGCAATGATTCGCTTTATCGAGTCGCCCGGCCTGATTGGGAGAATGGGGCTGGAAGGCCGGCGCATTGCGGAGGAGCGCTTCGACGCGCATGTCATCAACCGCCGGATTATGGAGGTTTTGGGGCTGTGAGCATCGGAACGGTCATGGTTACGGGCGCTACCGGCGCCGTGGGACCCGTTGTCGTAAAAGCCCTTCACGATGCGGGTTATGCTGTCCGTACACTTTCAATGGATCCTCCGCCTGCCGAAATATGGCCCGCGGATGTGGAGACCCGTATCGGCGATGTTGCCGACCCCGCGGCGGTCCACTCCGCGATGCGGGACGTGGAAGCGGTCGTTCATATGGCGGCGCTGTTGCACATTGTCAATCCGCCGCCTGAAATGCGTGAAAAATACGAGCGCGTGAATGTCGGCGGAACAGCGGCGGTGGTTGAGGCCGCGATCAGGGCCGGTGTGAAGCGCGTTGTCCTGTTCAGTACGATCGCGGTGTATGGACCCTCAGGGGGCAGCGTGCTGAATGAGATGTCGCCGGCTCATCCCGACACTTTTTACGCTCAGACCAAGCTCGCCGCCGAACAGATCGTTCTGAATGCGAGAGGCGCCCGCGGTCGTTCATTGGGAACCGTGTTGCGTCTGGGGGCGGTTTATGGTTCACGCGTCAAGGGAAACTTCGAACGGTTGACGCATGCCCTTGCGCGCAATCGTTTTATTCCTGTCGGAAACGGCCTCAATCGGCGGACGCTGATTTTTGACAGGGACGCCGGAAGGGCGGCCGCGCTGGCTGTTGCTCATCCCGCTGCGGCGGGCCGGGTGTTCAATATCACGGATGGCGAATTCCATACGATGAATGAAATTATTGCATCTATCTGTTCCGCGCTCGGTCGCAGGCCGCCGGCTTTGATGTTGCCCGTCAGCCCGGTCCGCCGGCTGGCCGGAATCATGGAAGACTGTTCCCGGCTCTGCGGATTTCCCCTTCTTGTGTCCAGGGCGGCGCTCGACAAGTATATGGAGGATGCCGCCGTGGATGGCCGGAAATTTTGCATGCAGACCGGTTTTGTTCCAAAATATGACCTCACGGCGGGCTGGCGTGAGACGATTGCTGAAATGAGGCATTCCGGCGACCTGTGATTCGAAAGTCGTTTTTGCACAGCCTTTCCCCGATTACCTCGCTGTTCACGTCCTCCTTCATGCGAAGAATGCGGCACGTTCCCGTCATGGGGCCCTCATGACAGGAGCGACTGTAATTTTATCCGGCGTTGAACATGCAAAGGCAAAATCGGCACGAATCTCAGGCCGCGCAAATTCATTCCGCAGGGAGTTGATGTTTCCTCAGTTCCGAAGAAATTGATTGACATTGAGCCATAAGTCGGGTAGGAAAACACTATCCCAAAAAGCCAGCATTGCATGATGCAGCCGTTTGTTTACGCCCGGAATTGTATGTCGCAAAAACCCGTGCAGGTGTTCCCATTTTCCTGTGAAGGGATTTTTGTCTGCATGCAATAAATGTTTTCCGGAGCGGCATTGGCTGTATTATCCATTGCGCTTTAACCTTCCGTCAAACGGCCGGCCGTATCGACAGGCGACCGGCCGTTTTATCTGTACCATACCTGGCCGATATTATTGCACGGCTTCGGGGCGGTTGTTCTGACTCGACGGGTCGACAACGCCCACGATGTTGACTGCCTGTTCTCTATTTTTAACCAGCCGCTGCCTTGAGAATCATCCATATACGGGTTTCCCGCAGCAAAAATTGCCTGCGCGGATGTGGCGTTTCTGAGCCTCAAATACGCATGAAGGGTGAAGTGTTCGCTTCATGCTCCAGCCTTGTGTAAAGATCAATTTATTTCTCTATAGTCCGGACAATACCTGTTTTTACAGCCCTCCGGACGGGTTTCGATTTCCGGAAACAAACACCCGCTTGAACAAGAGCCAGAAGGAGAGGGTGGCGCTGCCGGAAATCAGCGACATCACGCCGATGGCGGTGATCTTGTCCGGCCAGTTCAGGGATATGATCCACATGGACAGGGCCCCGAGCATCATGAAGCTGAAAACAATCAGCGAAGAGGCTGTTCCGGAATCCCGGTCGATCTGTTCGAGAATCAGGTTGTTGCTGGGCGGACGGCTCAATCCGTAGAAAAAACCCATCGCCCCCATGGGAAGGGCCAGGCTCCAGGGCCCGGCGTGGCTGCCGGCCGTCAGCCAGGTTCCCGCGGCCAGAATGCCGACAAATCCAAAGGTCATGAGCCGGTCCGACGCAACATGATGGGACAGGCGGGTGAATGATAAAGCACCGCACATCAGTGCGACTGCATTGAAGGCGAAAAAATAGCCAAAGGCCTGTTCGCTGAGTTTGAACCCGGAAATGTAGATGTTCGAGGAGTTCGCAATAAAGGCGAACAGCGGCAGGGCCATGATGGCCATGGCCAGATTGAGACTGATGAACCGGCGGTTGCGAAACAGCCGGACATACCCCTCCATGATCCGGGTATTTCCCGCGTCGAAGGTCTTGAGGGGCTCCGCCATGCGCCATACGCCTGCAAAAGCGATTCCTCCCAGCGCCGCCTGGACAGCGAAGATCCAGGGCCAGGAAAGAAAGGTCATGATCCATCCGCCGATGACCGGCGCCATCATCGGGGCCAGGGCCATGATGACGGCGATGTAGGCGATTACCTGCTCGCGCCGGCGGGCGTCGAAAAGATCCTTGCAGATCGCCATGGAAAGGGCCGACGCCGAGGCTGCGCCGACAGCCTGGAGAGCCCTGAAGCCGATCATCATTTCAACGCCGGATGACCCGCCGCACATCAGGCTGGCTGCCATATAAATGCCGATGCCGACCATCAGGGGGCGCCGGCGGCCGAACCGGTCCGAGATCGGGCCGTATGCCAGCAGGGACACGCAATAGGCGACAAAAAAAACGATCAACGTCATGTTGACCATCACCAGCGGCTGGTCCCAGCTTTTCTGCAGAAGCGGCAGCGCCGGCAGGTACATGTCGGTGGACAGCGCCGGAAAGGCGGCCAGTAAAGCGATCAGGGAAATTGTTTTTTTCATGCTGATCCGTGTTTATAGCCGCTCCGGGCAAAAAAAAAGCCGCGTCGATGCGGATGCTTGCGCAACTGAAACCATCATCAACGGGCTGTTCGAAGATCGTTTACTGCCGGAACAGGCTGCTCGGGGTGTGTCAAAGGGAGTTAATGATCATTTTAAGCTCTCTGATCAGCTCCTCGTTGTCCTTGATAAATTCAATGCCGAGGCCGGCGGGGGAGACGCGGGCAATTCTGCCGGTGATTTTGACGGGAACCGGATAATTGGGCACCATGAAGGAAAGCGATATGGTTTCTCCGACCGGAAAAAGATGATGGGTTTCGATAAACACGCCTCCGGCGCTGATGTCCTTGATAAAATCGCGGAAACAGCGATCCTTGACGGCATAATCCACGCTCATGAAATAGGATTTTCTCGCATGTTGACGCTGACCTTCCTGCGGATCGGAAGACGGAATTTCTTCTTCCGCCGCGACAAGCGATCCGTCATCGATCATTTCCAACAGGCGCTGCTGCTGCTCGGGGTGCATCATTTTGATCTTATTTATCAACTGCTCGACAACCGGGATTGTGGAATTCATTTTTTTTAGTCTCCCCTGAAGGAAATAAAAAGTAATGCCACACACTAAAAAAAAATCTGGTTTATGTCAAAGGAAATCTGTGTTTATCCATTTCTTCAAGCGCCGATGCCTTGGCTGCCTCGTTTTGGGGCCGGATTTCAAAAAAAAAGTTTCTGAATCGGCGCGAAGGACCGGAAGTGCCCCTGGATTTTGCGGATTCCGGTTTTGTTTTGATCAAATGCCCAAAATAGAATATCATTTATACTTGTCAGCATGTCAATGAGGCATTCCGGGCCCGCGGGTTCCTGTGGCGGCCGTTCAGCGCCGGGAACAAAGTTGGGGACTGCACCCGATTCGTCTATTGCCTTGCGCTCCGGGGAGCGAATGGTTTTGAAAAGACGCTGAATATGAAATTTGGGAATCGGAAAACAACTCCAATACGCCTCGGCGTGTTTTTTTGTTTCTGGCTGGTCGTATTTCCGGTAACGGCCCTGGCTCAGGTGGATCTGAAGGTAACCGGCGTTGAAGGAAAACTTCTGGATAACGTCGAGGCGGCCCTGGCGTTTCCGTCCGGGCTGATCCAGGACAAAAAGGTGAATCTCCGCTGGCTGGAGCGTTTCCAGAAGACGGCGCCGCAGAAGGTTGCATCCGCCCTGGAGCCCTTCGGATATTACGGGTCTCAAACCGTCTCCGAACTGACGGCCCTTTCCGAAAATCATTACCGGCTGAGCGTCCGGATCGATCCCGGTTTGCCGGTGAGAATACGGACGGTCCGGCTCGATCTTCAGGGCGAGGGGGCTGGAAAGAAAGAACTGGCCGCGCTGGCCGGTAGATTCCCCCTTAGAACCGGCGACATTCTGGATCAGGATGCCTATGAGCGCGCCAAAACCCGAATCAGGGCCCGTGCCGTCGATCTGGGCTATCTTGCCGCGGATTTCAAGGTTCACGAGATCAGAATTCACCAGGCCGAACGCTGGGCCGAGATCGAACTGAAGCTGGACACCGGGCCTGAGTTTCGGTTCGGTCCGGTGAGTTTTCAGGGTGCCCCCGCCTATCCGGAAGCGTTTCTGAAAAGGTACCAGGCCTTCAGAACCGGGGATGTTTTTTCCCACGCCAGACTCGGAGAGACCCAGATGCAGCTTCTGGATTCGGACCGTTTCAAGGATGTTGCCGTTATCGCCCGGGAAGATGCGGCCGTGGACCGGCAGGTGCCCATCGACGTGAACCTGACCCCTTCGGCCAGAATAAGGCTGCGACCCGGTGTGGGCTACGGCACGGACACCGGGGCGAGGTTTTCGCTTCGCTACAAGGATCTGGACGCCTTTCACCTGGGGCATGAACTGACCGCGGACCTGCTCGTGGCCGAGCTGATGCAGTCCTTGACGGCCGCCTACATCATACCGGACGCACGGGACCTGAAAACCTATTCGGCCGTTCGGGCCGGCAACATTCATGAAGAACTCGACACCTACGAGACCCGGTCGCTCTTCGCCGAGATCGAACATGTCCGAAGTCTGGGCAAAAGTCAGCTTGGATCGGTGTTTGTCCGTCTGCTGGAAGAAAATTCCAAGATCGGCGAGGTCGAGGATTTCGATTCCCGGGTTATTCTTCCGGGCGTGCGGTATTCCCGGCGCGGATACCCGAGCCTGATCCGTCCGAGAAAAGGATATTATGTCGGGTTTGAGGTCCGCGGCGCTCATAAGGAACTGGGGTCGGATACGGATCTTTTTCAATGTCTGGGCTCGGGCAACTTTCTGATGCCGCTGCCGGGACGGTTTTCCCTGTTCGCCAGGTTCGAGGGCGGGGCCACGCTCTACGATGATCCGTTTTCTTCCTTTCCCGTCTCCCTGCGTTTTTTTGCCGGCGGGGACCAGAGCGTTCGGGGTTATGCGTATCAGTCCCTCGGGCCGAAGTCCGGCCAGGAGGTTGTCGGCGGCAAGCACCTGGCTGTCGGCAGTCTGGAGATCGAGCGCGCTGTCGGAAAGGACTGGGGTGTGGCTGTTTTCTACGATGCCGGCAATGCCTTTGATTCGCCGTCCGAAATGAACCTGGCCCAGGGTGCGGGCATTGGGGTCCGATACTATACCCTGATCGGGCCGATCAAAATCGATCTGGCCCGTCAGATCGATCGCGATAATTCTTCATACCGGTTGCATGTGAGCATGGGGTTCGGATGGTAAAACGCATCGCAATCATCACGGCGGCATTGGCGCTGTTTGCTGCCGCGGGCGCGGGAATCGGTCTGCGCTGGGTGTTCGGGACGCCCCGGGGATTTTTCTGGGTCCTGGAAACCGTGTCCCGGTTGACATCCGTTCAAATCATCGCCGAACGTATCGACGGCTGTCTGGGGTGTGACAATATCGGCCTGAAATTCCTTCGCGTCCAATGGCCCGGCGGGTCGGCGAAAATCGATTCGGCGGGCCTGCGCTGGACCCCGGCAGCCCTGATCAGAGGCCGCCTTCATATTGATTCGCTTGACCTGGACAAGGTTACGGTGAAGCTGCGGGAAACCGGAAAAACCGGGTCGCCGGGATTCACCTGGCCGAAAGTGCCTGGGCCTGCCCTGCGCGTCGAGGCCGATGTTAGAAGCCTGAAAATTTCTGAATTTTGTCTGGAAACAGATGGACAACCAATTCGTGTGGATGATTTTTCCACAAGGCTGTCCTGGAAGCAGGGGGTTTTTACCGCAGTCGATCTTGCAGTCGGAATGCCGGAGATTCAGGTCAGCGGCCAAATCGCCGCGGGATTTGTGAAGCCCGCTTTGGATCTGGAGGCAAAAGCCATTTTGAGCCGTCCTGCCGCCGGTTTCGATGCCTTTTTGATTGAGGCGAAAATCAAGGAGGGCGAAAAAACCGGCGCCTTTTCGGGCGCCCTGGATCTGACCGCAATCGCCGATGATGTTCCCAAAATGAAGATTTCCGCCGGGCTGTCCCTGCGGGAGAACGGCCTCGAGATATCCGAGGCCCTGATTACTCACCCGGATCAGGGAACCATCAAGATTCAGGGAAAGCTCGACTGGGATCCCCTGTATCTGGACATGCAGGCCGGAATCAGGGATCTGAATCTTTTTTCCGAAACCGGCGTGGTTACCGCTTTGACTGGCGCTATTGAGGTTCAGGGCGTTCCGGCTGCCTGGCAGGGACATTTTTCGCTTCAGAACCGGGTCGAAAGCTGGCGCCGGGCCGAGGCGGCTGCAAATTTCACCGGAAGTCTCACGCAGATCACACTGACGGATTTAAAGGGCCTCTGGCTGGATGGAACCCTGGCCGGATCGCTTTCCGCCGACTGGGATCGGGGCAGGGTGGAAACGGTTCTGAAAGGGCGGAATCTGGATCTTTCCAGGGCCCAATCCCGATGGGACGGCCGGGTGAACCTGGATCTTTCCGGTCATCTGACGCTTCCTGAAGGCGGACCGCAGGCTGAAATCCAGGCGGAGCTTCTTGAAAGCGTGTTTATGGGGAAAAGTCTGACCGGCACGGCGGATGCAAAAATTGACGGTGACCGAGTCGATATCCGGCAACTGAATGCAGCGGGAGAAGGATTCCGGATTTCCGCAGCCGGAAAACTCGATGAACGCCTGAACCTGAGCGTCCGCCTGGACGATCTTGGCCTGTGGGTTGAGAAGGCCCGGGGAAGGGTGATTGCCGACGGATGGATCCGGCGTCTGGATCAGTGGATCGGCGGCGAGCTTCAGGCCCGGGGCGAGGACCTTTTCTTTCAGGGGCTTTCGATCGATTCCCTGTCTCTGACTGTAGGACATGCCGATCCTCGTGGCGGTTTCACGCTGAAGGCCGGGGCCGGAAATATTCTCTATCGGGAATATCGCCTTGAATCCTGCGGAATCGGGTTTGAGGGCCTGCTCGCAGACCACCGCGGCGCTCTGGATCTCGAATGGCCGGACGGAAACCTGCGGTTGAAGGCCGCAGGCGGTTTTCAAGATCAGGTCTGGTCCGGCAATATTCATGACCTGGCGCTCCGGGATGCGGTTTTTGGCGACTGGATCTTGGAGGACCCGGTGAAAATTCAGGCCGGTTCAGAGGAGGTTTCTGTTTCTCCGGCCCGGTTCTTGAGTCCCGGCCGGGAATCGGCGGTTCTGGACGGGGCGTATTCACATGCGTCCGGGCAGGGATTTGTGAATCTGAAATGGCAGGATCTGAATCTTGCCTGTCTGGACGCCTGGGCGGTGCCGTTATCGGTTGCGGGAAAAAGTTCGGGAGAGTTTCATGGAACTCTGAAACCCGAAGGCAATTTGAGGATGGAGGGCGCCCTGAAGGCATCGGGAACCCTTGCCGCGGAAAAGTTTCCTTCAACGGCATTCAGCGCTTCCGCTCAAATCCGCTGGAATGAGGAGGGGCTTGCCGCCGGAACCCGGATCAGCCTGGCGGAAGGCGCCGGGTTGACGGCCGATTTCAGCGGTCCGGCGCTGGAGGGTTTGGGACCTCCCGGGCAGGTGCGAATCGATGCCCGCTGGCAGGGTGTTGATCTTTCCATGGCCCGTCCCTGGCTTGACGAGGCATTCGATGCCGAGGGCCGGCTGTCCGGGGACATTTCAGGAACCTGGTTTTCGAATCAGGTCCTGGATCTTTCCGGGCACGCGGCGCTTGAGGCCGGCCGGGTCTCGTTCACCATGCCGGAGACCGGTCTCATTGCCGCGGAACTTCAAACCGCCCGGCTCAACTGGCAGTGGCGCGGGAATCATTTGAGCGGCGATGCGTTGTTGACGCTGGCGGATTACGGGCAGGCCCGGGCCCGTTTTCAAATACCGGTTCCAGCCGCCATTCCGGTCCGATTCAGCACGGGTCTTCCGTTTGAGGCGACCCTTTCCTGCCAGATGAAGGAACAGGGTCTTTTGAGCGCGATTTTTCCCGGCATGGTTCAGGAAAGCCAGGGGGATCTGAACCTGAATGCGGATATCGGCGGCACCCTGGAGTCTCCGAAGTTTTCCGGCGTCCTGGAACTGGATCATGCCGGCGGTTATTTTCCGCAAGCCGGAATTCATATCCAGGACGCCGGTCTTAAATCCCGGTTTTCAGAAGACCGTCTCGTGATCGAATCTCTGTTTCTGTCATCGGGCAAGGGGCGGCTTCAGGGTGACGGAGAGGTCCGGCTGGATCACTGGCGCGTCGGAGAATACCGGTTTCATATTTCGGGTGAAAATTTTCAGGTTGTCAATCTTCCCGAACTTCAACTTCGGGTCAAACCCGACCTTCAGGTCCGGGGAACCGGCGCAAAGGCGAGGATCGAAGGCGATGTGACGGTTACCGATGCGCTGGTCTCGGAGCGCCGGACCCAGGCGCCGGTGGTTGTGAGCGAGGATGTGCGGATCGTGGACGCTACGCTTTCCCCGGAAGAACGGATGCCCGTCGACATCGAGGCGAAAGTCAAAGTGATTTTCGGAGATCATGTGCTGGTCAAGGCGGTGGGCGTGGATGCCAGGCTGGGCGGAAATGCGATCGTGACGATTCAGGGAACGGACGATATCACGGCGGTCGGAGAGATCAGCGTGGTGAAGGGGGTTTATGCCGCTTACGGCGTCAAGCTCAACATCGAGCGCGGCAGGGTGATTTTCGCCGGCCCGATGGAGCAGGCGACCCTGGACGTTCTGGCCATCAGAACCGTCGAAGAAGTTCGGGCCGGGGTCCGGGTTACCGGAACCGTCCAAAAGCCGGTGGCCAAGCTGTATTCCAGTCCGGCCATGTCCGAAACGGATGCGCTGGCCTACGTGGTTCTAGGTCGGCCCATGGGACAGGACGGGAGCCAGTTCGATCTGCTCATGGTGACCGCACAGGCCCTGCTTTCGAAGAGCGAGTCGGCGGCGCTTCAGGACCGGCTTCAGCGGCGTCTGGGCCTGGATGTGATCGAGATTCAGGGCGGAAGCGGGGATGTTACCGCCTCGATGGTTACCGTCGGCAAGTATTTCAGTCCGAAACTCTATATCAGCCTCGGCCATGCGCTGTTTACCGGGTCCAACGAGTTCCGCATGCGCTATTCCATCTCCAAGTCCTGGGAGGTTGAATCCAATTTCGGCGAACAGAGCGGGGCGGATCTGTTTTACAAGATTGAATTCAAGTGACGGTTTTCCCGGTTGCTTACGGCCACATCTGATAGAGGGTCAGGAGAATTTCGACCAGAATCAGAACGACGATGTACCATTCCACCCGAAGGGAACGCCTGTTCTGCAGAAGGGACAGGAGGGTCGCGGCGGTGCGGGAAATCAGATCCAGTTTGCGTTCGATGGCAAGATTGCGTTCGTTGAGTTCATATTCATCGGCCAGCCGGGCGTACAGCCTTTCATGCTCCGGATAATACCAGAGAAGTTCCGGTTTTTCGGTCACCTGCACGCGGGCCACCATGCGTCCCTGAATGGAAAGCGTATCTCCGATATGGCGTATCAGCGCCCTGCTTCCGGGTCCGGGGCGGCCTGAACGCTGAAGGGTTTCCGCCAGTGGTTCAATGCGGCCGAAGCCGGCGTCCACGCTGGTTTCGTAAAAATCAAGAATCACGCTCTTGGCCAGGACCTCTGCGACGAGCTGAAGCCGCTCGATGCTCAGGCTGCGTAAAACAGCCACGCCGGCGTCGATCCCCTCATCTGCGGATGCATCCGCCTTCAGAACTATTTCTTCGGTGTGAACGGTTTCATAGGGCCTCGTGGTCAGCGGCATCAGCAGTTCCAGAAAGCGCTTTTCCCGATCCTCGGAAAGACCGAAGAAAACCACGGCCCCGTAGCGGAACAGCACGGCGCAGCCGCTGGCGCCGGCTTCCACCGTCAGCGGGTTGGCGGCCAGACGACGGTTTTTTTCAAAATCACGCAGATCGAGGCGTTCGCCGAGAAGAACGGCCTTGACCCTCAGCGTATTTGCGCTTTCAAAGCGGTTGTCGGTCATCGTTTTTTACATCCGTAAAAAATACAGTTGCAATGTCCGATAAATATAATAGGAATAGGTTGTTGCGTCAACTGCCCGGATACACGCTCATCCGGGCGTTTTCAATGGGGCGCGTACCCCCTGCAAGCCGCGCTGCTCGAAAAAAAGGAGGATTTGGAATGGACATGCACTCGATGATCTGTTTCCTGGGGGCTTCCATACTGCTGACCCTGGCCCCTGGGCCGGACAATATTTTTGTGGTGACCCAGGGCATTTCCCGGGGCAGAAAAGCGGCCGTTTTCACGGCCCTTGGCATGTGCAGCGGCCTCAGCGTTCATACCACGGCGGCGGCTCTTGGAATTTCGGCGATTTTTTATTCTTCGGCCCTTGCCTTCTGCGCGGTGAAATACGCCGGCGCGGCCTACCTGATGTATCTGGCCTGGAAGGCGATTCAGGACCGCAATGCGCTGAAATTAAAAAGTTCCGTGAACCCGCTGAGCTGTTTTGCCCTGTTCCGGCGCGGATTTATCATGAACACGCTCAATCCCAAGGTGGCCCTGTTCTTTCTGGCGTTTCTGCCCCAGTTTGTCTCCGGGAACTCGCAGCATGTCGCGCTGGAAATGATTTTTCTGGGATTGATCTTCATGGTTCAGTCGGTGGTGATTTTCACCGCGATCGGGGTTCTTTCGGGGCAGATCGGAAATTATCTGTTAAAAAAACCAAGACTTGCAAGAAAGTTTTCATGGGCGACGGCGGGAATCTTCGCCGCGATCGGCGTTCGTCTGGCGCTGGCTGAAAGGTAACTCCGAGAAACTGCGCCTGAGGCCGCCATTCGTAAGCGATTTGCATATATATTTCTGAATATTTTACCGGAAGGGGGTTCCGATGAACAACAACAAAGACAGCGCCGGTTCCGCGTTTATTTTAGGCGCGTTCCTGTGCGTCGGACTGGCCCTGCTGGGTTATTTTGTCTCCGGCGGCATCGTTCGAATCCGGGCATTGGACCGGACGGTGGAGGTCAAGGGGCTTTCCGAGCGGGAGGTTCCCGCCGATATCGCCATATGGCCGATCCGGTTCAACGAGGCGGATAACGATCTGAACCTTCTTTTTTTAACCCTGGAGCGGAAAAACGCCGCCATCGAGGCGTTTCTCAAGAAGCGCGGATTTAAGGAGGATGAGATTTCCGTCTCAGCGCCCGCGATTCAGGACCGGCAGGCCCAGGGGTATTCGGATACCCAGATCAAGTTTCGATATTCGGGCGCCTCGACCCTGACGGTTTATACCCGGAACGTCGATTCCGTGAGGAACGCCATGAAGGATCTGGTCGAACTGGGCAAGCAGGGCATTGCCATCGCCGGCCAGGATTACGAGGCGAAAACCGAATACCTGTTTACCCGGCTAAACGACATCAAACCGGACATGGTGGAAGAGGCCACAAAGAATGCCCGGCTGGTGGCTGAAAAATTCGCCAGGGATTCACAAAGCGGACTTGGAAAAATCAAGCGGGCTGTCCAGGGACAGTTTTCCATCAACGACCGCGACAGCAACACCCCTCATATCAAGAAGGTGAGGGTGGTTTCGACTCTGGAGTATTATCTGGCCGATTAGCGGCAGCCGTGTTTTGTTGATTGAACCAGGCGCGCATTCCATTCAATGTTGTTTTTAACCACAGCGTTGAGAATAACGATCGGAAGCGAATCCTTTTTTTAAGCTGTTCGGAGGATCGATGCAATCAACCCGCTCGAAGGGCGTCGGAAATAGCACTGCCGTATTTCTGATCGCCGTTCTGCTGGCAGTCATGACTCTGTCGGCTTACTGGCCGGTCAAGGGCCACGATTTCCTTGAATACGATGACGATCTTTATGTGACCGCCAACCGCCAGGTCCGCCAGGGCCTGACCTGGGAGGGCGTATCCTGGGCGTTCGGCGCCGGCCATGCCAAGAACTGGCATCCTGTGACCTGGATTTCCCACATGGCCGACGTTGAGCTCTTCGGCATGGAGGCACGGGCGCATCATTGGATCAATGTGGCGTTTCATATTCTTAACGCCCTGCTTCTGTTTTATCTCCTGCACGGGACGACGGGCTTTATGTGGCGCAGCGCTTTTGTGGCGGCGTTTTTTGCCCTGCATCCGCTGCATGTGGAGTCGGTGGCCTGGATCTCCGAACGGAAGGATCTGCTCTGCGCATTTTTCTGGCTTCTGACCCTGCTCGCTTATGCCGGGTATGCCAGACGGCCGGGATTGCGGCGGTACGGGGCGGTTGTGGTCTTCTTCATTCTGGCCCTGATGTCCAAGCCCATGGCGGTGACCCTGCCCTTTGTCCTGATTCTGATGGATGTCTGGCCGCTGCAACGCTTTTCATTCCAGGATCAGGGCCGCGGATTCTCCTGGGGTCTGCTGCGGGAAAAAATCCCCCTGATGGGCCTTTCAGCGGCATCCTGCCTGATCACCTATCTGGTGCAGAAAAGCGGAGGGGCTGTCGGAACCCTCGGCGCCTATCCCCCGGCCGGGCGTTTTGCCAATGCGCTGGTTTCCTACGTCCGGTACATGGGCAATATGTTCTGGCCTGCGGACCTCACGGTGTTTTATCCGTATCCCGAAAAGATTTCCGCATGGCAGACCGCCGGAGCGGCAATGCTTCTGATTGCGATCACCCTTCTGGCGATCGTTGCGATCAAGCGCCGTCCATGGCTCGCCTCAGGCTGGTTCTGGTTCCTGGGAACCCTGATTCCGGTGATCGGACTGGTCCAGATCGGATTGCAGTCCCATGCGGACCGGTATACCTACGTACCGCTGATCGGGCTTTTTGTCATCGTGGTCTGGACGGTGTCGGAATTTGCGGGGCAACGCCCCTTTCCGAGAAACCTGTCGTCTGCGGCGGGCCTGGCCGCAGTGACGCTGCTCGGAATTTCAAGCTGTTTTCAAACCGCCCACTGGAAGGATACGCACACGCTTTTTACCCGTGCCCTGGCGGTCACCGAAAACAACTATGTGGCCCACAACGCCCTTGGCATTCTTGAGGCCCGCAAGGGCAACCGGACTGAGGCCGCGGCGCATTATCAAACTGCTTTGACCGCCAAGCCGGACTACGCCTCCGTTCATAATAATCTGGGACTGGTCCTGGTCGAACAGGGCATGACCGAGCAGGCTGTCTTTCATTACCACGAGGCCGTGCGCATTGATCCGAAATTCAGCAGGGCGCACAACAATCTGGGGGCCGCCCTGATGCGGCAGAATAAAATCGACGAGGCCATGGCCCATTTCCGGCGGGCGATTGAAACAGATTCGGATTACCCGGAAGCCTATAACAACCTGGGAAACGCTTTGGTCAAAAAAGGAAAAATCGATGAGGCCATTGAGAACTACCGCCGGGCCTTGAAAATCGAGCCATCGCTGGTCATGGCCCATTACAATCTGGGAAATGCGCTGGCGGCGGCGAGCGATCTCGACGGGGCCGCTGGTGCGTATTTCGAGGCCCTTCGATTGGATACGGATTTTACACAGGTCCACAACAACCTGGGAACGGTTCTGGCGCGCAAGGGTGATTTTGGAAGGGCCGTTGAACACTTTCAACTGGCGGTTCAATATTTTCCGGAGGATGCGGCGGCCCGGAAGAATCTTGAAAAAGCGCTGGAGTTCAGAGAAAAGCAAGATCCATCCGAAGTCATCGGTTCCAAAACAAATCTGATTTATCAATCCGATGAAAACCGCGACAGAACCGAGAAACGATCAATTGGCCGGAACAGAGAGCATCCTTGACAAAATTCTCTGCCTTCGGTACTTGGGCAGTTTAAAACAGACGTCACGGTCCGCCATTCGGATGCTTTTGCGAATGAGCCGCCTGATTCAACAGACAACGAACGGAGGCCGGAGTGGAAAACAAACAGTTGATGATGGGAAACGAGGCCATTGCCCGGGGGCTGGTTGAAAGCGGGTGCGCCATGGCAACCTCCTATCCGGGCACGCCGGCGTCCGAAATCCTGTCGTCGGTGGCCGCACTCGAGCGGGAATTCAGAACTGGCATGCATGTGCAGTGGGCGGTCAACGAAAAGGTGGCCCTTGAAATTGCCTATGCCGGCTGCCAGGCCGGGCTGCGGACCGCGGTCAGCATGAAGCAGGTGGGCCTGAACGTGGCTTTGGATCCGCTGATGAGCGCGGCCTACATGGGCACAAAGGGCGGTTTCATCGTGATCAGCGCGGATGATCCCGGCCCGCACTCCTCCCAGACCGAGCAGGACAGCCGCCTGATGGCCATGGCGGCCCGAATTCCGGTGCTTGATCCGGACTCTCCCCGGCAGGCCAGAGAAATGATTGAGCCGGCCTTTCGGATTTCCGAGGCGTTCGGCATTCCCGTCATGCTGCGGCCCACCACAAGGGTCTGCCATGCCCGCCAGGATGTCGCGTCCGGCGTAATTGTCGATCTGAAAAGGCGGCCCGCGTTTGAAAAAGACCCGGCCCGATGGGCCGCCACTCCGAAATTCCGCCTGAAACTGCACGGGGACCTGGAGAGGAAACTGTCCGAGATTGCAGCCCATGCCCCGACCGCGCCGGTGAAGTTGAATGCCGGACCCAAAAGGCGCGCAAGGGCCGTGGTTGCGTCCGGCGTGGCCGCGGCCCATCTGAAGGAGATTGCTTCCGATCCGGACCTCACGGACCGGTTCGACCTGTATCAGGTGCTTCAGCCGTTTCCCCTGCACGCGGAATTCATCGAAGAGATGGGACGTTATGATGCGGTGCTGGTGATCGAGGAAACCGAGCCGGTGATTGAAATGCAGCTGGCCGACCGCAACCGGGTTCAGGGAAAGCTTTTCGGGCCCGTGCCCCGGGTCGGCGAGCTTCTGCCGGAAGGAATCGAATCCATCGTCAAGGGATTCTGCAAAATGCCTTCAAACCTCCGCACGGCCCCTGCCGGCGGAAGGCGCCCGACGCTCTGCGCGGGATGTCCGCACCGGGCGAGTTTTTTCGCCATCCGGAAGGCCGCTCCGCGCGGCATCTACACCGGCGATATCGGATGCTACACCCTGGGGCTCAACCTCGGGGCTGTGGACACCGTGCTGTGCATGGGCGCGGCCATCAGCCAGGCCGCCGGGTTTTACCATGCATACAAGCACACGGAAAAACCGCCGGACATCGTGGCCGCCATCGGCGACTCCACCTTTTTTCATGCCGGTGTTCCGGCCCTGATCGACGCGAAGGTGCAGAACGCGGGCTTCGTGCTGATGATTCTGGACAACCGGACAACGGCCATGACCGGAGGCCAGCCCACGCCGGCCGCCTCATTCGGAGCGACCGGCAACCCTCTGTCTCCGGTGGCGATCGAACCGCTGGTAAATGGCTGCGGGGTGGAATTCTGCAGGACCGTGGATCCGTATCAGGTCAATGAAACCATCGAAGCGCTCAAACAGGCCTTGGAATTCTGCCGCACACGCGGTCCGGCCGTGGTGGTGGCCCGCAGATCCTGCTTGCTCGAACGCGGACCCGAGGCAAAAGCCGAAAGGATAGGGATTCCGGTGATCGTGTCGGATGCCTGCGACGGCTGCGGATACTGCATCAAGCATTTTGAGTGCCCGGCCCTTGTCATGTCCGGAAACAGGGTTTCGATCGATCCGGCGGTCTGCACCCAATGCGGGGTCTGCCTGAACGTATGCCCCAAAAACTGCATCTGTCCGGCATGATTCCGGGCGCATCGGAGGAGATATAGACCATGGATCGATCGACGGACCAGCAGATTATCGTCAGCGGGCTGGGAGGGCAGGGCGTGCTTCTGGTATCCCGTATTCTGGCCGAAAGCGCCATCCTGAAAGGGTTTCCGGTGCTGACCTCCGAGGACCACGGCATGGCCCAGCGGGGCGGAACGGTCGTTTCCCACATCAAGGCGGGCCGGTTTTCAAGTCCCCTGATCCGGCCGGAACAGGCTTGCGGAATGATCGTTCTGGCGCCTGAGAACCTTCCCCTTCATCAGCATTTTGTCGGACCCGGCGGGTGGATGGCGGTCAACGGAACGGCTTCCGGCGAAAATTACCCGGACCGAAACCTGTTTGCCGTGGATGCCGACGCGCTGTGCCGGAAAATCGGTCAGCCCAGGGCCATGAACCTGGTTATGCTGGGGTTTGTGCTGGGAAAATCCGATTGGAACGAATTTGCGCCTTCTTTTTTCTGCAATATGGCGGAGGTGTGCGCTGCGGTCAGGGAGCGGTTTCCGGAAAAGGTTTCGGCATCGGCGATTCCGGCCCTGGAATGCGGCTACGAGGCGGCGACAGGCGGTTGAAAAACTCCGGCCTTATCCGCCGACCGACGACATGATGGCGCCCACCTGATGCCATCTGTCGGTTTCCACCTGATGATTTCTCGGCTTCATGCGCACCGCCGCCTTGAAGATTTCCGCCAGATCCTCGTCCAGCATCCCCTTGCGTAATGCGGCCCGGATATCCAGAAAGTTGTTGGAAAACAGGCAGGGCCGGAGCTGGCCGCTTGCCGTCAGGCGAAGCCGGTTGCAGCAGTGGCAGAACCGGTGGCTGATCGCACCGATAATGCCGATCTGGCCCATGGCCCCTTCAAACCGGAAGCGGTCCGCGGGACCGTCGGAAGCCTTGTGGGGCACGGGGATCAACCGTCCCAGGACCTGAACCCGGTCCATAATTTTTTCGACCGGAAGATGCTGAGCGAATGTCGTTATGGACGAGCCGACCGGCATGTATTCGATGAACCGGACATGAAAGGGGTATTTGAAGGACAGCCCGGCCAGGTCGGCCAGTTCCGCGTCGTTGATGCCTTTCAGGGCCACCACGTTGATCTTGATGGGTGAAAATCCCATCTCATGGGCCAGAAGGATGGCCTCCCAGACCTCGTCGAACCGGTCAAATCCGGTGATATTGTGAAATTTCCGGGAATCGAGGGTATCCAGGCTGATGTTGAGCCGTCGAATGCCCGCGTTTCTGATCTCGGAAAGATGGTTTTTGAGCATCACGCCGTTGGTGGTCAGGGAAATGTCGGAAAGCCCCTGAATCTCCGTCAGCGCGGACAGAAAATCGATGACGCCCCTGCGCACCAGGGGCTCTCCTCCGGTGACGCGGACCTTGCTGACGCCCAGGCGCGCGGCGATTCGCACCAGCCTGAGAAATTCCTCGTGGCGCAGCACCTCCGAATGCCGCAGCATGGCGATGCTGCGCGCAGGACGGCAGTAAACGCACCGCAGGTTGCAGCGATCCGTGACGGACAGGCGCAGGTAGGTGATGGGACGCTGAAAGTCGTCGATCAGTCGTTCTTCGTTCAGGTGCATGAGCCCTCTTCGGTATTCCAACTTGTTTTTCAGACCTGCCAAAGCCAGGTTATTCAATCTTCATTTTTAAAAAATGTCAAGGGCCATGCCGGTTTTTTTATGTCAAATTTGACCGAAAAGCGGACCGGCCCGAAATCGAGCCGATTATATTGCTGATTAAAATGTTAAATCATTGACTATCTCATAATATATATGTAAAATCATAACAATCTAAGCATGATGATTTCGGAAAAATCCCCGGCACCCGAGGCGCACCACCCGTTTGCATCGCTGTGTTGACTCCACTTTTATTTTTTTGATTTCCGGGTGTTTGCTGATTCAGGATGCCCATGCAGGAAAAAGGGAGGAAGGTTATGACCCATTGTAAAATAAAGATTGACCCGAAAAAATTTACCCCGTATTCGCAACGCAATCTGCATCGAATCGAGCCGCTGAAAAGGTTGTCTGAAGATGAGATGCTGAATATTAAGGCGGCTGCCGCGGTTTTTCCGTTTCGCGTGAACAATTATGTGATTGAGGAACTGATCGACTGGAACCGGATTCCGGAGGACCCGATTTATCAGATGACCTTTCCTCAGCCGGGCATGCTCGAACCCGGGAATCTGGCCCGAATGAAAAACCTTCTGAGAAAAAAAGCCCCCAAAGCGGCGGTGTTGAACGCGGCGAGGGAAATTCAGGCCGGATTGAATCCCCATCCGGCGGGCCAGATGAAATTAAATGTTCCCTCGCTTCATGGGAAAAGGCTCACCGGCATGCAGCACAAATACGATGAAACCGTACTCTTTTTCCCCAGTCAGGGGCAGACCTGCCACGCTTATTGCACCTATTGTTTCCGGTGGGCTCAGTTTGTCGGCGTTGATTCGCTCCGGTTCGCATCCAGTGAGATCGAGCCTCTGGTGAACTATCTCGAAGCGCATCCGGAGGTCACCGATGTGCTGTTTACCGGCGGAGATCCTTTGACGATGAGTGCCCGCCTGCTGGAAGGTTATGTAAATCCGCTGCTCAAGGCCCGGCCAGGAGGGCTTAAAACCATCCGGTTCGGTACCAAGTCGCTTGCTTACTGGCCCTACCGGTTTGTGACCGACAGGGATGCCGATGACCTGATGCGGATTTTAGAAAAGATCGTGCGGAGCGGTTTTCACCTGGCCGTCATGGCGCATTTTTCGCATTTCCGGGAACTCGAAACGCCGGCGGTCGGGGTGGCGCTGCAAAGACTCCGCAGCGCCGGCGCGGTGATCCGATGTCAGGCGCCGCTGATCCGGCACGTCAACGACGATTCCAAGATCTGGGCCCGCATGTGGGAGACTGAGGTCAGGCTTGGCGCGGTTCCTTATTACATGTTCGTCGAACGGGACACCGGTCCGAAAAACTATTTCGGCGTTCCCCTGGTCAGAGCTCACGAGATTTATACAGAGGCCTTTCGCAGGGTGTCCGGTCTGTGCCGCACGGTGCGCGGGCCTTCCATGTCCGCCACGCCCGGGAAGGTGCTGGTCGACGTGGCCCGTATTCAGGGAAAGAAGGTGCTGGCGCTGAAACTTGTTCAGGGCCGGGATTCGAGGTGGGTCAACCGGATCTTTTTTGCCGCCTACGACGAGAAGGCCGAATGGCTCGATGAACTCAGGCCCGCGTTTGGACAGGAAAAGTTCTTTTTTGAGATTCTGCCGGACAAACGGTTCCGGACCTCGTTGCCGTTGCGAAACCTGCCGGGATTAATGGTTCTGAAACGCCCGGATCGTTCCGTTGATCGCGGTATGGATCAGGATGCAGCCGTATCTTAGGTTTTTTCCCATCAGGTCCGGACAGTTTTTTATGCTGGTTTTCAGCTTCATGCCGTTGGATCTCACCTTGCGAAGGAGATTGACCTCTTTGCCGATCACCCGTGTTTCTCCGTTTTTCACCGCATCCAGAAAGGCCCGTCGGCTCGGGGCGCACGGAGCAAAGTTGACGACCCTGCCGAGCTGATACAGGGTGTGACCGTCGCTGCCGCCGGTGATCGCCTTGGACAGGTTCAAGCCCAGAACGGCGCACTGCAGGTTCCATTTTTTAAGATTTTCCGAATTGATCGCTTCCACCCCGTCGACCATGGCAAACAGCTCGCTGCGCCGCTCCATGGAGAACTGCAGGTTGCATACGCCGGTATAGGCCGCGGAATAAGGGTGGGGAAAGATGATGACGGTCTCAAAATGTCTGGCCCTGCGGATGATTTCTTCCATCTCCAGATCGATCGAGCTCATCAGGTCGGACCCCATGTACGGGGCGATGTCCCGAAAATAAAATTTTTCAAGATCCGCGAGCCGGTAAAAGTAGATCAGCAGATGGGACCCTTCCCGGGCCGTGACCTCGATGCCCGGAATGCTGAGAACGTCCGGGTATGCGTCCATCTCAACGGCGCCCTGAATATCGTTGTGGTCGGTCATTGCCACGCCGATGCCAAGCGCGTGCGCCTGATCCGCTATTTCCTGTATGGTGTTGGCTCCGTCGGAATGCCGGGAGTGAAAATGCAGATCCACCACCGTGTTGTTCCGGGTCAGCTCGGGCAGATCGGGTGTTTCAAATTCAATGCGAAAAGAATTGTCCATAAAACCTTGTGTGTTCGATTCCCTTCGGCAGGAGGCATATCAGTACGCGGTGGGAACCTGTTATTATATTTTAAACCTTATAAACCTTATTTTTAAAATACTCCAGAATAACCTGACACAATCCCGGAATCGTATAGGATTCTGCGATGATATGAACATCGAATCCAAGTTCCCGGGCCGTATCGGCGGTGATGGGGCCGATGCAGGCCACAACGACACCCTTCATGAGTTCCTGCCGCCGGTCTTCGGGCAGCATGGCGTGAAAATTTCTGACGGTCGAGGAACTGGTGAAGGTGATCAGGTCGACCGCGCCTTCCGAAAGCCGGTCCGTCAGGATATCCGTATTTTCCGTAACCGGACGGGTCTGGTATACGGGAATTTCATCGACCCGGGCGCCCATCTTTTCGAGCTCCACGGGAAGCACGGGACGCGCCTCCGCCGCTCTGGGAAGCAGAATGCGTTTTCCGGAAACCGGCTGGCTGGCAAAGGCCTCGATCACCGACTCCGCCCGGTAGGTTTCCGGAACGATGTCGCTGTTCAGGCCGAAGTCCAGAAGACGCCGGGCGGTCGCCGGGCCGATGCAGGCCGTTTTTACGGCGCCCAGGCACCGGACGTCGCGGCCGGATTCAAACAGCCGCTGAAAGAAGAAATTGACGCCATTGACGCTGGTGAAAACTACCCAGGCATAGGCGGCCAGATTTTCGAGGGCCGCATCCAGCAATCCCCGGTTTTCCGGAGGAGCGATCTCGATGGTGGGGCATTCCAGGCATTCGGCGCCCAGATCCGAAAGGGATTTGACCAGATCGCTGGCCTGCTCCCGGGCCCGCGTGACGATGATGGTTCTGCCGAACAGCGGCCGGGTTTCAAACCACTGCATGGTCCGGCGCAGGTTGACCACCTCGCCGACCACGGTGATGGCCGGGGCCTTGAGGCCCGCTTCCCTGACGCGTTCCACGATGTCGGCCAGGGTGCCGGTCACGGTCTGCTGCTGCAGCGTGGTGCCCCACCGGACCAGGGCCACGGGAGTGTCCGGCGGCATTCCGTTTTCCTGCAGCCGGCCGGCGATGTTGGGAAGGTTTTTGACGCCCATCAGAAATACCAGCGTGCCGATGCCCCTGGCCAGGGATGCCCAGTTGATGCTGGATCTTTCCTTGGCGGGATTCTCGTGGCCGGTGATAAACGCCAGGGTGGAGGTGAAATCCCGGTGGGTCAGGGGAATGCCGGCATAGGCCGGTGCCGCGATGGCCGAAGTGACGCCCGGAACCACCTCAAAACCGATGCCCGCCTGAATCAGCGCCTCGGCTTCCTCTCCGCCGCGCCCGAATATGAAAGGATCTCCGCCTTTCAGGCGGGTGACGATGCGGCCTGTTCCGGCCTTTTCAACGATCAGGGCGTTGATCCCGTCCTGGGGCAGGGTATGATCGCCGCCCTTTTTCCCCACATAGATGAGTTCCGCGTCCCTTCGGGCATATTTCAGCAGGCTGGGCGATGCCAGATAATCATAGATGACCACGTCGGCCAGCGCGATGCATTCCCGGCCCTTGACCGTAATAAGCCCCGGATCGCCGGGACCGGCGCCGACCAGATAAACCTTGCCTTTACTCGTTGTCATGGTTCATTGCTTTCAGATTTTCCAACAGGGGTTGAGCTCCCATGGACAGTAACTTTTCCGCAAGTTCGGTGCCAAGACTTTCCGATGATTCGGCAGGTCCGGACACCCAGGCCCGGATTACCTTCGCGCCGTCCAGGTCAGCGACCAGGCCGTGCAGCGAGAGGATCCCGTTTTCGATTCTTCCATGCGCGGCAATGGGAACCTGGCAGCCGCCTTCCAGACGTCGCAGAAACGCCCGCTCTCCAAGAACCACCTGGCGCGTTTCAGGATGATTCAGGGAATGGACCAGCGGCGCTATTCGGGCATCGTTTTCCCGCATTTCAATGCACAGGGCCCCCTGGCCGACCGCGGGCAGCATGATGCTTTCATCCAGATATTCGGTGATCCGGTTTTCAAAATTCAGGCGTTTCACCCCGGCTGCGGCCAGAATGACGGCATCCAGTCCGTCGGTTTCCAGTTTTTTCAGGCGGGTGTCAAGATTTCCACGCAAGGCGACGATCGAGACATCCGGACGGATATGCTTGAGCTGGGCCGCGCGTCTTAAGCTGCTCGTTCCGATGCATGCCCCCAGGGGCAGCTCGCTCAAGGTCAGACCTTCTCCGGAGACCAGCGCATCGCAGGGTGTTTCGCGCTCCGGAACCGCGCCGATGCAAAGTCCATCAGGGATTTCGGCCGGCATGTCCTTCATGCTGTGAACGGCCAGGTCGACGCGTTCTTCCAGAATGGCCTGCTCGATTTCCTTGACGAACAGCCCCTTTCCGCCGACTTTTGCCAGCGGAACATCCAGGATCTTGTCCCCCTTGGTTTTGATGATCACCAGTTCGGCGCTCAGGCCGGGATAGATTGCTTCCAGTCTGGATTTTACCCAGTTGGCCTGCCACAGGGCCAGCTGGCTTCCCCGGGTTCCGATTTTGATATGTATTTCCATCAGTGATTACAACCCGCACAAGTTGACGCGCTGCACCCCCCGCACGCGGATGCAGTCGATTTAACGGTTTGACCGCCCTTGCCCTTGCTGACAAATCTGCATGCAGACATCGCCCGGGTCAGGTCTCTGCTTTGGCAGTGGGGGCACTCCGGTTCGTAACTGCCGGTGACCAGGCATTCAAACTCCCTCCCGCACGCGCTGCATCGGTATTCATAAATCGGCATTTTCCACTCCTTTGACGCCTCTTTTCCTGAAAGAATGAAGACTAACTACACTGAATCGGGCCGGAAGAAAACCCTAAAATGCACTGCGGCGCGAAGGCCTCGATGCGTTCTGTCGAGCGGCGGCGATGAATCCGTTGCATGCTCATGAATTTGACATGTCCTGGGGCGTTTCCACCGGATCGGGGTTCGGAATTTTCTCCAGATCATTCAGACAGTCCCGTCCCAGATCGACGGCGCGTCTCAGTGCCTTGCGGGCCTCTTCATAGTGTTTCTGATTCAGGCACACCCGGCCCAGACGCTCCCAGTAAAGACCGTTTTCCGGTGAAATGTGAACGCTTTGCCGGCAGAACAGGGCGGCGATTTCCGGATCCTTGTCCTCGCGGTTTAAAAGCTCGCCCAGGGCCGACAGGGCCTCAGCGTCGTTGGGGTTTTTTCTGGCCGCGGTGCGATAGGCGCTCAAGGCGTCCTCAAACCTTCCTTCCAAAATACAGGCTTCCGCCAGATACCGATAGGCCGCTGCCGAATCGGGGTTTCGCCGCAGGGCTTTTTCGAAGTAATCAATGGCTTCCCCGATTTTTTTCAGTTCCAGAAAGGTGCGTCCCAGTTGAAAGGCCGTCTCGAACACGCCGGCGCCGAGGCGTTCCGCCTGAAGGAAAAGCTCCAGAGCCTTTTCATAGGATTTCTGTAAAAAATGCACCAGGCCGCAGTTGTATGCGGCCATCATTTCGGCGGCATCCAGGTCAAGGGCGGTCCGGAACTCTTCAAGCGCCTTGTCCAACTCTCCCAGAACCGCATAGCAGACGCCCAGGGAATTGTGAACATTGACATTGTCCGGATCCATGGACAGGGCCTTTTTGAATTCATCGACGGCGCCCTGAATGTTTCCTTCCTGGTAATATCTGTCTCCGCTGATATTCAGGCTGACCGCGTCAAAGCTTGTAGTGCTGTCCGGGCCAAAAAATTCGGCGTGAAACACGGCTTTGCGCGCGTTTTCCAGTATCTGCATTCCGGAATAGTCCAGCGTCGGGAATTGGGCGATTCCGATGGTTATGGAATGCTGTTTCTGCCCGGAAACGGCGTTTCGAATGGCTTTGGCAATTTTTTCGCACGCTTTCGAGGATTTTTGCGGAAAAAAGCATCCGATCCATCCGGGAGCGATTCGGCCGTACAGGCCCTTTTGAGCGTCGCAGACCGATTGCACGACATCGGCGGCCTTCTGGAAAAAATCGACGTCGGCGGAGGATTCCGGATTAAAGGTATCCAGGCGGATCGCCATGGCGCTGAACCGCGCCATCTTTCGAAGACGGTCCATGGCTGTTTGTGTAAAGCATTGGGACTCCGGCGGAACTTCGAGCGGCTTCAGGGGCTCCGTGCAATCCACATTAAAAGGCCGGTATTCGGTCTGCGCTTTTCCGGCTTGAAACAACAGAAACTGTCCGGCCGCGTTTCGGCTTCCGGACAAACCGTGCTGATTTTCCTTCATGGTCCGTTCCTCCTCAACGCTTGTGCGACGGCGTCTCCGATGAGAACCAGCTCTTCGTCCTGAACGGTTCTCATATCCATCATCCATACATCCTCCTCGATCCTTCCGATGACGGGCGGATTGCCGAGGCGCATTAATTTTTCAAAAGCATTGACCGGCATTCCCGTGATGCGAATGCCCACGCATCGGCTCGGCAGTTCTTCCAAGGGGAAGGCACCCCCTCCGACCCGGGACGGCCGGTCGCAGAGACTGAGCTGAAGCCTCGAATCCCCGATGGCCTGCAATATTTGATGGAGTTTCTGCGCCCGGGCGCGGATCGCATCGAGCGGGCATGTCAGCATGCGCAGAGTTGGAATCTCGGCCAGGGCCTTTGATTCATCCCGGTACTGTCTCAGGGTGCTTTCCAGGGCCGCCAGGGTCAGCTTGTCGATGCGAAGCGCCCGGGTCAGCGAATTTTTCTTGATTTTTTCCAGCAGGGTTGCCTTGCCTGTAATGATGCCCGCCTGAGGGCCTCCGAGCAACTTGTCTCCGCTGAAGGTCACCAGGTCCGCGCCGTCGGCGATGGACTGCTGAACCGTGGGCTCGGGTCTCATGCCGTATTTTGAAAAATCGATCAGGGTTCCGCTTCCCAGATCTTCCATGACCGGCAGCCGGTTTGCCTTGCCCAGGGACACGAGTTCCTTGAGGGAAACGGAGGCGGTAAAGCCCACCACCGCGTAATTGCTGGTGTGGACCTTGAGCAGCAGAGCGGTTTCATTGTCGATGGCCTGCTCATAATCATTGAGATGGGTGCGGTTGGTGGTGCCGACCTCCTTGAGAATGCCGCCGCTTTTGGCCATTACATCCGGTATTCTGAAAGCGCCGCCGATTTCCACCAGTTCGCCCCGGGAAACGATGACATTTTTGCCCCTGGCCAGGGTCTCCAGACACAGAAGCACCGCTCCGGCGTTATTGTTGACCGCCATGGCGGCTTCGGCGCCGGAAAGTTCGCAAAGAATCTCTTCCACGGCGCTGTAGCGCGATCCGCGTTTGCCGGAGGCAAGATCGAACTCAAGATTTGAATAATGGGCGGCAACGGTTGCCAGGTTTTCGATCGCGTCCCGGCACAGCGGAGAACGCCCCATGTTGGTGTGCAGGACCACTCCGGTGGCGTTGATCGTTCGAACCAGTCTGGGCGTCATGGTTTCATGCGCGCTGTTACGGACCCTTTGAAGGATGCCTTCGTCGGCAAGATCCGCTTCGGATATCCGCTTCTGACCGGAAATAATATCGGCCCTGAGCCCGGCGACGGTCTTCCGGGCGCATTGAAGGCGGACGGAGCGGGGAATATTGAGGAAAAAGTCGTCTTTTTCCAGCAGTTCCATTATGTGATCGATGGCCGGCAACCGCTTCAGCAATGTAAGATCTTTTTCATCGACGTTCATAAATTTTGTCTTTGTATCGTTCAAAGCCTTTCGTAAAGCGCTTTCAGCGTGGAAACGCCAGCAGTTCTCCGGGTATCAGGTCCACGAGTTCGGCGAATTTTTCCATATCGCAGCCGATTTTTTCCAGATGCAGCCGAAGATTCTGCGTATCCGCGGGCTGGGTTTTGAGCGTCGGGTCGAATCCTCCGGCCAGCAGATCGGCCATATGGACGATATTGATCAGCTTATCGTGATGGACGGCAAGCTCCGGGGCGTGATGGAACCGGATCGCTTTCTGAAGCGTTTCCGGAAGCATCCATGATTCGGCCAGCCAGCCGCCGGCCTCGCAATGATAGATGCCGAAGAGCTCTTTTTCGACTTTTTCGGCCGGTTGCCTTGTTTTATGAATTGTCCGATAGAAAACCGGATGGCTGGATGCCACGCACTGATCCAGCACCACCTTTCCGATGTCATGGAGCAACCCTGCGATATAGGCGGTCATGGGATCGGCCTGGCCGGTGTGGTGCGCCAGTGCTTCGGAAATGATGGCAACGGCCAGAGCGTGATAATACAATCCTCCTTTGCACAGCGAATATCCCTGGCTGGATACACAGAACTGGTCCTCGACGCAGACCGAGACCACGAGCTTGGAAAACTCGTTCCAGCCCAGCAGAATGAGTGCCTGAACAATGGATTCGACGGGTGTTTTATGGAAAAACAGCGACGAGTTGCAAAGTTTTAAGGTTTTTGCGCTCAGCACCTGGTCTTTCTGAACTTCCGAGGCCACGGTCCGCAAATCGCAGGCGTCCTCGCCAAGGCACCTGAGAATCTTGAGCGCAATCTGAGGAATGGGCCGAAGTGCTTCCATGATCGGAATGATCCGGTCGCGACTGATTGTGCAGGCGTTTTCCTGGGCCGGACTTGTTTGAAGAAAAGCCGGTTCGATGCTGCTGTGCCCGTTTTGCATGTTCAGTGTCAGCCGCCGGGTGATATAGCCGCCGGTTTCAGATTTTTCAACCCGGATTCGGGCTTTTTTGAGAAAGGCATTTACGGCTTCAACCGTGCGGCCGCCGATATCCAGACGAAGGTCGATTTTATTGACCGGACCGGTAATGGCGCCGCCCGCAATACAGGCTTTCAGACTTTCAGGTTGAATGCCGGCTTTCAAAAAATGGTTCAACAGTATCGGAAGTCCGGTTGTGGCGTAGCGTTCAGGCTGGCATTTTCCCGCCGCCTGAGTCGAATCGGGAAGGAGCAGATGAATCATTCCGCTCATTGCGGCTTCCGGAGCATGCATGGTCACGCCGACACAGGTTCCCAGAAGGGCGTATGCCTCAATTGGCTGAGATTTGTCGATATACAGGCTTCCAGCGGCAACATGAAATGAGTTAAGGTGCGTCATGATTTTTATGAGATATGATTGGTTAATCAAATTAAAATATTTCCATAGCATTATAAGTATAAAAATTTCAATAGATTTATAGGCTTGTGCATGGATCGCCTGATTTAACCGCTGCGGCCGCGTGCCGAAGCCGTGTTTAAAATTTTCTTTTCGGACAGGGCGAACTGGGTTATGTAAGGCGCATGAAACGATGATCGGGCAGGGCGGTGAAGCCCGCAAATCCAATGTTTCGGATCGGTCGGAGCATAGTTTTTTGCTTTGTTGTCGATACCGGGCGGCGCCGGCAATGGATCCAGCCCGGAAACTTTAAATTCTTAAACGCACGAGGTATCGCATGCGCCAGGCTTCGGAATATATCGTGTTTCCCCTGGATGTGGCTTCGGCCCGGGAGGCGGAAACCTGGGTCGAGATGCTTTCCCCCCATGTGGGAATGTTCAAGGTCGGTCTGGAGCTTTTTGTCCAGTCCGGGCCGGAAATTGTCAGGATGATTCGAAGGGCCGGGGCGGCCCGGATTTTTCTGGATTTGAAACTTCACGACATACCGGTGACGGTTTGCAGAACCATGGAGCGCATTGCCGGTCTGGGGGTTGCGCTGACGACGGTTCACTGCGGAGAGTCTCCGGCCATGCTTAAAGCCGCGGTTCAGGGCGGCGCAGGAAGGGTGGGCGTGCTTGCGGTTACCGTTTTAACCAGCGTTTCGGGTTCGGATATCCGTCAGGCCGGATTTGAACCCGCTTATGCGGACAATATTTCTGAACTGGTGGTGAAGCGGGCCGCCATGGCGCAGGCGGCTGGATGCGCGGGCGCGGTCTGCTCGGCACAGGAAGTCAGGTCGATCAAGCAGCGCCTCGGGCCGGAATTTATCGTGGTGACGCCGGGTATCCGCCCTTCGTGGCAGACAGCGGCCGATGATCAGAAGCGTCTTGCCACGCCTGCTCAGGCCGTTATAAACGGTTCGGATTATCTGGTGATCGGAAGGCCCATTCGGGATGCCGAAGATCCGGTCAAGGCGGCTGCTCGAATCGCATCGGAAATTCAGGCCGCATTGCCGGCAAAAGGCCATCAGGGATGAAACTGCCGGTAAAAACACAGGCCCGCGATGAGAACGGCCAGCACAACAATCAGAATGAGTTGATCCGCGCTGAATTCTTTCATGTTTTTTTGGGCGGTTCTGCGGTAAATTCGAATCAGGCATTTTCCGCGGAACCGTTTGTCCGTGATGCGGTCAGTTTCTGTCCAGGCCGAAGGCGCTGTGCAGCACCCGTACGGCAAGCTCGGCGTACTTTTCTTCTATGACGCAGGATATTCTGATTTCCGAGGTGCTGATCATCAGAATATTGATGTTTTCCTTCGCAAGGGCGGTAAACATTTTGGAAGCCACTCCCGAATGGTTTCGCATTCCAACGCCGGTCACCGAGATTTTGGCGATGTTTTCGTCGCCTATCACGGCTTCCGCGCCGATTTCTTCGGCCACATTCCGTTCGATTTCCATGGCCTGCTGAAAATCCGCCTTGGACACGGTAAATGTCAGATCGGTCAGGCCTTCGGAGCGGGTATTCTGAATGATCATATCGACGAGAATGCCGGCATCGGCGATGGGCGTAAAAATTCTGGAAGCGATTCCGGGCTTGTCCTGAACTCTTGTCAGAGTGATTCTGGCATCCTTCTTGTTGTAGGTCACGCCGGTGACCACCAGCTTTTCCATTTCGGCATCCGTATTGACAACCATCGTCCCTTCCTCCTCGCTGAATGATGATCGGACGTGAACCGGTACGTTGTATTTTTTTGCAAATTCCACGGATCGAATTTGAAGCACCTTGGCGCCCAGACTCGCCATTTCCATCATTTCGTCATAGGTGATTCTGGGAAGTTTCCGGGCGGTTTTACAGATGTTCGGATCCGCCGTATACACGCCGTCCACATCGGTGTATATTTCGCAACTGTCGGCCTTGATGGCCGCGGAAATGGCCACGGCCGTGGTGTCGGATCCCCCTCGGCCCAGGGTGGTGATGTTGCCATTCGAATCACAGCCCTGAAAGCCCGCCACCACGACGATTTTTCGTTCGGAGAGCAGTTGCTGAATGCGGGTTGCATCGATTTCGTGAATCCGGGCGTTTCCATAGGTATGATCCGTGAGAACCCGCGCCTGAAATCCGAGCAGCGACTGGGCCGGAAGGTTCATCGAATTCAGCACCATGGTGAGCAGGGCGGCGGTCGTCTGCTCGCCGGTCGCCAGCAGAACGTCCAGTTCGCGTTTGGGCGGATTCGGACTGGCCTGATGCGCCATTGCGATGATCTTGTCGGTCACCCCGGCCATGGCGGAGAGGACGACCACTATATCGTTTCCGGCTTCGTAGATTCTGGCCACCCGTCCGGCCACATTGCGAATCCTGTCAAGATCGGCGACCGAGGTTCCACCATATTTCTGAACAATCAGGCTCATTCTCCCCCCGCATCCTGAATTTTTATCGGGTTAATTTATCTGGAAAAGATCGAAATTCTTTAGCAGGTTTTGCGCATTAAGTCCATATCCTGTTAGAAGGATTTTTCTGGCTGTCTCCGACAGGGTTTCGAAGCGAACCTCCAGATAATCTTTAAGAAAGTTCGAACTGAGCCGTTCGGCCCATTCGATGGCCAAAACGGCATCAGGGCGGATGAGTTCGGCCAGTTCCGTATCCTCAAATTCGAATGCATCCTCGATGCGGTAAAGATCCACATGAAACAGGCGCAGGCGGCCGGGGTATTCGTTGATCAGGGTAAAGGTGGGACTGGTGACGTAATAATCCGCCGGGACCTGAAGGCCGCGGGCCAGTCCCTGAACAAAGGCGGTCTTTCCGCTTCCCAGATCGCCGATCAGGGCCAGAACCATTCCGGATTTTATGTGTTTTCCAATGGTTTCGGCCAGATGCCGGGTTTCTGAGAGGTCTTTGGCAATGATGCAGGCAGGATGGTTCATGTTGATTTTTCAATGATTTCAAGAAGCGCCCGGCTTTTTTCCTCCATCTCGGAAGCCTGGGTTTCATCCTTTTCATGGTCGTAGCCGAAAAGGTGGAGAATGCCGTGGATCAGAAGCTCATTAAACCGTTTTTCGAGAGTGGTTTCCTGATCATCCGCCTCTTTTTGCGCAGTATCCGCCGATATGACCACATCCCCGAGAAGATCGGGAGAAATGTCGGAAAACTCGCCCTCCCGCATCGGAAAGGAAATGACGTTGGTCGGTCCCTGGCGGTTGAGATACCGGGCGTTTAGTTCGGCGATCTGCGGATCATCGACAATCACGATGGACAGTTCACCTTCGGGGCACTCCAAGGCGTTTAAGATGGCCTTCGCCGCCCGTTGGATCCTCTTTAGGGGCATTTTGCGTCTGTTTTGCCGGTTGTCGATCAGTACTTGCATCTTTGGCCTTTCCGTTGGCTGGCGCCTGAGGCTCGGCATATTCGATCCGATGGTGATAGATGCCGTTGAGAATCTTGTTGAAGCTCTGGGCGATGTTGTGAAGGTCTTTCAGCGTCAGTTCGCAGTCGTCCAGCTGCCCGTCGGCAAAGATCTTGTTGATCAGGTTCTGGACCAGTCCCTGGATTCTGGACGGGGTCGGATTTTCAAGCGTCCGCGAGGCGGCTTCAACCACATCGGCCAGCATGACGAGTCCGGCCTCCTTGGTCTGGGGCTTGGGGCCGGGGTACCGGAAATCATCTATTTTCACGGAATCGTCGCCCTTGAGCTTTTTGGCTTTTTCATAGAAAAAGCGGATCAGGCTGGTTCCGTGGTGCTGGCGGATTGTGTCGATGATCATCTGGCCCAGCCTGTTTTCCGTGGCTATTTCCACACCGTTTTTGACATGTGCGATCAGGATGAGAGCCGACATGGAAGGGGCCAGCTTGTCGTGCCGGTTGATGCCGTCGAATTGATTTTCGACAAAATAAAGCGGTTTTTTGATTTTCCCGATGTCATGATAATACCCGCAGACCTTGGCGAGAATCGGATTGGCGCCGATGGCCGAAGCGGCCGCTTCCACCATGGACCCGATCACCATGCTGTGATGATAGGTTCCCGGCGCTTCGATCATGAGTCTGCGCAGAATGGGTTTGTCCAAGTTAGCCAGTTCCAGCAGGGTGATGTCGGTCGTATATCCGAAGGCGATCTCCACCAGGGGGGCAAGTCCGGCGGTAACAATGCCGGCGCCTAGTCCGCCTAAAAACGCAAAAACCCAGTCCCACAGCATTTTCAGACCGCCGGCTTCAGCCAGATAGATATTGATTGCCGTTACCAGCACAATGTTGAGAAACCCGAGTCTGACCCCCGCGCCGATAAAGATTTTGCGCTCGCGGCAGTCCTGTATCCAGTAGGCCGCCATGGTGCTGCTGAGCAGAAAATAGAGAAAGATCTCAAACTTGTTTTGAAACAGGACGGCGCCGCAGACGGACAGCGCCATGGAAAAAGGAACGGCGATTGAAAGCCCGAGGAACAGGCAGACCGTCATGGATGCCGCAGCCATCGGAATACCGTAGTACAGGGATCTGGCGGGAAAGGGAATGGAAATTCCCTGGGTCAGCGCTTCGGAAAGGCCTACCGAGATGCGGGCAAGAAATACGAAAGCGATCAATACGGTGCAAACGAAGATCAGATTGCGGTTGGGGTTTATTGAAAACCGGGGTTCGTTTTGAAGATGCATGATATAGATGATCACCAGAAGGCATAAAATAATCGTTAACGAGCCGATACTGCTCAAGATGACCTGCTCTTGCCGTGTTCGGTTCTGAAGCGTTTGCAGCTTCAGGCGCTGAGGTTCGGTAACGCGTTCGCCTTCCCGGATCAGCATCTCTCCGGACTTGATGCGGTAAAGAATCGGACTGGCCTCGTCGGCGGCCGCTTTTCTGCGATCCTCGGTTTCGCTGCGGTTCAAGGTGATGTTGGGCTGAATCAGGTTCTGGGTCAATTCGATGACCATTTTTTGCAGACCATTATTCATGCCGACCAGATAAGACTGACCGATCGTTTGAACCATGGCTCTGGCCTCATCCAGGCCATAGAAGCTTTTTGGATTCCGGACGATGGTTTCGGTTTTTGACGACAGGTCCCGAAGGATCATTCCCTTGTCGGACTCTTTGATGAGGATTTCCTTGCTGGATACGACCCCGTTTTTCATGATTTCCATTAAGATTCTGATAATCAGGCGATCGATTTCCGGGGAAAATTTTTCTGTTTCAAGAACGCGGTAGGCGTCCTGATTTACCGGAATCCCCAGGGCGACTTCAAATTCCTCCTTCATGGCCCAGATCAGTTCGGACACCGAAGGCATCGGCGCCTCTTCTTCCCGAACTTCGGCGTCTTCTCCGGCCTGATTCGAGGTGTTTTCGACGGCAATGCGAATATCCTCAAAGGCCTGGTTGACCTGCCGGCTGATTTTTCCGGCCAGGGCGGTGTTGTGATCGTATACCGTCATCTGCGCGTCAATCATCTCGCGGCGCCTGGCTTCGGTTGCCGGCTGATCTTCGATGAAAAAATCAAATGGCGCTTTGATGTTGCGTTCCGCGATATCGCCGACCTTGTATGCCTGCCTGGGAATGACCAGATTGGGGTAGAGAATGACCGCAAATACAGCGGTCACGAGAGCCAGGATTACCCATCGCGTGGTCTGGGAAGAAATCAGAAGCCGGTTGATCGATAATTTGTTTTTATCACTGTTCATGGTTCAATGTCCGTGACGGGTTTAAACGCCGGCGTGAAAGGGGATCTGAATCTGAAAATACGGCATCAAACCGCTGCCTTGCGTGAGCGATGGAGCGGCAGTCGCGCGGAGCGTTCCAAGCCCGTACCGGTTGATCGGGATGATTTCGAAAACGGTTGCCTCGCGGGAGGTCTGTCCAGGGCCGGACGCGGGCGGCCGTCAATTTTTGCCGTCTGCTTCGTATTCCTCATAGGCTTTGATAATTTTCTGAACCAGATGATGACGCACCACATCGGTTTTTGAAAAAAATACGAACTGGATGCCGGGGACTTCCTGAAGTATTTTCTTGGCTTCAACCAGCCCGGAGGTTTTTTGCGCGGGCAGATCGATCTGGGTGATGTCGCCGGTAATGACCGCTTTGGAGCTGAATCCGATGCGGGTCAGAAACATCTTCATCTGCTCGGAAGTCGTATTCTGGGCCTCATCCAATATGACAAACGAATCGTTGAGAGTACGGCCCCGCATGAACGCCAGCGGCGCGACCTCGATCACGCCCTGCTGCAGCAGGGCCGACACCTTCTCGAAGCGGATCATGTCGTGCAGGGCATCGTAGAGCGGTCTGAGATACGGGTCTACCTTCTCGGAAAGATCGCCGGGAAGAAATCCCAGCGCTTCTCCGGCTTCCACGGCCGGGCGGGTGAGGATGATGCGGTTGACGATTTTTTTTGAAAGCGCCGCCACCGCCATGGCCATGGCCAGATAGGTCTTTCCGGTTCCCGCAGGCCCGATGCCGAAAACAATGTCAAAGCGCCGCATCGCATCGATGTATTCCTTCTGACTGGGGCTTTTGGGCGCAATGGACTGTTTCTTGGCCGTAATGTAGACCGTGTCCAGAAAAATCTTTTTCAGATCGATGCGATCATCCCCGCTGAGCAGTCGCACCGCGTAATCGATATCATTGGGATATAAAGGGTAGCCGGCTTCGATCAGACCGTAAAGCTGATTCAATATCACTTCGGCCAGCCGCACGGTAATGGGGTCTCCAGATAGAAATACCGTGTTGCCCCGTGCATGTACGCCGATTTCGAGAGCATCCGCAATCCTTTGAAGATGGCTGTTTCGCTCTCCGAACAATTGCCGGGTCAGTTGAATATCGGGAAATTCCAATTGCGTTTGCGTCGAATCCGAATGGCTCATAAATTTTTCGTATCGGTTAGGGTATGGTTCCACTGGATCATTAAATATCCTCATATCATACCTTTTTCAACGAATGCAAACGCCATTTGGTCATGTGAATGGATCGGAAAAATCGCTTGACTCCGCCTTGTCGCTCTGTTAATGGGTTACAAATCATTCTTTAAAAATCAGATGGTTAGATGATATTTTCGGTATAGAGTCGTTGCGTCGAAAAACCTGCCCTTTCACTGGGTCAACTGAAACAGGATAAAGGTGCGCCATGAATCTGCTTGACATCGTCATCGTCGTTATTCTGGGTTATTGTCTGGTCCGGGGCATTTTCAGGGGATTGATCAAAGAGGTGTCCGGCATAATCGGTGTTTTAGGCGGTTTTTACGCGGCTTACAGCTATTATCAGAAAGTGGCCCAGCTGCTTTCCCGGTGGATCAGCGACACTTCCATTCAGAATATTTTAAGCTTCCTGCTGCTGTTTTGCGCCGTATTGATCGTTGTCAGTATTATCGGCATCGTCATCAAATATCTGCTCAATATTGCTTTCCTCGGCTGGACGGATCGCATCACGGGCGCGGTCTTCGGCATTCTCAAGGGTGTTCTGATTTCCTGCGTGATCATATTTTCCCTGACGGCTTTTCTGCCCAAAGGGGCGCCGATCGTCAAAGAGTCTTTGCTGGCGCCCTATGCGACCATGGTATCGGAAACGATGGCCAGGGTGGTCCCCGAAGATCTTAAAGGGCAGATTTCCGATAAGATAGGAGAGTTGAAAAAGGTTTGGAAAAATTAAAAGCAAACAGGGATTTCTCCGGGATTGACCCACTTTTCGAATTGGTAAAAGCCTTGAGAGGGGAAGACGGATGCCCCTGGGACAGGAAGCAAACTCCTCAGACCATGGTCCGGCATCTGGTCGAAGAGGTTTACGAACTGCTGGATGCCGTTGAATCCGAGGATTTTGAGCATATTCGCGAAGAACTTGGCGATGTTTTGTTTTTGATTGTTTTTCTGATCCGTTTGTTTGAAGAACAGGGGCGATTCGGCCTGCAAGGGGTTGTCGAGGGGAGCTCACAAAAGATGATCCGCCGGCACCCCCATGTTTTTGGAAACGACCGGGTTTCGAGCGCCGACGAGGTGAAACAGCGCTGGCACGAAATCAAAAAGACGGAAAAGCATCCGGGCGTCTTGTCGGTTCTGGACTCGGTACCCTCCCGGCTTCCCGCGTTATTGCGGGCCAGCCAGATTTCCGAGCGGGCCGCCCGGTCGGGTTTTGACTGGGACGATATTTCCGGAGTCATGCAGAAGGTTGAAGAGGAATGGAGCGAGTTGAAAGCCGAGTTGAGCGGGCCGCCTTCGGATAAGATCGGCGAGGAATACGGCGATGTTCTGTTTGCTCTGGTCAATGTGGCCCGCTTTGCCAATGTTCATCCTGAAACCGCTTTGAGCGGTGCGATCAGAAAATTTGAAAAACGATTCAAACACTTGGAAAAACAGGTTTTCGAGAGCGGAAAACCCATGGAGTCCTTTACGGCCGGGCAGCTGGACCAGTTGTGGGAAGAGGCCAAAGGCCGGGTCGGATAATCCGCTTTGGCAGCAGGCTGCCCAGATCGCTCAAAGAACCCGATGATGTCGAATATGATAGCGATTGTTGATTATGAAGCAGGCAATTTAACCAGCGTGGCGCGTGCCGTGGCCCACATCGGGTACCGGTCTGCGGTGACGCAGAACATCGACGAGATTCAAAATGCGGATCGCATCATTTTCCCCGGAGTAGGGGCTGCGGGAGCGGCCATGGAAAGTCTCAAGCGGCTTGGCCTTTATCATGCTCTTGCCCGGGCGTTTGCGGACGGGAAACCGATTCTGGGCATATGTCTGGGAACCCAGGTCATCATGGGGTTCAGTGAGGAGGATCAGACACCCTGTCTGGGCCTGATTCCGGGAACGGTGCGCGCGTTTAAAAAAATTTGTGATTCGGACGGAAGCCGGCTGAAAATTCCCCATATGGGGTGGAACAGCATTCAGGTCAGATCCGCGCATCCGGTGCTTGCCGATGTGCGCGATACCGATGAATTTTATTTTGTACACGGGTACTATCCGGACCCGGACGTTGACCGGCATATATTGGCGCTGACCGAATACGGAATTCCTTTCGCTTCGGTGATTGGTGAGCGGAATCTGATCGCCACCCAGTTCCATCCTGAAAAAAGCGGAAGACCCGGTTTGAAAATTCTTGAGAATTTCTGCACGTGGAAACCATGCTAAGCAAGCGCATCATACCCTGCCTGGACGTGCGTGAAGGGAAAACCACCAAAGGAGTCAGGTTCGAGGACAATGTGGATATCGGTGATCCGGTTGAGATGGCCCGTTTTTATTATGAAGGCGGGGCGGATGAACTGGTTTTCTACGATATTACGGCCTCCCATGAGAAAAGGGGCATCATGATCGATGTGGTGCGAAGGGTGGCCGAAACCATATTTATTCCGTTTTCGGTGGGCGGGGGAATCGGATCGGTGGAGGACATGCGTCAGGCGCTTCTGGCTGGCGCCGAGAAGGTCAGCGTCAATTCCGCCGCGGTGAGAGACCCCCGGATCATCTCCCAGGGCGCCAGAATCTTCGGAAACCAGTGCATCGTTCTGGGAATGGATGCCAAAAAGGTCGAGAAGACCCGGAAGACGCCTTCCGGTTATGAGATCGTTATCGATGGCGGACGGGTTTATACCGGACTGGATGCCCTGCAATGGGCGCAAAAGGCGCAGGAACTCGGCGCAGGAGAGATCTGCCTGAATTCGATTGATGCCGATGGCACCCAGGACGGCTATGAGCTGCAGCTAACCGAAATGATTTCAACCCGTGTCGATATTCCCGTCATCGCTTCAGGCGGCGCCGGCGTTCCGGCACATCTGCTTCAGGCCCTCACTCAGGGCAAGGCCGATGCGGTTCTGATTGCATCCATGGTTCATCTCGGCACTTACAGCATTGCGGAGATCAAATCCTTTCTGAGCGCCGGAGGGGTCAAGGTACGAAGCAGCTGGTAGGAACGCATGAAACATTCAAGGCTGTTTTCATACAGCAGTTTTGCCGTTTTAATTCAGAGCGGATTTTTCCCGACGGAAAAATCCGTTTAACACAAGATTGAACAGGGAGGCGAGTGTGAAAAAGACAGGATTTTTGTTTTTTATAGGAATGGTGGTTCTGGCGCTTTTGACCGGATGCGAGGACAAAAAGCCTTCGGAGGCCGCCAGACCCGATGGACACCCTGATATGCAGGCCGCGGCGATGTCTCCGCGGCTTAAGGGACACGTTCTGCAGATTCTGGATGCGGGCAGTTTTACCTATATCGAGGTTCAGACCGATTCCGGCGGAGTCTGGGTGGCGGCGCCCCAGTTCCAGGTTCAGGCTGGCGCCGAGGTCATCGTTCCCGAGGGAAGATTGATGATCGATTTTTACAGTAAAAGGCTGGATCGGAATTTTGAGAAGGTTTTCTTTGTCGCCGGGATATTGACTGAAGGTGAGGTCTCCGGGGATAAGAAGGAAATTGCTTCGCCAAAAACACCTGGAATGCCCCAAATGCCTCCTCCGTCCTCGATGCCAGATATGTCTGGCATGGGCATGAAACCTTCCGCGGAGCCTGAGACACCCATTGATTGCTCGGGTATTGAAAAAATTGAAGGGGGGCAGACCATCAGCGAATTGTACGCCGGGAAACAGAACTTTATCGGCAAGCCGGTCAGACTCCGGGCCAGGGTCGTCAAGCTCACGCCGAGCATTATGGGCAAAAACTGGTTCCATGTTCAGGACGGCAGTGGATCGGAAAAAGATCTGACGGTAACCAGTCAGGATCTCGCTGAGGTGGGAGATGCCATCGTGATCAGCGGAATCCTGGTTGCAGACAAGGATTTCGGCCTTGGCCGCGTCTATGAACTGGTCGTTGAAGACGGAAGGGTCGCGAAGGAAAATTAAACAGACGCCGTTCTGGACCGCAATTATTTGCTTCTTATATTAACAATTTGATTTTAAACTGTATTTTACAGCCTCTCCGGTTTTTGCGTGCTTTGTATAAAAAGTCCGGATGAAGTGCAGGTGGCTGTCAAAGGCGATGTCCGGAAGGACATGCGCCTGAAAGCATGCCGCTTCGGAGGCGTCGTCTCCCGGTCGCGTCCGGCCGGAATAGCGCTTCACCAGAAAGCCGATCAGAATCACGGTATGGTAATCTGGGCTTGGGTTCGCGGTCACACCCAGCAGTTGTTCCACCTGCCCGCATAGGCCGGTTTCTTCCTTCAGCTCTCTTAGGGCCGCCTGTTCCGGCGTTTCACCGAGTTCCATGAAACCGCCGGGAAGACACCAGAGACCTTTTTGGGGTTCGACGCTTCGTTTGACCAGAAGAATCCGGTCTTTTTCATCCGCGACTACCAGACAGGTGGCGGGAATCGGATTTTCGTACAAAGGTTGTCGGCAGAATTCGCAGTAAAGACGAACGCAACCATCTAAAAATTTTTCTGAAAGCTGTTTCCCGCAATAGTGACAGAAATTTTTCCGGCGCATGGCTAGTCGTCGAATTTTCCCTTCGGTCCTTTATCGGATTGAATATTCCCAGCGCGCTGCGCAATTTTTTCAGGAGTCCATTCCTGCGGGTTTTCCATCCGGGCTGCCTTGGGGCCGGGATCGCAGCCGCCGGCCTCGCAGATTGCCTGAATGGCAAGGGGCGCCGTATCCCTGGAGTTAAAAACGCTCACGATCATATTGTATACAAAATCCTCCACGCGCCGGGCCATGCGCTCCCGGATTTCTGTCGGCTGGCCGAGCAGTTTGTTTTCAAAGGGCAGGTTGAGTTTCTTGTAGTCGCCGGCCTTGTATTTTTTTGATGCGGCATAGGCTTTCATCTCGGCCCAAGTATCTTCGGTCACACCCTGATTTCTGACCTTGACAAACTCGCCGTTGGCATCCATGAAGGCATTTCCATAATCATTGACCTCAAGGCCCCAGGAGATCATTTGAAGGGCGGTGGCCACATTTGCCTTGGTGGTCCGCGTCTGAGCGGTAATGGCCCGGAGTCGCTCAGAGCTGTTTCCAGACGTTCCGTGCTGAGCCCCAGAAATGCCGTATCTGGCAAGGGCCGCATGGATGTTCGCGGTGAGTTCCACCTGAATTCCCTGATCGTTTGCCTCGATGCCGTGGGTGGTTCCGTTGTTCAGGGCGATCCAGTCCGGAAAGATATTGTGCGCGTTCAGGCCCTGAATGAGAAACAGCGCTTCTTCAACCGTGCTGAGGCCTTCCTTGCCCTTGATTTCGCCGACCTCGGTTTCAAGACCCGCCCATGAAGGGACGAAGGGATTTAAAGCGATATTGGCCAGCAGGTTCTGATCGTCGGGCATATGAGAAGCATCGATGGCAATCGAGGTAAGCCCTGCGTCAAAGATGGTCGGAATTTCGACCCTGGCCGGTGCGATGTCGGCCTGAGACTTGATGCCGTAATGATCGGCATGAATGGCGACCGGTACGGTGATGTTCAGTTCATTGCACAGATTGTCCACGATTCGGGCGATATTCCAGTAATTGACTGCGCAATAGGCATTGGCCCCGCCCTCCGACCGTGCAATCTCGATCATGATGGCGGCGTTGGCCCGCTGAGCCGCCTGAAGCGCGCCTTTTATGACGAAGTAATTTCTGCCGTTGGCGGCTATGGCCACCGCCCTGCCTTTGGCGATCATGGCCCGGTCGATAAATTTGCCGCTGACGATCAGCGCTTTTGAATTGGGAAAAAGTTTGACCACGTTGGGAGGACGGCCGATCTGAAGCGCACGTTCAAAATCCGGATGCTTGAGGGTGTTTTTTTCCGTCATGGTTAAAACCTCCTTTTCATTATTTTAAAGGGAATTGCATCCCTCGGGTTGCCTTGAAACAGCGTGGTTTATTTTCAATATCCGGAACCCTTCGCCGGCCCGATACATCCGATGGTTGATATTTTCGGCCCCCTGGAATAACTTCGAAGCATGGCGGCATTCTTTTAAAACTATTTTAATATAAAAGAGCCACAATGCAAATTCAACAAGATTGTAGAAAAAGGCGCATAGCAGAGCGGCTGCAAAATTGGTGAAAAACCGAATTGCGCAGGCCAGGGCGGCAAAGCATGCGGTGCAATCATTGTCCGGACCCGGAAAGGAGGTTCGATTTTGAAAAAAAAGATCATTCACACCCCAAAGGCGCCGGAGGCCGTCGGGCCGTATTCTCAAGCCGTTCAGGCGGGAAGTTTCATTTTTGTTTCCGGGCAGATTCCGGTGGACCCGGCAACGGGAACTCCGGTTTCAGGGGGCATAAAATCCCAGACCCGCCAGGCTTTAAACAATCTGTCGGCAATATTGGCTGCTGCCGGCAGCGGTCTTTCAGACGTGGTCAAAACAACGGTTTACCTGAGTTCGATGGATGATTTTTCAGCGATGAACATGATTTATGCCGAGTTTTTTGGCGCCCAGGCTCCGGCCCGGGCTTGTGTGGAGGTGTCGCGTCTTCCCAAAGGCGTAAGCCTTGAGATCGAGGCTGTCGCTCTTATTCCCGGCTGAAGCGGGCGCCTTCCCGGTTTCCTGCACGAAACGGCGACCGGCTCGCAGAACAGCAAAAAATAAATGCCGGATGTGCTTTGCTGAAAGCCATCCGGCATCAGAATTTGCGATCATTGCGGTCGGCGCGGCTTTTCATGGAGCTGCGCCCAGGGCGAACTATTTCACTTATCCATAGTAATAGGCCTTGTATTCGGTCTTCTCTCCCAGCAACGCATCGATCTGTTCCTGAAGTTCGATGCGATCTCTGCTTCCGGCCCATCGTTTCCAGTCTTCAAGCGATTGCCAGGTTCCGATGACCAGATACTCGGTGGGATTGTCTGCGCCTCTGAGCGTTTCTCCGGTGATATACCCCGGCTGGTTCATTGCGCTGTTTCTCAACTGCCGTAAAATCGGCAGCAACGATTTTGTCTTATGTTCCGGGACGATCCGCTTGATAAGAACCTTGATTGCCATGAAACCCTCCTTTTCTGTTGCTGAGTTTTGTATAAACCGAACGGTTTGTAAATTGCTGACCTGAGCAAAATGCAATCCAGAACTTGACAAGATCGGTAGGTCAACATGGTCGACAGGCGGCCGGATCGGTTTTGATGCAGCCAAATGAAAACACCTGACCGCCTGACCGCAGTACACACTTGGTTCACGATACAAAAAACAAGATATTGAACGTCTTTGGTTCGTCCGCCGTCTGAACAGAACAGCATCGTCGAATAAAAGAATTAAAAAAGACGGGTAACGCAGAACTTCTGTTTTACTGACTCAATATAAAAAGGATCGTGGCCGTGTGTCAAGGAAAAACCGGGAAATGATAAGTCTCCGGAAAGTCATGTCAGCGAAGATGGGAAGAGAGTCCCGTTCACGAATCGGTTTTAACGCCTACAAGACGTCGGAGGAAACAAAGATTTGACAATATAAGCAGGTTGTGTAAATTGAGCGCCATGTTGGTGCGTTTGAGAATATTGGCGAGAGCTTTTCCGGGCGGTTCATTTCCGCTTCAGGGGTGCGCCCGGACTAATCCATTGTTTCCATGATGAAATGTGCATGATTGGCCGGAGCTTTGACTTGAGGAAAGAATAACGGCGATTGCTTCGCGATACCGGATTGTTTCGGGTCAGGATCTTCCCAAGGTGTGCGGCTTCTGAAAAAAGCCTCGAGGAGCGTCGGGTGGGTATGATAAAAAGACTGATGCTGATCATGGCAGCGCTTCTCTCCGCCTGCGGCCCAGTACCCGTGATCGAGCGGGCTTTGCAGGATGATTCCGATGCGCTCTTTTTAAAGGCGGAGGAGTCTTTTCGCCATCAATTGCATGATAAAGCTCTGCAAGGCTATCAGGAATATGTGAACCGGTTTCCGGCCGGAAAACTGGCGCCGGATGCGCTCATGAAAATCGGTGCCATCCATTCCTCCAGAGAAAATTTTTCAGAGGCGCGCAAAAGCTATCAGAACCTCCTGGACGCCTACCCCGCAAGCCCCTTGGTTCCGGATGCCGTTGTGGCGAGGCTGTATACCTTCCACCAGCAGGGACAATACAAAATCGTGATCGAGGAGGCTGAAAAGACGGCGCTTCAGGCATTTCCTGCACCGCAGCTTTTACGATTATTGACGCTTAAGGGCGATTCCTATGCTGCTCTGGGCGCATGTCCCGATGCAGCGGTGTCCTACAGTCAGGCTTATGAAATGGCGCAGGGTGCTGAAAAAGAAATTATTGCATCCAAGCTTCAGAGCTCGGTGATTCAGCTTAGTTCCCCGGATATCCAGTCGGCTCTCAAGGTGGTTAAACCGCCCTATGTGATGGGTCTGCTGTGGTATCAGCTGGCCATCAACGAGGCGGCGCAGGGCAGATTTGACGAAGCATCGACATGGCTTCGCCGGCTGATGGACGCGGCACCCGACCATCCCCTGGCCGAAGATGCGCGCAGGCGGGCTGCCGAATATGCCGAACCTTCCCGGTTCGACCAGCGTACGGTGGGATGTCTGCTTCCTTTAAGCGGCCGGTACCGGGTTTACGGGGATCAGGTGCTGAGGGGAATTCAGCTGGCTTTGAGCCGCTATGGAGTTTTGAAAAATTCGGAAATCAAACTGCTGATTCAGGATACCGGATCGGATCCGTCTAAAGCGGCGGCCGGCGTAAAGGAACTGGTCGAACAAAAGGCGGCGGCCATCATCGGCCCGCTGGTAACGGCCGAGGCGGCTGCGGTCGAAGCTCAAAAGTCCGGCATTCCGATCATCGTTCTGACTCAGAAGGAAAACATCGCCGAAATCGGGGATTATGTGTTCCGAAACTTTTTAACACCCCGCATGCAGGTCGAGCAATCCGTGGAGTATGCCATTCATACCCTTGGGCTCAAGCGGTTTGCCATCCTGCATCCTGATGAAAAATACGGCAAGATTTTTACGGGCCTTTTTGGGGATGCGGTGGTCGCTCATGGGGGATCCGTTTGTTGTGTGAAAGCCTATGCGCCGGATCAAACCGATTTTGCCGATGTGATCAAAAAACTTGCCGGAACAACCCGCCAGACACCCCAGCGACTCAAGACGGGCGAACCTCTCCAGCCTGCGGACCAGACCGGGGGCGGTTCGGACGCGGAGAAGCCGACGGTTGATTTTGATGCGCTTTTTATTCCCGATGCGCCGAAACATGTTGAGTTGATTCTTCCCCAACTGGCCTACCATGATGTTGAAGGCATGTATCTGATCGGCACCAACCTGTGGCACCATCCTGAACTGGCGAAAGCCTGCCAGCAGTTCATTCAGAAGGCCATTATTCCGGATGGATTTTTTCCGGAAAGCCAAATGCCCGATGTTCAGGAGTTTGTTCGTATTTTTGAAGACACCTTTGGCGAAAAGCCCGGCTTTGTAGAGGCAGTCAGTTATGACACGGCCGTCATGCTGTTTCAGTTGGTTCACCGTGGGGTTGATTCCCGAAGTGCATTGCGGCGCGAACTGATCAGCATCCGCGATTTTCCGGGAGTAACCGGAAAAACAAGTTTTACCGAGAGCGGCGATGCGCTGAAAAAGCTCTATCTGCTGCGGGTCAGGGGGGACAGATTCGTCGAAATCAGCCAGCCGTAGCTGGCGCATTTCCCGCTCGACGGACGCATCCAAAATTTTCATGAATTTTGCCTATTCTGTTTATATAGCGTTGAGTACGGCCGTTTTTGCGGTTCTGTACCCCTTTGCCCGGCTTTACCTGAAATTGAACGGCCGGTTCAGACGGGGGTTCTTCGAGCGCATGGGAAGATACCGGCCCGAGAAGCTGGAAGGGGTTGCCGGCCGGACGCCGCGTATATGGATTCATGCCGTATCCGTTGGCGAGATCAATGTGGCGCTGCCGATCATCGATGCCTTGAAAGCGCAGCTGCCCGGATGCGCCGTGATTCTTTCCACGGCCACCGATCACGGTAAGGCCCTGGCCGATGAATGCGCCCGGTCGGTCAATGCGTGCGTGTATGCGCCGGTGGATTTTATCCTGTGCGTACGTAGGGCCTTGTCCGCATTTCGTCCCGATATTCTGGTGTGTCTGGAAACCGAGATATGGCCGAACTGGATCGTTCAGGCCGCTCGAAGCGGCATTCGGACTGCCTTGGTCAATGGAAGGATTTCGTCGAGATCGATTCAAAAGTATCTGAAAATTCGCCCTCTGACGCATTATGTTCTGAAGCATATCGACGGATTCAGCATGATCAGCCGGGTGGATGCGGATCGTATTGTTCAGATGGGAGCCCCGTCCGGGCGGGTCAGGATTGCCGGCAATGCCAAGTATGACCGGCTCTCTTCGCACGCTGGATCCGATATGCTGGAAAGACAGAAAAAGCTGTATCGTCCTGCCGGGCAGCCGGTTTTCGTGGCGGGCAGCATTCGGGGAGAGGAGCCCGAGATGCTGATGAACGCCTGCGATCGGATTCGAAAAAGATTTCCGGAGCTCCTGATGATTCTGGCGCCCCGCCATGTCAATCGCGCAAAGGAAATTCGCGCCATGGTTCAGGCCAGGGGAATTTCCTGTCAGCTTCGAACCGAGCTTGGGACCGATCCGAGAACGGCGCCGGTGGCGGTCGTGGACACCATCGGAGAACTTCAGGCGCTGTACGGAATGGCGAGCGTGGTTTTTTGCGGGGGCAGCCTGGTTGCCCTGGGCGGGCAGAACGTTCTGGAAGCTGCAATATGGGCAAAGCCGGTCATCTACGGACCTTTCATGGAGGATTTCCAGGATGCCCGGGACTTGCTTCGCCGATGGCGGGGATCCATCGAGGTTGAAGATTGGCGTCAGCTTTCCGAAAAGGTTATAAGTTTGCTTGAAAATCCTCATGAGGCGCAGCGCATCGGCCAATGCGCCCGGCAGGCCGTTTTGTCCATCGATGGGGCCGCCCAAAGACATGCAGAGCTGATTGTTCGCCTGCTGAATGAAAAACAAAAAATCAGGAGTTGACTTCGGCCAGAAATCCCCCTTTTCCGGCGTTTGCGCGTTTGGCCGAATCGTTTTTCCGGGTCAGGCCTGCGTTGCGTTTATCAAGCACTCCTGTCCGGTTGTTTCCAGAACGCTGAGCCAGAGCGTTCCGTCCGGATTGACCTGCTTGCGTTTTCCCGCCGAAGCATGCATGGGAATATGGACAAAATGGTTGTTCCAGTGTCCAACCAGAAGCTGGGTTTTTCCCGCCAGCCCCGCATGGACCGCGTTTCTTCCCAGAAATGAGCAGAACACATTATCGCTGGCATTGGCCGGAAGGCTGCGAATCATATAGCTTGGATCGATGTATTTCAAAGAGATATCGATGTTTTTTTTCTTGAAATAATCGGAGATCTCTTCTTTCAGCAACCATCCGATATCGTTCAGCCGGATATTTCCGGAGGCATCCTTTTGCTGCTGAACTTCCTTGAAAAATTTCTGCCCGGCGCCTTCGGCCACCACGATCACGGCATGACCGCGAAGTTTCAAACGGTTTTCCAGGGCTTGAAGAAATCCGCCCGGTCCGTGCAGGTCAAAATCCACCTCGGGAATGAGAACGAAATTTGCGTCCTGCTGGGCCAGAGCGGCCGTGGCTGCGATAAAGCCCGAATGCCTTCCCATCAGCTTGATCAGTCCGATGCCGTTCGGGTAGCCTTCTGATTCATTATGTGCGCCCTCGATGGCCTGCGTGGCGACATCCACGGCCGTATCAAATCCAAAAGATCGAGAAACCATATAAATATCGTTGTCTATGGTTTTCGGGATGCCGACGACACTGATTTTGAGGCCTCTTTCCAGAATGGATTCGGAAATTTTCAGAGCAGCCATCAAGGTGCCGTCTCCGCCGATCATGAACAGGATTCCGATGTTCATACGCTCCAGGCAATCAATGATTTCCTCGATGGGCTGAGGGCCCCGGGATGATCCTAAAATCGAGCCCCCCATGTCCAGAATGTTGACCACGGAGGCGGGCTTCAGGTCCATGACATCGTGACCGTAGCGCGGAATGAACCCCTGAAGGCCGTAACGTATGCCGTAAATATTGTGGACTCCGTAGCCATGGTACAGCTGAAGAACGATGGAACGGATGATGCCGTTGAGTCCGGGGCAAAGACCCCCGCAGGTAACCAGAGCGCATCTGAGCTTGCTTGGATCAAAATAGATGCGGTTCCGGGGACCGGCCAGTTCAAGGCCTGAAACTTTTTCTCCGGCCTGAAATTTACGGGCAATTGTGTTCAAGTCCACATCGATCAATATCCGATCGTTATCCGAAACATACTGATCGTCATCGCAGTTCTGCAATCCTCTGTTCAGCGGCGATGGAATCTTGGCCTCGCCGAGTGACGAAATTTTCGTATCCAGCGAATCATGATTCGGAATGTCCATGAGGTCCTCTTTTCCGACTAAGGGGTTATGAACCGTTAAATTTAAATTCGCCTTTGCCAAGGATATCGTGCAGGTGAAGAATGCCCATGACCTGGCCGGAGAAACCGGTGATCGGCAGCACCGTGATCTGGTATTGTTCCATCATATTCAGGGCGTCATAAGCCGGAATGTCGGGGCCGAGGGTTCGCGGATTTTGCGTCATGACCTCCTCGACGTTCATCTCATAGATCGGCTTTTTCTTGGCCACGCATCGCCGGATATCGCCGTCGGTAATAATGCCGACCAACGCGTGATCGGCTCTGGTCACCAGAGTGACCCCCATTTCCATACGGTCGATCTCCCGAATCGCCTCATCCATGCGTGCGCCTTCCATGACGCAGGGAACCTGCCGGCCGGTGAGCATAATGTCCTTGACCTTGCTGCTTAATCGCTGGCCCAGAATTCCGCCCGGATGAATTTTTTTAAAGTCGCTGGTGTTGAAATGCCGTTTATTGATCAAGACCACGGCCAGTGCATCTCCCATGGCCAGCATGGCGGTTGTGCTGGCGGTCGGCGCCAGTCCGAGAGGGCAGGCTTCCCGTTCCACGCCGACATTGATGACGATGTCGCTGTTTTTGGCCAGCGTGGAACAGGGGTTACCGGTAAAGGCGATGATGGTGCATCCGATGCCGCGGATGCTGGGCAGCAGCAGATTGAGTTCGTCCGTTTCCCCGCTGTTGGAAAGCGCAATAAAGATGTCGTCCGGGCAGACGATGCCCAGATCGCCGTGCATGGCTTCGACCGGATGCAGGAAGACCGAGCGGGTGCCCGTGCTGTTGAGGGTGGCGGCGATTTTTCGACCGACGATACCCGATTTACCGATTCCTCCGATAATGATTCTGCCTTTGCAGTTGTAAATCAGATCCACCATATTGATAAAACAATGATCGATCCTCTCGATAAGCCTCAAAATTCCTTCCGCTTCGATTCTAAGAACATCGGCGGCCTGCTGAATCATCATAACGCTTTCATTCCAATTCTAATCCCTATGCATAGCGCTTAATGCACTGTGGTTTTATTTTTTTAAAAAACTCAAATGTAATTTAACAAACTGCCAATTTTTGCGGCAAAAATCAAGATGACTTTTCAAACGGTTCCGGACAGATTGCTTTGAATCGCAACTCCACACAAATCATGTCCGTTTCTGATCAGAAGGAATATAGATGAATCAGATAATCACATGTATTATAAATTGATAAAATCTTTTGAAATAGATATAATCTTAAATGTTGAAATGATGATGGTATCGTAAAAACTTCCACCGCAGGGCGTCTCAATTTCAGAGGAACAAGGCCTTCCCCATTGAGGAGGGGTGCGCAATACTTAAGATCCTGTATGCCGAAAGACCGGCATAGTTAATGTTCCATGCCGGAAAGACAAAGCTTGCGGCATATCAACCTGTTGGGAAAGGAGGTAGGCTATGGCGGAAAAGCCGAAGGTAGGGTGCGCGCGTCCGACCGGTGGATTGGTCGGGCAACCGGAGGCAAGGCAAGAACAGCAGACATCACAACCAACCAAGGAGGTGAGAACCATGATACAGGTAGGAAAACCGGCTCCTGACTTCGCCGCGCCGGCGTATCACAAGGGAGAGTTCACATCCGTGAAGCTGTCCGATCATCTGGGCAAGTGGGTTGTTCTGTGCTTTTATCCCGGTGATTTCACTTTTGTCTGAGCGACCGAAGTATCGGCGGTCGCCGATAATTACAAGAAATTTCAAGATCTTGGCGTTGCAGTTCTGTCGATGAGCGTGGACAGTGTTTTTGTGCACAAAATGTGGAATGATCATGAATTGTCCAAGATGGTCAAAGGCGGTGTCCCCTTCCCGATGCTTTCAGACGGAGGCGGAAAAGTTGGAACCGCCTATGGCGTATATGATGAAGGTGCGGGGGTTGAGAACCGGGGCAGATTTATTATCGATCCGGATGGCGTGATTCAAGCATTCGAGGTTCTCACGCCGCCGGTGGGCAGGCACGTGTCCGAAACACTCAGACAGATTCAAGCCTACCAGTTGGTGAGAAAGAGCAAGGGGACCGAGGCGACGCCATCCGGATGGAAGCCCGGTAAAATGACCCTCAAACCTGGCCCGGAACTTGTGGGCAGGGTGTGGGAAGTCTGGAAAACAAGCATGGAGGCCGACTAGTCCTGCCGTAGTCGGGAGGGAACGTCTTCTCGATGATTGATTAAGAGATAAGAATGTACAAGGACGGCGGTTTGGGGGGAGTATTCAAAATTCTGTGTCACCGTTTTTGATTGTCAATCCACCCCCCAATCGAGCGGAAGCGAAAGACAGCTCCGAGAATGGGCCAATTAAAAAGCTCGTCGGAGGAGCTGTCTTTTGCTGGAGCGGTCTGTAAGAACAAATCTATCAAAGTTTCAACTCCTTATCCAGTCTTCCCTCAAAAAATATCGCCAACTGAGAAATGGTCAGCGACCAGTTTTGGATCGGCATCGTCCATTTCCTGCTGGCATTCTGAATCCCCATATACAACAGTTTCAACAGGCTGTCCTGATTTGGAAAAGCGCCCTTGGTCTTGGTCAGTTTCCGAAACTGTCGGTGTACCGCCTCAATGGTATTGGTTGTATAGATAATCCTTCGAATATCTTCAGGATATTTGAAATACTGACTGAGTCGCTCCCAATTATTCCGCCAGGATGTGATGACAATGGGATACTTCTCGTTCCACTTCCCTGCCAATATATCAAGCTCGGATGCGGCTAAATCTTTTGTGCCGGCCTTGTATACACGCTTCAGGTCGGCCATGAATTCTTTCTGGTTCTTTGAGCCAACGTACTTCAGAGAATTACGGATCTGGTGGACAACGCAGAGCTGAATCTCGGTATTCGGGAAAATGGCCTCAATGGCCTCGGGGAAACCTTTAAGACCGTCAACACAGGCGATCAGGACATCCTTTACGCCTCGATTCGAAAGATCTGTCAGCACCTGAAGCCAGAAATTGGCCCCTTCATGCTCGGAAATATACAGGCCCAGAACTTCCTTCCGCCCCTCAAGGTTGACGCCGAGGATTGTGTACACTGCCTTGCCGGCAACCTTGCCGTTTTCACGGATCTTGTAATGGATGGCATCGAGCCAGACAATCGGATAAATCGATGCCAGGGGCCGGGCTTGCCATTCTTTGACCGTATGGATAATTTTATCGGTAATGATGCTCAAGGTGCCGGTGGACACCTCAAGACCGTATATCTCCTGAAGATGGGCCGAGATATCCTGGTAGCTCATGCCCAAGCCATAGAGGGCAATTATTTTCTGCTCAATCTCGTCATTCAGGCTGGTCTGATGCTTCTTGACCAATTGGGGAGAAAAGGTCCCGCCACGGTCCCGAGGGGTGCGCAACTCAAAATTGCCATTCAAGGATTTGATGGTCTTCCGGCTTTTCCCATTCCGGCGGTTGGCGGTGATTTCCCGGCCCAGATGCGAATCCAGTTCGCCTTCAAGGGCTGCTTCGGTGAGATTTTTGATTAACGGCGTGAGAATGCCTTCCCTGCCCAGAAGCGGCTTGCCTTCCTGAATGGCCTTCAGGGCTGTTGAAAAATCAAATTCATGGTCTTCTTGATTCATGTCAGTTCTCCTTGTTTCGCTGACTATATCAGCTTTTGGTTAACTGACACAGAATTCTGAACACCCTCGGTTTGGGAGAAATTATTTCTTCTAATCTGCCGTTTTTTTTATCTAATCTACACTGACCGTGACTGTTTTCGCCGGACTGGCTTTTTTCCCGCACCCCGGGCCGGAAAGCAGGCTTCTTCCCCCTGTTTGCGGAGTAACCTGAATCCGGGTGCCGATGCGCTCCTTGAGGGCCGGTACGTGCGAAATGACGCCGATCACCTTGCCATCCTGCTGCAGCCCTGCAAGAGTTTCGAGCGCCGTGTCCAAGGCGTCCTCGTCCAGCGCTCCGAAGCCTTCATCCAGAAACAGGGAATCGACCCGGACGTTTTTACTGGCCGTGTGGGACAGCCCAAGCGCCAGGGACAGGCTGACGATGAAGCTCTCGCCGCCGGAGAGATTTTTGGTGGATCGAACCTCTCCGGCCTGATAGTTGTCGATGACATTGAGTTCCAGAGGCTGGGCATCGTCCCGGATCAGCAGGTAGCGGTCGGTCATTTTCCGCAACTGCCGATTGGCGTGACCGACCATCAGTTCAAAGGTCAGTCCCTGAGCAAAGTTGCGGTATTTCTTCCCGTCGGCCGAACCAATGAGTTCATGCAGTAAATCCCATCGCAAGCTCTCTCGCTTTTGCGCATCAATAGCCAAAGCCCGTTCCTGCTGCTTTTGTTTCAGATTCTCGTTGTCCTTGAGTTTCTGGCGGATGCCGCCGATCTCCTGCTGAAGCGCTTTCTGGCCGGCTGCCAGCATCGTCAGCGCCTGATTGAGCTCGTCCCGGGAATGATTCGTAACCCGCCTCTGACGCTCGGTTTCCAGCAACCTTGTCCTGTCCTTTTCCCTGGACGTCAGCTCGGTTTTCTCGTCGGCAAGCTTCTGGGCCCGCTGCGCCAAAGTTTTGCGCTCATCCTCCCTCAGGCACGCGGCCTTGAAGTTTTCTTCGTCGGCAAATCCCGATCCTTTGAGCCTTATCAGGAATGCTTCTTCAGCCGGATTCAGCTGAGCGGACCGTGCCGTTATCGATTGATCCAGTTCTTCCATTCTGGATTTCAGCTTGCCGAGTTCCTGGGTCCCTGCATTCAGTTTTCGGCGGGCTGCCTCCAGATCGTTTTCAGCAACCTCAACAGCTTTGGAAAGGCGGAGTTCCTCATCTTCAGGGCTCTTGTCGCCGAATACCTCCCGTCGCTTTTGACTCAGGGCCTCCCGCTCGCGGAGCAGGCCATCGAGCAGTTCCCGCTGTTTCATGATCTCATCGTCGGACTTCTGAATCTTTTCGGCTTGATGGCGTGTCTGACTGTCCAGCGCGATAATTTTTTGATCAAGTTCCGACTTTTTTTTCTGACGCGACACCCACTGGTCACGCCGGGCTGTCAGCTGGGCCTGAATCCGATCCAGAGTCTCAAACGATACGGCTTTTACCCCATAAGCGGAAACATTCAGCCGCAATACGTTCAAGGATTTCTCTTGTTCCGATTGGAGGGCCTCAACTTCCTTCCTGAGCCGCTCAATCAGATGCCCGGCGAAATCCTTTTTATGAAAGGCGGTCTGCGTCTCGCGCTCCGCCTGTGCAACCGTCTCTCTGGCTTTTTCCAGCGTCTCGCGCAGGCCGACAGCTTCCTTTTCCACGTTTTCGGCGGTTTGCACGATTCTGGTTGCGTGATCCAGTTTTGTCGCATTCTCATTCCGAAGTTTTTCCAATTTTTCGCTCAGATCAGGATCGGCGGCATCAAGGGGAAGATCGGAGCAGGCATGACGGATCAGGTCTTTCGATTCCGCGATTTTCTCGGAATGCTCCTTCTCGGCGGAGGTGACTTGCTCAATGTCTTTGCCCACCCGGGCCTGTTCGACCTTTAATCCGGCAACCGCGTCACTCGCTGCCTTAAAGTCGACTCTTACCTGGCCAAGCCGCCGCCTGGTTTCATCCGGAACCGGAATGTTGCCTTCAGCGAAGGGATGTTTTCTGGCGCCGCACAGCGGACAAGGCTCACCATCCTGGAGCTGGCGCCTGGCTTCCTTGAAGTCCTGGATTTTCTTCAGCAGGGAGAGCTGTGTTTCCAGCAGACCCATTTCTCTCTCCAGAGAGGCCTGCTTCTCGACCTGGGTCTGGAGCTGCTCCGTCAGGTTTGAATTTTCGGCAACAAGCGCTTCGTGGCGTTTGCCCATCTCATCAAGAATCTGCCTCGATTTCGCAAGGGACCGGGCTGCCTCGCCGGCTTTGGCGAGAAGAGAGATCTGTGCTGTCAGAAATGACAGGTTATTACGCCAGTCAGACAGTTCTCTGTCTTCCAGGATACCCTTGAGTTCCACCTGTTTTTGAAACAGTTTGCCTTGGCTGTCGACCAGGCTGCGTTTCCGGGTTTCCAGATTTTCAGCCAGTTTTTTCAATGTCCGTGTGGACGCTGCCGCCTGATTCTCGGCCTCATCGCTCTCTTTAAGCTTGCTGCCCAGCTGCGCATGGATGTTTTTCAGGGCATCGAATTGCCCGCGAATTCCTGTCAGGTTTTCAATCAGACCTTCGTCCGCCTTTGTCTCGTCGAGCTGCTTTTGCAATCCTTCGAGGGTTTCTTGCTTGCTGTCCAGATCGGCGCAATCTTTACTTTGTCTGGAGCGGAGCGCACCAAGGGATTTTTCATTTGCGTAAATGGTGTCGAAAGCAACCTGGATGGGCGCATTTTTTTCCCGGATACTCAGATCCAGTTCTCTCACTCTGCGGATGACGGGTGATGCTTCTTTTTGCTCAGCCTTCCTTTTATCAAGCTTCCCGCCGGCTGTTTTCATGGCATCATTTGCCTGTTTTTCAGCCTCTTCGAGAGCGGGGAGTGATTTCATGCAGTCGCCGAGACTCTGCCGGTCGGTCTCCTGCTCTCGCCGGATCGACGTCAGCGCGGCGTATTCGCCGCTCAGTTCAAGTGCCTGGGCGGCTCGTTCGAGTTTTTCCTGCTCGGGAGCAAACGCCTCTTGTCGGGCATATAGGTCCTGTTTCTGGAGCTGGAGGAGCTTTAAATCTTCTTCAAGACGGGTGATCCCATCAATCCAGGCAACTGCCTGGTTCTTCAGGGCGATCTGCTGGTTAAGTTCTGTGTCCTGCCGGGTTTTCTGCACCAGACTGGTGCTGAGTTGCTGCTCATCTTCCGCACTCAAGAGCTGCATTCCGGCGAGTTCGGCCTGCAGCGCATCAAGCTTTTTTCGCTCCTCGGAACGGCGCTCATGAACGCGAATGGATATCTGGCTATAAATCTCTGTCCCGGTTATTTGCTCCAGTATCGGCGCCCGCTCATCCGGACCTGCCTGCAGAAATGCCGCAAAGCTCCCCTGGGCAAGCAGCATGGAGCGGGTAAACCGGTCAAAGTCCATGCCTGTGGCTGTTTCGATCTGATCGGCAACGCCTCGGATCTTTGCCTCGAAAATTCGACCGGAATCGGCATCGGCAATTTCATGCCTGGGCGCCTGCAGATCTCCGTCTGGTTTTTTATGTGCCCGGTGTTGACTCCAATGGCATCGGTAACGGCCGGTCTGGGTTTCAAATGTTACCTCGGCATAGCACTCACCGGTCTGGCGGGACATGAGTTCGTTCCCGCCTTTGTTGACCCTGCTGAGGCGGGGGGTGCGCCCGTAGAGCGCCAGACAGATCGCATCGAGGATAGTGGTCTTGCCTGCACCGGTCGGACCGGTAATGGCAAAAATGCCGTCAGAGGCAAAGGCCGGGTGTGTAAGATCAATCTCCCATTCGCCGACCAGCGAGTTCAAGTTTTTGAAACGTACCTGCAAAATCCGCATCGGCCAACTCTCTATTCTGCCCGGGCATCGTCTTCATAAAATGACGCAACGGTCTCCTGATAGGCGCGAAGCAACTCCGGCCGCTGCGCTTCCGGCACTTCGTGAACCGACAGACAGCGCTCGAACACATCGTTGACATTCAGGTCATCAAGCGTTTCATTATCGTGGATCTGATTGAGAACCCGGTCGATGATCCGGTTGTTCTTCACGCGCAGTATTTCCATCTCCGAGCCGGAAACGGCCGTATCCAGTCGCTCGCGTAAATCACCGATGACCTCATCGCCTTCGTAGACGACTTCGAGCCAGGCGTGAGACCCGGCGGCCGAGAGTTCAAGAATCCTGGCCGACAGTTCTTCCCAGCTGCCCTTCACGCGCTCGAGCCTTTGGAAAGCGGGCACCTTGATAAGCCGGACATCCGCTTCGACGCCGGCAAACTTAACCAGACAGACACTCTTTTCCTGCTTCGCTTCTCCAAATCCCATGGGCAGAGGAGAACCGCTGTAGCGCATTACATCGGAATCGTTCACTTTCTGTGGAACATGAAGATGGCCGAGTGCCAGATAATCCAAGGCTTTTGGGAAGATCCCGGCTGAGACATGAGCCAGGGAGCCGATATAGAGTTCCCGGACGCCGTCGCCATCGACGGTTTGTCCTCCGGTGGTGAAAAGGTGACCCATGGCGATGATGGGGATCTCGCCGCCCAGTTCTGTGCGCTTCTGTTCGGCCAGAGCAGCCACCTCGGCATAGTGGCTGCGGATGCCTTCGATCAGCTTCCGCTCCTTGTCCTCTATGTTTTCGCCGGCTTCAGCCACCCGGATATCCCGGTCCCGAAGGTAAGGAACGGCGCAGACGATCAGCTCCGGAGAGCCAGCCTCCTTGCTGAGGACAAGAACCTCGTCTTCCCGGTTGTCAGAGACGCCGCCGATCACATGAACATGGAGGGCCTTGAGCAACTCCCTGGGAGCATTGAGAAACGAAGGAGAGTCGTGATTGCCCGCGATTACCACAACATGACGGCAGGAAGAGGCCGCAACACGGGATAAGAACCGGTAATAAAGCTCCTGCGCATGGTTGCTCGGGGTGCCGGTGTCGAAAACGTCACCTGCGACCAGGAGGGTGTCGACCTGTTCCTGGTGAAGGGTCTCTTCCAGCCAGATCAGAAAGGCCTCGCACTCTTCGTAACGCTTTCGACCGAACAGGGTTCGCCCGATATGCCAGTCTGAGGTATGAAGAATTTTCATTTGGAAACCAGATCCTTCATCGCAATTCCTTTTCTTTAACCTCGAAACACACGAAAAACACGAACCGTTTCATAGGGCAAACGTCCTGGTAACAGAATCAAGCTGCGTGGTGGAAGTTGACTGCCAGTTGAATGAGCGAAATCGATTCGTTTTCAACTGTTCGAGGACTCGTGCCTTGTTCGGGCTGAAACTTTTTTGATTAGGGTAAAAAGAAAACCCGTCGCTCCGGAAAATGATCCTGGAGATACGGGTTTTCTGCTTTATTTTGGGACGGTGTCCATCAAATTTGTAAGGCTGGTCGCCTAATAAAATACGAACCACTCCGGAAGTCTTGCCGGGACAAAATGGTTTTGGCTCCTGTTGTTAAAAAGCGCAACATTATGCCTAACAGGGCCTTTGCCAAGTTATTACTTATTATTTGGCCATTTCCTTGACCTCACCAGCCGCCTCCTGAGTGGCGGTTGCGGCTTCCTGTGTCGCTTCAGCGGCTTTTTCAACAGCTGCGCCAGCCGCCTCCTGAGTAGCGGTTGCGGCTTCCTGGGTCGCTTCTGCAGCTTTTTCAACGGCTGCGCCCGCTGCTTCCTGGGTGGGGGCTGCAGCTTCTTTGGCCGCTTCCTGGGTCGTTTCCGCAGCCTTTTCAACGGCTGCGCTCGGCGCCTGCGTGGTTACGGTTGCGGCTTCCTTGGTTTCTTTGGCGGCCTTTTTTGCTTCGTCGCTGCCGCATCCATAAATCCCCATCAAGAGGAGACCAGCAAGAATAATTGCAATTTTTTTCATGGCATTTCCCTCCTATTAGGCTGTTTTGAGTAAAATAACTATATATATCTACTCGTTAGAATGCGCAAAGTCAAGAAATTTACAACCCATGCCGCTTCTCGGCCATTTTTCTGACTTCTGTGTTCATGCACATGCACAGGTTGTTCATCCTTGAGCTTCTTTGCATCGTGAATGATCTGGAGCAAACTGGCAACCCTGTCTCTTCCGACAAAACAACCCGCCAGAAATCCTGCTGACCGCCGGTTCAGTTCCCAAAGACGCTGCTCACCAGATAGGCGGTGTAGCCGGAGTAACAGGCCAGCAATGCTCCGCCTTCAAAGCGGTTGATACGGCCGGGACCCCGGAACCCATAGCCGAAGACAAACAGCGAGACGGTCAGTGCGGCCATGACCAGAATATCCCGTGAAAAGACTTCCGGCCCCACCGACATCGGATGGATTGTTCCGGCGATCCCTACCACGGCCAGTGTATTGAACATGTTGGATCCAAGCACGTTGCCCAGCGCTATATCGTGCTCTCCTTTGCGGGTGGCGCTGATCGAAGAAGCCAGTTCAGGAAGCGACGTTCCGACCGCGACGACGGTCAGGCCGATGATCATATCGCTGACGCCGAAGCCATGGGCGATTTTCACTGCGCCCCAGACCAGAATGCGGGAGCTGGCAATCAGGAGCAGCAACCCGACGACAAGCCAGAAGACCGACAAACGAAGCGGCATGGCCTGGATTGCCAGTTCCAGCGCCATCTCACTGCCCATCGCATCGGCCTTTTTCCGCGTACCTTGCCAGACAGTCCAGGCCATCAACCCGCCAAACACTCCCAACAGCGCCAGAGCGTCGATACGGGTGATTTCTCCGTCCCAAAGCTGCCATGCGGCCAGGGCCGTAATGGCGGTGAGAAGCGGCAGTTCCTTGCGCAACACCTGAGAATGTACGGCGATGGGGCTGATCAGCGCCGTCAACCCAAGGATGAGGGCGATGTTCGTAATGTTTGAACCGTAGGCGTTACCAAGGGCGATGCCGGGAGTACCCTGCGAAGCCGCAAGCCCGGAAACCAACATTTCCGGCGTGGAGGTTCCGAAGCCGACAATCACCATGCCGATCAGCAAAGGCGGCATGCCGAAATGGCGAGCGGTGGAAGCGGCGCCTTCCACAAACCGGTCGGCGCTCAAGACCAGCAGCGCCAGACCCAGGGCGACTGCGAGAAATGCGATGATCATAAAACTCATGTATCCAATCGATATTGCGACAAAGACAAAACAGTCTGTCACACTATTTCAGGTTCATGGTTGAGCTTAATATTTAGAGCTTCCAGAGGCTTGGCCCTGGGGTCGCTCGTGACGTTTTTACGAAATCAGTTCAGAAATTATGAAGGTTATCAACCCGTTTGCCGACGAGGCGGCGGTACAAAGGGTTCAGAAAAAGGATTGCCTGCGCCAAGCGTATCGCGACAGGCAGATGCCGGTTACCGGACGAGGCCCGTTGAGCGGGGAGAGAAAACAAAGAATTTTCAGGGCGGAGAGAAAAGAAGCCCGTTTCCCGAAACGGGGGGGTCGGGCCGCAAGCATCGTCCCCGAAAGCCGGCGCAACTCGCTGATATACAAAAAAACGAACCCGCCAAAGACGCCGGACGCGGCGTTTGGACGGGTTATTTTTTTAAAAATGGTGGAGCAAACAGCTCCCGACCGCAACTCAGCCTCCAGCCTCCAAACACCACGTAACACTTTGAAAACAAAGGGCTTCACATAGGAAGTCAAGTCACGCCCCAAGTTCCCAGCCGGGAAGCGGCTTTTCTCTCCCGATTTCCAAGCTCCGGACGAGGATGCTGGGTTTGCAACGCGAGCGGATACCAAAAACAATCTCCCAACGAATCTGATTCGATTCCGAAAACGGGACTCGAATTGACCTACCTACCCGGCAGTTCCGTACCGCGACTCATGATCTCGATATAGCCTGCATAGCTGAACAGGCGGTTGCGCTTCTGGGCGGTCAGCTCCTTGACGATGCCGAGCTGCTCCAAGTGGCCGAGCGCCTTATTGACGGTCGCTGGGGTGATACCGGTCTTCACTACCAACGAGCCTGATGTGGCGATGGGATGCTCCATCAGCGCCCGGTGGACCTGGAGGGTTGAGGCCGCCGCCCGGCCGAGGCCGCTGATCTTGTCGCGGTCCTGGTTCGACAGGTCCAGGAGCTGCTGCGCTGTCTCGACCGCCTGGGTGGCGGTGACAATGACCGCCTCGGCAAAGAAATCGAGCCAGGCTTCCCAGTCACCGGTCATGCGCACGTTGTTGAGCAACTCGTAGTAATACTGACGATGCGTCTTGAAGTAGAGGCTGAGGTAGAGCATCGGCTCCCGCAGCACCTTCTGCTCGCACAGGAGCAGCGCGATCAGCAAACGTCCCAAACGGCCGTTACCGTCCAGAAACGGGTGGATCGTCTCGAACTGCACATGGGCCAGCGCCGCCTTGAGCAGCACCGGGGTCGGCTCCGGCTGGTCATGGAGGAGAGCACCGCTTCCTTGCGAACGTACATGTAGAGAAACAGGGAGGTGTCCGGCAGCAGAGTCGAAACGCTGTCCAGCCGCCCGAGCGCCAGCAGCGCCTGGTCAAACTTGCTGCGCAGCTCCGGGGTCCAGTCGATGGGCGGACGCGGCGGCAGCGGCGCAGGCACGAAGGCCTGGGCCTTCTCACCCACCGTCGATATGGTCACGTATCTGCCTTGGAGTTCTCGCTTCAT
>DDYB01000018.1 GCA_002347265.1 Desulfobacteraceae bacterium UBA2245 | reverse complement strand
CATCAAAAGCAGGCTGCGGCATGAACATGAACCAAGGGCAGTTTCACACTTATAAATCCCTGTTTCCTGTCCGAAGAACCCAGACCACCTCAATAAGATGGACAATTTTCCATCTATTGACATGGTTACGCAAACACTATGAGGTGTGCAGCGATGAAAAGTATGCAGATTGGCAAAGCATTCACTCTGATCGAACCAGGCCCGGTTGTTCTCATTACGACAAATAATGGAGAAAAGAACAACATAATGACGATCTCGTGGACCATGGTGGTGGACTTTACGCCGATATTTGCCATGACTACAGGTCCATGGAACTATTCCTACACCGCGCTCAGCGAATCAAGAGAATGCGTAATTGCAATTCCCACTGTGGATCTGATTGACCAGGTCGTTGGCGTGGGAACATGTTCCGGCGCCGATACAGATAAATTTGAAAAGTTTGGGCTGACTCCCGTGAAGGGAAAGTATGTCGGCTCGCCTCTAATTGAGGAATGCCTGGCAAATATCGAATGCAAGGTTATCGATATCGTCAAAGAACACAATATCGTTGTACTCGAAGGCGTTGCCGCATACTTCGATAGTTCACGAAAAGAGAAGCGAACTGTTCACGCAGTTGGCGATGGTACTTTTATAGTGGATGGGCGCAGGTTGAATCGAAGGAAAATGATGCAATCGAAGCTTCCAGATGGTGTGTAACTCTGTGATGGACGCCAGAGAATGCTCCTTGATATATTGACATCCATCATTCCGGGAGGAGATACAGCATGACAAAACAAGTGATCATTGTATTGGGCAGTCCCCGCAAAAACGGGAACTGCGCCATTCTGGCTGAACAGGCGGCTGCCGGCGTGCGCGCCTGCGGCGCCAGGGCGGAGACGATCTATCTGCATGGACTGACCATGGCGCCGTGCAATGCCTGTGAATCCTGTCAGACGGCAACCGAAACAGATTGCATGATTGATGATGAGCTGACCGCCCTTCTCCCCCGATTGCGCCAGGCCGACGCGCTTCTGATTGCAAGCCCGGTGTATTGGTTCACCTTCTCAGCCCAGACCAAGCTGTTCCTCGATCGGGCGTTTTTTGCACTGAACGGCCCCCAGGGCCATGCTTTGAAAGGAAAACCGATCGGGTTGATTATGGCCTTTGGCGATGCAGACCCTTTCACCTCAGGGGCCGTCAATGCCTTGCACGCCTTTCAGGATATCTGCCGCTTCATCGAGGCTCCTGTGGCGGGCATGGTTTATGGGAGCGCGTTCGGTGCGGGAGATATTCAGAAGCAGCCGGATCTGCTTCAGGAGGCATATCAACTGGGCCGGAAACTCGGATCTGATTAAGACATTAAAATTGTTGTCCGCTATTTTATAGCAAACAATTTTAACCTTTTGATGGCGGTATAACAATTATTCATGATTCAAGCGCCAACCTTCATTGGCCGGAAATAAAAATTGAAAAGCACCGGTACGCCTTTGTATAAATCGAGACCCACCTGGAAAAGCATCGGCAACGAGTATTGCATTTACAGCGACAGAATCGAGCTGGGATGCAGATTTCCGTTTTTTCCAAAAACAATGGCCATCAAAAAGAATGATCTGATATCAATAGATATTTTTAAACCGCCTGTCATTAGAACCGCTTTTTGGGCTTTGAAACTTGATCTGGCGGATTTCAATGAACACGTAGGAATCAAGAGAACCAATGGTTTCTTTAAACAATTGCGATTTACGCCTGAAAATCCTCGGGAATTTGTTGCAAGAGCAAGAGAGATCCTTCAGTTGGAATGCGAACCGCCTCGGCGCCCATAAACCCGTTCAAGGTCTCTTTGACTGTTCCCCGAGCTGTCTTATCCAGGCGCCGGTGAAGATTCTCTTCCTCGATCCCGAAAATCCGAACGCCTTTTGCCGCTTTCCTTTCTCCTCCGCTCCTGCTATTCTGTATTTGCAGCCCTCCTTCCGGTCAATGGCTGGTTTTTCGACAATCCCAAACCTTACCAGATCGCGGGCTATATCTCTCTCAAGATGCGCGAAAAATTTTATACCTTATCCACCATGGCTGGATGATTGATAAACCTTACATCGTGCAACAGTGAAAGGAGTATTTTATGCCTGAAGACAAATCCGCCATCAGGCCCAGGATTGCCGACGGGGACACCTTGATTCTGGATATACAGGGACTCCTCAACAGGGCTTGCGAAAACACGTTGCTGCGGTCTTTGGATGCGGGAATGGGAAAATATAAAAACGTCCTTTTGAATTTTGCCGATCTCGCCCACATGGATTCCGAAGGGGCAACCCTCCTGATCGTTTATGCAGCCAGACTGGCGCAAAAGGAGATCGGGCTTGGCGCCTGCCATCTAAGTGAACCCTTCCGGGATGTTTTTCGCCTGGCATGCCTTGATCAGGCGATCAAGCTCTTTGACACCGAAAATGAAGCGTTGCGCCGGCGTCCGTTTCCGGCGGGCGTTCAGCCCCTGGACCGCGAGTTCCAGGCCTACACAGGGCCCCCGGCCCCCGGGTGGGCGCGGAACGTTGCGCAGGTCGCCATCAAGGATGTCCCGGCCACGGCGATGAACGTCAACGCAAACGGCAGGCCGGTCACCAGCCCCGTCCACGGATTCGGCCGCCTCTGGGACAAGAAATACCGTTTTCAGATCACCAACAATGATGTTGAGCCGCAACAGATCGTCTCTCTGTGGCGCAAGGAATTTCCCGATTTCTGGCCGAAAGGCAACCGCCTGATGACCTCCGGCGGCGGTCCCATCGTACCCGGTACGCCGGCGCTCCTCAATCTCAGCATTGCGGGCCCGTTGGTAATGGCGACCGGCATCTTCGTGATCTACGCCGATGACGACACCTTCTGCTTCTCGACGATCCGGGGTCACATGCTGTACGGCTGGATAAACTTCAGCAGTTTTCGTGAGAATGGCAAAACGATCATCCAGGTTCATCCCCTCTTACGGCCCGCCGATCCCTTGATGGAGATGGGTTTTCGATTGGGTGCGGCGCAAAAGGAGGATACATTCTGGCATCAGACCCTCCGCAATCTTGCCGCACGCCTCGGCGTTCAAGGCAGGGTCGAACAGACCAATGCCCTGATCGACAACCGTCTCAGGTGGAACGAAGCGGGAAATATCTGGTACTGCGGCACATTACGCTCTTCTCCGTACATGCCGTGGCATCTGCTGCAAAGGATGATCTCTTCCCGGAAATAACATGCATGAGGATCGGAAAACCTTGACGGCGAATAAACCTCATTATGACGCGGTCGTCGTGGGCAGCGGGCCTAACGGCCTGGCCGCCGCCATTACGCTTGGCAGAAGATTCCCCGCCGTGATTGTTCTGGAAGCCAAGGAAACCATCGGGGGCGGATGCCGATCCGCGGAATTAACGCTGCCCGGTTTTGTGCACGACGTCTGTTCCACGGCGCATCCCCTGGGGGCCTTCTCCCCCGTCTTCAGGCCCCTTGAGCTCCACCAATACGGCCTTTCCTGGGTCACTCCCGAAATACCGCTGGCCCACCCGTTTGAGGATGGATCGGCCGTTTTTCTGCACCGTTCCCTGGACATCACGGCCGACGCGCTGGGTCAGGACGGCAGGGCATACAAAGGTCTTCTTCAGCCCCTGGTCGAACGCCATGAAAAACTCTTATCCGCCATATTAAGGCCGGTCCCGTCTCCTGTTGATCCCTTTTTGATGGCCAGGTTTGCCTCAAGAGCCCTTTTTTCCGCCAAAGCGCTTGGAGAAAGAAAGTTCAGCAGCCATCGAACCCGGGCGCTTTTTGCCGGGCTGGCAGCCCATTCGATGATTCCCCTTCACCAGCCCGCAACAGCGGCTTTCGGCATTATCCTTGCGACATTGGCCCATGCGGTCGGGTGGCCGTTTGTAAAAGGCGGCTCGCAGAACCTGTCCGACGCCCTGGCGCGTTGTTTTCTGGAGGGCGGAGGCGAAATCATCACGGGCAGACCAATCCATGCTTTGGAGGATATGCCGCGGGCAACGTATTATTTTTTTGATGTCACCCCCCGGCAGTTGCTGCATATCCGCGGTTTGGGTCTGTCGGAACTTTACCGGCAAAGGCTCGCCGGATTCCGTTACGGTCCGGGCGTTTATAAAATGGACTGGGCCTTGAAAGAACCGATCCCCTGGAGCGCCGGCATATGCAGAAAGGCGGGTACAATTCACCTGGGCAATTCGCATGAGGAGATCGCGGCTTCCGTACGCTGCGTAAACAAGGGCCGGGTATCGTCAGCGCCCTACGTAATTCTTGCGCAGCAGAGCCTCTTCGATCCTTCACGGAGCCCTGAGAGCAGGCACACGGTCTGGGGATACTGCCATGTTCCTCATGGTTCAGACGCGGACATGGCGGACATAATCGAAAGTAAGATCGAACGATACGCTCCCGGTTTTCGGGAGGTCATCCTGGCGAGAAACACGATGTCGGCGACGGAGATGGAAACATACAACCCGAATTATGTGGGAGGGGATATCAACGGCGGGAAACAGGATATCTTTCAGCTTTATACCCGGCCGGTTGCATCCCTCAATCCCTACAGGACATCTCGGCGCAATATGTTCATCTGCTCCTCATCGACGCCCCCCGGCGGCGGTGTTCACGGCCTCTGCGGCTATTATGCGGCACGGATCTGACACCCCATGAGCAGGCCTGTGCTTCGCTTGTGACCCCTCTATTCTGTATTGTCTCGGCTTTTCATTTCGCTATCGAACTTCGAAACAAAGAAAACGCATGAAACATGGGCGTTCTTGTGCCCCATTACCAATCAGGAGGAGAGGATGCGGTAGCGGCTTGACTGCTATCTATGATCAATTCGAATAATGGTACTTCCCATGAAGCGACTTTCAAATTCTGCCGGTACTCTTTCTGACTGCTTTCGGCGGACCATTGAATCATGCCAATGATTCGCGCCTCAACGATCTCTTTTAATTTTCCGGACAACAGCTCGCATCCTTTCGAAGACAGCCTTGCAACGCAATACCCGCCCCCGGTTTTCAGATCGATGCCTGAACCGTTGCCAATTGGCTGCAAACGATCGCCCATGCCGAGCATCGCCAATTGTTTGTGAATTGTGTTGTCCTGTTCAAAACTCCCCGCATAACTCAGATAGAGATCGGACAGGCTAATGACCCTGTATCTTCGGCAAATTTCCTCACGGCAAACATCGTGACGACAGGTAATTTCTCTTTTAAAAATAAAGTCACCATGTAAATCCGATATAAAAGGATTTCCCTTTTTTTCCATTTCCATCAGGCTCAGGGTTTCTTTTGCACGCGTCAAACCCACATAAAGCAGTCTACGCTCCTCTTCCTGCTGCTTTATATCGGCGGGCCATCTCCAATCCCCATCCAGAATAAAAACGTGTTCAAATTCCAGGCCCTTGGCGCCATGCACCGTGCTTAGAAAAACGCCTTGCCCAAGGGTTTTTTCTCGCCGTTGTTCCAAGACGGCTTCGTAAATCCAATTGACGAAATATGAAACCGGCAATTCCGTGTCCGCCGTTTCATCCACATACGATTGGATCATCTCTTTCAGCATCTCCGTCCAGTGATTGCAAAAGCCGTTTGTTTGCTCATCCGGCAGACAGGCAAAGAGTTCCGATGCCCTGCGTATCTCCCTTTCTCTGTCTTTCAGATTCGAGATAAACCGATGCACTTCGCGAACGCGGAGCAGCGGCAAACCCGTCTTCAACCCCACCCTGATCGGAACGCCCTTTTTCTCCAGAAAAGCGCGCATTATATCCAGGGCAACCTTGGTTCGGCCCAGTATCGCGAAACAGCTCCAATCCAATTCGGGTTTCAATGACCTCAAACGTTCCATCTCTTCATAGACCGCCAGAGTTTGATGGAATAAATCCTTGACAATCAGGCGCTGAACGCGTCCCCGGCTTACGGGGTCTCTCGGCTCCCAATCTCCGCCCCTGGGTTCGGCTTTTCGCTGACGATCAACACGGACCGGGTGGGTGTTTTTCATGCGGTCCCGGTTTTGGGCAATGAGCTGATTGGCAGCCTGAATGATATGATCGCTGGAGCGGTAGTTTTCCACCATGTAAGTTGTGCCGCATTGATAATCTTCCTGAAATCGTTTGATAAATCCAATATTGGCGCCCCGGAAAGCATAGATGTTCTGATCGTCATCGCCAACGGCCATGATCGCGAGTCGTCCATCGCCTTCCTCCAAAGTCCTGCCGGCAATAGCGGAAACCAGGTCGTACTGATCCTGGTCGATATCCTGATATTCATCGACCAGAATATGACTGAAACCCCTCAGCAGGTGATCACGCGCCTCATCCGGGTCCAGACCCGGAATCTCTTTTTCCCCCTTAAGCAACCCCACCGCTTCCCTTATCAGAGCATTGAAGTCTATATTTTCCGTTGCCCTGTTTTTATCCATCATTTCCCGCACGGAGAGACCGGCCAGACGCATTGCCGCGCCATGATACGTCGCCACGGTAACGCCGCGGGCATCCTTCCCCACTAAATTCACGAGCCTTTTTCGAAGCGCGACGGCGGCATTGTGGTTGAAACACATGATCAGAATCCGGCCGGCCGGTATCCGTTCGACCCGCAGAAGATAGGCGCACCGGTGAACCACCAGCCTTGTTTTTCCGGCGCCGGGGCCTGCCAGTACTAGGTTGTTGTATCGAACAGCGCTTCCCACGATGCCGATCTGAACCGGATTGTTGAGGCTTTCGACAATCTGGCGGTAAGACTCTACGCTGGTGGCGCGCTCAAGGATTTCCTGCCGGCCGTCAAAATATTTCTTGATAAAGTTCTGCCGCGGCATTGAGAAATAATCCAAAGCCAGGCCAATGGCTCTCGCAACCTTGTCCAATGCCAGATTCACATATTCCAGAACGACATGGAACTGGAAGCGGCGCTCCCGGTAATGCACGGCCAGGGGCTTGTAATCGCCGAGAGTATATTGACGACGCCGGTGCTGAGGATTCAACCGGATCGTCATCGCCTGCCGGAAAACAGCCAGACCATGCTGCAGCGCGATGATTTTATGATCGTGCAGAAACATCAGTCCACGGTCAATAGCGGCAAGCGGCTTTTGAATTTTGCTGTGCAGAAAAAGGTCGTGGCGGATCGCATCATCCAGTTCGTTGGCGCCGAACTCTACCAATGCTTCACTGGTCGTGCCTTTCTGCGCATCGGTCAGAAGGTTTTTTGCCTTTTCGACCAGCACCCGAACAATCAGCTCGGCCACACTGCGCCGCAATGCAGCGGTTTCCTGAATCGCGCTCCAGCTTCGCTGAAGCGCAAGGCGGTATAAAGAACCGCCGACATGCTGAAGATCGATGCTTCCATGCGAACCGGCCAGTCCCTTGCCGTCCTGCATCAAACCTTTCACCAACTGCCTCAACGTCACCGGGTTGCTTTCTTCGCCGTCGTTTTGCAGGCGCTGGTTCAACCGGTTGATATCCAGATCGACCCAGCCGCCAGAATCGGCATCGGGCGCCTCTTCCTGCATCAGCTTCAACAGGCGTTCTTCCAGAGTACAAACCATCGTCAGCTGCCTGGAGGCGTTTTTCTTGCCTTTTAAATGCACATACGCAGACAGCATCATGCCCTGATCCAGCAGACCGGCGGCAGCCATTTCATGCATCGCGTAAATGACCACCTGCGCGGCCGTAAGGCCAAATTGACGTTCAAGTTCATTGAGCCGGTTTGCAGATGGAAACAGGCTTTCGGCGATCTCATCCGCGCTCAGACCTGTGTTCGAGGCTGTGTTAAATAAAACAAACAAAATCCCGCGCCATAATTCCTGCATCATTTGCGGCAGCTTACACCTTTGAATGATCGGTTCGGCCTCCTCGATGGTTTTCACCAGCGGTTTACCCTGAAACACCTGCGTCTGATTCTGATTCCGCTCCAGAAAATCGGCCCGTTCCAGCCAGGATACCGCGGTGCGCACCTTGGTATCGCTGCTGCCGCCATCCTTTTCAAACACCCTAGCCAGTTCTTCATCGCGTAGCAGTTCCTGGGTTGTAATGACAATCTCGTTGTCTTTATTAAGCCTGCTGCGCCGCAGACATTTGAGGATGCGCTGAATTTCGTCCTTATTGAGCTCGGAATAGGCGGCCAACCTGAATTGGGTTTCGGAATCCTTCGAATCGTATAACAGAATGCAATTGGCCGGTTTCATGTCCCTTCCGGCGCGACCGGCTTCCTGCAGATAGTTTTCCAGGGATCCCGGAAGATCGTAATGCAGCACCAGACGAATATTACTTTTGTCGATCCCCATGCCAAATGCATTGGTGGCACAGATCACCCGTATCTCTCCGGCCACGAATTCTTCGATGATGCGCCGCTTTTCGTGGCCTTCCAGACCGGCATGAAAATATTCCGCGTTCAACCCTTTGCGGACAAGGTAATCGCATATCTCTTCGGTCGTGTTTCTGAGAGCAGCGTACACAATGACGCTGGCCTCAGGGTGCTCGTCCAGATGCTGTCGAACAATGTCAAAAGCCTGCTCAAGCTTTTCAGCGGTTCCGATCGGTAGAACATCGAAAAGAAGGTTGTCTCGTTCGACGCCGCCTTCGAACAACCACAGCGACTGCTTTAACTCTGACTGAAAATAAGCGGTAATTTCTTCGATCACATCCGGTTTGGCTGTGGCCGTAAAACAGGCAATCGGCGGCAGGTCCAGATTTTGCTCCAGGCAGAGCTCGCGAATAAAGCGCGCCGCATAGAGATAGTCGGGCCTGAAATCATGCCCCCATTTGGAGAGGCAGTGCGCCTCATCGAACACCCAGCAGCCGATTTCCCGCTGCGCCAGAATCTGTCTGACCGATCGGCTCCGCAGCTGCTCGGGGGAAATATACAAGAGGGCGACATCTCCCATCCGCACCCGCTCGATGACTTCTCCGCGTTCGGGCGGCGTCAGCAAGCCATATATGGCTGCGGCGAAAGGGGTACCGGTATTGTTGATCAGGTTGTCGACCTGGTCTTTCATCAGGGCCTGCAGAGGCGAAATCACGACGGTCAACAGCCCGCGGCGCACATGACGCACCAGGGCCGGCAACTGATAACACAAGGATTTGCCGCCACCCGTAGGCAGTATCGCCATGAGGGGTTCATTTTGCAGCCCCTTTAAAACCACCTCGCGCTGCAAGCTTGCGCCATCGATGGTCTGAGGCGTGCTGCGAAACGCGTCAAACCCGAAAAATCGCTTTAATTGGGCATCAGGATCATGCGTCTGCCGGCAATAGGCACACGATGCATACCCGCAGGGGATGTCTCTCAATGCTTTCAAAAACGGAACCACTTTAGGAAACTGATGTCTGACCCACGGCGGAAGAACCGAATTGGACCCGGCCACCATCAACCAGGCCAGGCTGTATGCGGCTATCGGCGCCTCCGGGCCCGCCGGATCCATCGCCGCATAAGCGCGGTCCACCCCTTGACGGCATACCAGCCCATCCGTCAATCTGATAAATTGATCCCGAGCCGAATAATCGTTTTCGATGCACCCGGCCCCTGTTAAATTGAACACCGCAGCCAGCCCGTTTCCGCTAAAACCGTTGAAACGACCTTCCTGAAAACAGTGTTTATAAAAAGACAGGATCTCCAGGCAACGCTCGCCCATATTCGTAAAGCTTACCCACTGATCCTCGAATACGGATAGGGCCAGACGCACATCTTCCAATGGATCGCTCAAGGAGGACCGAACCAGCTTGTAGTCTTTCACCAACCGGTGGTATGGATTCTGGGGAAAGGCCAAAGGAGAGAGATACAGTGTGTCGATAACGGGGAGATCCAGCAGCCGCAGTCCGGGGGAAATCGCTTTGAGAAACGGCAAGTCGTGGTTGAAAATATTATGGCCCAGCACGTACCGCGCTTGATCGCCGAAAGCATCCAGGTCCCTTAGCGCTTGAGCTGATCCAGTTGCGCCTTTCCATTCGAATCTTTGGCCCTGACAAATTGCGCCGATATGCTTTAATTTTTGACCGTCTTTAGTGATTTCAAGGTCGAGGGCCAATGTTTGCGCCATGATATGGTCGAAGGCAAGGCCGTTGCTTGGAATTGCTCCTGCATTTTTATCGTGCGGCGCCATCAAAGATCCCCTCACGCTAAATTTTGTTTTCAGGTCTTGGCATCGAACTTTCGGTATCCAAAACAGCGCCGCAAGGAAATCGATGTTCACGAAGTCCGGTTGTATCTTCGGAATCATTCATGCTTGCAAGCCTTGACCGGATAGTCCGGCCTTTCACATAATCGATTGGCGAACCCGCTTCCATGCCTCTCCAGCAGGCCTTAAAACAATGGAACATAATACAGATGCGAAAAGTACGAGGCGAATTGCCTCAAGGACAAGAAATTTTCTTATAAGCCCGGCGAATGCGAACGGTCAAGGGAAAAACCGAACCGAATCCCGCGAAATGCGGGTTTTTGAGGGTATTCCCATGCCGGCGAGGCGGCCGCATTTCAATGAAGGCCTTTCAACCAATATGCCGGGACAATCGCCGCCCTGGCGCCGGGATATCTTATGCAAGATGGGGAAACGCATGAAGCATGGGCGCTCCCGCTTGCCCGGTTGCTGAGAGACCATGTCTACAGGCTCAGGCGGCCCTGTTTCCATAGTATTGCCGCGCTGTAGGTCCTGGTCCAGAAATTGGCTTTTTCTACGGCCGGATACTTGAAAAAATCCTGGGTCCACTGAAACGAAGGGTTCTGATACAGATCGCGCAGGATGTTGGCGATATGCTTGGGGTTCCACTCGGCACGGATTAAAAAATCATAAATCAGGCCGATCATGTTTTTCGGCTGCAGCGCTCTCGGGTTGGGATGATGAAGGATGTCCCTGGCCCAGTCCGGAACCCTCGTCTCCCGCCTGGCATGCTCCAGGGCCTTGCCCGCGGGCATGTCTTCCTGCCCGTCAAATTCCTCATGAAACCGGTACAGATCAGAGGCTTTGTATTCTTGAATCAGGTCGATCAGGGCGTCATTGGAACAGGGAATGCGGCCGGAGAATTTTCGTGCATTTTTCGAGGCGTTTTCCAGATTCCACATGGCGTTCAGAATGCGGTCCATATCGGTTTCCTCAATTGCCTGCGAGCCGTCAAAGCAGGCGCCGATCACATCCACCAGGGGACCGCGGTCCACGATGCCGTATTTTTCCAAGTTCTTTTTGTGAAGGCTGAAGGGGCTTCGAATCGAGCGCATGAACGGGGAGCCCTCGCTCCATGAGTTGTCGAAGTTGATGCTGCGATCCAGGGCATCCGAGATAAAGACGGGAAACATTCCCCGGGATTCGTTGTCCTTGAATGCCTCCATGGTAACCAGGGAAATGTATTCGGCCAGTTTTCCCAGTCCGCTGAACGCACGGGCCGCCTCGTGCGAAACGCCGTTGCGGCGGCGGATATCGTTCGGGTCGCGGTAGTCGCAGGCCCGAATCAGGTCCTCTTCCAGGCAGCCGATTTCAACCAGCTGGTCGGTTGCGCGCTGTCCCAGGAGATTATGAAACAGAATATGGCATCCCGAGGGGGTATAATCCAGCAGGTAGGGAAGGCCCCGGGAGCGGAAAAAATTCTCGAGGAAACGGAAAACCGGAATCAGATGGGAAAAAAGCGCTTTCTGGCTTTCCGGGCTGGTATAGAGCAGGTGGTTCTCGTCCTTGAGAAACAGTTCGAGATCTATCGGCATCAATACGCTTTGAGACCGCTTTCCAACGATGGGAAGATGGACCTGAAGGCCTCGTTCGACCGTCAGTTCCTCAAGGCGTTCAACGGGTTCGGCTGTGGCCGGAAAGGCCGGATCTGCCCCGGCGGCAATCAGTTCGCTGCCGGTGGCGACCACGTAATCACTGTAACGGAAACAGCGTTTCAGCCTGCCGACAACACTTTGATAATAATCATGAGCATTCATGGACCGGGTACTCCTTTCTGACATGGCTGTTTTACGAAATCGCCAATTCAGGGGGTCAAGAGCGAACTTGACCCCTTTTCCTTGACTCTTTAAAATCAAGTCCGCCATTTCATCCAATCGGAGACGCAATTCTCGATCTTCGGAAACTCGCTTCTTCATGCGCTCAATTGCGCTGCTCACGGTGCTGTATTTTTCTATTTGAAACGCCTCGCCAATCTCCTTCAAGGTGTCGCGCCTGAGTTTCCGGGTCAGAAATATGGCCACGTTTCTAGCTTCGCAGGGACTTCCTCGCCGTTTTTTAAAAAGCTCGGAAGTCTCAACATCATAAAATCCAGCCACTACTTTTACAATTTGATCTGTCTCCGGAAGCAGCTCTTTAGCTGAAGGGACTTCTTCATTAATTTGTTTCAAGCCATAGCGTTCCTTGATCCGGTCGATGAACGCTTCAGGTCCTAAAAACGAAGGCCATTTTTTCCCCTCTATTTTCTTGCCGACCTCATCTTCAGCCTCAAGGGCCACCCACTGTTTGTAATGCCGCAACCAGTCCTTTCGGTTTTTCGACAACAAGGCCAGGATATAATTTTTATGAAGCCAATCCCATTTTTTCGAAATGGATGTATACGCCTTGTGGCTGCTCCATGGATACTTGTCGATGCGCTCCGCCAGTCCCGCACGCAACGGGTTTCGGTGGATGTATCGAACCGCTTGGAGCAGATAGCTGTCGCCGTCGATGAGTATGGATTTAAAACGGCCCCGGAAAAGTTGCCCGTCGCAGCCATGCCGGCGGTTGTACCGCTGGGTGTATACGCCGTTTAAGTGGCGCATGCTTCTGGAAATATTGGCTTCGGGAGTTTGAACCAAGAGATGGTAATGATTCGGCATCAAGCAGTAAGCGGCGATTCGGACGTTCCACATCTCGGAGGTTTCTTTCAAAAGCTCCGTAAACATGGCGTAATCTTCTTTATCCGAAAAAATATTCTCGGTGAGCCGGCCCCGATTCATCACATGGTACCAGGCATCGGGATATTCTATTCGAAGGGGTCTAGACATAATGTCAACTGTCTATCATTATCAACCGAAAAGGTCAAGAGCAGACTTGACCCCTTTTCAAAGTCGATTCTCCATGCGCTTGTTGGGCGGCGACCGGGGATGCATCGCTGGTTTCCGATTCAAATCGCTTGATCAACTCATCCAGAGGCGTACGATCGATGTTCCAGATGCCGTAGAAAGGATGATCAAGGTCTTCGATGACCCAATAGATCAGGTATACCGAAACGCTCAAGGCGGCTGTCATAAATACGTGAACACCGAGGGATCGCACGCCAAGAGCAAGAAATGCTAACGTGAGCGCGACGGACATGAAGATCAGTAGCATTCGAAGACGAGGTGGAAGGCGCTCGTTCGCAAGGGCGATGCGTCGCGTGCGCATCTTGGCCAGGTCAGCGGAACTGGTAATAACTGCGGAAAGAATTGAGAGATTTCGGTCGTCGGCCACACGAATATTACCAGTACACCGCATGATTTCGTATAGCTCCTCAGACGTATCGGAGTTGCATGGAATGGCCGGGTCTGCCATTTCTTGCCACTCGGCGTTGGCTACAGTCTTGATGTATCTGGCAAGTGCCGTTCGCAACGCTTGCGCGGGAGCATGCTGATCCTCTCCGAAATAGACGAGAAAATCCCGGACAGACTCAACGGCATTCAGTTCGTCCTCAATTGTCTGACTGAGGGCGCTATAGCGGTTTAGCACAGTAACGAGCAGGAATCCCGCGACGATGGCGTAAGCAACACCGAAAACATTGAAGAATGCTCCCCAAGCAGAAACATCCTCAAAGATGCCATCGTACCGGACGTAAGGCCGTGTGACGACAACGAGGCAGGCCGATACGATCGCGACCGTCAGGAGCGGCAGACTGATTTTCAGGGCTCTTGCTCTGGAAAACATTTTGGTTTCCTTGAAAAACGAAATTAATGGTCTTGTTAGCGAGCGTCCGCGCCATCGTCACGGTTGTGCGGCATTTCCTCCGTTGATCGAATCATTCTCTCGCTTTTCCTCGCTATCCACTGGAATCAGAATCTCATTGCGTCGCAGGAACCATGGAGTGAAAGGTGGGTTGTAACGTGCCCAGACCGGTTCGCCCAGAATTCTGAAACCGTTCTTCTCAATCCACGACTCAAGTTCCTGCAAGTATCGAAGGTAACGTTTTTCACTCCATGTGCCGGAGTACCGCACGGACGCCATCCGGCGCGCCGGTATCTGACGCAACCTCACATCTGGGTCCTCCGGGACCGGCAGGGCATCCAGTGTGTATGACATAGGCATCATGAAGGAAACCACCCAGCCTCCTTCCGCGCGTTGCTGTCCTACGGGTGCCGTCATCGCTATCTTTTCTGACGAGGGTTCCTGGGATACTGGAGCCGTCATCGCTATCTTGTCCCGTGATCGGTTCTTCCCAGATATGTAATCAAAGAGCCTGTTGAAAGCCTTGTTTCCTGCATCCTCAAGGGTTCCATCTACTTCGGTCTCCGCTACGATATGAGGCGGATAATCGCGGAGTTCGAAGATCTCGGTCTTGCTGATGAGCTTGTACTTTGCCTCTTCGACTGTAGTGGCACATCCCCCCGCAAAACACGTCAGCAAGCTTAAAGCAATGATTGACTTTATGCGTTGCATTTCAGCTCCTCTCCTCTTACGAGTGTTTCCGCCGAACGCCGCGCTTCACCCGCCGGGCGGGCTTTAGCTACAGCCTCTGAAAAATGTAAAAACTAAGATTTACAACAGCATTTGAAAAAGCGCCGCGATAGCCCGGTCGGTTGTGAAAGCGCTTGTTAGCCAACCTTTTCTTGTACACTAATGTTCACTTTTGATTATTCATGAAACATGAAGTAAGACCTACATAAACTGCTCTTTATATATTTCAACTAAAGAGTGCTGCTTAAAATCCTTTAATTTTTTTATAATGTCACTCGATTTAAAAAACCGTATTGGTATTTTTTTGTACTCTCGTTCCACCTCGTTTATTAATCCAAGTGCTTCTTCTTCATATTCTGTAGATGAATAAAACTCAATTCTCCTCATTTTGTCGAATATTTTACTTTCTGCCATCCATTTCTTTATTTTTGGAAAAGATTTATTTATCCAATCCTCTATTTCTTTTTTTTGCACCTTATTCCCAGGTGCAACAGCTTTGCCCTCTATACAGACGATACTTTCTGCTCTTGAGGCAACGACATCAATTTCAGCACGATCTCCATTAGATGTTTGAATTTTACTTCGGAATTGACACTCAAAACCCTGTATGGAATAAAGGCGTGCTATTATAAAATCAAGTACTACTGATCTAAGATTGAGTGATGCCCCTTCAATTTTATTCAATTTTTTTATGATTCCAATGAAATCATCTGGTTTATCTTTTATAATTTTGGCCGCATTATCTATAGATTTTATCAGGGATTTAAGTACGTCGGCATTTTCTTGGCCTAATATAGTCTTGGGGCTTGCTATAATAACCCCTCTTTTTCGTAATTCATTTAATGCTTTGCTTTCAAAATAATCAGCGACAATTAATATCATAAAAGGACGTATGTTTTTTTGATTTTTTAGGCTATTAAACTTATATAAAAATGGTTTTAGCAGATCGATGGTAATTTTTTTGTTTAAAATAACATCACCAATGACGAAACCGTTTTGAATTTTACCCCCCTTAAAATTAACTATGCCATTTACATAGCTGGGACCGACCATATCCCAAGCAAATGCACCATACCTTGGATCCTCTTCTCTAATTTTGATCTTATTAAAAGAGCCTATTCCTAAATTAGCCAGCCACGACTTAACAATTGGCAACATGATACCTTCCACAATAAAAGTTGCCTGTTGCTTGCTTGGAATATCATCCATCCCATGGAGACAAACCAAATCATCATTTGAACCACTTTTTGTGATATGTGCTAAGTTTAATTCAGTTAATTGATCTAATGCCTTTTGAAAGTGAAGATGTTTGGTCGAATGAATGGTGGCTGTACCTGAAGCTTTCGCAAACATGGAAAGCGGGAGTGTTCCCCCAACAGTTTTTAAACCAATTAGGGCTCTTCCTGCAGCAGAATTAGTTTCAATTAAGATGTCTGTAACTTTATCCAAAAACTTGGAGGTACCAAATTGATCTTCATAAAAATAGATCATTTCCCTGTTGGGTAGCTTTACGCTTTCTAACCGCTTTACAGGGGGCTTCGCCCTGCTCAAACGTTTTCTTGCTGTTTCTGGCGTAACTTTTTCTATCTTAACTAGTGTCCATCCACAGCAATAAC
>DDYB01000035.1 GCA_002347265.1 Desulfobacteraceae bacterium UBA2245 | reverse complement strand
GCGCTTGTCGCATCGCCGCGCACCTTGCCTGACAGCCTGATTCTTGTTTTTCAACACCCTGTTAATCCATACCTGAAATAGAGTGTAAAAAGCATGTAACGCAACAGTTTGTCGGATAACCGCTATTCGAGAGGTATAACGTCCAGTCGTCCGCTTTCTCCATCCAGGTAACAAAGTTGATCGGTGTATGCGGAGTTTCTTCCCGATAGAAGACGGATTGCTTCAAAAGCCGCAAGACCTCCGATAACCGCAGGAGCCGGCCCGAGAACGCCCATCAACTCATCCGGCTGCCGATCCTGTTCTTCCTCACGCCCGTAAATGCTGTGCATATCCAGAAAGGACTCCGGAAGGAAGGTGCTGACCTGCCCCCACCATCCGGTCGCGGCAGTATGGATGAAAGGCACCTTCATGCGCCTGGCAGTTTCCGCCAGAAGAAAACGGCCGGCAAAATCATCCAGGGCATCAATTACCAGATCCATCCCCTTGACAAAAGATTCGGCATTATTTTCGTCCATGAGAACGGGAAACACCTCAACCTCTGTCAGGGGGTTGATTGACCGGACGCGCGCTCCGGCGACCTCTGCTTTGGGGCGTGAGAGCGCTTGTGTATCGCACAACCACTGGCGATTGAGATTGGAGGGGACGAAAACGCCTCCGTCCACCAGACGAAGCGCACCCACCCCCGCACGTGCCAGAAGGTTGATGAGTGCCCCGCCAAGTCCTCCGCAGCCGCAGACAAGGACCCGACTCTCGCAGACGCGTCTCTGCTCGCCAAGGGTCAGGGAATGGAAGTTTTTGGCATAGCGCAGAGGAATGATTCTGCTTTGGATCGCCTCGATCTGGGCCTCTTGCGGTGAAATTCGGTTGCTATGCGCCCATTCGAGTAGCGCATCATCTTCTATCACTAGTTGCGAGTCTCCCAGACAGTCAGTTGTGTAGGCCCGATCCTCCAAGCAGACTGCGGCGGCAGGTTCTCGTCGATCCGGATCACTGGCCCCTTTTCCCTGTAAAGTTTTATCCATAAGTTCCTCTATATTTGATAAGAATTTGCGCGTGTGGGAAAAAATATACGAATGAAGGTTCTGCGTGTCAATCAATTAATGGTTGTGATCTTTGTATATGCCCAATGGCCTTTTAAACTCATGAGGTTCCGAAATTACCGCCCGTCGGATACCTCCTCAAACGAAAAGTTCAGTTGATCATTATGATCCATTCAGGCTGTTGATCGGAACTTGAGACCGATCGGGTCTTCGGCCCGATTTTTTAAGAAGGGTTCAGATGCCGTTGCAGGCGAATGAGAAGTTTTCTAAAAAGATTGGCAGGCCGAACGAAAGGGTTTAACAATGCATTCATTGAATAAAACCCCCGCACAACGCTCTTGTACGGGGGTTTGTATATGTTACTTCATCCAGGGTTTGCCGACCGGAAGGTTGATTCCGAGATCGGCGAAAATCACATGCGCCATAATGTACCAGGCGCTCGCCGCGCAGATGATCAGATCGATGGCGGCGATCTTGGTCATCGCCGGGTAGCCGAAATGGGCCAGATCCAGGCCGATGAAGCCCAGCAGAAGCGTCAGGAATGTAAACGCCAGCATACCATTGGTTCGCATCGAACCGACAAACATAATGGCCGTATAGATGGTCCAGACAATGAGAAAACAACCCACTTCCACAGCACCGGATTTGTAAATGTCAAAGTGGTTCAAAAGGAATATAACCGCCAGACAGATCCAGAATGCGCCATAAGAAGTAAAGGCGCTGTATCCGAAATTGTTTCCTGTTTTCTGCTCCTGCAGGCCCGCGATCATTTGGGCGAGCCCGCCGTAAAAAAGTCCGCAGGCCACAACCGGGCCGACACCGCACCAGCCCAGATTATGAAACTGCAAAATCATCGTGGTTAATGCAAACCCTCCCAGGCCGACTGCCGCCGGATTCCCCAGTTTTACTTCTGCCATTTCATCCTCCTTGAATTATGATGTTTAATATGTCTCTCCTCAGGAGAGCTTGTTTGGGCGATTTAAAAACATCCTTTTAATATAACCTACTGAAAAATAACAAGATAAATAATAAAAAGTAGTTTATATAATGAATACTGTTCAAACTAAATAAAACATTTTTGTTTGTCAAGGGTAATGTTGCGCCGAGGATATGGTCCGGAAAGAATTTTAGAGCGATGGGGTCAAAGCTTTTTTCCGGAATGGCGGATTTCCACACGGAGCCACGGAAATTCCGGCCCGCCTTTTTTCCAGAGGGGAATTTGCGACTTTGAGGTGCGGAACGTTTGCAGAATTGCGTTTCGAAATCGGGAGTATTATTGGGTTTTCAAGATTATAGAGGCGGTTTTCGATGCCTTGATCCACCGGGTTGCTTTTTGTTGATGCCCTGAGGCATTGTTCACCAAAAACCTGATTCAAAGGAAGATGAGACCGGCCGGCGCGATCCGGTTTATCAGGCTGTTGAAAAACTGCGCCTGAGGCCGCCATTCAGCGTTGCGCGGCTCTCGCCAATGCTCACATCTGCTTGAATATGCTGCGCTTGTCGCATCGCCGCGCGCCTTGCCTGACGGCCTGATTCTTGTTTTTCAAACACCCTGTTATAAATCGAACTGGGCGCGTATTTTAAAAACCCTGGTGGTAGGCAGATTGAGGATTTTCTCGATTCCGGTTTCCTCAGCGATGGCGGCAAGCCTGGATTCGATCTTCTCCATGGATGGCGCGATGAAGGTGAACCACACGTTGAAGTTTCCCTGGCGGACGTAATTGTGGGTCACGCCGTCATATCGATTGACGCATCGGGCGAATGTGTCGATGCGGTCCTCCGGCACTGCGGCGGCGCACAGGGTGCTGACAAAACCGAGCCTGGCGGGGGCAAGATTGGCTCCGATGCGCCGGATGATGCCGTCCTTTTTCAGCCGTGTGACCCGCTCCAGAACCTCTTTTTCGCTGAGGCCAACCTCTTCGGCCAATGCAAGATAGGGCCTGGACTCCATCGGAAAGTCCGATTGAATTCTGTTGAGTATTTTTTTATCCGCGTCATCCAACCGGGACATGAGTCACTCCTTGAAGTCGGCCTGAAGAAAGCGAATCCGGACCTTGCGGGTTCGCGGTCCGTCGAATTCGCAAAAAAAGATTCCCTGCCAGGTTCCGAAGCACAGTTCGCCCTGTTCGACCGCGACCAGCACGGATGAACCGATCATCGAGGCCTTGACATGCGCCGGAGAGTTGCCTTCCAGATGCCGGTAAGGGCCCTGAGGCGGAACCATCCGGTTCAAGGCCGTCACAATATCCAGGGCCACGCTGGGGTCGGCGCTTTCATTGATGGTAACGGCCGCGGTTGTATGTGGAACGTAAAGGAAGCACAGGCCTGAGACAAAGCCCGAGGATTGAATCCATTTCCGAACTGAGTCGGTGATATCGACCAGTTCGGTTTGAGACCGGGTCTTGACGGAAAGAATCATAAGGCGCTCCCTTTTCGGCTTTGATCGGCGGAAAGTAGATTCCAGGCGTTGTTATATGGAGCATCCGGTGGGCCTGGGAAGACCCGACATTTTGCACGCTCCCTTGCCGGGACCGGCGGGAAAAAGCTCGTACAGATAATTCTGGGTAAAGCCGGTGACCTTGCACAGAATCCGGACCATGGGCGCGATGCCGTTTTTCTGGTAATAGTCCTGAATGACATGAATGACCTTCCAGTGATCGTCGGTCAGCGCCTCGATGCCCTCTTCCTTCTGAACCCATTGAACCCATTCAGGACACCAGGATTCGAAGCGATCGAGAAATCCGTCGTCGCTGACCGTAAACTTCTTTCCCTGAAACTCGACTTCCGGCATAGGTTCCTCCTTGTTTTGCTGCAAAAATATTAGATGCCCGACGCGCTGTCAACCTGAAAGCGTTTGCGCACTGAATGACCCGCAATTTGATCTGCATCACATGTTATCACGAAAAGAAAAACAATTGAACGCAATCCGATAACGGGATATGGAATCCAGTGGAAAAACATCACGGTCCGCAACTGCCTGAAATGAGACTTTGTAAAGTAATGCTGAACAGATGCAACAGGTTGAGAATCCATGCCGGCTGATTCCGCTTCGGGTGAATCCAGGCCCAGAATTGTTGTCATCACCGGACCCACGGCGGTGGGAAAGACCGGTGCGGCCATTGAACTGGCCCTGCGCTTCAACGGCGAGATCATCAGCGCGGATTCCATGCAGATCTACCGCCATATGGACGTCGGCACGGCCAAGCCCGATGCGGTCCAGCGATCCCGTGTCGTGCATCATATGATTGACCTCGCGGATCCGGATGAGATGTTTGATGCCCAGCAGTTTTCGAGCCTGGCCCGGAAACTGATTGCAGATATTTCCGAACGCCGGAAGCTTCCGTTTGTTGTCGGCGGCACGGGCCTGTATATCAAGGCCCTGCTTCGAGGGCTGTTTGAATCGCTTCCGCGCGACTCGAACATTCGATCCCGCCTGAAGGCCGACGCGATGCAAATCGGCATGTCAGGATTGCACGAAAGATTGAAAGTCGTCGATGCCGAGGCCGCTGAAAAAATTCATCCAAACGACGCATTTCGCATTATCCGGGCCCTTGAGGTTTTTGAACTCACCGGAAAGCCGATTTCCAGTCATCATCAGGAACATGGATTCAGAAATCCGTTTTACCCCGCGTTGAAAATCGGACTTTTGATGGATCGGGATTTGCTTTACCGGCGCATCGACGAGCGGGTGGACGCCATGGTGGCAGAAGGACTGCTCGAAGAGGTTCAAGGACTGCTGGAGAAGGGGTATTCAGCCGATCTGAATTCCATGCAGTCGATCGGCTATCGGCATATGGCCGACTTTATTCAGGGACGGATGGGTTGGAATCAGACCCTGTTTCTGCTCAAACGCGATACGCGACGATACGCCAAGCGGCAGATGACCTGGTTCGGAGCGGACAGAGAAATCCGGTGGCTCGAAGCGGATCAATGGCCCAAAGCCATCGAGTGGATCGAGGCGTTTATCGGGGATGATGTTTGCACCGGATCATGATCGGCTTTGCCGGATTTTCGGGTCAGGCTGGAATCCGGGTTGTTTCCCGCAATGTCTGTTTCTCAGGATTCGTACTTGCGGTTTCTTCCGGTCCGACCAGCGCATCCGCCACCATGGAAGACAGCAATCGAATCTCGACTCCCATCTTATAATGGTCATTGAGATCGCTGAGCTGAGTATGGCAGTTTTCACAGGCGGTGACGACGATTTTGGCGCCGGTGGCCAGTATCTGATCGACTTTGACCCTGGCGGATTTCATTCGAAAATCCAGGGTGTCCTCGCCCATGGCGACCAGGCCCCCGCCTCCGCCGCAGCACCAGTTGTATGCGGGATCCGGCGACATCTCCCTGAAGTCCTGGGCAAGATGACGCAGAATCTCCCGCGGCTCGTCGATCACGCCGCCGTTCCGGGCGATCTGGCAGGGATCATGGTAGGTGATCGGGCCATTGCATCTGGACCGGTTAACCCGGATCAGTCCTTCTCTAAGGTATCGGGCCATCTCCTGAACGATCGAAACCACCTCGAAGGGCTGCTTTCCGGAAAGCTGTTTCATCACCCGGAAGGCGGTGCCGCATTCGCAGGCAACAACTTTTTTGACCTTCAGACGTCTGGCTTCGTCGATGATGCGCTCCAGAATGAGCCGGGTCCGGGCGGGATCTCCGAGAAAAGCGCCGAAATTGACCGCCTCAAAAAAACTCAGGGTCCAGTTTCGGCCGGCGGCATTGAAAATCGCGGCGGCGGGAATGATCGAACGGGCGCCGGACAGGGGGACATAAAGAATGTCGGCTCCCTGGACATCCACGGGAATGGGGGCTTGCCCCGCCGGGCATTTCCATTTTTCAATAACCCGGCTCTCCAGGCTTTTAATGCCGGTCAGAAAATCCTTCTTGAAAAGCGCCAGGGATTTTCCTTTTTCGATTGAGGTGTCGGCAAGCAGGGACAGCATCTCGGGCTCTCTGCGAGCGCCGACGAGCAGCAGCTTCGCCATGGACATCAGCATTTCAGTGTCGATTCCATGCGGACAGTAGACCATGCATCTTCTGCAGCCGGTGCATGAAAAGGCCACCTCGTAGAGTTCCTGCAGCGCATCGTCGTTGAGTTCCTTTGCTTCGCTGAGCCTTGGAAAAAAGCTCCCTTGAGCCTTGAAGTATTTCTGGTATATTTTCCGGATGATTTCCGCCCGATACGCGGCGATGTATCTGAGTTGAGGCATGGATGCATGAACGTGGCAGGCCTGAACGCACAGGCCGCAACGAGAACAGGTTTCCAGGTAAAGCTTCATTGCCCGGCTGAGGTTTTCACGGAACAGTTTCAATAAATCATTCCGGATATTCTGATCCATGGACTATCCTCTTCTGAGTTTATTCATCGCCACCGATGTAAAGGCATGCATCAGCTTGCTGAAAGGGAAGATCATCAAAAAAAGGTTTGCAAAAAAAACATGCAGAACCAGCATGAATGCGTGGCCCGAGTTCAGCACGGCAAAGTTCAGCTCAGGTTTTAAATAAAGCAGGCTGAGAAGATAGTCACGGTAATTTTCTACCAGCAGGGCGTCGTATCCGTACCAGCGCCTGGCCCAATCCATCTGGCTTCCGAAAAGCGCCGCCAGAAACAGCAGGATCAGCAGAAAATAATCTCCGGGTGTTGAGATCTCCCGGACTGGAGAAAAAAAACGTCTTCCCAGAAAAAAAAGCAGGGACAGGCAGAGAATCAGTCCGACAAAGCCCCTGCCCGGGAAAACCTCGTGCGGAATGATCTGAAAGATTCCGAATTCCCTGAAAAGCTCGATGTGGCCGATTATGAGCGGGAAAAAACCGATATGAAAGAGCATTAAAAAAACCCATAGCAGCGGATTATGCTTTCGAATTGTCGGCAACAGGAGGGCGTCGTGAATGGCCCAGAGCCGTCCGGGATGCTTTTCGGGAAAAATCTGAAGCGCGGCCGGATATTTGGGGGTTCTATAGATGGTGAACAGCCGCAGGCCGGTTCCGATGAAAAAGACCGCAAAGGCCAGATACGTCATGGGGACAAGAATCACGTAATAGAGTGTTTGCACGGTTCGGTTCCGTCGGATTGAAAGCGATGCGCTTTACGGGCGAAAGGCGGCGCGGGCACTTATTTTACGCGCCGGATGTAAAATTTGAATACCTTATCGCCCTTTTCGGTTTTCAGAATTTCATTCCCCGTGATTCTGGCCCAGGCCGGAAAGTCCGTCAATGAGCCCGGGTCGGTGGTATGAGCTTCGACCACCTGGCCGATTTGAACCTCTTTGATTCCCTTGCTGATTTTAACCACCGGAATGGGGCAGGGCAGATCCTTGAGATCCAGGATCTTGTCAGCTTTGATTTCGTCGTTCACCCTATTTCTCCTTATATAACATTTGCAGCATCGAGTATATGTTGCGGGCATGCCGTGTTTGTCAATCTTAATTGATGGCCTCGCAACAAGTTTATGCGCAGCGGGCTGAATCCTTCGAGTTTGCGGAACCGTAAAAATTTCATGTCAGGTCGGCGGCGTCCGATTGGATTTCAACAGGAGCGTCAGCAGGGAACCGCCGCCGATCAGCAGTCCGGTCAGAACGACGGCCGCGGAAAAATGGCCGGCGTCGGCCATCATTCCCATGCCCGCAGGGATCGCTCCTCCACCGATCAGAAATGCGCCTGGAATGGACAAGGAGATTGCGATATTCCGAAACTGCGGGGGGCCGATCATCGAAAGGGCCGCAAATCCTGCCGGGAAAAAGCATACGGCCAGCATGGGCTGCAGAAAAACCGCAACAATCATCCAGGCTCCGGATGTCATGCCGATCAGAACGGTCAGCGTGCCGGTGATCAGCAGGATGCCGCCCATGGTCTGCCGTGCGGAAAAACGATCCGCGGCCCATCCGCCCAGAAACACCGTGCCGATGGTTGAAATCCGGGAAAGCGTCAGCAGACTGTTGGCCCATGGCCGGCTGATGCCGTGCTCGGTGACCAGATAAAGCGGAAGCATGGTGTACAATCCCAGGGTGCTGCAGATGCCAAGACTGAACAGGCCCGTCATAAGCCAGAAAGAAGGCTTGCCGAAAAGGCATTGAAACGACTTGACATCCGGTTTCTGCCCGGAAAATTGTCCGCCTTTGCCCCAGCGGGCAAAGCACATCCCCAGAACAATGGCGCAGGCGGCGACGAGCTTCATCACGCCCCGCCAGGAAAAAAATTCAAGCAGCATTTCGGCGCCCAGCGGGGCCACCACAAAAGCCAGATTGGGCGCAAGCTCATGCACGGCGATGGCTTTTCCCCAGTTGCGGGAATCGATCCGATCGGTCAGGGTGGCTATGGCCGAGGGAAGGTAAAGGCCTGCCGCCGCCCCCATGATCAGCATGCCCAGCCGGAATCCGGTCAGATTGCCGGACATCGAGGTTGCCAGAACGGCAACGCCCAGTACGACGGACGAAAGCACGATGGCTGTTTTGTGGAAAATGCGCGATGCGATGAATCCGGAGCTTATCAGCGATACGAAATACCCCGCGGACAGAATCAGAAATATCGATCCTGCCTGGGCATGGGTGATGCCGAGTTCGGTTTCAATCATGGGCATCAGGGGAGCCGGAATGATCCGGGCGATGAAATTGAAGAAAAAAATACCCGTCAGCACCAGAAGAAGCCAGAGGTGGGTTCCGGGCGAGGATCCCGGTTTGGGGAGATCGGCATTTTTAAAACTGCTGCAGCGAAAATTCTTGTCGATCAACACTTCTTTTTTCATTTTCAATGCCCTGCCGGATTTTTTCATTCGAAGTTCAGGCCTGTTTGAGTTCCCTCCTTTAACACAAATTCCATCGAACTGAAATTTGAAAAAGAGCATCCAAATTGTTAAAATTTTAGGACAGAGCTCCGTCAGACAGCTTCCCTGAAAAACGGGTGTTTCCCGTTTGCGTTGGATGCGTTTTCAGCCGGAGTCTTGCCGGGTCCGTGATTGCCTGCGCGATGAATGCGCTTGAGGTATTGTCGCCGATCACACAGCGTTTTTAAGCAATTTGGGAAACCCGCCGTGATTCAATTCCTTCATCTGAAAGCCTGGCTGTGCAAGGTGAAATCCGTCGAATCCCGGGTGGATCAAGAAATTCCTTGCGTTGCTGCCGCCGCGATGACACTGTAAGAAAAACCGGCAAGGCCGGAAACGGAGCAAAGCCCTGGCAGTAAGGTGAGACGCGACAATCCCTTTTTAAAGCTCGGGATGAACGGATTCGCCGAAAAATGCATTTGAGTGGCCAGCCAGAAGCCCCGAATATGAAATGGTTAAACACAGGATCGCAGATCTATGGTTAAGTGCGTCAAGAGGTTGCTATGAATTTCGTTGAATTAAACCGGCGTCTTGTCTCACCTGAAAACAAAAGGAGCCAAATTTTGAATCGGCCGCAGAAGAAGTCAGTTGCGGAGGTTTGGCACCTCGGTATCTCCGGGGCTCTCAAGCGGTTTATGCCCGGGCTCTGATTTTACATACGATTAAATTGCATGATTCGAATCAGGAGTTTTTATAATAATTGTTTCCAGAAATGGTTGCAGACTGTGAATGGGCTGCGTTGAGAGAAGTGGTCTTTAGAAAGCAAAATGCTCTAAAAACGTTCTGAAATCCGATCCTTGTCGGCATCCAGGAATTTTGTGCACATTATCTAGTGTTTAGTATTACAGGCAACCCACTATATAATGGGGAGTGCGGAATTAAGAACTAAACCCTATAAAAATACTTGACTTGATTAAATATTAGCTAATATATATTTTAAAACTCTTTTTATGCTATATAAAATGCAATGAATTTTTACGCTTTTGAGCGGGAGGGGTAAAAAGATTTTCGGATGGAATGACGCGCTGCTCATTGAGGGGCTCCTTTGAGAATGAACTTTACGGAGTATTGAATTCAACACAACTAAAATAGCTAACGTTTAAAGCTTGGCAAAGAGGCAATTATGGCCCTTGTTAAAAAAACAGATCTTGTCGGTCTTGATATCGGTTCTAGGACGATTAAGGTAGCTGAAATTGCCGATACCCAAAAAAGACCCGTTCTCAAGAAAATCGGCTTCATTGATATCGCGCCCGGCGTTATAGAAGATGGTGCAATCAAGGATCCTGAGTCCGTTGCGGATTCGATTCGAAAGTTGTTTAAAAACGTTGGAATCAAGAACCCCAATGTCGCGATTTCCATTGGCGGTTATTCAGTCATTGTGAAAAAGATCAATGTGCAGACCATGACGGAAGCGCGGTTGCATGAGACCATTCATTTTGAGGTAGAGCAATACATTCCCTTTGATATCAGCGATGTGAACATTGATTTTCAGATTCTTGGAACGAATGAGGCCAATGCGAATCAGATGAATGTTCTGCTGGTTGCCGCAAAAAAAGAGATGATCAATGATTACATCAATCTGATTCAAATCGCGGGGTTAAACCCGTGCATCATCGATATAGACGCTTTCGCGCTTCAAAATATTTTCGAGGTCAATTACGCCGCGGGCGAAGAGAATGTGGCGTTAATTGATATCGGGGCCAGCAAGACTTCGCTGAATATCCTGAAGGGCGGTTCTTCGGTTTTCATGCGGGATGTTTCCTTGGGGTGCGGGCAGATTAATCAACGGATCGCCGGGTTGGCCCAGTGTTCTTTAGCCGAAGCTGAAGCCATGAAGTTTGGCAAAATGCCGGATAAAATTTCTCAGGATGATTTAAAAGATATCATTGTGACGGTGGTTTCCGACTGGTGCTCCGAAATCAGGCGGGCGCTTGACTTTTTTTATTCCACCTACCCTGAAGATCAGATCAAGAAAATATTTCTTAGCGGAGGCGGCGCCAACATCAAGGAGTTCAGACAACTGCTGGCCGTTGAAACCTCCGCAGAGGTTGAAACCATTAATCCCTTTGCAAAGTTGCGAGCGGAATCGGGCAAATACGATGCATCTTACCTTCAACGCATAGCCCCGCAAGCCGCTATATGTATGGGGCTTGCCATGAGAAGGGTTGATGACAAATGATACGAATCAATTTACTTCCGTTTCGTGCCGCCAGAAAAAAGGAAAATCTTCGCAGGCAGGTTTCCATTTACATTTTATCGTTAATCCTGCTTACGTTGGGACTTTTTTATTTCAACTTTACACTCGGAGATAAAATTTCCAGGCTGGAAACCAATATCGATGATTCAAAGAAACAGATCGCCGCATATGAAAAAATAACCAAGGAAATTGAAGAGATTAAGCAGAAGCTCGCTATTTTTCGGAAAAAGATCGAGGTGATCAAGAATCTGGACCAGAACCGCAAGGTGCCGGTCCAGTTGCTGGATACGATGACCCGCATGGTGATTCCCAAACGGCTCTGGTTTACGAGTTTTGAATCCACCGGCGGCAAGGTGAACATCACGGGCATTGCTTTTGACAACAAGACGGTTGCGGATTTCATGATCAATCTGGAGGCCTCAAAACTTTTCAAGTCGGTCAATTTGATTTCCGTTAAACAGGGCACGGGTAAAGAGGGCACGGGCGGGGCTGCCAACTTGAAAACCTTTCAAGTTTCATGTGTAAATTAGAATCCTGTAATTGACTCGTTCAAACGAGGGCGAAAATAATGAAAAAGGGCAATTTATCTTCCAAGGCCGCAGTCTTCTTCGATAAGATTGAAAAGCTTTCCGGTGCACAGAGAATCCTGATATGTACCTTGACTTTTGCTGCAATCATCGGACTTTTCGTATACTTTCTTTTTATGCCTAAGTTTGAGCGCATCAATGCGCTTTCGGCGGAATACGAGGAGCTTCAGAACAAGCTTGCCAAGGTGAAGTTGGAGGCCGGAAAGCTTCAGGATTTCCAAAATGAGCTGAAGGAAGTTGAGTCGGAATTCTTCGTCGTCATGCGGGCCCTCCCCGACAAGCAGGAAATTCCATCGCTTTTGACCAGCATTTCGGAAGCCGGTCAGGAATCGGGGCTGCAATTTCTGCTGTGGCAGCAGGGTTCCGAATCTCCGAAGGAATTTTATGCGGAAATACCGGTGTCCATAGTCGTAAACGGAAATTATCATAATGTTGCCATGTTTTACGACAAGGTCTCCCGATTGCCGCGGGTCGTTAATATTCGCGATATAAAAATGTCGTTGCCGGCCAAGAGTGAAAAATTGCAGACCGTCTGCACGGCGGTCACCTATAAGTTTATCGAGTCTCCCCCAGCGCCCGAAAAGAAAAAAGGGGAGAAAAAGAAATAATTCACCCAATTGAAGAAGCGATATGGCATGAATAAATTAATAGCTTTCATTGGATGGTCTGTCTGCGTGGTCTGCTTGACTGTTTCAGGTTGCGAAAAAGAAAGCCAAGCCCCCCCTACAGCGACAAAGATTGTAAAAAAGATCGTTCAGGAAGATGCAGGTGCTGTTAAGCCGGGCGAAACAAAAGAACCGGCCGAAACAGCGCCGCCTGCGGCGCCGGCGCCTGAAAAAGAAGTCGCTTCTTTGCCGGCAGAGGCCGCGCCTCCTGTCTGGATTTACAATCCGGAGGGGAAAATCGATCCCTTCGAGCCTGCCATGATTGCGGCCGAAGAGGCAGCCGCAGGCAAGAGAAAGCATTCGAGGCCGGTGACGCCTCTGGAGAAATTTGATGTCGGTCAGCTCAAACTGTCCGGCGTCATTCAGGCGCCGAGCGGCAACAGGGCTTTGGTGGAGGAGTCCACCGGCAAGGGATATATCGTGAGCCAGGGCGCCTACATCGGAATTTACTCGGGCCAGATTGTGCAGATATTAAATGACCGCATAATCATAGAGGAAGAATTGGAAGACGATCAAGGCAAGACATATGTTCGCCAACGCGAGATGAAACTTCAGAAACCCCCTGGAGAAGAATAATATGAGAATCATGAAATTATCCGGAATTGCAGCGCGGGCAGTTGTCATAGCGGTTTTTGTCGCCATGATGGCAGGATGCACCCATACGGCGTCGTCCCCGAAAACATCTGAACTTCAGAAACCCCAGGAAACGAAACTTATTACAGGCATAGAAGTGGCGCAAACTTCAACGTCGGCGACGGTTCTGATTCAAGGTGATCAGACGCTGACATACACTGCCGTCAAGCAGCCGCTTCCGTTGGGGGTTGTTCTTTATTTCCCTGACGCCGGAATATCGATCGCACAAGCGCCGGCAATACCCCAGGGCGCTATCATCAGCGAGGTGGACGCGGTCGAAATTACGGAAAAGGGACGATCGGTGAAGCTGACGGTTCTGCTGAAGAAAGACCTGCCCTATGAGGTCGTCCGCAGTGCAACGGGCCTCGAAATTGTGATCAGAGACTCAGATACTGCCGGACTCGGGCGAACAGCAAGCCCTTCGATTGCTTCCGTTGGCGTCATGCCGGCCAACCTTATGGCGGTTGAGGCCAAGCCTCTGGAAAACAGCGTAGAAATCAAGGTCAAGTCTGACCAGCCGCTTCCGCGTTACGACTTTTTTACGGTGGAAAGCCCTCCGAGAATTGTCTGCGACATATATGGCGTTAAAGGTGCGGAAAAAGCCGGTGAGGTGATTTCAGTGGATTCCAAGTGGGTCAAGGCTGTCCGTTATTTTGCCTATCCTGACCGGCTGCGCCTGTTGATCGATACGGAAATAGCATTTTTGAATGCCTATTCCGCAAGCCCGGTTGATGATGGCTTGGTGATTGCCGTGGGAGCCTCTTCTGTGGACATGATTTCAAAAAGCCCCAGCCCCCCTCAGGCGTTCGTTCCAAGTTCTGGAAAAACGGCGTGGATGAATCGCATCGACTTTGCCAGCGAAGCGGACGGGAAATCCACAATAATTATAGGTACGACCCTGCCGGTGGAATATGAGATGAGCAAGGTCGATTCAAAGCGCCTTGAATTGAAGCTTTTCAATACAGGCATTCAGGATTTTCGCAGAAGGCCTCTGATTACAACGCGGTTTGAGAGCGCGGTTGACCGGATTATACCGGTGCAAAACCCATCGATGAAAAATTACTCGATTATATCGATTGAATTGCGAGAGGCGGCGCCGTACTTCGTTGAGCAGCAGGATGATCTGCTGTTCGTACATTTTGAACCTTCCTCTGTTCCACCGAAGCCCGTGGATCAGGCCAGCCTGGCGCCTTGGGAGAAAATCGTGGCTGAGACCGGAACCAGGGGTGCTGCGCGGGAGGAAGCGGTTCGGGTTTCAGATGAAGACACCGCCGACGAGAACGTTTTCGAAGGCAAGACGCGCAAGTTCACCGGTGAAAAGATCACTCTGGATTTTTATGAGACCGATATTAAAAATGTGTTCAGAATCCTTCGCGAGGTCAGTGGGAAGAACTTCGCGATTGACAAGGATGTGACCGGAAAGGTGACCCTGACCTTTGAACATCCGGTGCCGTGGGATCAGGTTCTGGACCTGGTCCTGAAAATGAACCATCTGGGAATGGTGCATGAGGGAGACATTGTTCGCATTGCCACCCTGGTCACTTTGCAGAAGGAACAGCAGCTTCGCCAAGCCAAGCTTGAAGCCGAGAAGAAAGCCAGGGAACAGGAGGTCGCGGTTGAGCCGCTGATCACCGAATACATTCCGATCAATTATTCGAATGCGAAGGTTGACATTCAACCGCATCTGGAAAAGATTAAAACGGCGGATCGCGGCAGCATCAGTGTGGATGATCGCACCAACATTATCATCATGACGGATGTGGCGGCAACAATAGTTCAGGCGAAAGAGATTGTAAAAAAACTGGACCGCGTAACGCCTCAGGTCATTATCGAAGCAAGAATCGTAGAGGCGTCCGACACATTTTCCAGGGAAATCGGAACGGCCTGGGATATCGCTACAGACAAGAATTCTGACACGCTGGGTGGAAACTTTGGATTTGATACCGATTATGGGGTCAATACGGGAGTCAATTTCCCGGGCAACATTCCGGCCACTTCCTTCGGCGCCCTGGGCTTTAATTTTACCAGAATCGCCGGAAGCCAGCTGGTGCTCAATGCGGCCATAGCGGCATTGGAGGCCCGCGGCGAAGGCAAGCTGGTTTCATCCCCTAAAATTGTAACCCTGGACAACAAAGAGGCGAGCATCAAGCAGGGGGTTGAATATCCCTATCTGGAGCGCGATGAGGCCGGTCTGGCCACTCTGGAATGGAAGGAAATCAACTTAGAGCTCAAGGTGACGCCGCATGTGACTTTGGATAACCGGATTTCAATGAAAATATTCATTGAGAAAAACGACCTGGGCAACATTATCAACAATCAGCAGTCTTTTACGACCAAAGGCGCCGAAACCGAACTGCTGGTGGATGACGGCGATACGATCGTCATCGGCGGCATCATCAAGCTGACCCAACACAAAGACAAAAGCGGCGTTCCCGGGTTGATGGATATTCCGATCGTCGGATGGCTTTTCAAAACCCAGTACAAGCAGGACAACAAGGAAGAGCTGTTGATTTTTATCACGCCAAAGATCGTCCAGCTTGAACAGCGGATGGCCAGTTCCGATATCCTGGCAAGATGATTGAAAGGGCAATATGAGAATAACGATGCGGGCGAAGACGCTTTTCCTGATGCGCTTCTGATCCTGCGATCCTGTTAATAAAAGATTTCGGACTTATTTCAAAAAGCCGCGCCCGGTTCGGGGCGCGGCTTTTTGATGGTGTAAACAACCCTGTTGATGGATTCGCGAAAGATTCCGGCAAAAATGAAAATTCTTGACTAATTTTGCCTGATTGGTCACCATGTTTTTTTCAAAATGGACTCAGTGGATTCGAATTGTTCACACACATTAATCTTGTCGTAATTCTAACATGGAAGGCATCATGGAATTTGAACCGGTGATCGGGCTTGAGGTTCATGCGCAGCTGAAAACGCAAACCAAGATTTTCTGCGGCTGTTCAACCGCCTTCGGGGCGCTGCCCAATACACATACCTGCCCGGTGTGCCTCGGCATGCCCGGCGTGCTTCCGGTGCTCAACCGGAGCGTGGTGGATTTCAGCCTTCGCATGGCGCTTGCCACGCATTGCACCATTGCCGGGGAAAGCCGATGGGCCCGCAAAAATTATTTTTATCCGGATCTGCCCAAGGGGTATCAGATCTCCCAGTACGAGCTTCCCATCGCGGAAGGCGGGTATGTGGACATCGAGATTTCCGGCGAACTCAAACGCATCGGAATCAACCGGATTCATATGGAGGAAGACGCGGGAAAACTGCTCCATGATTCAAGCCGGCCGGTCTGCCGGGTGGATCTGAATCGTGCCGGTGTGCCGCTGATCGAGATCGTCAGCGAGCCGGACCTCGGTTCGCCGGAAGAAGCCGGGGCCTATCTCAGGCAGCTTCGGTCGATCGTCCGGTATCTGGATATCTGCGACGGCAACATGGAGGAAGGCAGCTTCCGGTGCGACGCCAATGTGTCGATACGGCCCAGGGGCACGACAAAACTGGGCACCCGCACGGAACTGAAAAATCTGAATTCCTTCCGGCATGTGGAAAAGGCCATCCAGTACGAGATTGATCGTCAGCGCGAGGTGCTGCTCGAGGGCGGAAAGATAGTTCAGGAAACCCGGCTGTGGGATCCGGATTCCCAGCGCACCCAGTCGATGAGAAGCAAGGAGGAAGCCCACGATTACCGGTACTTTCCGGATCCGGACCTTCTCCCCCTTGTGGTGGATGACAACTGGATCGAGGATGCCCGGAAAACGCTTCCCGAGCTTCCGGAGGAAAAGCGCAGGCGCTTTATCGATCAGTACGGACTTTCTTTTCAGGATGCCGCTTTTTTGACGGCAGGCCGGCCCCTGGCCGATTATTTTGAAGCCTGCGCCTCCTTGTTTTCCAATTCAAGACAGGTGAACAACTGGGTGACGGGCGAGCTGATGCGGGTTTTGAATTCGGCCGGAAAATCCATTGAGGAAACGCCGGTTTCGCCCGAAAGTCTTGCCGAACTGCTCCGATTGATGGAAGAAGGCGTTATCAGCGGTAAAATCGCCAAAACCGTGTTTGAGGAAATGGCCGCCACCGGTCGAAGCGCATCTGAGATTGTAGAGAAAAAAGGCCTGAAGCAGGTGACGGATTCATCCGCCATCGAAGCGATTGTAGATAAGGTTGTTCTGGAAAACCCGAAGGAGGCCGAGGCTTTTCGAGGCGGAAAAACCAAACTGATGGGGTTTTTTGTCGGCCAGGTGATGAAGGAAAGCCGGGGAAAGGCCAATCCCCAGATGGTCAACGAACTGCTGGCCAGAAAATTAAAGAACTCGTAAAAAAGACGCAAGCGGACAGGCGATGCATCGCCGCACCGGGAGAGATATGAAAGCCGGTTTAAGGTTTCATGGCCGCATGGCTAATTAACGGTCCGTTTTGACAGACCCGCTCCGTGCTTCTGCTTTTATTTATTGCTTGTAGCCGAAGGTTCGCAGCAATTTCTTGCGTGCGGCAATATCGGCTTCGCCTTCGATGCCTCTGGATGCAAAACCATCGATCACACCCATAATGCCTCTTCCCTGTTTGGATTCCGCAATGATGACCTCGACCGGGTTGGCCGTGGCGCAGAAAATGCGGCACACCTCGGGCACGTTTTTAATGGCGTTGAGCACATTGACCGGAAAGATGTCCTTCATAAAAACGATAAAGCTGTGTCCCGCGCTCAGGAAACGGGCGTTCTTTTTCGCCAGCTCTATCAATGCGTTATCTGTGCCGCTCCAGCGCACCAGGCAGGCATCCGAAGCCTCGCAGAAAGCCAGGCCGAATTTGGCCATGGGCACCGCGTTGACCAGGGCTTCATGGACATCCTCGACGGTTTTGATGAAATGGGACTGACCCAGAATCAGGTTGAGCTGGTCCGGATTTTCGATCGCAACGGTTTTAAGTTCCATGATATTCCTCCCAACTATTCACCTCTTGCTCGATTGTTAAGATGATCGAGCGGAAATAAACGGATAGAACATTTCAAAAGGCATCAGAGTCGTTTTATACCATTTTTCTCTGGAATAAGGCCAGCAAGTTTTCTCGGGCAATTCCTTGGCTTCATCGATCAAACGACGGCCCGTTGTCTGCGGAACAACGCTGTGGGCGGTTATTTGGCTTGAGGCGCGTCCGGATCGATGTCCGCAAGGGCACGTTTGATCTGCCGAAGAGCCTGGCGGATTCGATTTTCGTTTTCCACCAGCGCCAACCGCAGGTAGCCTTCTCCCTCCTGACCAAAGCCGATGCCCGGCGCAACCGCTACATTGGCCCGTTTCATCATTTCCACGGCAAACTGCATCGAACCCATCCGGTCGTAGGGTTCTGGAATTTTAACCCATACGAACATGCCGCCTTTGGGTTTGGCGACCGGCCAGCCCATGCGCTGAAGTCCGCGGCAAAGCAAATCCCGGCGCTGTTGATAGATGGCCACCTGGCGGGATATGTCCTCATCACAGTGGCGAAGGGCGACGATGCCGGCAATTTGAATGGCCGAGAAGATGCCGTAGTCGTAATATCCTTTGACCTTGGCAAGCCCCTGAATCATCTGCCGGTTGCCGACGCAGTATCCCATCCGCCATCCGGCCATGTTGTAAGACTTTGAAAAAGATCCGAATTCAACCCCTACATCGATGGCGCTTGGCGCCTGAAGAAAGCTCGGCGCCGTATAACCGTCAAAGGTGATCTTGGCGTAGGCGAAATCATGGATGACCATGAACTGGTATTTTTTGGCCAGAACAACGACTTCCCGGAACAGTTCAGGTTCGGTCACCGTGGAGGTGGGATTGTGGGGGTAGTTGAGCATCAGCACCTTGGGGCGCGGGTACAGAGATTCGCATATGTCACTGATTCGCCGGAGCAGCGATTCCGAGGAGGTTTCCAGGGGGATGCCGATTACATTGCCGCCGGCGATGATCGACGCATAGATGTGGATGGGGAAAGCCGGCGTGGGGACGATCACCGTGTCCCCCGGGCCGATCAGAGCCAGGCTCATGTGGGAGATGCCCTCCTTGGAACCGATCGTGCCGATGACCTCGGCGTCTTCATCGAGGTGAACGCCGTAGTCTTTCTCGTAGGACCGGGCGATTTCCCGGCGAAGGTTTTTAAAACCCGCGGCTACGGGATACCGATGGCTTTTCGGGTCCTTGACCACATCACAAAGTTTTTCAATAACCGGTTCCGGGGTGGGGTCAATCGGGTTTCCCATGCCAAGATCAATTACATCCAGTCCCTCCCAGCGCTTCTGCATCTTGATCTGATTGATGGTTCCAAAAAGATAAGGCGGCAGTTGCGCCATGCGGCTGGCAAATCGAATCGGACTGTTCTGCATATGGTTCACTCCTTGCCGACTGCCGGGTCTAGCAAAAAAGCCCCGGGCTTTTGGACCCGAGGCAAAAAAAAGCCATGGGCCTTTTGGCCGGCCCATGGCGTACCCGACAGATCAAATCAATATGTTATCTTCTGTCGACGGCCGCATGGACTCTTGGATCCGCTGCCGCCGCTTTGCTGTACATGGTCATACGGTAAATTTCCGCCGCACCTGAAATTTTCGGGCGGTCTATTCCTTTATTTTCCGGATTTGGCTGATGAATAGCCGTCGGCATACCAGCCGCTGCCCTTAAGTTCAAAAGAACAGGCGGACATAATTTTTTTGGCTTTCTGACGGCATTCCGGGCATTCAATTTCCTGAGTGCCCATCTTGACCCATTTTTCAGTGATCGTCCCATCCGGGCATTCAAATTCATAAACAGGCATGATACCAACCTCTCATTATTTTTTTAAAACCGCACTTTAAAAGAATATGCAAATTTTAATCGAAGTCAAGAAAAAAGAACGTGAACCGTAACCTTTGATCGGCCAAAAATTCTTGAAAATGTATGTAGCCTAGGGTATAAAACCGGCAATGAAATCTAAATTTATGCACTCAAACTGGATTTGCCTGGCCCTGTTTCTGATCATGTTGCCTGCCTGCAAACCGCCGTCTACGGAAAAATCGAAAACCACCAATTTTCAAGCCGCTCAAAAATCGGCTCAACCGCCTAAGTCCGAATTCCGCTATGGAATCGATGTTAGCAAGTTTACCCTCGAAACCGGTACGGTCATGGACGGAGAGAACCTGGTCTCCATTCTCGGCCGTTTTCAGGTTCCCAATTCATCGGCCTTCGCCGCGGCTGCGGCAGCCGACTCCGTCTTCGATGTTCGAAGCATCAAGGCGGGGAATTCCTACTGCCTGTTTCAAGGCGCTGAAAGCTGTGTCCGGTATTTTGTCTACGAAGAAAATCCTGTCAATTATGTGGTGTTCGACCTTGGCGATCCGATCAGGGCGTATATCGGGGAAAAACCGGTGGAAGTTCGTATTCAGACGGCCTCGGGCATAATTGAGAATTCTCTGTACCAGACCGTGATGGATCAGGGGCTGAGTTACGAGCTGTTGATCAAACTTTCGGAAATTTATGCCTGGTCTTTTGATTTTCATCACCTGCAAAAAGGCGACGGTTTTACCGCCGTGTTTGAACAAAATTATGTGGACGAGAATCCGGTGGGTCTGGGGAGGGTTCTCGCCGCCCGTTTCAGCTACAGCGGAAGCGATTTCAATGCCTTTTATTTTCAAACGGACAACCATGGCGATTACTACGACGAAAAAGGTCAGCGCCTGCGAAAAGCTTTTTTAAAGGCGCCGATCCGCTATAGCCGTATCAGTTCCGGTTTCAGCCACCGTCGGCTGCATCCGGTATTGAATGTCTACCGACCGCATCTGGGCACCGACTATGCGGCGCCTGCCGGAACACCGGTGATGAGCGTGGGAGACGGGGTGGTCGCGGAGGCCGCTTACAACAGCAGCAGCGGCCGCTACCTGAAGATTCGGCACAACAACGTCTACAGCACCCAGTATCTGCATTTTTCCCGGTTTGCCAAAGGGATTCGTGCGGGAGTCCGGGTGCGGCAGGGTCAGATAATCGGTTATGTGGGAAGCACAGGGCTTGCCACCGGTCCACATCTGGACTTTCGTCTGTGCAAAAACGGCAAGCCGGTGGATCATCGCAAGGAAAAAATTCCTTTGGTTCAGCCGCTGAACAACCGGTTGCTTCCCTTGTTCGTCCGCCACATCGAACCTCTTAAGTTGCGCCTGGATGAAGCATCCATCTGCGCGGATTTTACAAACGACTGCGCATCAGAAACGGTGGCTGATCTGCTGACCCAATATGAGAATGGCCGTGGCGAGGAAAAACAGCCGCTCTACCCTCAATAGCAGCTGTTTTTCAAGGTTGTCATCGGAGCACTGTCTTGTCTGTGACGGTTTCCCTTCTGACCTGCGGGGACAGGAGACGAGGTTGGCGAGCTTTCAGCGGATTGAAGGAAAAATCAACCGTATTGTTCCAGGGTGAATTGCTTCGGGTATGAGAATGAAAAATACGCTGTTTTGGCTGGTCCTGCTATTCCCGGCCATATGTTTGGGCATGGAAAAAGCGGATTTTGTCGTGGTAAAAAAATCCGAATCCAGGCTTTACCTGATGACCGAGGGAAGGGTAATTAAAAAATACCCGGTCTCGTTCGGTTCAAATCCAAGGGGTCACAAGTGCAAAAAAGGCGATAAACGAACTCCGGAAGGTTTTTACTTACTGGATTATAAAAAAGAAGACAGCGCTTTTTATAAAGCGATTCACATCTCATACCCGAATGAGGCGGATATGAGACAAGCCAGGCAGCGAGGCGTTGATCCCGGAGGAATGATCATGATTCACGGTCAGCCAAAAGATCATGTCCAGTTGTCCATTGACAGCCACAAGTACAACTGGACCGATGGATGCATTGCCCTGTCCAATAAAGACATGGACGTAGTCTGGCAGGCGGTTGAGGATGGAACGCCGATCAGAATTCTGCCCTGACGGGAATTTGAAAGACACGTGCAAAACCGACTTTCATGTCACACACTTTTCAACTGCCGGCCGAATTCAAGACGTCAGCGATGATCTCTCGGGCTTCCTGCTGAATCTGTTTCAGATGATCCTTTCCGACAAAGCTTTCCGCGTATACCTTGTAGATATCTTCGGTGCCGGATGGCCTTGCGGCAAACCATCCGTTTTCGGTTGCAATCTTGATTCCACCGATCGGCGCTTGATTTTCCGGGGCATGGGAGAGTTTTTCCAGGATCTTTTCGCCTGCCAGCGTGTTCCGGCGGATCTGATCCGTAGACATGCCGGAAAGCGCGGCTTTTTCCCGTGGGTTGGCCGGTACGTCGATTCTCTCGTATACGGGGCGCCCCAGCATTCGGGTCAGTTCCTCGTAGAGTTGGTTGGGATCCTTCCGGAGTTTTGCGGTGATTTCGGCAGCGAGAAGATCCATGATGATACCGTCTTTGTCGGTGGTCCACACGCCTCCGTCTTTCCGGACAAAGGAAGCGCCGGCGCTCTCCTCGCCTGCAAATCCAAACACGCCTTCAAGAAAGCCGGGTACAAACCATTTGAATCCTACAGGAACATGGGCGACGCGTCTGCCCAGATGCTTTGCCACCCGGTCGATCATGCTGCTGCTGACCAGGGTTTTGCCGATGGCAAAATGCTCAGGCCAGTCCGGACGGTTTCCGAACAGATACCAGATGGAAAGAGCCAGGAATGCATTGGGATTCATCAACCCGCCTGACGGGCCGACGATGCCGTGACGGTCTCCGTCGGGATCATTTCCAAAGGCAATGCCATATGCATCTTTCAAATCAATCAAACCGGCCATGGCATAAGGTGAAGAGCAGTCCATGCGGATTTTTCCGTCCCAGTCAAGGGTCATGAACCTGAAGGTCGGATCCACCGCCGGGTTGACTACATCGATGCTCACACCATATTTTCTGGCGATGGGTTCCCAAAAAGGCAGAGTCGAGCCTCCCATGGGATCGACGCCGATGCGGATGCCGCTGGATCGAATAATCTCCATATCGATAATGTTCCGAAGATCGTCCACATAGGGTCCGATGTAGTCGTACTGATCGGTAGTTCGAGCTCGCAAGGCCTTGGAATAGTTCATTTTAAGAACGGATTTTAGACCGTCTCGCAGAAGGGCGTTGGCGCGCCGTTCGATCCATCGGGTGATGTCCGTGTCGGCGGGCCCGCCTTCGGGGGGGTTGTACTTTAATCCGCCGTCTTCAGGGGGATTGTGGGAAGGGGTAATCACGATGCCGTCGGCCAGAATCGGCTTTTTCTGCCGGTTGTGAACCAGTATGGCATGGGAGATCACCGGAGTGGGCGTATATCCCTGTCCGCTTTGAATGACGGTTCGGACATCGTTTGCGGCAAGCACTTCCAGGGCGGTGATGAAACTGGGTTCGGACAATGCATGAGAGTCCATCCCCAAAAACAGGGGACCTTTGATTGCTTTTGCCCTGCGGAATTCACAGATCGCCTGAGTGATGGCAAGCACATGGTTTTCGTTGAAGCTGTTTTTCAGGGAGGATCCCCGGTGTCCGGAAGTCCCGAATGCGACCTGCTGGCCCGCATCAGCCGGGTCCGGCTCAAAGGAATAGTAGGCGCTGACCAGACGGGGAATGTTGGCCAGCATTGAATCCGGAGCGGGTTTGCCTGCAAGTTCGTGCAGTGCCATGGAAAAAACCTCCTCTGTATAAAAAGAGATACGGGCGTTGATGTGAATTTTCGCTGAAAAGAACAAGCGGCTTTAATGCGATCCGCTATAGACAATTCGATCTTTCAAATAATAGCGGAAGGCTGTTTGTTGCGTCAAGCATTATGGCTGTCGGCGAAATGATCCAGAGCGGATGCGCCTTTGCTTTGAGGATCTGACCTCGGGGCAGGGAGGGGCAGTTTGATTTTGGGTATGAGGTCTGCCAGGCGGGAAAACCAAGCTATAATGCGGTTTCGCCTTTTCGGCGCCGTTCTGTCTGTTTTTGGCGTAATTCTTCCTCTTCAGCCAAAAGCAGTTTTTCAATCGTGTCCACGTAATAGATGGAAATTTCGTAAATCAGTATTCCGGAGCGATCCGTGGCTTCAGACAAAAAAAGCATGCCTGATTTTTCCTGCCACCATAGAGTTCTGCCGCTTTTGGAGGTCCATTCAAGTGTTTGAGCAGGCCCGTATTTCCGGGTCAGGGTTTCGGCCAGATCCAGTCCGGTTTGCCTGGTTCTGACTCTCAGAATCGCCGGTGTGTGAGAGTAACCGGAAAATATCATTTCAATATAATCAAAGGGAATGTTTTTTTTCCGTGCATACCGGTAAGAAAATTTCAAGGCGTTGTGTTCGACCCTTGCTTTTCCCGAAGGGTTGAGCTTTTGGTTCAATGCATTCAATTCCTTGAAATTTTCTTTCAGAAAGCCCGGATAGTTAAGAGTCAGATCGATTGGAACCCGGCGTTCAACGGCATGGGATCCCAGCTGGCTGTTGAGATGATTCAACAGGGATTGAGTCAAAGGGGTCTGATAGCCGACATCGAAAAGTGTAAACCCCTCGGCAGCAACCGACTCGGAGGGAATCGGTGGAATTTCAGGAATTGTTTCGGTCTGGCGCCACAGGAGCAGCAGGGCAAATCCGATCACCAGCACCGCGGCGATTCCGGCCAGAACAGCATATCTGGATTGAGGCTTAAGAGGGCTCATTACCTTGAATAAATCGTTTGAATATTAAAAATGGAGTTCGGAAGCATTTCACCCTTGCACCATATTGAATCACGCGGCCTGGCTCTTATATAGCTTTCCGGAGCGGCAAGGTCAAACAGATTGACGGGAGGATGAATCATTCCCCGATTATTGAGACAAACGGTTCCAGAAGGATCTGGCTTCCGAAACTCTGGAATCGACATCCGGCTTTCGAGTTCCTCCGGGGAAAGAGCCTCCTCTGAGCCTGGCGATGCGCTCCGAAATCGGTGGATGGGTTGAAAAAAGATTCATCAGGCCTGATCCGGATAAGGGACTGACGGTAAACAGATGTGCGGTGGCGGCTGATGCGGCCATCGGTTTTGCCGACGAATAAGCCCCGAGTTTTTCAAGAGCCCGGGCCAGGCCTTCAGAAGAGCCCGCGAAATGAGCGCCCGTGGAATCGGCCATATATTCTCTGGATCTTGAGATGGCCATCTGAATGATCATGGCAGCCATCGGCGCAATAATGGACATGAGAATCAGCCCCAGAGGGCCGAGTCCGCCCTCGTCGTCATTGCCTCTTGATCCGCCGAACATGGCTGACCACCGGGCAATGCTGGCCAGCATCATGATGGCCCCGGCCATGGTGGCGGCAATGGTTCCGACAAGAATGTCCCGATTCTGAACATGGGCCATCTCATGGGCCAGAACCCCGGTCAGTTCCTCGCGGTCCAGCAGCCGGACCAACCCCTCGGTGACCGCCACCACGGCGTGTTGAGGATTTCTGCCGGTGGCAAAGGCATTCGGAGTTTCAGAGGGAATCAGGCATACTTTCGGCATCGGCAGGCCCGAACGGTCGGATATGAAACGAACGATTTCATAAAGCTCGGGCGCTTCACGGGGTTCGACCGGGCGCGCACGATACAGTTTCAGCACCATCTTGTCCGAATACCAGTAACTGAAAAAATTGAGAGCAGCCGCAAACATCAGAGCAAATATCATTCCATTGCGGCCGCCGAGAAGCTGTCCGGCAAGAACAATCAGGATGGTCATGGCGGTCAGCAGCAAAAAAGACCGAATCTGGTTTGTCATTATGAAACTCCCTGTTCAAAGGTCGAATAATTAAAATTCAATTTTAACTTTATGGAAGACTGTCAAAATTTCTGTCTAAATAAAATAAAAACGAAATCGAAAATGGCAAGAAGATTTCCATTTGAATTGACGTCCAAAGAAATCCTGCGGCATCCACCGGCAATTTTTTAAATCAGAATATCTTTCAGTAAAGTAGTAAATCAAACGGGTTACCGGATTGTGAATCCGATGATTGTCGCATACAGTTGCGACGGCTTCTTTTTTAAAGCAAAAGCATTAAAAATTCCTGTTGACAAACGGGATGGGGGCATGTAGAAAGCACAAATCTTTTGCGAAGCAGGCTTTTTGATAAGTTGGTTTGAGCTGAAAAAAATAAAAAGATTCTGTTGACAAGGCTGGAAACGGATGATAGACAGCTCAGGTTTTGAAAAAAGCAAAAGTGCGGATGAACATGCTTTTTGAAAAGATTTTGTGAAACGAATAATACAGAAATCGTTTCGCAAATCCGCAGAAAATACCTGCGGAGATCTTGATCTTTGAAAACTAGATAGT
>DDYB01000020.1 GCA_002347265.1 Desulfobacteraceae bacterium UBA2245 | reverse complement strand
AAATTAAACTGTGGGGAATAAATTTTACAGCATAAACTTTTGGAGAGCTTTTTAACAGACGCGCTTAATAAAAATTGAAATGTTCCTTAAAATGACTGTCCTTTTAAACCTTAGCTTTCAGGGCAGCCATTTCTTTTCCTTCTTCCTTAAGAAAAATAAAAGTAAGCGGCCCGCGCAAGCATAACGAGTTTTTAGCCACTTCCGCTACGGCCAATGGCCGGACTAAAACCTGGGGATAAAGTATTCCTGGTTGGGGATTAATGAACCTTAACGTAATATTTAGTTGGAAGTTGTCCTGAGTTACTTGCGAAATTAAAATTTGGAAACCTGGATGAGGCTTTTCTCCCCAACAAGCAAGTAAGTAAATATAATTAGTAAAGTCAGCTCCTCTTGGAGAAAAAGAATAATAATTTGTCCAGCTTTCTTCAGTAAGGACTAAGAAAAACGGTTTCTGAGAAGAAATAGCCCAAAAGCCAGGGTTGGACAAAAGCCGAAAAGGTATGGAAACCGGGTACATCTTGCTGGACATAAAATACCTCCTGTTTTTAATCTAAACACTCCAGACTGAAAGAATAAAGCACCCACTTTCGAAAGAAAATTTAACCTCAACGGGCTTAAATTTAACGCCCCTACATATAAAGCTTGAAAAGATTTTTCCAGGTTGCTGATGGCTTCGCTTTGGCAGTCTCTCAACCCCTCGGTATTTAAGAAAGGTAAGTTTTTAAGCCTTGTCCGCAAGGTATTTCCGCTTAATAGCTATTGAAGCAAGGTTTCCGGCCGGTGAAAAGAAAAAACCCGCCGGGAGCAAGGGTCAGGGTCCCTTAAATCCCTGAAAAATGTTTCTACCCCGGTACTTTCGTAGGCAAAAGGCCTACGTTTCCCCTTTTCTAAATATAACAGTTTGTTATTATATTGGCCATACTTTTTTACAAGTTCGTCAAAGTTTAATCATAAGGGCAATTGTCTGCATAGGAAAACCAGCGCATTCATGGCCTGATTTTGCGTGGATGACGATACGGTTTTGTCCATTAAACAATGAACGCATATCTTGACACCTTTTCGTTTTCTTGCATATAATTAAATCAAGGTTTTTTTCTGGCTTCAAGGAGGACTTTTTGAAAAGTTATGCTGGTAAAACTGGGAAGCGTTTTGGAAGGTACCGTTGCGGGGATTACTAATTTTGGTGCTTTTGTTCAATTGCCGGATGGCCAGACCGGTCTGGTGCATATTTCAGAAGTTGCTAAAATATACGTCCGGGATATAAAAGACTTTCTAAAGGAAAATGATAGGGTTACCGTTAAAGTTATTTCGATCGATCCCCGTGGTAAAATAGGTTTATCTATAAAACAAGCCAGTTCTTCAAGAGAAGAGAATAATTTTTCGAGGGGTAGGGTAATGCCTTCCTTTGAAGAAAAAATTACCCGGTTTTTAAAGGAAAGTGACGAAAAGCAGCAGCACTTGCGCCGGAGCATAGATGCCAAGCGTGGCGGCCGGGGTTCCGCCCGGCGGGAGGATTAAAAAAGATTTTACAGCAGGGCATTCTTTTTATATTTAAGAGTGCTTTTTGATTTATATAGAGGAATGCAAGATGAGAGTAGCGGTAATCGACATAGGTACTAATTCCACCCGTCTTTTGATTGCGGATGTGGAAAACCAGAGCGGGGTAAGAGCCTTGCATACAGCCCTGGTTACTACCAGGCTGGGGGAAGGAATCGGCCAGGCCCGTTTATTGTCCCCGGCCATTGACCGCACGTTGGCTGCCGTTGAGGATTATTTGACGATCATCTCCCGCTGGCAGGTAGAACGGATAATCGCCGTAGCCACCAGCGCGGTACGGGATGCTGTTAACCGGGAAGATTTTTTAACAGTTGCTCATCGCCGGACCGGCCTGCAAGTAAAGATCCTGTCCGGAGAAGAGGAGGCCGGTTATAGTTACCGGGGAGTGTTGAGCGGCTTGGCTGTGAACAGGCGCAGGACGGTGGTTATGGATTTGGGCGGCGGAAGTACGGAGTTCACCTGGCTGCGGGGCGGGCGCATATGCTGCCGCAGTGTTGGTGTGGGTGCTGTGAGGGTAACGGAGGGTAGTTTTTCCGACGATTGGATACTTTCTTTGCTGTCTTGCGTGTTGGATGAGGTGAGGGAAGTATCGCCCATGATCCTGATCGGTGTGGGTGGCACGGTAACCACTATAGCAGCCATGGCTATGTCCCTGAAAGTATATGATCCCGTCATGATACATGGCTTTACCCTGACTGCCGGGCAGGTGGAAGATGTGCTGGCTCTTTTGATGACTACCCCGTTGGAAGAACGTCGCCGGTTGCCCGGCTTGCAGCCGGAACGGGCGGATATAATTGTGGCCGGGGTGCGAATCGTACAGTTGGTGATGCAAAACCTGGGTTTGACTGATTTAAAAGTGAGCGAAGCTGACATTATGTATGGTCTGACCCTGCAGGAAGCACAGTAAATGTCGAAAGAAAAATAGATTAACTTACCATAGATGACATTTATTGCCTGCTCCTTATACTATAATTTATAATTAAGGGGCTTTGAACCCTTAATTGAGGTATAAGGGGTGGCCGCAAGTGTCAGATCAAACTGAAGTTTATCCTTTTCACCGGCTGAAGAAAGCGCCGGGCAGGAAGAGCAAAAGAGAAGATTCTAAAAGGCATGCTTACAGGAAGGCGGTAGGCAAAGAGAATCCCAAAGACAGAAATCCCAAAGACAGAAATCCCAAAGAAGGGAAAACAGAGGGAAGGAAAGAAAAAGGCCAGTTTAAAGAAAAGGGCCGGTTTACTATTGTAAAACTACCTGTTGCCGGCAAGCAGCTTCTTCTCTGCCTGGCAGGTTTTTTCCTGGGACGGGCTGTTTTGCTGGGCGAACTTTTTCCTTTGGCCGTTGCTTTTGCGGGTGCCGCAGCCTGGATTTTCCCCGCTTCCGGCGTACTGGCGGTGATTGGGGTGAGCGCAGGTCTGATCACAGTTGTCAAGGGTGTTCCTTTTGTGATAATCTGCGTTACTGTCGTGTTGGTATGGATCTTTCTTGCCTCCCTGCCGGCGAATCTAAAAAAACCTTTGCTGGTAATACCGGGTATTGTTTTTGCGCTGAGCATGATCCTTAAAGCAGGTTATTTTGCCTTTATTGATTCTTCTTCCTATGATTACATCAGCGTTGTTTTTGAAGCGGCCTTTGCAGGCGTATTTACCCTTGTTTTTTTAAATGCCCTTCCTTCCTTGCGCAAGCTAGATGAGTTGCAGAGCATGGGTACAGAGGAGTTGTTTTGCGTCCTGGTTCTGGCGGCGGGTATTTTGGCAGGCGCCGGCGGCTTAGAGTTCCGGGAAGTTTCACTCCAGGGGCTGTTAAGCCGCTTAATTATTCTGGTTTTAGCCCTGGTAGGGGGAATGGGTCAGGGCGCTGCGGCAGGCGCGTTAATGGGGATTATTCCCGGCCTGGCCTACGTGGCGGTTCCGGTTGTGTTCGGGGGTTATTCCTTTGCCGGTTTGGTAGCAGGGATTTGCCGGAGACTGGGTAAACCGGGAGTGGCAACAGGCTTTTTGCTAGGTAGTATTTTTCTATTTATCTATCTCCAAAACTTTGACCATTTTACAACAGTGATCATTGAAACCGGCCTGGCCATACTTTTCTTTTTCATGATTCCCATGCGGTATATAGAGAAATTGAGCGAGTCTTTACCGCTGATATTTTCCGGTGGTTCTGCGGATGTTTCGCCGGGCAGCAGAATTCAGGCGGTGGTAAACGGGCGTATGCACAAATGGTCCCGCATTTTCAGGGAATTATCCCAGGGCTACGCGCAGGTTCTTTGTACCGCTGCTCCTGATTTCCAACAGGAGCCGGCGCTGCAGGCGCTTTTCAGTGAAATTGGTCAGAAAGTCTGTAATGGCTGTGGTGTTTATCAGATCTGCTGGGAACGTGAATTTTACCTGACTTATCAAAGTCTTTTAGATGTTTTTGCGCAGGTCGAGATTTACGGCCAGGTAACGGTTGGTGATCTGCCGGAGACATTGAAGCGGCGCTGCACCCGGGCAAGGGAACTGGCCATTACTATAGCCTGCTTGTACGACACATATAAGCTTAATCGTTACTGGACCAGGCGGATGATAGAAAGCAAAGAGATTGTTTCCGAACAACTTAAAAGTGTTTCAGACATCATTGAAGGTTTATCTGCCGAGTTGCAGTTTGAGATAGAGGAATCCGCCGGCAGGGAAGTCATGCTCAAGGAAAAACTCAAACAATCAGGTATTCCGGTAGTAGAAGTAAAACTATCCCGGCAAAAAGGGAGGAAAAAAGAGGTGACTCTAAGCAGGCAACCCTGTTCTGACATGGTGGATTGCTATTCGCGTGTGGTTCCTTTGGTTTCTAGGTTTGTCAAGGAACCTCTGTCGCCGCCCACCTTGAATTGCAGCGGCTCGTTAAGAGATGGCTTATGTTTTTTCAGGCTTTATCCTGCCTTGAAGTACCAGGTGAATATTGGCGTGGCTAAAACAGGTAAAGGAGGAAGCATGGTTTGTGGGGATAGCCACGCTTTTGTGCCTTTAAGAGGAGGGGAGTTTGCCTTTATGCTGAGCGACGGGATGGGAGCGGGAGCGCAGGCGGCCTGCGAGAGCAGCACGGCCCTTTCTTTATTGGAACATCTTTTGGAATCCGGTTTGGGCCGGGAACTGGCCGTTAAAACAGTGAATTCCCTGATGATGCTGCGTTTTCCCGGGGACAGTTTCGCCACCCTGGACATGATTACGCTTGATTTATACAGCGGCCAGGCGGAGTTTATGAAGATCGGCGCTCCTCCCAGCTTTATCAAACGGGGCAGGCGGGTTAGTCTGGTCAGAGCCAATTCTCTGCCTGTAGGAATTATCAAGGATATTGATGTTACCAGCGTAACTAAAAAGCTTTTGCCGGGAGATTTGCTGGTGATGGTCAGTGATGGAACGCTGGATGCCTATAGCGGACCGGGGGGGAAAGAAGAGTGGTTAAAGGAAGTGCTGCAGGAAACAGGTGAGATGGAGCCCCGGGATTTAGCCGGACTGCTTTTGCAACTGGCCACCACGGGAGCCGGGGGAGCGGCACAGGTTCCCGATGATATGACTGTACTGATCGCCAAGATTGAGAAAAAAGAGGATTTATGAAAAAATGGAGGAAAAATTGTTTGCATGTGGAACTTTATAGTATAGAGTATTTTTAACCACAGAGATCACTTAAGGACTATGGTTTAATTTAGATAGCGCAGGTGTTGTTTTGGTGGAGTTGGTTAAGCGGGTTCGCTTGCTAATAGAAAAAATTAACATGACGAAGCCAGGGGACAGGGTTCTGGTGGGAGTCTCCGGAGGACCTGATTCCATTGCACTTTTACATATTCTTTGGACGTTGCGCGATGATTTGCAGATCCTGCCCTGTGTGGCCCACTTAAACCACCTGCTCCGGGGGGAAGAATCCGCTGAGGATGCCCGTTTGGTAGAAAAGTTTGCGGGGAAACTATCTTTACCATGTTTCATAGAGAATATTGATGTCAGGAACCACCAGAAAAAATCCGGCATGTCTCTTCAAGAGGCGGCAAGAGAGGTGCGTTTTGCTTTTTTTGAGCAGTTGGCCCGCCAGTTGGATGCCGGCAAAGTGGCCCTCGGTCATCATGCCGACGACCAGGCGGAAACCATTTTGCTGAACCTGCTGCGCGGTACAGGATTAAGTGGTCTTAAGGGCATCTCTTATATACGCGGCATGTACATCCGTCCTTTGCTGGAAGTGCGCCGCCGGGAAATAGAAGATTATTGCCGCCGGCATCTTTTGCCCGTGCGTCTGGACAGTTCCAATCTCAAGCCCGTCTATACCCGCAATCGTATCCGGTTGCAGTTGTTGCCCGTGCTGGAACAGGATTACAATCCTCAAATTGTCCATGCCCTGGTGCGTTTGGGCCATATTTGCCGGGAAGAAGACGCCTATCTGGAGCATCAGGCGATGGAAGCTTACCGTAGTATGTCGGAGAAGCAAAAAAACGGCGGATTAGCGCTTAATAAGGAAGCACTTCAATCCCAGCCGCATCCTTTGCGCCGCCGCATTTTGCGGCTGGCCTGGCAGCAGGTAACAGGGGAAACAAAGGAGCTTTCCTATTACCATGTGAAGCGGTTAATGGAAATGTTGGAGAAAAGAGCTGGTGGACGTGTTTTGATCCTTCCCCGCCAGGTCCGGGTGATTAAAACGCACCTTTTTTTGTGTTTTTCTCGAATCGTAGAACCCCAGCCGGTTCCTCCTTATCAATATCCTCTTGTGGCGCCGGGAATAACATACATTCCAGAAATTGATCTTCATCTGAAGACGGAACTGCTGTCCGTGCAGGATGCCCCTTCCTTTGAAGAGATTTCCCTAAAAGAAGCTTTGCTGGATTATGACTTGATTAAAGAACCCCTTTGGGTACGCCGCCGCCAGGAAGGAGATGTTTTTTCTCCCCTGGGTCTGGGGGGGACGATTAAGCTTAAAAAGTTCTTAATCGACAGCAAAACACTCCGGTACGAGCGCGATTGGATTCCACTGGTGATTAGTGGGAAAGATATTGTTTGGGTAGGGGGATTGCGGCCGGCGGAAGCTTTTAAGGTTACGGCCAGAACGGTCCGCTGCCTGTATTTACAAATTGTAGAACGTCGTATGGATAATCATGAAGACGATCCTGAAGATACATGAAGATAATTGAAACAGTGTCTTAAATGTGCTACAATTTTTAATTGGAAATCTAAAATTGGAAAGTTATAATACGAAAGAGGAGTGGCTTTCTTGAACAAGGTTCTTAAGAACCTGAGCATTTATATGCTTATCTTGCTGATAATTATCGCCTTGCTTAAATATGCCCAGCCCCAAAATGTTGATGTCCAGCGCTGGCGTTATGATCAGTTTGTAGATGCAGTCAAGCAGGGGCAGGTCCAGGAAGTAACCATCCAGGCCAAGGAAACAACGAACATGATTACCGGGCAGAAAAAAGACGGCGCTAAGTTTAAAGTAGTCGGGTTAAAAAATGATGATGAACTTACCTCTATGCTTTTAGAAAAAGGTGTCCGGACTACAACTGAAGAATCACCCTCGCCGGGATTGTGGACCAATATTCTAACCGGCGTTGTACCCGTCTTGATTTTCGTGCTGCTCTTCTTTTTCATGATGCAGCAGACGCAGGGCGGCGGTAACCGGGTAATGTCCTTTGGGAAAAGCCGTGCCAGGCTGCACACGGATGACAAGAAAAAGGTTACCTTTGCTGATGTGGCTGGCGCAGATGAAGTGAAAGAAGAACTGGTGGAAGTGGTGGATTTTTTGAAAAACCCCAAGAAATTTGCAGAACTCGGGGCACGTATTCCCAAAGGGGTTTTGTTGTTTGGTTCCCCGGGGACGGGGAAAACACTTTTGGCCCGGGCGGTAGCAGGGGAAGCGGCGGTCCCTTTTTTCAGTATCAGCGGCTCTGATTTTGTTGAAATGTTTGTTGGCGTAGGGGCATCGCGTGTGAGGGACCTTTTTGACCAGGGGAAAAAAAATGCCCCATGCATAATCTTTATTGACGAAATTGACGCTGTGGGAAGGCACAGGGGCGCCGGCCTGGGGGGCGGGCATGATGAAAGAGAACAAACCCTGAATCAGCTCCTTGTAGAAATGGATGGCTTTGAGTCAAGTGAGGGGGTGATTTTGGTATCGGCAACAAATCGCCCTGATGTTCTTGATCCTGCACTTCTACGTCCGGGTCGTTTTGATAGGCAGGTTGTCGTACCATTGCCTGATGTTAGAGGCAGGGAAAAGATATTGGAGGTACATACCAAGAAGACGCCCCTGGCAGAAGATGTTGATTTTGCAGTTATTTCAAGAGGCACGCCCGGCTTTTCAGGCGCTGATATCGAAAACCTTGTGAATGAAGCCGTTCTGTTTGCTGCGAGATTCGGTAAGGACAAAGTCACTATGAGTGATTTTGAGTTTGCAAAAGATAAGGTATTGATGGGCGCTGAAAGAAAGAGCATGGTCATCAGCGACCTTGAGAAAAAAAATACCGCATACCATGAATCGGGACATGTGCTTGTCGCAAGATTGCTTCCTGGAAGCGACCCCATACACAAAGTCACGATTATTCCGCGGGGCATGGCTCTTGGAGTAACACAGCAATTGCCGGTTGATGAGAAGCATACTTATCCCAAGCAATATCTTTTAGATAACATTACCATACTATTGGGAGGCCGAGCGGCCGAAGAACTGATTCTTAAAGACTTTACGACCGGTTCGGGGAATGATATTGAACGTGCGACAAACATAGCAAGGAAAATGGTTTGTGAGTGGGGTATGAGTGATGAAATGGGACCGCTCAGCTACGGCAAGAAAGAAGAACAGATATTTCTGGGGCGAGAATTTGCCACCCACAAGGATTACAGTGAAGAAACAGCGGAACGAATTGATAAAGAAATATCCCGTATCGTGTCCCAATGCTATGAGAAGGCTAAACAATTTCTTGCAGATCACATGCATGTACTCAATAGCTTGGCGGCCGCGCTGCTTGAAAAAGAAGTTTTAAATTCTACAGAAATTGATGAGATCATAGGAACAGCGTCAAAGAAAACATGCCAAGAAAATCTTCCGGAAATTGCCGTTTGCGATGCCTGAAATTGACGTCGACTGTTGAAGCAGCGGACCTCTTGAAAAGCGTTGGTGTTGATGCATACGGTATCAAGGCAATGCTCTTAAAGATGACCAACCTCAATATTTTGCTTGAAGGCATAAAATGTAAGGTTGCAAACATCATCAAGCAGGAAATGCTTTCAGTCGGCGGTGATGCCGCCGTATCAAGAAATTCAGTCGCATGCAGTGCAGAGGTCACCGATGTTGTTATCATGGGGACGGTGAAACAGATAACACATTTTACAGAAAAGATTGCCGTTCAACCTTTCGGATTGGCCGGCATATCCGGCGAAATCAAGGTCCTGATCTCAAACATGTTTCAAGATCGATTTGCTTTAGCGACAAATCGCCGTGAGATCACCATTGGAGACCGAACATTGATTATGGGAATTTTGAATGTCACTCCTGATTCATTTTCAGATGGGGGAAAATTCCATTCACATGAAGAGGCAGTTGAATGTGGGGTGAAGATGCTTGAAGACGGAGCGGATATCATCGATATTGGAGGCGAATCTTCGCGACCAGGTGCAGAAGCAATATCTGTAACAGAAGAAATCGCCAGGGTTATACCTGTGATTAAAAGCTTGGCGGAAAACGTAAATGTCCCTATTTCCATCGATACTACAAAATCGGAAGTCGCCAGAGAAGCTTTGGAATGTGGTGCAGAAATCATCAATGATATCAGTGCCATGACCTTTGATGAACGGATGTCTTCTGTGGCAAAAAAAAGCGGAGCTGCAGTCATACTCATGCATATCCGTGGTACGCCGAAAACGATGCAGAAAGGCAATCTCAAATATCGGTCTGTTCGTGGAGATATCATTGAATTCTTGAAAGAAAGAATTTCCCATGCAAAATCTTCGGGTATTACGAACGAAAAAATTATAATTGATCCAGGATTCGGTTTTGGAAAGACTTCAGATGATTGCCTGAAATTGCTAAATCATCTGAATGAATTCAAAATGTTGGGAAGACCCATTGTCGCCGGCGTTTCCCGCAAATCTTTCATCGGTAAAATAACCGGAGGCGAACCCTCGGATCGCGAAGAGGGAACAGCAGCCGCTGTTACGGCTGCCATTATGAATGGAGCTGATATCATCAGAGTGCATGATGTTAAAAAGATGAAGAAGGTCGTTTCGATGGCCGATGCAATTATCAGGGCGTAGAAAAGTGATTTATGGAATAGGTATAGATCTGATTGAAGTTTTGCGGATTGAAAAAATTCTCAACAAAAGATATGAGCCATTTACAAGAAAAGTCTATTCTTCTGCAGAGATTGACTACTGCAAAAAGAAACCTTTTCCTCAAATTCACTTTGCAGCAAGATTTGCCGCGAAAGAATCGTTTCTTAAAGCTTTGGGGATAGGATTGGGCATGGGAGTTAGCTTGACGGATATAGAGCTTATCAATCAAATGAACGAGAAGCCTATTTTAAAGTTACACAATAAGGCCAAATCAATAATCATTGATGAAGAAATCAGATCAGTACAAGTCAGTGTAAGCCACACAAAAAACTATGCCGGTGCAGTTGTCATACTTGAGAAATAAATCATGTGTCATTTGTCAGGTCACAGGGAAATCATTTCCGGCAGTATCAACGATACTTTATTAATAGGAAAGATAATCGGTGGAAATTTGATGTCGGGAGAAATTGTTGCTCTCACAGGAGAACTTGGAGCAGGGAAAACGACTCTGACTCAAGGGATAGCGAGGGGACTAGGTGTTTCTGAACAGTATCAAATCACGAGCCCGACTTTTACCCTCGTTAATGAATATTTTGGGAAATATAGACTTTATCATATTGACCTTTATCGTTTGACTGAATTTCAAGATATGGGGGACATATGTTATGAAGAGTATCTTGATGGTATCGGTGTCTGTGTTATCGAGTGGGCAGAGAAAATCGACAGGGTATATTCAGATGCTACCATTTTTATTTCATTGACCTATATTGATGACAACAGTAGAAAAATCAGCATTTCTGGAAAAGCTGAAAGACTAATTCAATTTTCAAATGCATTGAAATGTGGAGGGTTTAACGGATGAGCCTCGTTGTACAAAAATATGGCGGCACGTCGGTAGCAGATATCGAAAAGATTGAAAATGTTGCAAAAAGAGTGATCAAAACAAAAGAAGCGGGCAATGAAGTTGTCGTTGTATTATCGGCTATGGCCGGTGAGACAGATCGTTTGATTGAATTGGCACATAAAGTTGCAGATGAACCCGCAGAAAGAGAGTATGATGCCTTAATTTCCACCGGTGAGCAGGTAACGGTTTCCCTGCTTTCAATCATGTTGAATAAAATGGGATACAAAGCAAAATCATTTCTCGGTTTTCAAATCAGGATACTTACGGATGATGCCCATAAGAAGGCAAGGATTACACATATCGATTCTGATAAGATCAAAGCTGAACTCAATAGTGGCACAATTGTGGTTGCAGCGGGATTTCAGGGTATCGACGAAGAAAACAATATAACCACCCTTGGACGGGGAGGTTCAGACACAAGCGCTGTGGCGCTTGCAGCTGCGCTGAAGGCGGACGCATGTGATATATATACCGACGTTGATGGAGTCTATACTACTGATCCCAATATCTGCAAGAAAGCCAGACGACTGGATAAAATCACTTATGACGAAATGCTAGAAATGGCAATGTTGGGAGCAAAGGTGCTCCAGCCTCGATCTGTCGAACTTGCAAAGAAATTTGAAGTTCCTTTATATGTTAAATCGTCTTTTTCTGAGGGGGAAGGGACACTGCTTACAAAGGAGGATGTGGAAATGGAGAAAGAAGTAATTTGTGGGGTAACCTATGATCGAGATCAGGCAAAGATTACGGTAGTCCAAGTCCCGGACAGACCTGGTATCGCTGCACAGCTCTTTACGCCCTTGGCTGAAAATAATATTGTGGTTGACATGATTATTCAAAATGCAAGCATAAAAGGTTTCACAGACCTCACATTTACGGTATCACAAAAAGAACTGAAAAAGGCGCAGAGGATTGTTGATCGTATAGCTGGTGATATTGGTGCAGTTAAGGTCGAAGTGGATGATGATGTTGCCAAAGTATCTATCATTGGTGTCGGAATGGTCAGCCATTCAGGAGTGGCTGCAAAGATGTTCTCCACACTATCCAAAGAGGGTATCAATATCCTGATGATCAGTACTTCCGAGATCAAAATATCCTGTGTGGTGCAGGCGAAATACACGGAACTCGCCGTTTCATCGCTTCATGACGCCTTTGAGTTGGAAAATAAATCATAAAACGGTCGGTATGAACATAACAGAAAATCAGATTGATGGTATTATCATTCTGGCTGTTTTAATTCTTTTGTTTTATATCATCGCTTATCATTGCATTTACAATCACCGTTGCGAATATTCTCCGGGATTCATCGATAAGAAAAAGAATTCAATTGCTGTCGAAATCATTTCCGACAACACGGATCTTGATGGAATATATTTTTTTCCTGAAAATACGAAGGTGTCAGGTGCCTTACAGACTGCCGCTATGACAAGTGCCGGAAACTACGGAGAAGGAACTTTGGATATAAACCTGTCAGGCGGTAAAATAATTAAAGGCGAATCTGACGGGACTTTAAGTGTCCGGGAGATGGATACAGCGAAGAAGTTGATGTTGGATATTCCGTTGAATATAAATCGTGTTACATTTAACGATCTGCTTCTTATCCCTGGTATAGGAAAAAGAACAGCGGGAAAGATCATTGATTATCGAAGGGTTGAGTCTTTCAAAAGTATTGAAGATCTGATGAAAGTCGATGGGATCAAGGAGAAAAAATTTGAAGGTCTCAAAAGTTATTTTTGTATCAATTGTCCATAGGGTTTGGAGGCTAGAGAGGTTTATTTATACTTGTTAAGATAAGACATAACTTTCTGAACATAGGTTATTGTTTCTCTATAGGGCGGGATACCTCCATAACGGATAACGGCGTTTTCCCCTGCATTATAGGCTGCCAGCGCAAGCGGGAGATTTCCATCGAAGAATTTAAGAAGATAACGCAAATATCGAACACCACCTTCGATATTATGTTCGGGATGAAAAGAATCTTGAACCTGTAATGATGATGCGGTTGCAGGCATAAGCTGCATCAATCCCTTTGCTCCCTTCCGAGACACCGCCATATGATTGAAGTTTGATTCTGTTTTAATGACAGCTTTAATCAAAGCAGGTTCAACGTTGTATCTTTGAGATGCCTTCGCAATCAGATCATCGTACTTTGATATATCGATTCCCAGTTTCTTGTCGAACAGGATGCGTTTTTCTCTCATCACGAGAATGTATTTGATCCCGCTTTCTGTCGGAACGTTGGTGAGATGAACAATACCCTCAGCATCTTCATACTTATAAATATCCGCAAAAACCGGGCAGTGAAGAATCCAGCAAAAAACAATACCCCCTATGAAAAAACAAAGATTTATTTTTTTTGCCACAGTAGACATCACTCTTTCACCCCGATTGTTTTTTAAAATATCATACTTATAGAGTTTAATACAAGGATTTTGTTAATGTTTATTCATTAAGCTTGACAGAAATCAATGATGATGTTAATCTCCGCACCCATTATTACAACGTCGGGGCGTAGCGCAGCTTGGTAGCGTATCTGAATGGGGTTCAGAGGGTCGGAGGTTCAAATCCTCTCGCCCCGACCAGTAAACGCGAAAGCCGCTTATTCGAAATAAGCGGCTTTCGCGTTTATACATTCCGTCACACAGTCGAACAAATCTTCTGCAGCAGCATTTCCGGCGCGATTCGGCATCAAAAAGGTTTTAAAGATGCAAAAAGTGCGCTAATGTTCAACCGCATGAACGGATGTTATTTCCAGCCCTGAACGCCGCCGGACCGGAACCGTATTCGACTCAGAAACGATCGGAATATGCGGCAAACGATATGAAGTCTGAAAAACAGGATCATGGAACACCCGGCTTTATGCGGCGACCGTCGACTTCGGCGACGGTCGCCGCATAAAAAACAACAATCCACCCACCTTGTCTGGAGTCATCCATCCTATGCCGGTATACGAATACAATGCACTGGACAAAAAGGGGAAAACCGTCTCCGGAATCATGGATGCGGAAAGCGCCACCGCCGCCCGGCAAAAACTCCGCGGACAGGGAATATTCCCCGTAGCCATCCAGGAAGCCATCGACTCAGCGCCTCTCAAAAAATACCGATTTTTTTCCCTGACCGGCGCCCTGATCCGTGTGAGGGCTTCAGAAATTGCGCTGACTACGCGCCAGCTCGCCACTCTGGTGGGAGCGGGTTTTCCTCTGGTATCGGCCCTTGATACCCTTATTCCACAGACCAAATCCCGTGCTCTGAAGAAAACGCTCGCCAAGGTAAAGGATTCCATCTTGGGGGGAAACAGCTTTTCAGGCGCCTTAACGCCGTATGCCGGAATTTTTTCTCCGCTGTATGTCAACATGATTCGAGCCGGAGAATCCTCCGGAACCCTGGATATCGTCCTGGATCGTCTGGCGGATCTGACTGAAAACCAGGAAGCGCTTAAAAACAAGATAAACTCCGCCCTGGCTTATCCCGTCTTCATGGCGCTGGTGGGAGTTGCTGTTCTTTTTTTTCTGATGAGTTTTGTCGTTCCCAACATCACCGGCATTTTTGCGGAGATGAAACAAAATCTGCCTGCCCCGACACTGCTTCTGATCGGAATCAGCAATTTCCTGAAATCTTACGGATGGCTTGCGATCCCGCTGATCATTTTAGCGACGGCGGGCATTCGAAGTTTTAAGAAAACCCGCCAAGGCCGCCGTCTCATCGACAAGGCCGCATTGCAAATTCCTGGAATCGGCCCGATGCTGTGTAAACTCTCCGTAGCCCGCTTCAGCCGCACACTGGCCTCCCTGCTTGAAAACGGCGTGTCCATGCTAACCGCTCTTGACATCGTAAAAAATATCGCTGGAAACATCCTGATCTCCGACGCCATCGAGGCCGCGGCCACCGCGGTTGGCAAAGGCCAGGGACTGGGGGCATCCATGGCGGAGAGCAAGGTATTCCCGATGCTGTCCATTCAGATGGTTCAGGTTGGAGAGCAAAGCGGAGAACTCGAAACCATGCTGAACAAAATCGCAGACGTGTTCGAAAAGGAGGTCGAATCAACCGTTCTGAGAACGACATCACTGCTTGAACCGGTGATGATTCTTGTCATGGGAGTTGCCGTGGGTTTGATCGTACTCTCCATCTGCCTTCCAATTTTTGAGATGCAGCGCTTCATCGGATAATCCGGCTCCTGAAGATTTACGTTTTGCTTCGAAAAACCTTCAATTTGACTTGGCGGGTGATGGTCATTATATAGTGTTTGTCTGATGAAGAAATCATATTCCGCACACCTTGCACTTGCTGCAAAAATTCTTTTGCTCGCATTGACGATTGTTGGAGCCATGCGGTATGCGGCCTACTGCGGCAATCCGCCCCCGGCTTTTCAGCCCGGAGAAAAACTCGCGTATTCCATTCGATGGGGCGTCATTCCAGCCGGTTCGGCCGAAATGCGGGTAATGCCGATCAAAGCCGTCAACGGCGTAGATTCCTATCATTTCGTTCTCACCGCCAGTTCCAATTCCGTTATAGACGTTTTCTACAAGGTCCGCGACCGGATTGACGCCTTTGTCGACACCGACCTTTCGCATTCGACCCTGTATCGGAAAAAACAGCAGGAAGGCGGCTCGCGACGGGATATCGAGGTCTCCTTTGACTGGGAAAAACAAACCACCACCTACACGAATTTCGGAAAAAGTAAAAAGGCCGTCCCGATAGAGCCCGGCACCTTTGATCCGCTGGGAATTTTTTATTACATCAGATCCGTCGATATGAAAGAAAATGACGTAATCGTCCGTCCGGCGACCGATGGCAAAAAAATCGTGAGCGCAACGGCCAGCGTGTCATCAAAGGAAACCGTATCGGTGCCGGCCGGCAGTTTTGAAGCTTTTCTGCTGGAATCCGAACTGAAACATGTCGGGGGAGAATTTAAAAAGGCAAAGGATACGGAACTCAAGGTCTGGTTAACCGCCGACCATCGGAAGATTCCCGTAAAGGTGCAAATCGGCAATTTCGTCGGTGAGCTGATTTCCGCGGAGGATACGGGGGATTTCAACGGCAACCCATGAGATTTTTATTTTTAGAGCCTTTTTTCGGAGGCTCTCACCGGTATTTTGCAGAAGGGCTTCAACGGTTCTCCAGACATGAAATCGATCTGATCCATCTGCCGGCCCGGTTCTGGAAATGGCGCATGCGCGGAGCGGCCCTGTATTTCATCCGGCAGATCTCCAACCTGAAAGCATACGACGGACTGATCGCCTCCAGCATGATGAGTCTTTCGGACTTCAAGGCCCTGGCCGGTTCAAACTGTCCGCCGGTTCTGACGTATTTCCATGAAAACCAGCTCTCCTATCCGCTGGCTCCGGGCGAGTCGATGGATTTGCAGTATGGATTCACCGATATCACCACGGCACTGAACGCCGATCGGATTCTCTTCAACTCCGAAACCCATTATCAGACGTTTTTTGCCATGCTTCCGGACCTTATTCGGAAGATGCCTGAATTTCGGCCGCTTTGGGTTGTCGACAAGATTCGCGCCAGGTCCGGCGTGCTTCATCCCGGATGCAAGTTTAGCACGGAAGCACCCGGCCCGGCATTGTTTGACGGCAACCGACCTCCCCTGATCGTCTGGAATCACCGATGGGAATTTGACAAAGATCCGGACGCATTTTTTTATGCTCTGGGCCGGATCGCCGATGAAGGACTGGATTTCCGTCTGGCGCTTCTGGGGGAGCAATTCAGCCGGCAGCCGGCGGCATTTGCCGAAGCCCGGCGCAGATATTCAAAACAGATCGTCCAGTACGGCCATGTCCCCTCCCGGAAAATTTATCACCAGTGGCTTTCGAAAGGGGATATCGTTGTCAGCACGGCCCTTCAGGAAAATTTCGGCATCTCCGTGGTGGAAGCCATACGCTCCGGGTGTCTTCCGCTTCTGCCAGACCGCCTGTCCTATCCCGAGATCATTCCAGGGAAATTCCACGCCGATGTGCTGTATCGGAACGCGACCGACCTGATCGACAGGCTGCGGTATCGCATCGCACACCTTTCCGAATTTGCCGGGATGAGAAAAGAATTGGCCATGGCCATGGACCGGTTTTCCTGGCCGAATACGATCGACCAATACGACGAGGCTCTGGACGATCTGGCCTACATCCGGCGCGACCAAACTACCCCGAATATTCCATGAGCACCGGATCACGCAGGATCCTGTCAATGGCTTCTCCGGCGGTCTGCGCCGCTTCAGGAAAAGCCTCGCTCAAAGCCCGGACATGCCGGAGATTGTCGGCGGTGCGCAGAATCAGCATAGCCAGATCCCCCTCGGCCATCTCCGAAATCTGAACCACATCTTCCCAGGGCCAGCCGAAAGCCCAGGCGTAAACAGCCGCGGCCGGCCGGAAAAAAAGCTGCCGCACCTCAAAGCCATGCCTGGACATGTTTTCGGCAAAGGGTTTCAGCCCCTTTTTGATTTTCAGAAAAACCCGAAGCAGGGTTTTGGGAACAAAAGACGGATCCGCCCCCTCGTCGGTGCTTTTCTCGTTGACAAAGGCGGCCACCACGCCGGCCATCAGCGCGGAATCAGACTCGGGAAAGAGTTTTCTTCGAAAGCCTTCGGCGATCAGAACCGGCTGATCGACCCGCAGCCGGGCGGCCCACAGACCGTCTTCGGTCAGGGCGCCGTCGGGCTGCACAAAACCGGTTTCCTTCAGAAAATCCAGATGTCTTAAAAAATCAAGCCATAGATCTGCGGGAACTGTTTCGACATCCGTTGTCAGTCGTTTTTTGCTTTGGAACATCTGAAAAGCGGCAAAGGACTTGTCCAAGAGTTCCTCGATCTGGTCCGGACTGTGGGACAAAAGCAGGTTCAAAACCATCGAAAAATTCATGCGGATCTGGCTGAGCACATCCGAAGGCGGCGAAACCATCAGCCGGGCGATCAGACGCAGGTCCATGAACGGACCTGGAATCGCCATGGCAAAGCCGATGCGGTCCATTCCCCTTCTTCCGGCCCTGCCGGTCATCTGATGAAGTTCGGTGGCGGTCAGGGGCAGAAATTCAACGCCGTTGTACCGGTCTGAATTGAGAAACACCACGGTGCGGGCCGGAAAGTTGACGCCGGCGGCCACGGTGGATGTGGCGAAAACCGCATCCAGAAGCCCCTCGGTCAGCAGCTGTTCCAGAACCATTTTCCAGGAGGGCAGCTGCCCGCTGTGATGGGCGCCCACCGCCAGATGCTCCAGATGCCAGCGCTGCCGGTGCGCGGACATGTGAGGATGATCGGCGATAATCTCGGAAATCCTTTGATTTAAATGCATCTTGCGGTCCGAATCTTCGATGAGATTATCCATGCACCGTTCCAGAGCGGCGTCGCAATCCGCCCGGGATTTGAGAAAAAAAATGGCCGGAAGCAGTCGATATTTTCTCAGGACCCGCAGTATGTCGGCAAAGGGCGGAAGCTTGCGGGCCGGAGCGAGAACCGGCGGCGACTGGCTGTTGATAAAAGAGCGGACGTTTTTAAATATCCGCCGGGGTCCCTCGGGATTGAGAAGCGGATAGAGTTTCCCGGTCGGATGAAAAAAAAGGGGGAACAGGGGAACCGGCCGGCGGCTTTCCTCAACGACCCGGCATGGACGGGACCGGATGGCGCCCAGCCACTGGGCAATCTGCCGGGCGTTGCCGATGGTGGCGGACAGCAGCAGCAAAGGAATGCGGCCGGGAAGATAGATCATGATCTCTTCCCAGACCACACCCCGTTCCGGATCTCCCAGGAAATGGGCCTCGTCCAGAACAACAAAATCCGTGTTCAGGGTTTTGCCTTCATGCATGGCGTCGTAGAGCTGGTTTCTCAGTATCTCCGTGGTGCCCACAACGATCGGCGCATCTGCATTTTCCTTCCGGTCGCCGGTCAGAATGCCGACATTCTGAGGGCCGAATATCCTTGAAAACTCAATATACTTGGAATTGCTCAGCGCTTTTAAGGGGGAAGCGTACCACGATCTGCCGCCTTTCCGCCGGAACCGGTCAATGGCCTGCTCGGCAATCCAGGTTTTTCCAGCCCCGGTCGGAGCGGTGACCAGGCAATCATCGGTCTGAAGCACCTCAAGCGCCTCGAGCTGGAAAGAATCCGGTTTAAAAGGACGTTTTCCGGGAACCCCGATGGATGAAAAGACCTTCTTCAAACTCGCATCCGCCTGGGGGGTGATTTTGACGATTCTTTTTTGGGCGCCGAACCGGCCCCGGTAGTGCTGATTGCGCATTGTCATGGCTATTGGGATCTTGCTTTCATACAGCCGTTTTTCATGCGGCCGGCTTGTGAATCATAATATCTGTGGACATGTTGAATCATATTCGATAATTTCCGGAATGAAAAGCGCCGAATCGGCCCGATGCAATTTCAACTTGCTCCGCGAGGAAACGTCCTCTTTACACACAGCCTTGGAAAACCATGATGCAACCACTTGCAGTTCCGGAAATTCTGGCGCCCGCCGGAAACAAGCCCGCATTTCTGGCCGCCCTGGCCGCCGGCGCGGATGCGGTATACTGCGGCCTGAAAAAGTTTTCCGCCCGCATGGAAGCCGCCAATTTCACCATCGAAGAACTCTCGGGCCTGACCGCTCTGGCCCATGAACAAAAAACACGGGTGTATGTCGCCTTCAACTCGCTGATCCGTTCCGACGAAATTGCTCAGACCGCATCCCTGGTTCAAAGCCTTGTCCGGAACGTCGGACCGGATGCCATGATCGTTCAGGATCTTGCCCTGATATCTCTGGCGCGCCAGCTTGGATTTTCAGGAGAGATTCATCTGTCGACCCTTGCCAATGCCGGATTTGCCGCAGCCCTTCATCCAATCCGACGGAATCTGGATATTCAGCGCGTGGTCATCCCCCGCGAGCTGAACATCGACGAGATCAAGACCCTGGCCGGTTCATGCCCGCCGGGTCTGGATCTTGAAGTATTTGTCCACGGCGCCCTGTGCTACGGAATTTCCGGGCGATGCTACTGGAGCAGCTATCTGGGTGGGAAAAGCGGCCTGAGGGGCCGGTGTGTTCAACCCTGCCGCAGGCACTATGAACAGGGCGGCCGGATTCGAAGATTTTTTTCGTGCCAGGACCTGAGCCTGGACACCCTGGTCAAAACGCTCCTGCCGATCACTCAGATCCGGGCATGGAAAATCGAAGGACGGAAAAAAGGCCCCCACTATGTCTATTATACGGTCAAGGCCTATCAGATGCTCCGGGATCACGGAGATGACAGCCGGATGAAAAAATCGGCCATGGATCTTCTGGCCCAGGCCCTGGGCCGGCCCTCAACCCATTACCGGTTTTTGCCCCAGCGGCCCTGGAATCCCGTGGATACCGATCGCCAGACCGGATCCGGTCTCTTAATGGGAAACATACAGGGGAGCGGGAAAAGCCCTTTCCTGATTCCCCGCGAGGCGCTTCTGCCCGGCGATGTCCTTCGCATCGGCTACGAGGATGAACCCGGACATGCGGTATACCGGGTGGGCATGCATGTGCCAAAAAAAGGCCGTCTGCATCTGAAATTTTCCGCAAAACCGGTTCCCGCCAGAGGCACGCCGGTTTTTCTGGTGGACCGCCGGGAACCGGCCCTGGAACAACTGATCCGTGAACAGGATGCAAGGCTTCAGGTTCCCGCCGCTGTCTCCGACGCTCCGGCTTTCGTTCAACTTCCCCGCGGATTCAAAGGCCGCACCAAACCTCTGGACTTAACTGTATGCCGAAGTCTTGAAAAGCATGGCTCCAGACCGGTCTGCGGCCTCTGGCTTTCGGAAGAATCGCTCGGCCAGGCAGGGAAAAAATTAGTCCCGAATATCTGGTGGTGGCTGTCTCCGGCGGTCTGGCCGGAGGAGGAGCCTGTTTTGCAGCCGATGATTCGGCAGGCGATGGGTCTCGGCGCTCGTCGTTTCGTGCTCAACGCCCCCTGGCAGACGGGTTTTTTTGAGGACAAAAAGGACTTGAATCTCTGGGCCGGTCCTTTCTGCAACATCGCCAATGAGCTGGCCATCGAGGTCCTGGCATCCCTGGGGTTTTCCGGAGCGATCGTCTCCCCGGAGCTGAGCGCAAAAGATTATCTGGATCTTCCCGAACACAGTCCCCTTCCCCTGGGAATCGTCATCGAAGGCTTCTGGCCCCTGTGCATATCCAGAGTTCTTTCCGACCGGCTCGAACCGCTGGCGCCTTTTTCAAGCCCGAAAGGAGAACTGGCCTGGGTCCGTCCCGAAGGGGGTAATTATTGGATTTATCCCAACTGGAAGCTGGATGTTCGAGAAAAGCTGCCGGAACTTCAAAAAGCCGGATACAGCATGTTTGTGCATCTGGATGAATCGGCGCCGAAAAGCGTTGGACTGAAAAAACGTCCCGGAATATGGAACTGGGAAATCGGTCTGCTCTAACAGGGTGTTGAAAAACAANNGCAGCATATTCAAGCATATGTGAGCATTGGCGAGAGCCGCGCAATGCTGAACGGCGGCCTCAGGCGCAGTTTTTCAACAGCCTGACAGATTGACAACCAGCGGATTACCGGCCATCACGATATCGGACCTCCTGCAGAATCAGCCCCTCGAGGGCCGCGTCCAGGTAAGGCTTTTTGCAGTCCACCTCATCGATCCTGCCGTCGCGGACAAATTTTAAAAACCGGCATCCGCCGAAGCACATGGGCAGATACGCGCAATCCATGCAGGCCTGGTTTTTTCCCCAAAGCCCGACATGGTATGGATCGGAAGCATTCCAAACCCCGGATTTCAGATCCCCTGCCTGAAATCCCTGCCTGCCCGCAAACGCCGGACATTTGTAAATTCCGCCGTCCCAGTTGACGGTAAAGGAGTTTTCCGACTCCACCATGCAGAAGGCGGGCTGGGGCTTGACGGTGCGGTATCCGCGGGCAAAAATCGCTTCCCGCAAAAAGGCCTCGGCCTCCACCAGCCAGGGTTCGTTAAGACAGGAGCAGCCGCCTTTATAGGCCGCCAGCGCTTCGGATCGGTCGATACTCGCGGTGACCGGGTCAAATTTGATTCTGCCGACCCTGTCCGGCGTCAGCCCTTCATCGATCAGCACATCGAGAAGCTCGGGAAACCGCCGATAGTTTCCCTGTTCAAAGTTTCCGCCGATGTTGACCTTGACCAGATCGCAGATCTCCTTGATATGGTTGACAATCACGTCAAAGGTGCCGGCGCCGGACTTGAACGGACGGCTTGAATTGTGCAGCTCCGCGGGACCGTCCAGCGTGATCTTGACGCTTTCAAGCCCCAGGGTTTTGAGCGCTTCCACGGTCTTCCGGTTTAACAGCGACCCGTTGGTCACCAGGGTGAAAGCATAGGTTCCGTTTCTTGATTCCACAAAGGGCTTGAGCGCCCCGGAGATATGTTGAATCAGATCCAGGCTCAGCAGGGGTTCTCCCCCGTGAAAATCCACCAGAAGCATCTTCTTGTCGGCATCGAAACGCTGTCTGGCAAACGCAATCAGCGCATCGGCCGTCTGCCGGGACATGTAGAAATTCCCTTTAACGCCGTTCTCGTAGCAATACGGACAGGCAAAGTTGCAGTCCAGATTCAAAATCGCCACGATATTGAGCACCGGGCTGCTCCGCCCCCAGGTCCTGCCAAAGGCGAGCATCGCCTTTTTTTCGGCCTCGACATCCGGAACAATGATCTCGAGCCGGGCAAGAAGATCGGCGTCCTCCCGGCAAAGATCGCCGGAGGCGATCTCAGTCAGGGTTTCCCGTGCAAGCTGAACAATCGAGGCTCTCTTCGTGGAAAATACGATGCATTCGTCCGGATTGTCCTTGGATTCAAATATCTTCAGATAATGGGAAAGTTTCATATCCGTCCACCTGTTCTGATGGCCCGCCGATAGAAATACGGTTCATCGTCGAAGTTCAGCCATTGCGGCCGGAAAAATCCGCTATGGAATTTAAAAAAATTTCGGTCCCTTACACAGCCCGGTGGGTACCGCATAAGAGACCAAAAAATTGGGGATAGAATCAAACGAATCTAACGACCTTATCGCACGGGGAATAAAGATAAGTAGCAACAAACAAGATACGATGACTTTTCCAGACAGACACCCGCATCCACCACCACTATTTTTTTTCGTTTTTGATCTTTTTTCATAAATATCTCCTTTTTCAGCACGGTCCACTTTAGAATTTACAGGCAGGTTAGCAAAGGCATGAAAAAATGCAAGGCAAAACGACGGATTTTAAAGAAAATCTGTTCTTGCGGCACTGAAACGATTCGAATCAAGGTCAAAAACGGATACGGATTCCGGCTTCCATCCAGCGATCCGGATTTTTTTGTTCTGGAAAAAGGTATTGATCCTGATTCAAAAGATTATGAACCGCGCCGAAGACCTCGGGCAATATTCGCCTGAAACCGGGCAAGCGTTTGGAAAAGACCAGATCCCAGATAAACTCGCCGTCCTCGCTTGGCCGATCTGCAGGCAGCCCCCAGTCTACCAGGCTCCCCATCAGTTGAATATTAAGCCCCTGGTTGTCATCGTATTTCAGGCAGATATCCGCCGTATGGGCGTTTTCCGCACCGGATTCAATATCTGCGGGGCTGTAATGGACATAGGAATATCCGGCCTTCAACGAGAGATTCCAGACCGGAACCGTTTCCCACTCGATTTCAAAGCCTTTTTGGTCTGCTGAACTCCCGTTCACATAAATGTCATTATTGGCTGGAGATTCGCCACCATAATAGATTTTGACAAGACCGTCTTCGATTTCATGGTAAAAAAGCGTTGCCTTGAGCCAGAAATATTTCTGGGCGGTTTCCATTCCAATCTGGTAGGACCAGATGCTCTCCGAATCCAGATTTGGGTTGGAATCCAGAAACAAGCCGCCGGTTTTTTTAAGCGATAAGGGGGGGAGGGAAAAGCCCCGGGCGATCGAGGCTCTGAGCAGGGTGTTTTCCGGAAGTTTGCAGGTCACCCCGAAACTCGGACTCAGGTTCTCGTCCCCCAGGCTGCTGTGATCGTAGCGAAGACCGGGAGTCAGCGAAAACCGCCCCAGCAGAATCGTATCGTTGATATAGAAGCTCTGGCGGGTTTCAGCGCTCTGATCCAAAGACACAGGATGGGCGCCCAGAAACTGGTAGTATTCTCCGGTTCTGAGACGCGAATCAAAATCCCCCCGAATATATTCCGCACCAGTCACCACGGAATGGTTCGCGGGTTTCCAGGAGAACTCGATATTGGCGCCGCTGAAGTCCTCCTCGCTGTCCGTGGACAGCAGCAGATCTCCCAAGGACCCGCCGTTGCCGAGCTCCAGATTTTCCGAAGCATGTTTTCGCGTCAGCTTGTAGGCCGAGGCGTGAAGAGAAAGCGATTCCGTTATTTCCCCCCGAAGATAGCCCTTGCCCCACAGGGCCCGACTCCAGTAATTGCTTGAAAAGCCATAGGCAGGGTAATCCCCCAAATCCGCATCCGGATCACTGTACCCCAGGCTGGCGCCAAGCGACAGTCTGTCGGTCACCGGCGCGTGAATCTTGGCAAAAAAACCGTCATTGTCAAAACTTCGCCCGGATACGAGCCCGTCTGACGCCTGGTGCCCGGCAAACAGATAATATCCCGTCGCTCCGGCCGCCCCCCTGGCCTCGGCGCGGTAGTCGCCGCTTCTGCTGTTTCCGTATGAAGCGCTGATGCTGCCGGATGGAACCGCGCAGTTCCCCACATCCTTGGTGATGATGTTGACCGCCCCGCCCAGATAAGGCCCCCAGACCGAGGATGCCGGGCCCTTGACCACCTCGATGCGCTCGACGATGCCGATGGGAATGGTGTTGGTTTCGGCGGTCTCATTGAAATTGAAATTCCAGGGAATCCCGTCGAGCAGGATCTGAACGTGCCGGGCGCTCACCCCCTGGGCGTTGATCAGTGTGGTGGCGCCGAAATCACGGTTGGAGTTTACAAACAGCCCCGGCACCCGGGAAAGCACCTCGCCCACGGTATGGGCGTTCATGGCCTCGATTTCTTTTAACGTGATCACCGTTATGTTTTCAGCGGAATCAAAAATATGCTTGGGCTGGCGGGTTGAGGAAACAACCAGATCCTTTTCCTCGTAAAACATGTTCAGAATCCGCATCTCTTCACCCAACTCGGCGGATGCACTCCGAATCAGCGCCAGGCAGAAGAAGAGGAACAGGATTAAAGCCTTTGCTTTCACGCACAGACCTGTCTGGTTTTAGTAAAAATTAATATTTCGCATAAAAGAAAAATATGTTAGGAGCACCTACCAGTTTTTTAATAAACATTCAAGAATATATATGTTACTTTATCCGGAAGCCCCACGGGTTCCGGAACTTTATTAAGATATGACGCCCAAAAGAATCATCGTTATAATCAGCCTGATCATTAGTCTGGCGGTTTCCGGGTCGGATCCGGCGTGGGCGGACTCCCGTATTGTGGCCATTCAGACCCTGAAAGTGCCGCCCTACCAAGCAGCTCTTCAGGGGGCTCAAAGCCTTTTCCGGCAGTCCTTTACGTACGTTGATCTGGCCGATCTTCCGGATGCGGATATTCAAGCGGATCTTCGAATCTCAAATGCCAAACTGATTCTGGCCGTCGGAACCAACGCATTGACGGCGGCAAGAAACATCCGCAATATCCCCGTTGTTTACATCATGGCGCTTCATCCGGAAAACATTGTGAGCGGGGCGACCAATATCACCGGCGTCGATCTGGTCATCCCCCCGGACATTCAGCTGACAGCGCTTTTAAGAATCATTCCTTCCATTCAATCCGTCGGACTTCTGTACGACCCTTCTCAAACCGGTCTTTTGCAGCAGAAAGCCGCATCCGCCGCAGAAGGGCTGAACCTGCGGCTCAGATCCGCACCTGTCCACAGCGCTAACCAGGTCCCTGATCTTCTGAAAAACATCAGAAGTCAGATCGACATATTCTGGATGGTTCCGGATCTGACCGTCGTCAGGCCGGAAACCGTTGAGTTTTTGCTTTTGTTTTCAATTGAAAACAAAATACCGATCCTGACCTTTTCGGAGAAATACCTGAAACTGGGCGCGCTGGTTTCGATCAGCGCCGACCCGTATGACATGGGACGACAGGCCGGTGAAATGGCCCGGAGAATTCTGAACGGAACGCCGGTTCAGTCCATACCCGGAACCGATGCCAGAACGCCGGTAATTTCAGTCAATCCAAGGGTCGCCGCAAAACTGGGCATCCACCTGGACGGCAAGGTTTTAAACGAAGTGAATATGGTAGAATAAGGGCCCAATACCATTGAAATTGAATTTCATTCAACAGCTGCGGGAAAGTTTTGGACTGAGGATTTTCATGATCTTCACGACCAGCATTTTCCTCCTGATCGCGGCCTTTACATTTTTTTTCTTTCAATATCAGAGCAGTACTCTGACCATGCATCTCACCCAGAGAGGGCTGCTGATATCGCAGATTCTGGCCCACAGTTCCAAAATCGGCGTATTCTCAGAGAATGCAGCGTTGCTGACCGCTCTTGGGGAAGGAATTCTGCAGCAGTCCGATGTTTATGAGGTTTCAATCTACAACCGCCAGGGGAAACTTCTGAAAAATCTCAAAAACGCTTCATTCGATTCAAAAAGCACCGATTCCGGAGAAACAAGTCCGGAACAGGCCGCCCTGTCTCCGGAAGCGTTCCGGTCCGAATTGCCGTTCTATGATAACGCTCCCAGGGCCTTTATTTTCTTTGCGCCGGTTCTTTCGGGAGAAATCTTTGACATAGAGCAGGCGACCTCCTTTCCGGATATTTCACGACCCGAATCGAGGGATCGCGTCATCGGGTTTGTGCGGGTTGCAATGACAAAAGCCAATCTGAATCAACAGCTGAACAAACTGCTGGCAACCGGCATATTCATCGGCTTGATCTTCCTGGTCGTTATCGCCCCCATGATTTTCCTGATCTCGAAACGGATATCGCAGCCGCTCAAGAAACTGACCGAGGGGGTAAATATGATCGGCGCCGGCGGCGAGGTGAAAAACATTCCCGTCGAATCCGACGATGAAATCGGAAAGCTCGCACACGCCTTCAACCAGATGGCCGAATCCCTGAAAACAAGAGAATCCGAAAATCAAACCCTGTCAAAGCAGCTGCATCTCGTTCAGAAGATGGAGGCCATCGGAACCATGGCCGGCGGCATTGCCCATGATTTTAACAACATTCTCAGTGCTATCATGGGGTACACCGAACTGGCGATGCTCGAAACTCCGAAAGAAGGCTGCCAGCAGAAAAAGCTGAAAGAGGTTTTTAAAGCCAGTCTGCGCGCAAAGGACCTGGTCAATCAGATCCTGACCTTCAGCCGGCAGGTTCCGGGGGAACCCAAGCCCTACAAGCTGGCTGTAATCATTAAAGAAGCCTTGAAAATGCTGCGCGCATCGATTCCCAGTTCCGTCGAAATCCGCCAGAATATCGCTTCCAATCTGTCTCCGGTGATGACGGATCCGACCCATATTCATCAGGTGATCATGAATCTGTGCGTCAATGCAGCCCATGCCATGAAAGAAAAAGGCGGACTGCTGAAAGTCAGCCTGGAGGATGTAACCATCAATGCGAAAAAGGCGTCGCTGAATCCGGATTTCCGACCCGGAAAATATCAGAAACTGACCGTGGAAGATGCCGGACACGGGATACAGCCGGAAATCATGGACCGAATCTTTGACCCGTTTTTCAGCACCAAGCCCACCGGCGAAGGTACGGGATTGGGGTTATCGGTTGTTCACGGCATTATCAAAAACCATGGCGGCGTGGTCCTCGTATCCAGCAGTCCGGGCGAAGGAGCCGTGTTCGAGGTCTATTTTCCCGTCATGGAAGTGGAAGCTCCGCTGGTGGAATGCGGGCAGAGCGTCTCTATCACTCCGTCAAGGATAAAAAACCGGAGAATCCTTCTGATCGACGATGAAGCCATGCTGGCCGCCGTGGGCCATGACCTGCTGGAAAGTCTGGAATATGAGGTGGTTGCGGAAACAAGCGTTCACAGGGCACTGAACATTTTCCGGGAAAGCCCCGACAAATTCGACCTCGTCATCACCGACATGACCATGCCGCATATGAACGGACTCGATTTTGCAGCGGAAATCCGGAAGATCCACCGGGACATACCGATCATTCTGTGCACGGGCTACAGCGATTCTTTGTCCGAAAGCGCGGCAAAATCGGTCGGCATTCATGAAATATTGACCAAGCCACTAACCCGCACCCGCATCTCCGAAGCCGTTCAAAAAGCCTTGCTGCCCAGGGCCTTGTCCGGCGGAACCTCAGGTCGCGCCGACATTTCATAAAAACCGGAACAGCCTCTATAAATGCGGCACGTGCGTAATGATGGTCTGAAATGCCGTATCCTGAGAATCGTTTCGAAGATAGTGCCCGACTCCCTTTGGCACGCATGCCGCAATTCCGGGTTCCATGAGGTATTCCTCTCCATCGATGACCAGAACCGCTTTCCCGGAAACCGGGTAAAAAATCTCGATGCTTTTTTCGTGGACATGGTCCTTCATGGCAACTCCCGGGTCCAGCGACAGCATGCCCTGACTGGCCGCTTCAAGCCCCGGAAAGGTGTTTCGGGTGACAACCAGCCGCACCCTGGCATTCAGCCGCTCGACTTCCTGAACATCGGTTGCTTTAACCGTATACATGGTGCCCCTTTGATCTATTGTATTGTTTTTCTGAAACATGTTTCAAAACCCAGATTTCAATTGAAAGGCACGACCCCCTGAAATGCCGCTATTTTCGGATCCGCACAGGTCATTTGTCAATCGATGATCCGGTTCTTTTCCGGATTTTTCCCCCGAAGAACTGTCCACAAAAAAAAGCGGCGATTAAAATGGGATATGAGCTCAGCTGCCACCCGATTTCGGAAAAATACCGGATTCCAATGGCCAGCGGAACCGGAATGTGAACCGCTAAAAACCAGGCCAAGGAAAGTTTTCGGGTTCCGGCGCGCCAGAATCCGAACGGCAGATTGATGGCAAAAACCAGAAGAGCCGCCGTCCACAGATTCATGGCAGATTCTCCTCTTTGGGGATTCCTGGAAACTCCAGCTGCTGATATCACAGCCGAGCTCGGCTGTCCATAAGTAATCCCGGCGCCGCCGGCAGACACATCATCCGTGGCAGCCTATTTCCCGGTATTCTACGTATCCGCCATTTCGAGAGGAATCTTTGAGACGGCAATTCTTCCGCTGAAACACATATCCACATCGCGCCCCGGCTGGCGAGGGCGCTGATGGTAGTTTCCCCTGTAAACATATTGATCCCCTTCGCGCCGAAAGCGGAATGCCAGGGGCATCGTATCCAGAGCGCAGAAAGAGACGGGCGGATCCGGAAACCCATCCGGCGGATGCGGAAGATTGACGTTAAAAAAGCAGGCCGGTTCAAGCCCGCTGTCGATGAGTTTTTTGAGAACCGGCGCCGCGCGTCGCGCGGCAAGCGTCCAATCGACCTCGCGGTTTTCAGCCACATAATGGGAAATTGCAATCGCCTTGATCCCCAGCAGGGCGGCCTCCCTGGCCGCCGCCACAGTGCCGGATATGTAAGTGTCGGCGCCCAGATTTCCACCGCGGTTAATTCCAGCGATCAGCCAGTCGGCATCCGGATGAAAAACCGTCAGAGCGATTCGGGCGCAGTCCGCGGGCGTTCCGGACACACCGTAACGTGCGGATGAAATTTTTCTGAAGCCTATCGGCGCCTTCGTGGTGACCTGATGGCCGATCTCTGATTGAGAACATTCCGGAGCAACCACAACCAACTCGCCCAGATTCCCCAGTGCATATTCCAGGGCACTCAATCCAGGCGCCTCAATTCCGTCGTCATTGGTAAGAATCAACTTCACAAAGCATACTCCTTTTCAGCTCGCCGATTCCGGAAGGCTTATTTTTCCACCGTCGAAGTCTTATCCGCCCCGCCCTTGAGCTTTTTCTCCAGCTCGGCAAAAAGGTTTTTTTTCTTCTCTCTTTGTTCGGCCTGAATGGATTCGATTTTTTGGGAAATGGGTTTCCGGTTCTCCTGAAATTTTTTGATCTCCTTTTCCAGACCGCTTTCCCCTTCTGCCTTGAAAAGCGCTTCCACGGCCAGATGATCCTTGACAAAAAGCCGGGTTCCATAGGCTCCTTCTGCCCGATCAACGGCTTGAAATTGAATCAGCTTTCTTAGAATTCTCTCGGTTTGCTCAATGGAAAATTGAAGCATTCTGGAAACATCCTCCACGCTGGGAGGAGAATTTTTCTGGTATTCCAGCAACCGGATCGCGGCGACCACCAGATGGGCCTGTTCGTATTCGCTTCTTGGTTTCATGATCTTTTCACCGGATTTATTTTCTCTGAATTGAAGCATATCAACAACCTCGATACCGAAGAAGGCGCAACAAAACATAAAGATGCCCGAGGCTGTTTTCATATAAAAGAACGTCTCCAGCCAACTTGACATAAAAACTTTTGAAGAGTAACATTTATTTTAAATTTGTCAAGGACCGAGACACAATTAAACCTAAAAATATCATAAAGTTAACTCCAATCGACGAAAAGAGAATGGTATGACCGAAATCGTGGATGTAAAAGCAAGGGAAATTTTGGATTCCAGAGGCAACCCAACTGTCGAAGCGGACGTTCTGCTGTCATGCGGCGCCCTCGGACGGGCCGCAGTGCCTTCAGGCGCCTCAACAGGCACCCGGGAAGCGCTGGAGCTTCGAGACACTGAATCCGAACGCTTCAACGGAAAAGGCGTCGCCACAGCCGTGCGCAACGTAAATCAGGAAATCCGCCCCGAAATCCTCGGAATGGATGCCGCGGACCAGGGCAATATCGACCGATTCCTGATCGAACTCGATGGAACCGCCAACAAGGCCAAGTTCGGCGCGAACGCTATCCTCTCCGTTTCCATGGCGGCCGCACGCGCCGCCGCCAATGCTTACGATCTTCCTCTCTATCGATACCTGGGCGGCATTCAGGCCCGATGCCTTCCCATGCCGATGATGAACATCATCAACGGCGGCGCCCATGCGGCGAACAATCTGGACATTCAGGAATTCATGATTATTCCCGTAGGCGCCAGAAGCCTTGTTCAGGCGGTTCAGATGGGCGCCGAAACCTTCCACAGCCTAAAAAACATATTGAAGAAACAGGGATACGCCACAGCGGTCGGCGATGAAGGCGGATTCGCTCCGGATTTCAAATCCAACGAGGAGGCGATTCAATGTATTATCCGCGCCATCGAAAACGCCGGCTACAGACCCGGCTCGGATATCGGACTGGCGCTGGACGTAGCGGCCAGTGAATTTTTTGAAAGCGGCAGGTATGTGCTGAAATCCGAAAACAAAGCCCTGTCGCCCCAGGAGATGATTGATTATTATGAGATGATCATCGAAAAATACCCGATTCTTTCGATTGAAGACGGCCTTGCCGAACAGGACTGGGAAAACTGGGAAGCCATGACGGAGCAGCTCGGCGGAACCATTCAACTGGTCGGAGATGACATCTTCGTCACCAACCCCTCCATTTTCAAAAAAGGCATCGAGCAGGGGATTGCAAACTCAATTCTTATCAAACTCAACCAGGTGGGCACGGTCACCGAAACTCTGGATGCCATTGAAATGGCCAAAAGCGCCGGATATACGACCGTCATCTCGCACAGGTCCGGCGAGACTGAAGACACTTTTATCGCCGATCTTGCCGTGGGCATCAACAGCGGGCAGATCAAAACCGGCTCCATGTCCAGAACCGACCGGGTCGCCAAATTCAACCAGCTGATCCGCATTGAAGCCGAATTGGGCGCAACCGCCAGATTTTCCGACGACATCTTTCTCGCCCAGTAAGCGGGGCGGCACCTTTCACCGGCTTCCGGAAACCCTTGTTCGATCCGGTTTTCGGAAGCCGACCCAGGCGCCATGGATCCATCGTGAAAACGATTCAATTTTTTATTTTTCTGATCGGGATTGCGGCATCGTCTCTTGTTTCTACAGGGATCGGATCCCTGTCCCTGAACCGATGATCCGCGCATGATGCAAAATAAAAAACGCCGTCACGGACAAATTTAAAAAACTATTGAGAACTTCGGCAAAATATACGAATACACTGCTGATGGCGGTTCAAAAGGCAAAACCGATGTCCGTTGGAGTACACAGTCCGGGACAACCCAACAACACCAAAGCTTCTTTCATTCGGAGCGACTATTAAAGGAAGATCTATGGCGCAAAATCCAAAGTATATTTTTGTTACCGGCGGCGTACTTTCCTCTCTCGGAAAAGGTCTTGCCGCCGCATCCATCGGAGCGCTGCTGGAAAGCCGCGGCCTTCGGGTGACGCTGCAGAAGCTCGATCCTTACATCAATGTCGATCCGGGCACGATGAATCCTTTTCAGCACGGCGAGGTGTTTGTCACCGACGACGGCTCGGAGACCGATCTGGACCTGGGTCACTATGAGCGGTTCACCCATGCCAGAACCGGAAGAAACAACAATTTCACCTCAGGGAAGATATATCATTCCGTCATCATGAAAGAACGGCGGGGCGATTATCTGGGCGGAACGGTCCAGGTGATCCCGCATATCACCGACGAAATCAAACGGTGCATTCAGCTGGCTGCGGATGGCGTGGATATCGTGATTGTGGAAATCGGAGGCACGGTCGGCGACATTGAAAGCCAGCCGTTCCTCGAGGCCATCCGTCAGTTCAGAGCCGATATCGGGCATGAAAACGTTCTGTACATTCACCTGACCCTGGTTCCCTATATCCGCACGGCCGGCGAAGTGAAGACCAAACCCACTCAGCACAGCGTCAAGGAGCTTCGAAGCATCGGCATTCAGCCGGACATTCTGCTCTGCCGCACCGACAGGCTTCTGAGCAAGGAAATCAAGGCCAAGATCGCTCTGTTCTGCAATGTCAGCGTGGATGCCGTCATTACGGCCAAGGATGTGGACTGCATCTATGAGGTGCCTCTTGGATTTCACAATGAAGGTCTGGATCAGAAAATCGTTGAAATGCTCAACATCTGGACCGCGGCGCCACGGCTGGACGCCTGGGAAGAATTCGTAACAAAGTTCAAGGCATTGACCCGAACGGTCAAAATCGCCATTGTCGGAAAATACGTCAACCTGACGGAATCTTACAAAAGCCTCAATGAGGCGCTGCATCACGCCGGCGTTCCAAACAACAGCCGGGTGAGCCTCTTGTTTGTCGATTCAGAAAAAATTGATTCGGACAACTGTGCATCCCTTCTGTCCGAAGCCGATGGCATTCTGGTGCCCGGGGGTTTCGGCAGCCGCGGAATAGAGGGCAAAATCTGTGCGGCCCGGCATGCAAGGGAAAACCGGATTCCCTTTTTCGGCATCTGCCTGGGAATGCAGATCGCCGTCATCGAACTGGCCAGGAACGTAGCCAATATGAAAAATGCCAACAGCACTGAATTTGACCCGGCTACGCCCTACCCGGTGATTTATCTGATGGAACAGTGGTTTGACGATCAGACCGCCACCATTCAAAAACGGGACATTCATTCGGAAAAGGGCGGAACCATGCGGCTGGGGGCCTATCCCTGCAACCTGCAACCCGAAACCCATGCACACAAGGCTTATCGGAAAGATCAGATCTCCGAGCGCCACCGGCACCGCTATGAGTTTAACCTTGCCTACCAGCAGCAGCTCGAAGCCGGCGGAATAATCATCAGCGGACGGTCTCCGAATGAAGAACTCGTGGAAATCATCGAGCTCAAAGATCATCCCTGGTTCCTGGGATGTCAGTTTCATCCGGAATTCAAATCCCGCCCCATGGAGCCGCATCCCTTGTTCAGGGATTTCGTCAAGGCCGCCATCAGCTATGCGGATCTGCGGGGAAAGGCTTCAACCTGAGGTCTTCATCTATATTAGCAGGGTGTTGAAAAACAAGAATCAGGCCGTCAGGCAAGGCGCGCGGCGATGCGACAAGCGCAGCATATTCAAGCATATGTGAGCATTGGCGAGAGCCGCGCAACGCTGAATGGCGGCCTCGGACGCAGTTTTTCAACAGCCTGTTAGAGGGGAACGGCCCGCAACACACCCGCCGAAACGCCCTTTCCCATGCCTGCCATCGGCCTCACCGTAATTGAGCAATGATCTGTTCGGCGATTTTTTCAGCTGAAATTCCGAACAGATCCTCGATTTTCACGCGATCGATCATCGCCTTATCCCACTGGATGCTGTTCTCCTGAACAATATTTTTAATATGCTCGCATTTTCCGCCCAGGGCCTTGATTCTGGCATCCAGAGAAACATTTTCCTTAAAATCGAAATTCAGCAGGAGCAGACAGTCGATCACCGGCGGCGCGGGAAATTCCGAAAGCAGCGGGATCACAATAATCTTTCGATCATCCTTGAGGCCCCTTCCGATGTAGACATTTCCCTGACGAACGATGATACGCTTGGTGCCTTTCAGACGGGTGTCGGTTTCCACGCGGGATGGGATCGAAGCCGGCAAACCGGACTTCTTGATGACCTGAATGGTGGTCTCCTCTGTCGGCTCTCCCAGAAGATTGAGCCCGCTGATGCGATATAAGATCTCGCCTTCGATCCTCGAGACGATCTCCTGAAGGTTTCTCAGGACCAGTATATTCCGGGGAGTCAGCCGGGAAACGCTCAGGTTGTACTCGGCCAGTTTGTCAAATAGAATGCCCTCGACCTTCTCGCTGATCCGGCTGGTGCCCACGGTCACGGTTTTGGCCTGATGCTTGATGGCGTCCACCGGACGGGCCATCGCGTTAATGAACTCCCCCATGCATTCCATCAGCGTGTTGACAATGTTCAGGGCCTTTCCCTTGGCGCCGAAGTCCATTTCAAATTCAGAAACCGGAAGTTTGCCGGCCAGATATTTCAGAAGCAGGGTCAGATCCACCATCTTCTCGAACCCGATGGCGGTGGGAAACCGTTTTTCCGCCTTCCGCCGCCTGAACTCATGGTCAAACCGGGCGATCTTCTCGCGGAATCTCTTCTCCAGAATAATCTCGAAAATATCCAGCCCCCGGCTTGAATAATCCCTTATGATTTTCTCGATATCCTGCCGGAAAGCAAACAGGAACCGGGAGCCCTCGTTGATCGCCAGAGCCGCGTAATACCCCCAGATATGGCCGACCAGAGTATTGACCACCGGAGCGAGCTGCTCGCTGACTCTGGGCACGTGAAAGACGTCGACGGCATACGGATCGAACCGGTGATCTCCCTCGTCGGCAATCACCACGGGAGTGGCTTTATGGGCGCGGAAAATTGCCGTATCCTTGATAATGTCCCCGATGACGGCCTCGCGCACGCCGGCCGCACAAACAATGATCAGCGGTTCCGAGGAAAGATCGATATGTTTCTTATCCTCGATGAAATCCGATGAAATGGTCTTGTAGCAAAGCTCGCTGAGCTTGATTCGGATCTCATCCGCCGAAGCCTTGTTGGGACCGCTTCCGACAGTAGCCCAGTAGGTTTTCGTGACGGCAAGGCGTTTTGCCGAAGCAGCGATCTTTTCATGCCCGGAAAGGATGGTGCGCATATGACCGGGAAGTTCCCGAAGCTCCCGGACGGCCCCGGTGACAAACCGGGCATCACGGGCGCCTTTCAGTTGCGCGATAAAAAGAGCGACCATGGCGCCAGCCACGATCTGGGAATAAAAAGCCTTGGTGGAAGCCACGGACATCTCGATGTCCCGGCCGCTGCTGGTGTATACAACGCCGTTGACCTTAAAAGTCACGTCCGAATCCCGCCGGTTGACGATGGCAAGAGTATAGGCGCCGCGGGCGCGGACCATATCCACAGCCCGGTTGGTGTCCGTCGTGGTTCCGGACTGCGTGATGGCCACCACCAGCGTGTCGGACATCGCCCTGCCGTTGTTGCCGTCAATCAGCCTGAATCCGCTGAGTTCGGAGGATTTGAGCGCGCAGACCGGAAGTTCGGGATCATTTAAATAATAATGCAGAATATCGGCGCAAACCTGGGCGGCGACGCCGGCGGTTCCCTGTCCGACAAAAAAAATCCTTCGAATCCGGTTCCCGGCAAACGCCTGCCGAAGCGCTGCGGGAAACTCGGCTTCATCGAGAAAGACGGCACAGGATGTTTCGGAACCGGGAATATGCTTCCACCGGTTTTGAATCGTCTTTTCAACCGATGCCGGCGATTCCATGATTTCTTTGAAAAAGTAATGGGGATGTCCCTGGCGGTCGATGTCCCTGGATGTGATACGGGTTTGCTGAATGTCTTCCGGAGCAAGTGAGATGGGAGTTCCGTCATAATGCATGGCTTCAATCCCGCTGAGTCCCCCGGCAGACTGCTGATTGAGAATGACGATCTGCCCGCCGGCTTCTCCGGTTTTTTCGTTCACGGCGGTTTCACCGTTCATTTTGATATAGCTGGACGTTTCCTCCACAAACCCGTAAACCTCGGAAGTCGGCATATAGTGTTCTTCGGCAATCCCGATAAATACCGCCTGACCGCTTCCCTTCTGCGCCAGGAAAAACTTTCCGGGCGCAAGGTCCGTGTGCATGGAAATCGCGTGAGAACCTTTAAAATCATTAACAGCCATGCGGAAAGATTCGACGATATCATATCCTTTGCGAAGATAGGCCTCGATCTGAAGCGGAATAATCTTGGTGTCCGTGGTAATCTCCTGCGCTATCCGATTCCCCTCGCGTTCATGCTCGGCCTTGAGTTCCAGATAGTTGTCGATATCCCCGTTCAGGCAGACATGGATGATGCCTTCCGCTCCACGGCCTGCAACCCTGCTGTCCAGGGGATGGCAGTTGGCCTCTGCGATCACCCCCACGGAGGCCCAGCGGGTGTGGGAAGATAGGGTGTAATGCCGCCAGGCGATTTGTGAAAGATGCTTGAGAATGACATCTTCGGAAATCTGCTTTCTCAAAAACCGGACATTATCGCCCAGGCTGCCGATTTCGGCGGCGATCTTATACGTCAGGCTCAATCCGACCATCGAACCGGACCGGTTTTCCGTCCCGTGTTCATGAACGTTGATGCACCGATTCCCCAACACCTTCCACTCCAGCCGCGCCTTGAACTCATCAATCAGACGCCCTTGCCGCAGCACGGCCTCAAAGCTTTCATACTGCACCTTATCCAGGACAAACATCAGGGAGATCCCCGCCGAATCCCTTCCCCGCACTTCCAGCCTGTCAATGCTGTTCAATACGGCGTTGATGTTTTTAAACAGGCCAACCGAATTCGAAGAAAGGGTTCCGGGATAATCGGCCATCAGCAGTCTGACCTTCTCGATATTGGCTTCAATTTCCGATGCCATCTGCCACGAAATGTCCTTCAGTGTGTCGATTCTTTTGGAAATTACATTCACCGCCGAAGACTCCAGGCGGCCCATATGCTCGGAAAAACTTCGGGTTTCATGCGCAAGGATTTCGTTCAGCCGATCATGAATCTGCTTAAGTTCAGCCATCAGGCGGCTGTCGGTGAAAATCTCGTAAAACGCCTCACGGCATTTGAATCTCGCGGTCGTACGGAAAAAATCCTTTACACAACCACCGCTCAGATACTCCGAGGCGATGTCCAGACCGGAAGTCAGACAGGTTTGCAATCCTTTTTGCTCCAGATCCCCGAGCATTTGCTTCAACCGCTCAAAATCAGCCCGGACCGGAGGCTTTCGGGAGGCCTTAAAAGCCACGATTCCCGAAAGGCCGCAAAACAGCCGATTTTGATAAACCGGGAAAAATACAATGCAAGGACCGGCGAGGCCCTGCGGGCATTTTCCGAAATAAAACCTCATGCCTGAGATTTTAAAAATCAATCGAACCATGCGGGAAAAAAAATAAACCGTCGACGCTTGAATCGACAAAAACAGTTTAATCATTTGAATGAAGTCCTTTTATTCGGCGCCGATGCCGCGCCCCGGCAGTTGCTGACCTTTTTTCTGAACAGCGCACATGCGATCGGGCGATCCATCGGGAAATTCTTCCTGAAATTCATTTTTCCGATATCGGCAAAATGGCGTTTCACTCATATCCCTTCGCCTTGGCCGCTTCGCAAATCCAGTTCCTAATGCAGGGATGCCGTGCAACGCAAAAATCGAACATTTTACGTTGCCACCTTTATCACAAAGATCATACAAAATCCAGTTTGACGGTTTTTTCATCAGAACGGCCCGTTCTGAATTCCGGCATTGACAAATCCGCAAAAATTCAGTGAATATAGTGCTTCTTAAGGTATATATTCAAGGAGCCGAACGTGGAACTTGCCTGCCAGGATAAAATCAATCAGCTGACAAAAAAAGGAGTCCGGATTCTCAATCCTTTTTCCATCGACATCGGGCCGGAAGTGAGCATCGATCGCATTTCCGGAAACAATGTAACGATTTATCCCGGATGCCGGATCTACGGTCAGGATACCATCATATCCGCCCATGTCCAGCTGGGCGAGGAAGGCGTCGCAACGGTTGACAACTGCCGGATCGGCTCGGGTGTCGCGCTTAAAAGCGGATATTTCCGGCGGTCGGTTTTTCTGCAGGGCGCCTCCCTGGCAATGGGCGCTCACGTCAGAGAAGGCTGCCTGATTGAAGAATACGCCAGCGCATCTCACTGCGCAGGCCTGAAGCAAACCATTCTGTTTCCCTTCGTCACCCTGGGCAGTCTGATCAATTTCTGCGACTGCATGATGACCGGAGGCACGGGTCCCGGAAACCACAGCGAGGTCGGCAGCTCCTTTATTCATTTCAACTTTACGCCCGAAGGCGACAAGACGACTGCCAGCCTGATCGGAGATGTACCCCGAGGGGTCATGCTCAACCAGCCGCCGATCTTCCTTGGAGGCCAGGGTGGATTGGTTGGACCAGTGCGGATCGGCTTCGGCAATGTGACGGCGGCCGGAACCATTCTTCGAAACGACATTCCCGAATCCAACAAGCTGATTTCCGGAAAATCATTGAAAAATCTCGTTCTGGATCATAAGCCCGGACGTTACGCCGGAATTTTGCGGATTCTTGAAAACAACATTTATTACGTCGCCAACCTGCAGGCTCTGGAGCAATGGTATCAATATGTCCGGCAGCCGTTTTTCAAATCCTGTGAATTCGGAGATGAGATTCTTCAGGGCGCTCTGAGCGTCCTGAAGGCGGCCGGAGCCGAGCGCATCAAACGCCTTCGGGCCATGGCGCATAACATTTCAAAAATAGCTTCAAAAATCTCCCTGTCAGGGACCGACGCCCGAATCCGGTTCTGTGAAAATATTCAGGCGCTGAGCCAGGCCATGGAGGCGCCGGCAGACCCCGCTGTCGGAGAAAGCGATCGGAAATCATTCATGAATGCCATGGAAGATCGCCTTCAAAATGAAGATACCAATTATATCCGCTCCATTCAGGAGCTTTCTTCCGATGCAATCTTTCACGGAACCCGCTGGCTGGACACAGTGGTTTGGAATTACTGCCGGACGGCGTCCGCCGCCCTGCCGGAACTGAACCTTTTTCAAAATTGGAAAACCATGACGGAGCCCGCTGATGACTAAACTTTTCGGTACCGACGGAATCCGGGGAAAGGCCAACCGGTTTCCCATGGACGCGGATACGGCAATGACCGTGGGCCGAGCCGTCGCCCGTCTGTTTTTTCAGCCAGGGCGAGGCCGCATTCTGATCGGCAAGGATTCGAGGCTTTCCTCGGATATGCTGGAAAGCGCGCTTGCCGCCGGAATCGCCTCGATGGGAGCGGACGCGCTCCTGGCCGGCATGCTGCCCACCCCGGCGATCGCCTTTGCTGCCCGTGCCGCCGGCGCCGATGCCGGCATCGTGGTTTCGGCCTCTCACAACCCGTACTGGGATAACGGCATCAAGATATTTTCCGGTCAGGGCTTTAAGTTGACCGATGCCCAGGAAGCCGATATCGAGGCGCTGGTTCAAAAACAGGATCTTTCCGAATTTCTGGCGCCCTCTGAAAAAATCGGACGCATATATCCGCTGGAAAGCGCCGGCCAGGAATACCTGGATTTTTTGAGCACCGTATGGCCTGACAATCTCTCCATGCGGGGAATGAAAATCGCCATGGACACCTCGAACGGAGCGGCCAGCCTTCTGGCGCCCGAAGCGTTCACGAGGTTCGGCGCTCAAGTGGAGGTGATTCACAACCAGCCCGACGGATTCAACATCAACGATCAATGCGGTTCCCAGCATACAGCGGGTCTTCAGAAACTCACCGTAAAATGCGGGGCTGATCTGGGGCTTGCTTTTGACGGCGACGCGGACCGCCTGATCGCGGTGGATGAAACCGGAAAGCGGCTCAGCGGCGACCAGATCCTGCTGATCTGCGCCATCATGCTCAAAAACCTGGGAAAACTTCAAAAAGACTGTCTGGTCACCACCGTGATGAGCAACCTGGGCCTGAGGCTCGCCTGCAGAAAACACGGATTGCGGCATCATGCCTCCGAGGTTGGAGACAGGCATGTGGTGGAAGACATGCAAAGACTGGGGGCAGTTATCGGCGGAGAGGAATCCGGGCACATCATCTTTCTGGACCATCACAGCACCGGCGACGGCATTCTGGCCGGCATGCAGCTGATTGCCGCGATGCTCAGGTCAGGCAGGCCCCTCTCAGCGCTTTCCCGGCTGATGGATGTCTATCCGCAGAAACTGGTCAATGTTCCGGTCAGCCGAAAACCCGAGATTTTTTCAGAGCCCCGGATTGCGGCCGTCATTCGGGAGATTGAAACCGGGCTGGGGGAAAACGGTCGCGTACTGGTGCGATATTCGGGAACGGAAAATCTCTGCCGGGTCATGGTCGAAGCGCAAAGCGCGGAGCTGGCCGAAACCGGCTGCAACCGGATTGCCGAAGTGGTTCGCTCGGTTCTGAACTGATTTTACGCAGGAACAGAATCAAGGAGCGCAGCATCGCATGCCGCGGATCACTCATCGAGGCTTTCCTCGAGTTCTTCAAGAATCCTCCGGATGTCGTGTTTGGAAAGTCTGAGCATATCAAAGGCCTTGTCGTCCAATACCGGCATCATTTTGTCTCCGGCAAATCCGATTCCCCTTGCCCGCACGAGGATGTCGGCAAAATGAACAATTGAAGTCTCCAGTCTTGCCGTACACGAAAGGCGCGGCACATGGTGGCATGCGATAATTTCCACCATTTTCCGGTTAAACCGCCACTTCTCGGTCAGCCACCTGCCGGCAGCGGCATGATCTTCGGCAAAATACCCCTTTTCCGCCTCAAGCAATGTAATCTCGTCATCCTGAGCCTGGTCCATGGCCAGTTTGAGTTCGAGAGGATACTTCAATCCGAAACAAACCTTTCCGACATCGTGAAGCAGGGCGGCAATGGCCACTTCTTCGACATTCCTGAGATCCTTTCTAGCAGCGATGATCCGCGCCACCGTCGCGCATGCGATCGAGTGGCGCCACAACCCCGCCATAACCTTCTGCATGAGTTCAAAGGCTGCGGCCCCGATCACCAACCCCCTGACCGTATCCATTCCCAGCATCATGATCGCGTAACTGATCGAGGATATGCGTTCGGGAACCCCGTAGATGGCTGAATTGACAACCTTGAGAACACGGCTGGTCAATGCGAGGTCCTGGGATATCAGATTGGCGATTTCTTCCAGGGTTACCCGGGAGCTTCCGATCAGGTTCATAATCTGTTTCAGCGAAGTGGGAATGGACGGCAGCGAGTCTATAGTCTCAACACTGCTCCTCAGTATCGCAGGATCCATTGGATTCATAGAGACTCTCGATATGTTCTTGAACGATTTTTTTGACAAACTTCATGGCAGGTTTGGATTCCGCCTTGTGAAAACGCCGATCCAGGTCGGAAAGCAGCTGCTCTTTGGTAATCTGCGGCGTGGGCGGTCCAGCGATTGAAACCTTCTCAACACTCATGGCGCGAAGGGTCTGTATATGAGATTCGGTGAGCTCCGCGCCCCTGGGAAGCAGCATGATGCCGGCCCTTGCGGTCAGCGCCTTGGCCAGCTTCATTCCAGGCTTCAGATCGTCTATTCCGATTCTGCGAGACATGCCAACCCCTTGTTTCAGAAATTCAATTTGTTTTTTTAGTGTTTATTTCGTCAAAAATCAAGCGTTTAACACAAAGCTTATCAAATATAATCAAAAAACCCCCGGCCATTTCATCGGGCAGGGGCCCTATTGCCGAAAAAGGGCATCTCACTCCGGTTTCAGGGAAAACGCAGGGGGAGAAATGTGCTGCCGGCGGCAGACCGGACATCGGCCCGGCTTGAAGAGCCGATTCCGTTTTTTAAAGACAAAGCCGCAGGTGTTGCACCTCGCCGGAAGCACTTTTAATTCCTGTCGGGATCGCCGGGCGGTTCGCCGGATATGCTCCAGATGAATATACACATCCTTTTCCGGTATCCGAATCTGTCCGGAAATTTCCTGGGCGGAAAGAAAACCGTCTCCGGCGGATAAAAGCGCCATGATGTTTCGACGCACCGTATCTGCGCCTGTTTTCTGCGCAGCTTCAGGTTTTTTTCCGGCTTTCAAGAATATCCCGATATTATTTAGAAATCATCACTGGGGCCAGTGTTCCAGAATCTGGCAGACGCGCTCCAGGGCCTCATCGATTTTCTCGGGCATCGTGCCGCCTGCCTGGGCCATATCGGGTCTGCCGCCGCCGCTTCCGCCGACTACGGCCGCCGCATGTTTAACGATGGCGCCCGCCGGATACCTTTCCGCCAGGTCCTGGGTAACCGCGGCCACCAGCATGGCCTTGGACCCTGCGGAAGCGGCCAGCACCACAATGCCGGAGCCGATTCTGTCCCGGAATTGATCGGCCATATTCCGGAGACTGGCCGGATTGTCGGCCGCCACCTTCTTGACCAGCACCTTGACGCCTTGAATCATGAGCAGTTCATCGCCGGCGCTTTTCGCCTCGATCGCGGCCATCCTGGCTTTTAACCGTTCCAGTTCCTTTTCCAGAGACTTCTGATCGGTCATCAACCTGTCGATGCGCGACGGAAGCTGATCCGGCTTTTCCCTGACCTGCTGGGCGATCCTGTTCAGCATCCCTGAACAGGATTGGGCATGGGAAACGGCTTGAGCGCCCGTGACCGCCTCGATGCGCCGGACACCGGAGGCCACGCTGGATTCGGAAACGATTTTGAAAAAACCGATATCGCCGGTGCGCCGGGTATGCGTGCCGCCGCAGAGTTCCTTGCTGAAATCGGCCAGAGAAATCACCCTCACCCAATCCCCGTATTTTTCCTCAAACAGCGCGGTCGCTCCGGTTTTAAAAGCTTTTTCCGCGGCCATCACCTCAACGCCCGTGGGGGCGTTTTCCCGGATTCTGGCATTGACCAGAGTTTCGATCCGATTCAGGGTGTCAGCATCCACCTGGGCAAAATGGGTAAAGTCAAATCGCAACCGGTCGGAAGAAACCATGGAGCCGGCCTGTTTTACATGATCTCCCAGGATCCGGCGCAACGCCGATTGCAGAATGTGGGTGGCCGTGTGATTGCACGCCGTTGCAGCCCTGGCCTCTTGGTCCACGCTCAGGGTGACGCGCCGGTTCAGTTCGATGGTGCCGGACGCCACCTTGCCCTTGTGAATGATCAGACCGGTGGGGTCCTTGACCGTTTCCGAAACCGCCACCTGGAAATCCGGCCCGCTGATCATGCCGCGATCTCCGGCCTGACCGCCGGATTCCCCATAAAACGGTGTAGCGGCGGTCACCACCTCGACCTGAGCGCCGGCCTCGGCCCGGTTTACCTGCTTGCCGTTCTGAACGATCAGCAGAATCTCGGACTCGCAGGACAGGGAATCATACCCGACAAATTCAGGCAGAATGCCGCGCGATGAAAGGCTCTTGTAAGCATCTCCGAGCGTTGAAAATGATGCGACCGATCTTGATTTTTCACGCTGGCCGGTCATGGCCGCCTCAAATCCAGCCATATCCACTTCGAGATTCTGATCCCGCACCACGTCCCGAACGATGTCCACCGGAAATCCGTAGGTGTCGTAAAGCTTGAAAACAACGTCGCCGGGAACCTTCAAAAGTCCTCTATCCCGTATATCGGCCAAAGTTTCATTGAGCAGCTTCAGACCATGATCCAGGGTCTCGGAAAACCGGACCTCTTCGTTATGAATCACGCTGGTGATAAAGGCGGACGCATCGGCAAGCTCGGGGTAAGCCGGCTTCATGATGTCAAACACCGTCTTTACGGTCTCGTGCAGAAACGGCTGGGTCAGACCGATCTGGCGCCCATAGCGGATGGCTCTTCGTAGAATGCGGCGAAGCACATACCCTCTCCCCTCATTGGAAGGCAGGACGCCGTCGCCGACCAGAAAGGCCGCCGAGCGGCTGTGATCGGCAATCACCTTCATGGCCACGTCGGTTTCGGCGGACTGTCCGCGCCGCTTTCCGGAAAGCGTTTCGGCCTTCTGCAGAATCGGCAGAATCAGATCGGTGTCGTAGTTGGTCGGCACATCCTGCACAACGGACACGATTCGCTCAAGCCCCATGCCCGTATCGATGCTCGGCCTGGGCAGGGGAGTCATCCGGCCGGATTCATCCCGGTTGAACTGCATGAACACCAGATTCCATATTTCCAGATACCGGTCGCAGTCGCACCCGACACGGCACTCGGGTCTGCCGCAGCCGAAGGATTCCCCGCGATCGATCATAATCTCCGAGCAGGGACCGCATGGACCGGTATCTCCCATGGACCAGAAATTATCCTTCTCACCGAAGCGCACAATGCGATCTTCCGCAACGCCGACGGTTTGATGCCACAGATCATGGGCCTCATCGTCGTCCAGATACACGGAAACCCACAATTTATCGACAGGCAGTTTGTAGCCGTTGATCAACAGATCCCAGGCAAACTCGATGGCTTTTTCCTTGAAATAGTCGCCGAATGAAAAATTGCCCAGCATCTCGAAAAAGGTATGATGCCGGGCCGTATAGCCCACGTTTTCCAGATCGTTGTGCTTTCCTCCGGCCCGGACGCATTTCTGAGAACTTGCCGCCCGGACGTAATCTCTTTTCTCTTCTCCGAGAAAGGTGCGTTTAAACTGGACCATGCCGGCATTGGTGAACAACAGCGTCGGATCATCCTGGGGAACCAGGGAAGAGCTTCTTACGATCCGGTGATGATGCTTCTCAAAATAGTCGAGAAATAGTCTGCGTGTCTGATTGCCTGTCATCGAATGCTCCGTCGTTGAAATCTGTTAATAAACCCATATTCCAGCCGGTTTCATTTCACGGGCTGTCAGCGGCAGGTTCCTCTTTGATTTCGGGAAGCCCCAGACCGGACCGCACCCGGGAACGGATGGCGTCATGAAGCTCCTTGTTCTCGTTTAAGAGCTTCTTGGCGTTTTCCCTCCCCTGCCCGATCCGCTCGCCGCTGAATGAATACCAGGAACCGCTCTTTTCAACCACGCCGATATCCACCCCGATATCGATCAGATCTCCAGTCTGTGAAATCCCCTCGCCGTACATGATATCGAATTCGGCTTCCTTGAACGGAGGCGCCATTTTGTTTTTCACCACCCTGACCTTGGTGCGGTTTCCGACGATATCCTGACCGTCCTTGATCGCACCGGTACGCCGGATATCAAGCCGCAAAGAGGCGTAAAACTTCAGGGCGTTTCCGCCCGTGGTCGTTTCCGGATTGCCGAACATCACGCCGATCTTCATCCGGATCTGGTTGATGAATATAACGGTGGTCAGCGTTTTCCCGATATTCGCCGTCAGTTTGCGCAGAGCCTGCGACATCAGCCGGGCCTGAAGCCCCATATGGGCGTCGCCCATCTCACCCTCGATCTCGGCCCTCGGCACCAGCGCGGCGACCGAATCAATCACCACGATCTCGACGGCGCCGCTTCGCACCAGCATATCGGCAATTTCCAGGGCCTGTTCGCCCGTATCCGGCTGGGAAACCAGAAGCTCATCGCAGTTGACGCCCAGTTTCTTGGCGTATTCGGTATCCAGAGCGTGCTCGGCGTCAATAAAGGCGGCAATGCCTCCCCGCTTCTGAACCGATGCCACCGCATGCAGCGCCAGGGTGGTCTTCCCGGAAGATTCGGGGCCGAATATCTCAATAACCCGTCCCCTGGGAATTCCGCCGATCCCCAGGGCCTTGTCCAAAGCCAGCGATCCTGTGGATATCACGGGCACATCCACAATAGGGCGGCTGCCCAGCTTCATGATGGAGCCTTTTCCGAACTGACGCTCGATCTGACTCATGGCGGCCTCGACCGCTTTTGTCTTCTCCGGTGAAGTATTCATTCAATCCTCCTGCAAAAGCCGATCTTCGTTCATCGCCGCCGGTGATCATTCAACCGGCGACCCGGATTGCTCCGGCGGTCTGTTTTCCAGCGGCACTGAAATAAGACGGCTGTAAATGGCCCCCTGCGGGGTTAACTGGCTTTTGAACAAGCTCACATGGTCCACTCGGAACCCCTGCGTCTTAAAATCCTCAAGCGATCTCATGGCCGCTTCAAGAAGGCGGCCGGCAATCGGCCCCTTAACCCGGCCCAGGGTCAGATGCCCCGTAAAAGCTCTCTTTTCTTTCGCAAACCCCGCTCCTGCCAGATATTGATCGATCGACGCCTGAATCGCTGCAATGCCCTGCACCTGCCCATCAATGCCGACCCATATCACCCGGGGGCTTCGAACACCCGGAAACACGCCCAATCCGCTGGCAAAGATTTCCAGCGGTTCCTGCCGGGAAAGCGCCCGCGTCATCAACTTGCCGATTTCCTGAACACGGTCGGAATCAATATCCCCCAGAAACTTCAGGGTCAGATGAATATTTTCCGGCCGGACCCAGCTGATCCTGAAATCGGAAGACTTCAACCGCTCCTGCAACCGGCCGATGGATTCGATGACATGAGGCGGCAGTTCAATGGCAATAAAAGCGCGTATCATTCACCCGCATCCCGGATATTTTTGAACGCAAATCAATAGGCCACCACAGAAGACTCGACGCTGGGCAGGGTAAACTGAGGTTCGCCCAGGAAAAATTTCCCTTTTGCGATCCAGTCCTTCAGAATCCCGGCAATCTCTCTGGCCTTGACCACGCTGGAAAGCGGCACGGTCTGAACCGACTCGCCGTTGAGCACGATGGTTCCGCTCTTGAGCTGCGCATAGCTGACGGTTCCAAGACTTCTGTTGATTCCGCTGGGATAATCCTGCCCGTAATCAATGATCTGGGTGAAGATTCGATCGTCGGATACCCCCGTATAAAAGGCCATCTCCTCGTTCAGAACCGGTATGGGAATTCCGAATCCCACCGCCATTGAGCAACCGTAGCCCTGAATGCTGACCCCCCGGATCCATTCAGGGCTCATGGTTTTCATATCCCCCATCAGCCACAGAGTCCCTCCAGGCCGGATCGGCACACCTTCCGATGTACGTTCGACCTCACATTTGTGCTGCGTGCCGTGCCAGGTCACATATCCAACGCCGCCGCCCAGGAAAATACGGGTGCCGAGCCCGATGGACCTGAAATAGGGATCATTCAAAAGCGGACTCAACTGACCGGCTGAGCAGTAATTGGCGTTGGCGGCCATGGGCTTCAGCGTTCCCATGTAGGTATAGATGGTTTTCCGGGTCAGGTTCACGGCGCAGTTGTAATTCTGATATCCGTTTCTCGGATTGCACAAAACCGCATTGGGAAGATCGGCCAGGGCAATCTGTTTTTCGACCCGCCGGTTCGGATAACAGGTGGTGCCGTATCCGACGGCTCTCAGGGAAACCTTGCGGCCGGCCAGAAGGTCTTCGATCACATGTCCTCCGCCGTAGTTGAACTGCCCGGGATGAATCTTATTCAGGGGGTCATCCTCGGCGGGTTCCGTAGCGCCAAGATAGCAATCCACCGCCGCCAGGCCTGCATAAGCCGGAACATCGTTGATCCAGACCCTGGATGCTTTGATGCCTGGAACCGAATGACCAAAGTTGATAAAAGCGCCGGATGAACACATCGGAGCAAATGTTCCGGTGGTCACGACATCCACTTGAAGGGCCGCCGCTACAGGCCCTTTGTCCCTGACGATATCGATCATTTCTTCGGCCGTAACGACTACGACCTCGCCCGAACGAATTTTGGCATTAATCTGCTGATAGGTTTTTGATACTTTGTACGATTTCATGAACGCTCATTTCTGCTAAAACCGGGTTCGACCTGAAAGCGCGCCAACAGTTTCAACTCAGTTCAATCCGCTTTTCACGCTTTCAATTTTGGACAAAATATTATTTTCGATCCAGGAGGCGTCCCACCATTCAAGCGGATTAACAAAAACATGATGCACCATCATCCCGTAATGCAGGTGGTCTCCGCCGGCCATGCCGGTGCTCCCCGTACGGCCGAGGTTCTCGCCCCTGGCCACCATCTGGCCGGGCTGAACATCAACGGCACTCAAGTGCGAATAGGTGGTAAAAAGTCCGAAACCATGATCCACGACAACGGTTCTGCCGAAGATGCCGATGTTGTCGGTAAAAACCACCTTTCCGCTGCCGGATGCCGGAACCGGGGACTGGGCCAGCGAAGCCAGATCAATTCCCATGTGAACCTGTTCATCGATCATGCGCCCCTCATACTGATATTTGCGACGATCTCCGAAAGCCGCGCGCGTGGCGGAGTTGGGAAGACGCAGAAAAGCGCCCTTCCAGTAAATATCCTTATCCGTCTGTTGGGTGGTTTCGCATATCTTTTCGATACTCTGCTTTCTCAGTTCGCGGTTGACCCACAGGAAACGGTCTACCGGCGACTGGGGGGCATCGGATGGGATTTGACCGGCAAATTCCGGAAGCTTCCAATTCAAAAACTGATCTGAAATATTTATGCTGTCTTCCGGATAACGGACCTTGCGAATATGATAGGGGAAACCGGCAATCGCGCTGTTGCCGGCCGCATCCCGGGCGCTGACATGAATCGTGGTTCCAGGCCCCTGATCATAAGCAAGGGCGAATAAAGCCATACAGATGTCGGGGTCTTTGAAATATCCGCCATACCCCGGGAAAAAATTACCGCCGACCTGAACCCCGCTGGTTGTTCCTGATTCGGAAACCCTGTAAATCACCAGGCCGGATCCGCCCTGGCCGAGATTGTGGACTCTGCTGAGCACATCGACCTTAGGCGGTTGGGTATCGATCATGACTTCTTTTTCCAGATAAGTCAGATTTCCTTTCAGCCATTTCCGCCACGAGTAATCTCGAACAGACAGGCGGATAAGCGCCTTGCCGTCGGATATTCCCAATTTTCCGGGCTCAACCGTGACCTTGAAGGAAGTCTCATGGTCCGTTCCGCCGCTGAACCATCCTGAACTCGCAAAATTCTTCTCGAACAGAATCGTCTCTTTCCCATCCTTGAACAAATCGATCGATATACGACTTAGCCCCCTCTTCTCGTCGGATGCCGAAACGGATAATTCTCCGGAACGGCCGATGCCGCCTGAGGTCAGTTCAAGCACGGCATTCGGCGCCTCCCCTTCCAGAAATATTGCCAGAATCCAGATTGCCGGCGCCAGAATCAGCGCAGCCAGCCACAACCATAATCGTGATTTCAAGCTTTTATTTTCTCCTGCCAAACCGTTTTATCCCGTCCTTGTTTATGTAGTTGAATTAGAACATTAACAGCTAAAAATCCGCTAATCAAGGCCTGTTTTTCGTTTCTTGACATTTACAGGGGTGCACGATAAACTGCCCTAAACATCGAAAACATGGGGATTTGCAGCCGTACCCGGCAACCGGACGTCCGATGGGCGGGCGTCGATATTGCCGTCAGCGAAACACCATACAAATCGTCTTCGATGAATGGTCTCACAGCACAATATGACTCGGGTTGTAAAAATTGGAAATATTCAGATCGGACCGGAACACCCCCTGATCGTCATCGCAGGGCCCTGCGTGATCGAGGATTACCCGACCACCTACCGCATCGCCTCTTTTTTGAAAGAACTCACCGGAAGGCTTGAAATACCCTTTATCTTCAAGGCTTCCTACGACAAGGCAAACCGGACTTCAATCGATGCTTATCGAGGTCCGGGAATCACCGACGGGCTTGAAATCCTCCACAGAATAAAATCGGATCTCAAGATTCCGGTGCTCTCCGATGTGCATACCGAGCAGGAAATCCCGGCAGCGGCGAGTGTGTTGGATATCATTCAAATACCGGCCTTTCTGTGCCGCCAGACCGACTTCATTCTGGCCGCCGCCGACACGGGAAAACCCCTCAATATCAAGAAGGGGCAATTCATGGCCCCCTGGGACATGGCCCATGTGGTGAAAAAAATCACCTCCACCGGCAACGACCGCATTCTGCTGACGGAACGGGGCACCTTTTTCGGATACAACAACCTGGTGGTCGATTTTCGAAGCATCAAGGTGTTTCACGATATCGGATGGCCCGTCATATTTGACGCAACCCACAGCATTCAACTCCCCGGCGGCCAGGGAAAAAGTTCGGGAGGCCAGCGCGAGTTCGCCCCTATGCTTTCCAGAGCCGCGGTGGCGGCCGGAGCGGACGGCGTTTTCCTGGAAGTTCATCCGGACCCCGACAAGGCCCTGTGCGACGGCCCCAACTCGCTGCCGCTGAACTCGCTGGAAGCAGTATTCGAACGGCTCAAGGCCATTCGAAATGCGGCACAACCCGTCGATTCATCTTTTACTTGAAAGCACAAAACCAAATGAATCCACGACCCGAAGTTCTGGATGCCCTTAAAAAAATAAAAATGCTGGTGCTGGATGTCGACGGCGTGCTGACCGACGGCGGCATCATCTTCGGCGCAGATGGATACGAAATCAAAACATTTAACGTCAAAGACGGTCTGGGAATACGGTTGCTGATTGAGTCCGGAATCGAGGTGTGCATCGCCACCGGAAGAAAATCCGAATCCCTGCGACACCGGTGCCGGGAGCTGGGCATTCCCCACGTTCTGGAGGGGCTGAGCAATAAAACCATGGCTGTCAGCGCGTTGGCGGAAAAACTCGACATCGCCTTTGAGCAGATGGCATTTATCGGCGATGATCTTCCCGATCTGGCCCTGATGCAACGCGTCGGACTTCCGGTAGCCGTAGCGGACGCGCATTCGTTGATCAAAAAAACGGCTATGATGACAACCGAATCCAAAGGCGGCCAGGGCGCCGTCCGGGAAGTATGCGAGTGCCTGCTCCAGTCCCGGAATCTTTGGGAAAAAGTATTGAAACGTTTTTCAGATGCCGTTGATTAGAACGAATCTCTTATCAAAACGCCTCAAGTGGATTCTGCTGTTTCTTATTTTTCTGACGCTGTTCGGCATTTTCATAATTTTTTCGACCTATCAGTCCCGGCTGAGCGACCATGAAACCCCCGAAACCGCGCCTGAATCCGAACCGGCCAGCCTGTCGCTGAATCAGATTCACCACACAGCCACTCGAAACGGAATCAGGCAGTGGACTCTGGACGCCCCGTCCGCGCACTTTATCGATGAAAAGCATCAGGCAATCGTCGATAAGCCATCGGTGGTATTCTTTCTCAAAGATCAGAAGCAAATCCTGCTCAACGCCGATAAGGGCGTCCTCTACACGGACTCCAACGACATCGAGCTCACCGGCAACATCTCAGCGGTAGACGAAACCTTTACGCTTCAAACCGAGCACCTGCTGTACAGCTTCAAAGCCGGAACGATTCTGTCGCACAAACCGGTGACCATTTCCGGACAGGGGCTCGATCTTCGCGCAGATGCACTTTCATTTGATTTGAACAGCTTAAACGCAGTGTTAAACGGACATGTAAAAGGCGACTTCGATGAAATCATTTTTTAAAATCAGCATACCTGTTGTGATTCATTTCATTGCCGTCCTGTGGATCGGCGCTTCTGTTGCACGGGCCGAGACGCCGCAGACGGCACATGACCCCGCGCAAACCAGCAAGATCCAGATCACTTCAGACCAGCTGCTGTACGATAGAGAAAAATTCGTGGCAGAATTTTCCGGCAATGTTCGGGCCGTTCAGGACGATAAGGTCATCACCGCCGCCAGCCTGAAAATTTTTCATGCCCAGGAAGGTATACAGGGGGAAACCAGAAACGCTGCGATCGAAAAAATCGTTGCCTCCGGCAACGTGGTGATTCATTTTGACAACAGGGTTGCACAAGCCGAGCAGGCCGTCTACATTAACAAAACAAAGGTGTTGATTTTATCGGGCAGTCCGGCCAGAGTTGTCAGCGGAAGCGATACGATATCCGGAGATCAGATCACCTATTATCAAACCAACGGTCGTATCGAGGTCGAAAGCGGCCAGGACAGACGGGTGGAAGCGCAATTCCAGACACCTTCTGAACAAGCACCCTGAAAGCAGTGAATGGCAAAACTATCACTTGATAATCTGGTCAAGATTTACCGCGAAAAGCGGGTGGTCGATTCGGTGAGCCTGAGCGTGGAAAGCGGGTCGGTGGTGGGCCTTCTCGGGCCAAACGGCGCCGGCAAAACCACCACTTTTTACATGACCGTCGGCATGGTGCGGTCCGATGGAGGAAAAATTTTTTTAAATGACTGGGACATCACGGATGATCCCATGTATCTGCGCGCCCGAAAGGGAGTGGGTTATCTTCCCCAGGAGACATCCATATTCCGGAAACTGACGGTCAGACAAAATATTCTTGCGATTCTGGAGCTCTTTGATCTGAGCCGATCCCTTCGGGAAAAGCGTGCGGAACAATTGCTGCGGGAGTTGGGGGTCCACCACCTTTCAAGCCAGAAGGCGAGCGAGCTTTCCGGCGGAGAACGTCGAAGGCTGGAAATTTCCCGGGCGCTGGCCACCAATCCGTCATTTATTCTGCTCGATGAACCGTTTGCCGGGGTTGATCCTTTGGCGGTTATTGACATTAGGAAAATTATCGCGCATCTAAAAGAAAGGGGCATCGGCATTCTGATCTCGGATCACAATGTCAGGGAAACTTTGGGGGTATGCGATACGGCGTATATACTCAATGAAGGAAGGGTTATTGAATCAGGTCCGCCGGAATGGATTGCAGCCAGCGAAACGGCCCGGCGCTTCTATTTAGGAGAAGATTTCAGATTGCAATATGGCGCTTGAACTCAGACAACATTTAAAGCTTTCACAGCAGCTGGTGATGACGCCGCAGCTTCAGATGGCGATTAAGCTGCTGCAGTTGTCCCGGCTGGAACTGATGGATACGATCCGCCAGGAACTGGAGGAAAATCCGGCCCTTGAAGAAGTCGTGGAAACAGCGGGTGAAGACCTTGAGGAGGCTGAGCAGCTTCCCTCCGAAATGCCGGTCCAGGAGGTGACCATCGAGGAGAAAATTCCAGATGAGATCGACTGGAATAACTATATTGATGAATACAACTCCACGGAACGGGTTCATGCGGAATACGAAAAAAAAGAAACTCCCAGCTTCGAATCCTTTATCTCCAAGAAGGAATCTCTCGAAGAACATCTCATGTGGCAGCTGATGATGATTTTTCCCACCCGGGAAGAGGGAGACATCGGTTCGAGAATCATCGGCAATCTGAACCGGGATGGGTATCTTCAGGATATTGCGGTTGAAGAAATCGCAAGACAGTGCAACTGCCCCGTAGAAAACGTCGAAAGATTACTGGTCAAGATGCAGGTCTTCGATCCCATCGGAGTATGCGCCCGGAATCTGCGGGAATGTCTGCTGATCCAGGTGCGTCATCTCAAACTGGATAATACGATCGTCACCGCCATCATAGAAAATCATCTCAACCATCTGGAAAACAATAATTACAAAGCCATCAGCCGTGCGCTCAAGGTCGGCATCGAAGACGTCGTAGCCGCCGTTAAAATCATCCAGGGGCTGGAACCCCGTCCCGGCCGGCAGTATAGCGATGATGAGCCCATATACATTACTCCGGACATATACGTTTACAAAATAGAAAACGATTTTGTCATCGTTCTCAACGATGACGGCCTTCCCAAGCTTCGGGTGAACTCCTTTTACAAACATTCCCTCAAAAAGGGATCGGATCTCCCCGATCAGGCCAAGGGCTATATTCAGGAGAAACTTCGCTCCGCCGCCTGGCTGATCCGCAGCATTCATCAGCGTCAAAAAACCATTTACCGGGTCATGGAAAGCATTCTGAAATTTCAGAAAAATTTCTTTGAAAAAGGAATCGAACACTTGAAACCCATGGTGCTCAAAGATGTAGCGCTGGACATCAACATGCACGAATCGACCATCAGCCGGGTGACAACCAACAAATACGCCTACACGCCGCAAGGCATTTTTGAATTGAAATATTTTTTTAATAGTTCTATTAATCGCGTCCATGGCGATGCGATCGCTTCGGCCAGCGTACAGGAAAGGATTCGGCAGATCATTGAGAGCGAAAATCCCAGGAAGCCGTTCAGCGACAGCAAAATCGCTGAATTTTTAGAGAAAGAGAATATCGATATCGCGCGGCGAACTGTCGCCAAATATCGGGAAATGCTCAAGGTCCTGCCATCAAATAAACGAAAAAAATTTTAGGGAGGTCCGTTCTATGCAGACGTCTGTAACATTTAAAAACCTTGACCCCTCCGAAACCCTGAAATCTTACGTCGGGGAAAAGCTGGATCGCTTTGACAAATTCCTTGATAACCCCGCGGAAGCCAATGTCGTACTTTCCGTCGAAAAATTCCGTCATATCGCCGAAATCAACATTATCGGCGACCGGCTCAATATTGTCGGCAAAGAAGAAACCAACGACATGTATTCAGCCATTGACATGGTATTGGATAAGTTGGAAAAACAAATCAAAAAAAGCAAGCAGAAAACCAGAGATCGAAGAGGCGGAATTAAAAGCGGCCTGGAGCGAATGGCGGAAGGTTCCGTAAATTTGCCTGAAGATGCGGGCGACCGTCAGATCATGGTTCAAAGCATTGAATACAAGCCCATGGATGTTGACGAGGCCGTTATGCAGATGGATCTGGTAAACAATAATTTTCTTGTATTCACCAATTCCCGAACCGATCAGGTCAATGTGATCTACCGCCGCAAAGACGGCCATTACGGGTTGATCGAACCCATGGCTTAATGCCCCTTATTTTATATATGGGGCGCCGGAGGCTGCAGTGCCGCCATCCGCGCCCTCCGGTGAACTTGAAATGAAAATTTTAGATGTGTTGCCTCGAGATGCGATTATTATCGACCTTGAGGCTCAGGAAAAGAAGGGGATTCTTGAAGAACTCGCCGCGCCAATCTCCCGGATTTCCGGCGTCAGCCATCAAAATCTCGTCGGGATCCTCATGGATCGGGAAAGGCTCGGCAGCACGGGGATCGGGGGTGGAATCGGAATTCCTCACGGCAAGGTAAAAGGCCTGAACTCTCTGATCCTGGGATTCGGTCTGAGCCGTAAGGGCGTGAATTTTGATTCCATGGACGGGAAACCTACCCACATCTTTTTTTTGCTGCTCACTCCGGAAAACTCCGCGGGAGACCACTTGAAACTTCTGGCCCGCATTTCCAGAATTCTAAAAAACGATCCTTTCAAAGAGCGTCTGACAGCCGCTCAGAGCAAAGAGGAAATTTACGATATCATTCAAGAAGATGATGATGAATTCTGATTAAAAGGCGGATCACAAAACCCTTTTAAGCGTCTCATCACATTACGGACACCCCGGGTGAAGCATCTCAGCATAACGATTATCACGGGCCTCTCCGGCTCAGGAAAAAGCACTGCGCTGGCCGCTTTTGAAGATGCGGGCTATTACTGCGTCGACAATATGCCCGTGGTGCTGCTTCCCAAGTTCCTGGAAATTCCCATGCAAAGTCCTTCCGAAATCTCCGGTCTGGCTTTTGTCATGGATTTGCGGGAAAAAAGTTTTATAGCCGAATACCCCTCGGTTTTTCAGCGGCTGAAAGAGCAGGGATATCATTACCAGATCCTGTTTCTTGAGTCCGACAGGGAAATTCTGGTCCAGCGCTACAGCCAGACCCGACGGCACCACCCCCTTTCACGGAATCAGAGCCTTTCCGAAAGCATTCAGGCCGAGATGCATCAGCTCCTCGCGCTTAGAAGCGCTGCGGATAAGATCATCGACACATCGCGCTACAATGTCCATCAATTGAAATCGATCATTTTCGAAATCGCGCAGAAGAGCAAGCAGTTCACCCCCATGACCATCAGCATCCTTTCCTTTGGATTCAAGTTCGGCATTCCCCATGAGGCGAATCTGATCATGGACGTCAGATTCCTGCCCAATCCGTATTTTGTCGCCGAATTAAAAGAGCTCAGCGGGAAAGAGAAGCGGGTTAAACAATACCTGATGAATCATGAGGAAACTCTTATATTTCTTGACAAATATCTGGATCTGCTTGACTATCTTATTCCATTGCATGAAAAAGAAGGCAAGGCGTACCTGACGATCGCTGTCGGATGCACAGGCGGCCGCCATCGATCGGTTGCTGTGGCCGAGGCTGTTTTTGATCATATCCTCCGGAAGCAACGATGTGTTAAAATCAGCCACCGGGACATCGACCAGTGAGGGTCGAGGTTTTCGATGAAAAACCTGTTTGAATTCAGGCGCGAAGGCGCAACATGATCTGCGAATAAGGAGCACCATGATCGGTATCGTAATCGTAACGCACTGTCAGTTGGGGCAAGCGCTCATCGAGGCCACCGAATTTATTCTCGGCCATCGACCGGAAGGGGTCACGGCTGTCTCCATTGATCTGAAGGAAAATGCGGACAAACTGCGCGCCAAAATCATCGAGGGAATCAAAAAAGTCGACAAGAAAAAGGGCATATTGATTCTGACCGACATGTTCGGAGGAACGCCATCTAATTTGAGCTATTCTTTTCTTGAAGAAGGCAGAGTGGAAGTTCTCTCCGGCATCAATCTTCCCGTTTTAATCAAGGCTGAAAGCGCTCGCAGGACCATGGAAATCTCAGATCTGGCCCAGTGTGTCGAAGATTACGGCAAAAAGAGCATCTCTCTGGCAAGCAGAATCCTTAAAGGCAACAAGAAAAGCAAATAGACATCTGAAGAAATCTTCATTTTCCCGCAGCACGATCATTGCCGTCTTCAATGCCGTGCTGCAACGCAGAACGCCTTCCCTCTGCGGCAAAAGGCTATCGCATATGCGTACGGCGCATCCATGCTGTGCCTCATTAACATATGGCGACCCCAAGGAGGTTTTATGAGCATCAAAATTGGAATTAACGGTTTTGGAAGAATCGGCCGACTTGTATTCCGCGCCGCCATGACCCATCCCGAAGTTGAAGTCGTAGCCATCAATGATCTGTCAGATCCGGCGGTCATGGCGCATCTGCTGGCTTACGACTCCGTTCACGGAAAGCTGAATTGCCCCGTGCATGCCCGCGAAGGCAGCATTGAAGTCGACGGTCGCAGCATCGCCGTCACCTCGGTTAAAGATCCCGACAGCCTGGACTGGAAAAGCTATGGCGTGGACGTTGTCGCCGAGTGCACAGGATTCTTCACAGGCCGGGACAGCGCATCAAAGCATCTTTCCGCAGGCGCGCGCAAGGTCATCATCTCGGCTCCCGCCAAAGATCCTGATATCACCATCGTCATGGGCGTCAACTCATCCCAGTACAAGCCCAAGCAGCATCACATCATCTCCAATGCATCCTGCACCACCAACTGCCTGGCTCCGGTGGCCAAGGTGCTGCTTGAAAATTTCGGCATCCGGTCCGGCCTGATGACCACAGTCCATGCCTACACCGGCGACCAGCGGCTTCTGGATTTTCCACACAAGGACCTTCGAAGGGCCCGAGCTGCAGCGCTTTCCATGGTTCCGACAACGACCGGCGCCGCCCGGGCGGTCGCCCTGGTTTTGCCGGAACTTTCCGGAAAGCTCAACGGCCTGGCCATCCGGGTTCCAACCCCCAATGTTTCGATCGTGGATTTTGTGGCCACGGTTGAAAAATCCGGCGTCACCGTCACCGATGTCAACGACGCCCTCAAATCGGCCGCCCTGGGACCCCTGGCCGGCATTCTTGGATTCAACGAACTTCCACTGGTGTCTGTCGATTTTAACGGCTGCCCTCTTTCGTCCATTGTGGACGCCCAGACCACCCATGTATCCGGCAACATGGTCAAGGTGTTGTCCTGGTACGACAATGAAACCGGTTATTCCAACCGGATGGTGGAAATGGCAGCCATGATCGGCGCCCAGCTTTGACATGCCGGCTTCAAGGCAACCACTCAGGCGGACAGACTGAACGGCTGCCTGTTTTATCCGCGCCCGGGATCATGTTTTCGTAAGAAACGAAAATCACGGCCAAGCGCACGGCCGTCCATCTTAACCCGAAAACATCAAAGGAACTGGATGCCATGAAAAACCGCACGCCGCTTATTGCCGGGAACTGGAAGATGTTCAAAACCGGGCCGGAGGCCTTTAAAACCGCCGCCGAACTGGCGCTCAGAGTCAAAGAGGTTGATGGCGTGGATATTATGATCGCACCCCCGTTTACAGCTCTGTCCCATGCGGCCGAGGCCGTCAAAAACAGCAGGGTCGCTCTGGGCGCCCAGAACATGTTCTGGGAAGCGAAGGGTGCTTACACCGGTGAAATCTCACCTGTCATGCTCAAGGATATGGGGTGTTCCTACGTGATCATCGGGCATTCCGAAAGGCGCCAGTATTTCGGAGAAACCGATGAAACGGTCAATAAAAAAATTCAGGCCGCCTTGCTCCATCAGCTGATTCCCATTCTGTGCGTAGGAGAAAGCGAGCAGCAGCGGGATGCCGGAGAAACTTTTTCCGTGCTTGACAAACAAATCCGATTCGGCTTAAAAGGGTTTTCGTCGGAAGCGCTTCGAACACTTGTGATCGCCTATGAACCTGTCTGGGCCATCGGTACGGGCAAAACCGCGACCAGCGCGCAGGCCCAGGAAGTCCATCAGTTCCTGCGCGGGCTTATGGAAGAGATTTTTTCAAATCCGCTTGCCAAATCCATAAGAATACTATATGGAGGTAGCGTCAAACCCGGCAACATCAGGGAACTCATGGAAATGCCGGATGTGGACGGCGCTCTGGTAGGCGGTGCGAGCTTGGAAGCAGAAGTTTTCAGCCAGATCATACAATTTTAAAAGTTAGAAAAAATCCAATGTCAGCTGTGCTGGTTATAATACATGTGATTGTCTGTGTGGCCCTGATTTTAATTGTCCTGCTGCAAACCGGAAAAGCGGCCGATATGGGCGCCGCCTTTGGCGGCGGATCCAGTCAGACGCTTTTCGGCAGCACCGGCGCCTCGACCTTTTTGAGCAAAGCAACTACCGTGGCGGCGATTGTATTCATGCTGACATCACTGACGCTTGCCTATATGTCGAGCAACAAGACAGGGCAATCGGTCATGGAGAACGCCAAAGCGCCCATAACCCAAACGGCGCCCGAAGCCGATATGGAAAAGCCGGCAGCCGCTGATCAGGCCTCTCAGCCGCAAGAGACGCCTCCTCAGCCCGCAGGCCAGAAATAAAGCGTCTGTGCCGAAGTGGTGGAATTTGGTAGACACGCTATCTTGAGGGGGTAGTGGGCCACGCCCGTGCCGGTTCGAGCCCGGCCTTCGGCACCAACGATATTCAAAGAGGGTATTGAGTTTAAACTCAACACCCTCTTCTTTTGTGCGCCTGACAGTAAACGTCAAGCATGAAAGTCGGAGCGGTCACAGGGGAGCAGGTGTCATTGAGCGCCACTGTCACATGGAAATCCGGGCGGACAGCACCCATTTGGCAGGAAAACCCACTTGGCATAACTCGGTCTTCAGGGCACTGGCGATCTTTCAATGAAACTCCCCCGGTGCGGAATGGATCGAAAAGGTGAACGAATCTATCGATTTCATGAATAACAGCCGCAAGTTCAAAATATTGAACTTTTCGGAATTGCGCCGGAAGCCTTTAAATTCAGGGAATTTGAGGACCTCCTGGGATTTGAAGTTTAAAAATATGAACTTACGGCAAGGTCTTTGCGCAAAAATATCGGCTTTTAGGAATTCCGAGCGGCGTGATGTTAAAAAAAATCAAATAAATTTAATATGATATGAGATGTTTCTAAATATTTTTTGAAATTTGAATTTTGGCACCCCGTTTGCATTAAGAATAGTCAACCGCAAATTTCATCTTTTTCTCTTCCTTAAAGGCTAATCGACTCAGGTCGATTAGCCTTTTTTACGCGCCTCATTGAAAACCGAAGATGCTCGGGTTCATGATATCCCCATTTGAAATCATGTGGACGCAGCAGCCGCGATTAAAACCCGCAAGCGGAATGAGCCGGCTGCATGTTCGGACACGAATCGTGTCGACATCGTCTTGCCGTTCTTAGCCAAAAAAATTCCCCGCCGCAACGCGTTTTATTTTTCCTGTACTGCAAAACTTCTTGTCAAAGGTCTTCCTGCCATGATAACGATCCGATTTTAATAGAATTTAGACAAAACTAAATCAGGAATGCAAATTATGGCACACAATCCTCTTGAAATGGAAGACTGGAAGATCTCCGAAGCGGCCGAAGAACACATGCCCATGCCCGATCAGTGGCGTGAGATTCTCGGGCTTGAAAAGGACGAGGTGCTTCCCATGGGAAGACTCTGCAAGCTGGATTTCATAAAAATCATCGACCGGCTCAGGGACAGACCCAATGGAAAATACATCGAGGTGACCGCCATCACCCCCACGCCTTTGGGAGAAGGGAAGACCACCACCTCCCTGGGGCTGATGGAAGGAATGGGCAAGCGGAGAAAGAAGGTGGGAGGCGCTCTGCGCCAGCCTTCAGGCGGACCGACCATGAACGTGAAAGGCACGGCGGCAGGCGGCGGAAACGCGCTTCTGATTCCGATGACGGATTTTTCCCTGGGCCTGACCAATGACATCAACGACATCATGAACGCCCACAATCTGGCCATGGTGGCCATGACCGCCCGCATGCAGCACGAACGCAACTACAACGACGAACAGCTCGAGCGACTGACGGGCATGCGACGACTGAACATCGACCCCACCCGGATCGAGATGGGCTGGGTAATCGACTTCTGCGCTCAGGCCCTTCGAAATATCGTAATCGGTATGGGCGGCCGCCATGACGGCTTTACCATGCAGTCCCGCTTTGATATTGCACCGGCCTCCGAATGCATGGCGATCCTTTCCATCGCCCGTGATCTGGAAGACCTGAGAAAGCGTATGGATGAGATCACCGTAGCCTTTGACCGCAGCGGCAATCCCGTAACCACCGGCGACCTGGAGGTGGGCGGGGCCATGACCGCCTGGATGCGGAAAACCATCAACCCCACACTGATGAGTACAGCGGAATACCAGCCGTGCATGGTGCATGCCGGACCTTTTGCCAATATCGCCATCGGCCAGTCCTCGATCATCGCCGACCGCATCGGCCTGAAGATGTTCGACTACCATGTGACCGAAAGCGGATTTGCTGCGGACATCGGGTTTGAAAAGTTCTGGAACGTCAAATGCCGCCTCAGCGGTCTTAAACCCCATGTGTCGGTGCTCACCACCACGATCCGGGCGCTGAAGATGCATGGCGGCGGCCCCAGGGTCACCCCGGGTCTGGCTCTTCCCGAAGCGTACCTGAAAGAGGATCTGACCCTGGTGGAAACGGGCCTGGGAAACATGATCCACCATATTGCCACCATTCGAAAATCCGGCATGAATCCGGTGGTATGCCTGAACCGGTTTTATACGGACACCGCCCATGAGATCGATCTGGTTCGAAGGGCCGCCGAAGCGGCCGGTGCACGCTTCGCCGTATCCGATCACTGGCTCAGGGGCGGCGATGGCGCCCTGGAGCTGGCCGATGCGGTGATCGACGCCTGCAATGAGGAGCCGAATTTTCATTTTCTCTATCCAAAGGAGATGAAACTTCGAGACCGGGTAGCCATGATCGCCAGGGAGATTTACGGGGCCGAGGGTGTTGCCTGGAGTCCGGATGCCGCAGCCAAGGCCAGACGACTGGAAGAAGATCCCCGGTACGATGATTTTGCCACGGTCATGGTCAAAACCCATCTGAGCCTGAGCCATGATCCGCGTTTAAAAGGCGTTCCAAAAGGTTGGGCGCTTCCCATACGCGATATACTGGTCTACTCCGGGGCCCGTTTTTTATGTCCCTGCGCCTGGGATATCAGCCTGATGCCAGGCACCGGATCCAACCCGGCGTTTCGACGGGTTGACGTGGACACGAAAACCGGCAAGGTGTTTGGGCTGTTTTAACATTTTTTTCAAGCTTGAGCCGTCTCCCCCGGAAATGCAACCCCGTGGCTGACGCATTCGGAATTTTCAGCCTCTTTTATGATCTTCACGGTCCGGCCGGGATGGCATTTGCGGCTTATGACCGACATGAAGATAGGTGATGCCGAAGGTCAGGGGATGCATCTCGATGTCTGTCAGGCCCGCTTGTTCCATCAGACGAGCGAACTGCGGCGCCGTTGGAAAGTTCATGATCGAGTCGGCCAGATATTCATAGGCCGCCGGATTCGGGGAAAACGCACGGGCCAGGCGAGGCAGCAGACGGTTAAGATAAACATCGTAGATTTTCTGAAAAAACAATCTGCGGGGAAAGGTCATCTCCAGCACCAGCACCCGGCCGCCGGGAACCACCACCCGGGTCATTTCTTTTAGGGCCGCCAGGCGTTCCGGAATGTTTCGAATGCCAAAGGCGATGGCTGAAACGTCAAAGCTGTTGTCCGCAGCCGGAATCCGAAGGGCGTCAGCCTGGACCAGACTGATGCGGCCGGAAAGTTTTTTGCAGTCGATTTTTTTCCGAGCCTCGCCCATCATTTCACCCACAAAATCCATGCCGATCACCTGAATGGCCGGATGAGCCAGGGCCGCTTCGATAGCCAGATCGCCAGTGCCCGTGGCCATGTCCAGCAGGCGGCGGGTCTTGAAAAAACGCATGGCGCCGACGGCCCGGCGCCGCCAGGCCACATCCTGGCGCAGGCTGAGCAGGCGGTTTAAAAAATCATATTTTCCTGTGATCGTGGCAAAGATTTCCTTGACCATATTGATGCGGTCGGCGTCCGAGACCGCTTTGACGGAAGGATAGCGACGGCTTTCGTGCTTTTCCATTTTCAGACATTTTCCTCAGAGGTTCAAATCGCTTCATCAAGATGACATGCTGCCGCTGATTCATCGTGTTTGCCGATGAACTTTTCAGTGATAATTAAACAGGCATCCTAATGAAGATCCGCGGATTGATCAACCGAAAAAGAAGGCTTTGAATTTTAAATTGATTTCGAGAGCCGGCATTGGCGCAAAGGCGGATCATTGGACGAAAAAACGAGCGGCTCGTTTTTGAAACAGCTGTTTTGCTTTTTGATGCAGCGGGTCGCCGGATGGAATATCGGGCCTGGAAAACGCCGTGGTGAATTCACTTCGATGGATCCGGGCCTGAAAGGCCAGATACCGGCACACAGCCGTCTGGGCCAGGGCTTCGACAATCAGTTCCTTCCAGTCTCCGGCGCGAGGCCATATCTGAATAACCCCATGAGCCGCCGTTCCGGGCAAATTGATCTTCATTTCGTCAAGCGGGGTGTACAGAAGATTTCCTCGAAGCAGCGCCGGACAGGGAACGGCGCCCGGCGTGTCCGGACCGCACAGGCGGCCCTCGGAATCGGTGAACACTTCAAAAGGGCCTGATTTGACCGATAGCAGCAGGTTCAGCGTATTGGCGATCCAGCGGTTCTGTCCCGGATGAAGTACAACGTTCCATGAGGAGGGCGTGATCTGATGGGCGAATTGCCGCATGCGTTCGGGCAGCGAATCGACAGCCGGCATCACGGATTCCCCCTTTCCGGGAAAACCGCTTCCCGATCCGCGCAGTGGATGAAGATCTTGGTGGCGATTTTGGCGGCCGTGTATTCCGAGACCTGCGACCCTTCAATTTTGGCAAGCTCGTTGATGTCGGCGGCAACCACCCGCCGACCGCGGCCGACCGCCTTGATCAGCGAAATGAGCTGGCGGAAGCTCAGGCCGCCGGGCTCGGGAGTTCCGGTTGCCGGCAGCACCGATGGGTCCAGACCGTCCAGATCGATGCTCAGGTAGACGTTTTCCGGCAGCCTTTCAACGGCCTCCTGAATCCAGGAATTGTCGGCCGGGTCGATGGTGTGCGCATACACGGGCCGAAGATTCCGGCGTCGGACATAATCGAGTTCTTCCGCGCAAAATGCCCGGATACCCACCTGGACCATGGGGATTCCGGCTTCTTCATCGATCCGGCGCATCACGCAGGCATGATTGTACCGGCTGCCGTTCCACTGATCGCGAAGGTCCATGTGAGCGTCTACCTGGACAATGCCCAGATTCGGATAGATCCGTGAAGCAGCGATCGCCGGACCGATTGTGATGGCGTGATCGCCGCCCAGCGACAAGAGAAATTTTCCCTTTGCCATGATCTTTTCGGCGGCAGTTTTCATGTCCGCAACCGCCTGTTCGGGCGATCCACAGGGCGTCATCGGCGGCAGGGTATGAATCTTGAAAAGCCCCCAGTCGATCAGGGTTTCCTCTTCCATGCGTTCGAGCTGCACGGATGCTTCGAGAATGTGAAAAGGCCCGGCGCCGCTGCCGGCGCCATAGGAGGGCGAATGTTCGTAGCACAGGGGCAGAACGATGATCCGCGCCTTTTCAAATCCCGCGTCCGGCACTTCGACGCCGCCGAACTGGGTAAACGGTTTTATCGTCATGAATTATTTTACAAAAACAGCCGCTGCAAGTACGGTGGTCCACAGATGGCCTTCCGCGCCGAGCGCGGCCTGGCTGATGTGCTGGGATTCTACGATTTTTCCGCTCAGGCTGTAAACTTCCCGGCGTTCATCGTAATCCTTGTCCGGATCAAATTCAATGCCCAACGTATTGGCAAGCATGGAGGCGGCCAGGTCTTCGGCGTATTCCCCGGCTTCAAGCTCTGTCTGCCCGAAACCGTGATGTTCCGAGAGATATCCGTACCGGCCGGGTTCAGCGGGAATGGCAAGGCCGATGCTGGCCACGACTCTTCGACCAGCTTCGTTGATCTGCTCGCGCGCCATGACGCAATGGGTTATTTCTCCGGGTTCCAACCGGGACAACCCGGCTTCTATGTCAAAAATTTTGCAGTGAGGCGGAAAAATCGAAGAAACCATCACCAGATTCAGATGTGCGATGCGTGCATTGCGCAGGGCATTTTCAAAGGAAGCCAGCTTCTCACGATGAACGCCGACGCCTTTGGTAAAAAAAAGATACCTTGGAACATACATATTCCCAAACCTCCTTTCCAGACCGATTGAAAACGAAATTAAAAGTGGGGTATTTGTATTCGCACTCAGAACGAATGTCAATAAAAATGCATCCCCGATTCAAAAGCCTTCCGAAAGATTCCGCTGGCAGTTCACGACCGACTTCCAAACAAAAAGGCTGCCGGGGCGGCTGAAAAATTTCCGATACTGCATTCAAAGAAGATTCGACAAACAATTTTTGGCCGGAAATTTTTATTTGCGGGGCAGGGAAATATGAAAATACAGAAAAGTTCTATACAATGCTCATAATATTGAAACGCGTCAGATACAAAGATATGCTGTGAATATGTTTCAAGTATCTGAAAATAAAATCAAAATCTCAATTCAATCAGGTGGCACAAGATTTGCTGAATTGTTGGATAAAGCAGAAAATCGGCTGCTGTGATCGCCTATTATAGAGCCTGAAGTGGGCGGAATGGGATATTCTCCTATCAAAATAGGCTAAATTTCCTATAGACAAAATTGAAAAAACTAGTTTATAAGTTTAAAAACAATAATTGAATATAATTTATCGTTTGAATAAAGGAAAATTTATTTATGATGGAAATCAGAAACCCGAAAACCGTTTTTTTAAGCATGTACACGCCAATCGCCCGGCTCAAGGGGCTGGCGGATCTTTACTGCGAGGACAGGAGAACCGGGGGGCGACTGACGCCGTCGGAAAGCATGGGAGTGTCTGTACTGCTGAACCAGATTGCCGATGAAATCAAGACGCTGGCCAATCAGCTGGGCGGATAGCCTGTTGCGCGCAAAGCCGAAGTCAACCATCTGATTTTTTCCAGAGGTTGACAATCCCTCCCCTTTTGCGTTTTCGCGCCGTTTTCCCCTCCATTGTTCTTGAACTTCCGTGCCGGAGAATATTGCCCCCAATTTTCGACACCAAAAGCACCGGAATCCGGACCTCGCATCTTTTCAGCGCGAATCGCATCCGCAATTTCAAAAAATCCGCATGGCACTGCCGCGATTTACTGCCGAAGCGCCTGCTCAATCGCCGATTTTCAAGACTTTAGCACCGCGAATTTTTTGTTGCTTGAGTTCCTGAAGAGCCTTGTTGGCGCCGGATAAATCAAACTCGGAGAATTCCGGCCGAATCGGAATTCTCGCGGCGATTTGCAAAAACGACTCAACATCGCTGCGGGCGACATTGGCCACGCTCTTGATTTCTTTTTCCATCCAGAGATGTTCCGGATAGCTCAGATTCAGAAGCTCGGTCTGATCCGCGCTTTCCTTTCGAATGGCGTTGATCACCAGCCTTCCGCCGCTTTGCAGGTTTTTCAGCGCCCGGACGATCGGCTTCCAGGCCGGAGTCGTGTCGATGATGCCGTGCAGGAGTTCGGGCGCCATGGTTTCGGTCGAACCGGTCCATACCGCTCCCAGCTCCCTGGCAAAATCCCTTTCCTGAGGGCTTCTGGCAAAAACGAAGACCTGTGATTTCGGGTAAAGATGGCGCGCCAGCATCAGGACCAGATGGGCCGATCCCCCGAATCCGGTCAGCCCCAGATTTTCGCCGTCTTTCAGTCCGGTCAGATTCAGGGAGCGATAGCCGATCGCGCCGGCGCAAAGCAGGGGAGCGGCCTCTGAGTCGGAAAACACCTCGGGAATCGGAAAGGCGAAATCCTCCTGAATCGTTGCGTACTCGGCATATCCGCCGTGGGCGTCCCGGCCGGTGGCCTGAAAATCAGGACAGAGGTTTTCATCCCCCCGCCGGCAGAATTCACACGTTCCGCAGGCGTGATAAATCCAGGCAACGCCAACCCGGTCGCCGATGGCAAATCTTCCGGCCCCCGGTCCGTTTGCATCCACGCGCCCGACGATCTGATGGCCCGGAATAACGGGAAGCGCCGGCGGTGGCGTTCGACCCTCGATCTCGTCCAGTTCGGTGTGACAGACTCCGCAGGCCGAAATACGGATACGGATCTCCCTTTGTTTTGGGTCCGGAACCGGCATGTCCGTCCATTCGAGCGGGTTCGGGTTCCGGGTCATGCTGCCGATTCGATTCAGGACCATTGCCTTCATTGCCAAACCTCCGAATGATTTCTGAATTTATGGCCGAATGCGGAAACGCCAGGCGCAATACCACTGGTCTGGGTGCGGGTCCGGCGGGCATCCGATGCATTCGGTTTCTATGCGGGAATCGATGGCGCGGGCGAAATAGTCATATTCCACCAGCCCTCCGGACTTGCAGGGATAGTCGGGCAGCCCCCGGCGTTTTCGCGCCGACTGGACCCTGCATTCATTCATCTGGAAAACGATGGTTTCCGGCGTTTCATCGATAAAACTCTGGGCGTTGATGCATGCATACAATCTGAAGCTCAGCGCTTTTTTGAGCCCGTCCAGGCCCGGGGCTTCGGAAAGATTGAGGAACCGTTTGATGCTCCAGGCCTCGAAAGGGGAAAACCGGGCCCAGCAGGAATCATTGCAGCGTTTGGCGTCGTTCATGCCCCGGCATTGTTCGATGGCCTGAAACCAGATCCCGTCATTGGCCAGCCAGTTGACCGCCGTCGCCTGAAGCAGGCCGGACAGATCCTGCCGGGAAAATGAAAGCAAGGGTTCGGGAAGCCCGTCTTTCATCGAAAATCCAAAGACTCTGGACAGCCGGTCCATCTGAAGCGGCAGGCTCTTTTCCAGAACAATTTCCAGGGCTTCAAGGGACTTTTCCATTCCCATCTGATGGCGGACCTCGGTAAACCACAGGGCATGATGAATCACGGCGCGGTGGAAAAAATCCAGCAGCAGCCGGACAGCGTCTTCCTTTTCAAGATCCGTAAGGGCTTCCCGCGGCATCGGATCATCCCCTCTCAGGTTGCGGGCTGAATTTTTTGGCGGATTTTCCGAATATATTCCGGCGTGGTTCCGCAGCAACCGCCGACGATTTCAATGCCCAGGGCTTTGATTTTTACAATCCGGTCCGAAAAATAATCGCTGTCTTCAGGGTAAAAAATGTCAGCGCCCCGGGTCTGCGGGCTGCCGGCGTTGGGTTGAACGATGGTCAGCCCCTGAATGGCGGCGCGAATTTCTTCCGCAAGCCCCACCATATCATCGCTTCCCAGCGTGCAGTTGGCGCCGACCGCGACGGCCCCGGCATCCTGAAGCGCTTCAAGGCTTTCGGAAACCTTGTTTCCCATAATGGTGGCAAAGCCCCTGGCGGTTTTCCGGAAGGTCAGGGTTGCGAAAATCGGCAGATCGGATACGGAACGGACGCCCTTGACGGCGGCCAGGCATTCCTGAACGTCAAACATGGTTTCAATCAGGAAAAGATCCACCCCGGACCGGGCCAGGCAGGAGGCCTGCCCGGCAAAGCTGTCAAAGGCCTGTTCTATTGAAACCGGACCGAATGGAGCCATCAGATCTCCGGTCGGACCGATGTCTCCGGCTACGAACCGGTCTTTGGCCGCCTTTCGGGCCAGTTCAACCGCCTTCCGGTTGATCGATTCCGCCTGATCCTCGAGTCCCGCCTTTTTGAGTTTCAGGGAACTGGCGCCGAAAGTGTTCGTGGTAATCACGTCCGCACCGGCGTCAATGTAAGCCTGATGGATTTTTTCAATCACCGACGGGTTTTCAAGATTCCAGTATTCCGAAACCCGGCCTCCGGTCAGGCCTGCCATGATCAGCATCGTTCCCATGCCGCCGTCCAGAATCAGACCGCTGCTTTTGGCCAATTCAATTAAATCCATAGAATTTCCGTATCGGCCCGGGGACTTTTCAGACAGAAACATACTCGGATAGCGGGTTGCGGTCGGTTTGGGGCCGATTTTCAGACCGCCGTTTTCAGACAATGACCGTTTTTTGAATCACTCTGACAATTTCTTCAGGATCATCCATGACCTGAACAATATCCATGTCTTTCGGGGAAATCTTTTCTTCCGACAACAGACTGGAACGAATCCACTCAATCATTCCTGTCCAGTATTCCGAGCCCACCAGGATTACGGGAAACGGTTTCATGCGGTGAGTTTGAATCAGCGTTATTGCCTCGAAAAGTTCGTCCAGAGTGCCGAATCCGCCCGGCAGGACGATGTAGGCATGAGCGTATTTGAGGAACATGACCTTGCGGATAAAGAAATATTTGAACTCGATTCGCGTATTGGCATATTTGTTGGGTTTTTGTTCGTGCGGCAGAATGATATTCAGGCCGACAGAGACGCCGTTTGCCTTGGCCGCGCCTTTGTTGGCCGCTTCCATGATGCCGCCGCCCCCGCCTGTGATAACGGCAAAACCGCTTTTCACAAAAAGTTCAGCGATTTTTTCCGCCTTTTTATAATAGGGTTCGGTCGGCAAAACCCGGGCGGATCCAAAAACACTCACGGCCGGTCCCAGCTCATGAAGCGCGTCGACGCCCTCGACGAATTCACCCATGATTTTAAAAATGCGCCAGGGCTCCCGGGTGGTGAGGGCATCGATGACGAATTGTTTTTCAAGCATCTTGGTCAAAACAGTTTCAGTCCTTTCCGGAAACTTACCTGTCGAAAATTACGGTTACGCGCCTTCACCGATTTTTTGTGTCTACCAACAACGCCTTGCTTTGTCAATAATTTCGCATTGAACTGCTGCCCTGTTCGAATAAAGACCGCGATCCACAGGTCAGAGGCCGGGGAAAACGGCATGGCTTCGGGCCAGGTCAAGACCGATGAAAAGCCCAAAACTCCCAATAAAAATATGCGATTGGCCTGCACGCGGATTGACTTGCAAGGGCGCTTCTGGTATGGCTCCCTGAAAACAAAACCATTTGAAAGGAAAAGTAAAATGCAACGAACGCTTTCTATCATCAAACCCGACGGCGTCGGCCGGGGACTGATCGGAGAGGTGGTCCGGCGGCTGGAGAAAAACGGCCTGAAAATCATCGCCATGAAGATGATCCACATGACGCGACGCCAGGCCGAAGGCTTCTACGCCGTTCACAAGGAACGCCCTTTTTTCAAAAGTCTGATTGATTTCATGACCTCCGGCCCGGTGGTGGTCATGGTGCTGGAGGGCGAGGACGTCATCGCCCGGTACCGGAAGCTGATGGGTGCAACCGATTACAGGAAGGCGGAAGAAGGGACCATTCGAAAAGAGTTTGCCACGGACATCGAGAAAAACGTGGTGCACGGATCCGACGGCCCGGATACCGCGGCCTTTGAAATCGGTTATTTCTTCAACAGCTTTGAAATCGCCGGATGAACGCCGTCCGGCTCGACAACGTCTCCATCGTACTGCAAAAGCCCCGGTATTCTGAAAATATCGGGGCTTCGGCCCGGGTTGTCCGGAATATGGGTATGAAGGATCTTCTCGTGGTCAGTCCGGAAAACTTCGATCTTTCAAAGGTCGAAAAAATGGCGACGCATGCGGCCCTGCCCGTCGTTGAGAAGATCCGGGTCTTTTCCGATCTGAAGGAGGCCCTGGCCCCGTACGGGTATATCGTGGGAACCTCGGCCCGGCTGGGCGAGCAGCGGCAGGCCATGGCTTCTCCGTCCCAGATGGCCCGGAAACTCGTTTCCGTCGCCCAAAGCAATCCGGTTGCAATTGTCTTCGGACCCGAAGACCGGGGGCTTTCCAACGAGGATCTGAGGCTGTGCCACCTGCTGGTCAACATTCCCACCGCTCAGTTTTCCTCGCTGAATCTGGCTCAGGCCGTCATGGTCATCTGCTACGAGGTTTTCTGCGCCGGTCTGCCGCGGGCCGAAACCTCCTTCGTTCCCCGGCTTGCCAGCCGCCATGAGCTGGAGGGCATGTATGAACAGTTGAAGGATATTCTGGTGAGAATCGACTTCATCAACCGGGAAAATCCGGACTACTGGATGAACCTTCTGAGAAAATTTTTCAACCGGCTTCCGCTTCGGGCCAGGGAGGTCAAAATCATCCGGGGCATATGCCGGCAAATGAACTGGTACGCCGGCAAATGCTATCAGGACGGACTGAAGGCGGTCAAAAACGACCCTGCTTCCGGTCAGTAGTTGGCATCCGCGTATTCCACCCACCCTCCGGCCTCAACCAGAGACCGGTCGTATTTCGAGACCGTAAAGGCGATCTTTTCAATACCGGCCTTGCTTTGAATCAGAAAACACCGGTTTTCCCAGTCGGTCTGCAGGCTGGCGCCGGATGCTGAATACGCATCAAACAGGTGATCGATCGTAGACGCGGGCAGCTCGACGGCCATCATGCCGCAGTTGAACATGTTCTGCCGGAAAATCCGCGCAAAGCTCTGCGCGATGACCAGGTGAATTCCGTTGGCCTCCAGCGCCCACGGAGCATGTTCCCGGGAGGAACCGCAGCCGAAATTGGCGCGGGTCACAACTACGCCGACATTTCGCAGGTCGGTTTTGGGGTTGAACCCCTCGATCTTCAAGTCCTCGAAAAGATAGGGTTGCAAAACCTCCTTGGAGATATCGGTGAGGTATTTTGCCGGAATGATCTCGTCGGTGTTGATATCGGACCGGTTCAAAAATAGGATTTTGCCGCCAAACGCTTTCATGATCGCCTCTCCCATAACGTCAAGCTCAAGGCTTGTATAACGGTGAATTCGCAATAAAGCCCGCAACGGCGGAGGCCGCCGCGGTGGCCGGACTCATCAGGTGAACCATGCCGCCCCTGCCCATCCGGCCGTTAAAATTGCGGTTGGTGGTGGAGGCGCAGACCTCTCCTTCGGCCAGAACCCCGTTGCTCATACCCAGACAGGCGCCGCAGGTGGGATTGGTCACGCAGAACCCGGCCTGCATGAACACCTCCAGAATGCCCTCATTCATGGCCTGCCGGAAGATATCCGGCGTGGCCGGAGAGACGATGCCGCGAACACGGTCGCTGATTTTTCTGCCCCGAAGCACGTCTGCGGCAGCCCGCAGATCTTCCAGGCGTCCATTGGTGCAGGATCCGATATATACCTGGTCGATCGGCACGCCCTGCATTTCCCGGACCGTTTTGACCTGATCCGGCTTGTATCCGAAGGTGGTCAGGGGCTCCAGTTCGGACACATCATGCGCGATCACGGCGTCGTAAACGGCGTCCGCATCCGGGCGGAACGCGCCGTATGCCGCAAGCGCCGCCCGCGGGCTTTCGAACTCGTTTTTGATGAATTCCCAGAGATACGCCACCGTGGTTTCATCCGGCCGGCAGATGCCGCAGGTTGCGCCGGCCTCAACAGCCATGTTGCACAGGGTCATTCGACCTTCCATGCTCATGGCCTGCACCGCCGGACCGTCGAACTCGATGACCCGGTTGGTGGCGCCGTTGACCCCCAGACGCTGAATGATGGAGAGAATAATGTCCTTGGAATAGACTCCGGACGGCGGTCGTCCGACGATGTTGATCCGGATCGTTCGGGGCGTATGAAAGGCGCACACGCCCTTTAAAATGCCCACCTCCAGATCGGTGGTGCCCACGCCGGCGGCAAAAGCGCCAAAAGCACCGTGCGTGCAGGTATGCGAGTCCCCCATGATGATCGTATACCCGGGGCGGACAAATCCCTTTTCCGGAAAAATCGCATGACACACGCCATTTCGACCGATATCGAAGAAGTCCTTGATGTTGTGCCTTCTCGCCCAGTCGCGAAGGATCTTCCCCTGAAGGGCGGTCTTGGAATCTTTGGCCGGGGTGACGTGATCGATGACCGCCTTGATTCTGGACGGATCAAACACCCGGTCCTTTCCCCGGCTCACCAGATCCAGAATGGCCGTCGGGGTCGTGATTTCATGGCAGAAGACCGCATCGAGCCGAATGACCTGAATCTCATCTGACGGCGCATCGACGCGGTGAAAATCAAAGATTTTTTCGGCAATGGTTTTCCCCATGCTGTTTTCCTGTCCTTTAAGCAAGGTTTGCGAGGAAACGGCAAACCTTCGGTTTTTAATCCTGATCGGTTTTCAGAACCGAAAGAAACGCCGATTGCGGAATCATGACCTGGCCGACCATCTTCATCCGCTTCTTGCCTTGCTTCTGCTTTTCCAGAAGCTTGCGTTTGCGGGTGATATCCCCGCCGTAGCATTTGGCGGTCACGTCCTTTCTGAACGGGGAAATCGTGGAACGCGAGACGATCTTGGCCCCGATGGCCCCCTGAATGGCGATTTTAAACATCTGTCTGGGAATCTCGACCTTGAGTTTCTCGCAGGCCGACCGGCCCCGTTCCACGGCCCGGTCCTTGTGAATCAGCTGTGAGAGCGCATCCACCCGGTCTCCGTTGATCAGAATATCGAGTTTGACCAGATCGGTTTCCCGGTAGTCGATGAGCTCGTAGTCAAAGGAACCGTAGCCCTGGGTCACGGATTTGAGCTTGTCGTAAAAATCATAGATCACCTCGGCCAGGGGCAGCTCAAAGGCCATTTCCAGGCGGTTGCTGGTCAGATACTGGTAATTGCGGTTGATTCCGCGGCGATCCAGGCACAGTTTCATCACCACCCCCATATACCGGTCGGGAACGATGATGGTGGCCTTGATAAAGGGCTCGAGCGCATGATCGATGGTCGTCGGATCCGGATACAGGGCGGGATTGTCGATCACCATTCTGGAACCGTCGTTCATGACGAGCTGATACCGGACCGAAGGCGCCGTCAGAATCAGGGACAGATCGTATTCGCGCTCCAGGCGTTCCTGAACCACCTCGAGGTGCAGCAGGCCCAGAAAACCGCAGCGAAATCCGAATCCCAGGGCCGCGGAGGAGTCCTTCTCATAAACCAGGGCCGAATCGTTGAGCTTGAGCTTTTCGATGGCAACGGCCAGCTCCTCGTATCCATCCGAGGCCACCGGATAAATCGATGAAAAAACAACGGGTTTTGCCTCACGGAATCCCGGCAGGGCCGCATCGCAGGGCCGGGATTTGTGGGTGACCGTATCGCCGCAACGGGTATCGCTGACCGTCTTGATGCCGGCAATCATGTACCCGACCTCGCCGGCGGTCAACTGCTTTCGGGGAATTCGCTGAAGCTGAAAGACGCCCACCTCCTCGACCTTGTAGAACGCCCGGTTGGACATGAAGGAAATGATGTCTCCGGGCTTGACGGTGCCCTCAAAGATGCGAAAGTGCACGACGGTTCCCCGGAATGCATCGTAATGAGAGTCAAATATCAGGGCTTTCAGCGGCGCCTTTGGGTCCCCGGCAGGTGGCGGGAGTTTTTGAACGACCGCCTCCAGAACATCATCGATGCCCAGACCGGCCTTGGCCGAGGCCAGAATGGCCGTTTCCGGATCAAGGCCCAGGTCCTCCTCGATTTGCGCCTTCACGCGTTCGATGTCCGCGGAAGGCAGGTCGATCTTGTTGATCACGGGAATGATTTCCAGGTTATGTTCCATGGCCAGATACAGGTTGGCCAGGGTCTGAGCTTCCACGCCCTGGCTGGCGTCTATCAGCAGAAGGGCGCCTTCGCAGGAGGCAAGGGCGCGGGAGACCTCGTAGGTAAAATCCACATGCCCCGGCGTATCGATCAGGTTCAGGTGATAGGTCTGTCCGTCGACGTCCCTGTAGGGAATGCACACGGTCTGGCTTTTGATGGTGATTCCGCGCTCCCGCTCTATTTCCATGGTATCGAGAATCTGGTCTTTGAAATCACGGTCGGATACAATTCCCGCTTTTTGAATCAGCCGGTCCGACAGCGTTGATTTGCCGTGATCAATATGTGCGATAATACTAAAGTTCCGAATGTTTTCCATTGCGCCGCATTCTGCTTTTATCTGCTATAAGTCCTGAATCATCCCGAAATGGATCATTCCGGACAGTTAAAGTGCCCTTGAAAACTTCATTGACAGCCTTGCTGCCAACGGTTAGAAAACAAAATATATTTTTTGAGGCTTCCGTTCACTTTCTTTTTAAAAATGGGTTCATTCTCGAAAATGAAACTATAATCAAAAAATGGACGCCGAACAATCAAAAATGGCACAACGCGTTCTCATTGTCGATGACGAAATAAGCATCCGCGAACCGATTCAATCCTATCTTGAAATGACCGGCTATGCTTGTTTCACCTCAGACAGCGGGGAAAGAGCGATCGAACTTCTCAGGACCGAACCCGTGGATGCAGTAATTACCGACATCGAACTTCCGGGCATCAGCGGATTGGAATTAACCTCACTGATCAAGGCAAACCACGACACCGAGGTCATCGTGATGACCGGATATGCACAGACTTACTCCTATACGCAGGCGATCCGTATGGGCGCCAGCGATTTCATCTTCAAACCGATTCGTCTTGAAGAACTGGCTTTGCGGCTCAAGCGCGTGCTTCGGGAACGCGACATGACCCGCGAATGCCGGTTGATGGTGGACAAACTTCGTCAGCTGTCCATTACGGATGATCTGACCGGGCTTTACAATTCCCGGCATTTTTTCGGCCAGCTGGCTGCGGAGGCGGATCGCGCCGTTCGGTATGAACGGGATCTGGCCCTGGTAATGTTCGATCTGGATCATTTTAAAATATACAACGATGCCTACGGCCACGAGGAGGGAAACCGCGTGTTGATCTGTTTCGGCAAGATCATCAGGAAGCATCTTCGATCAGCCGACTCGGGCTATCGTTACGGCGGCGAGGAATTTACCATGATTCTGCCCGAAACCGGCCTACTTGCGGCCGAATCCGTCGCCGTCCGCATTCAACACGCCTTGTCGGAACAACTGTTTTTCACCGATTCGGGGAAAACCGCCTCGATTACCGTCAGCGGCGGCATTACCCAGTATGTACCCCAGGAAAACCTCACCGATTTTATCCAGCGCGCGGACCGGGCCATGTATATGTCCAAGCAGGCCGGCCGGAATCGGGTAACCGTCCTGCCGGCTTTTTCCAAAATTTCTTAATTCCCGGCTTCATTCCCTTGACCATCCGTTCCGGCAATCATGACCTTGAGCAACAGATCGCCCCTTTGACCATCGGGAAGCGCCCTGCCCATGCCCTTCAGCCGCAGCACGCTGCCCTGCCGGACTCCCGGCGGAATGTTGACGTGAAACAGCCGGCTGTGAAAGCCCCAGGGAATATCGACCAGCTTCCGAGCGCCGGCGGCGGCCTCATGGGAAGATACCGAAATAGCTGCATATAAATTAAGATCCGATCCCGGTCCAACAGGCTGAATCACCTGCAACCGGCTGGTGCCTTTCTTTTCCGTCATCTTTTGCAGCCGGCCGGGCACGGCCGGAAACGCCGATAAAAGCTTCAGAAAGAGGATCCCAAAGACAAACCCGCCGATATGGGCCCACCAGGCGATGCCGCTCATGTCCGCAGAGGCGGCCGCTGCATTGAAGAACTGGAGAAGAAACCAGAGCCCCAAAAAGAAAAAGGCCGGTATCTCCAAAAAATAGGGAATGAAGAATATCGGTATCAGGGTCAATATACGGGCCCGGGGATAAAGAACAAAATAAGCGCCCATCACCCCCGCAATCGCTCCGCTGGCGCCGATGGTCGGCAGATTGGAATGCAGATTCAAAACCAGATGGGTCAGACCGGAAGTCAATCCGCAGAGCATATAAAAAACCAGGTATCGAAGCGGCCCAAGCCGGTCTTCCACATTGTCGCCGAAGATGAACAGCGACCACATATTGCCCAGCAGATGCCAGAAACCGCCGTGCAGAAACATGAAGCTGATCAGGGCGAAAATCTGCTCAAACCAAGAAAAGTGAAAGGAAATCTGCGGCTGGCTGTACCGGGCCGGAACCAGGCCGTAGGTGTACAGAAAATGATCCAGCCCCGGCCCCTGAGCCAATTGCACCAGAAAAACACTCACGTTGACCCCGATGATCATCATGTTGACCACCGGATAACTTCTGGAAGGCGTCGTATCCCGAATCGGAATCATGAGCGAATGCGCTTATTCGGGAGGGTGGATTTTCATGCTCAGATCCACCGCGCGCGCCGAATGGGTCAGGGCTCCGACGGAAATGACATCCACCCCGGTCCGGGCCAGGTCGTGCAGGTTTTCTCTGGTGATCCCTCCGGACACCTCTACCAGCGCTTTTCCATCGATGATCGCCACCGCCCGGCGTATCTGATCGATGTTCATGTTGTCGAGCATGATCACATCCACTCCGGAAGCAAGCGCCTGTCTCACCTCCTCCAGGGTGGACGTCTCGACCTCGATTTTGACCAGATGGGACAACTGGTTTCGAATTCTGGAAACCGCCGCCTCAATGCCGCCGCAGGCGGCGATGTGATTGTCCTTGATCAGCACCCCGTCAAAAAGGCCGCCCCTGTGATTGCACCCCCCGCCGATGCGAACCGCGTATTTTTCCAGGGCCCGCCATCCCGGCGTGGTTTTTCGGGTGTCGACCAGGCGGACGCGGGTTCCTTTCAGCGCATCCGCATAGGAACGCACATGGGTGGCGACGCCGGACATGCGCTGAAGAAAATTCAACGCCGTGCGCTCGCCGGTCAGCAGAGTGGTCATCCGGCCCTCGAGTTCCACAACCACATCGGCCGGAGACATCCGGTCCCCATCGCAGCAGCAGGCTCTGAAATCCGTTTCCGGATCCAGCGTTCGAAATACGCGGCGGGCCACATCCAGGCCTGCAACCACCAGAGACTCCTTGGCAATGATGACCGCTTTTCCCTGAAGTTTCGGTGAAACCAGAGGACCCGTCGTAATATCTCCGGCGCCGATGTCCTCGCTCAGCGCCAGATGAATCAGCGGATCAATGCCGTGCAGGAACAAAGGCATCGACGTTTCGCGTGTTGATTTATCATTCATATGCAATTCCATCATCACTTGCCGGCCGGATCAAACCTCAATCATGGAACGGATTCTCTCCAGATTCGCCTGCAGCTTTTTCTGTTTTTCAATCAGCTCCGCATGCTTCTCAACGACCTTTTTCACCACATCAGCCGGCGCCTTGTTCAGAAAATCTTCATTGTTGAGCTTCTTTGAAACCCCGGCAAGTTCGGTCGCCAATTTTTCGATTTCCTTTTCCAGACGACCGGCTTCCCTGGCAAAATCAATAATGCCCTCCAGAAGAACGAAAACCGTGGCGCCTTGAACAATGGCCGCAGCCGCAGCCCTGGGCCGCAAAACCGGCTTCTGGATCGAAAGGGCCGAAAGCCTGGCCAGATCGACGATCTCCATCTGATTTTCCAGAAGCTTCTCCAGAACCATGTCCTCATCGGACTGAACCACAACGGCCAGGGCTAAGGAAGGTGAAATATTCATTTCGCCCCGGACATTTCGAATGGCGGTAATCACTTCGAAAACCAGGTTCATTGTGGATTCGGCATTCCGGGCGGTTTGGACGTCAAAGGGAAGATTCGTTTCAGGCCAGGACTGTTTCATGATCGAGCCTTCGGTTCCCGGAAGCTTGTGCCATATCTCCTCGGTCACAAAGGGGATAAAAGGATGCAGCAGAATCAGCGTATCTCTGAGCACAAACCAGAGCACGCTCAGAGATGCCTCTTTTTCCGGCTCGCCCAGTTTTCCATACAGCGCCGGCTTGATGGCTTCCAGATACCAGTCGCAGAACTCATGCCACACGAACTGGTACAAAGCGCCCGCCGCATCGTTGAAACGATAGGCATCCAGAGCCTCGGCCACCGCCTGCTTGACGCCCTGAAGCCTGACGAGAATCCACTGATCGGCCAGGGAAAGATTTTCAGCCGGTATCGCGGAGCGCCCCTTGTCGAGATGCATCAGCGAAAAACGGGCCGCATTCCAGAGCTTGTTGATAAAGTGCCGGTATCCGTCCACCCGTTTTTCGGACATTTTGATATCCCGTCCCTGAGCGGCAAAGGCGGCCAGCGTGAACCGGAACGCATCGGTACCATAGGCATCGATGATGGTCAGCGGATCGATGACGTTGCCCTTGGACTTGCTCATCTTCTTGCCCTCTTCGTCCCGGACCAGGGCATGAATGTACACATCCCGGAAGGGCACGTCATTCATGAAATGAAGCCCCATCATCATCATTCGGGCCACCCAGAAAAACAGGATGTCAAATGCGGTCACCAGAACAGCGGTAGGATAATACTTTTCAAGAAGCGGCGTCTGATCCGGCCATCCCATGGTGGAAAAGGGCCATAACGCCGAACTGAACCAGGTGTCCAGAACGTCGGTTTCCTGCTCGAGGTTGACGCTCTGGCAGGTCGGGCACGACTCCGGCGCCTCCACCGAAGCGATCACCTCGTCGCAATCCAGACAGGTCCAGACCGGAATCTGATGCCCCCACCAGATCTGACGGGAAATGCACCAGTCCCGGATATTGCGCATCCAGTCAAAATAGGTATTGGCCCAGGTCTCTGGAATGATCCGGGTCCGGCCGTCCTCAACCGCCTGGATCGCTTTTTCGGCAAGCGGTTTGACTTTCACAAACCACTGATTGGATAAATTCGGCTCCACGACGGTCTTGCACCGGTAGCAATGCCCCACGCCATGGCGGTAAGGCTCAACCCGGATCAGCAACTCCTGTTCCTCGAGCGCTTCAAGCACCGCCTTTCGACACTCAAACCGATCCATGCCTTCAAAGAGCCCGGCGTCGGATGTCATGGTTCCGTCGTCTCCGATGACCTTCACAATCGGAAGATGGTGACGCGAGGCGATCTCAAAGTCATTGGGATCATGAGCCGGAGTAACCTTCAGCCCGCCGGTTCCAAAGGTCATGTCCACGTAAGCATCCTTGATGACGGGAATTTTTTTATTCACCAGGGGCAGGATGACCTCGCTGCAGGCCAGATCCGCATATCGGGGATCTTCCGGATGGGTCGCCACGGCCGTATCCCCCAGCATGGTTTCCGGACGGGTGGTCGCCACAACGATGCCGCCGGTTCCTTCGGCAAAGGGATACAGGACATGATACAGGCAGCCGTCCAGCTCTTCGTGTTCCACCTCAAGATCGGCCAGCGCCGTGCGGCATCGCGGACACCAGTTGATGATATACCGGCCCCGGTAGATCAGACCTTCCTCATAGAGCTGGACAAAAACCTTGCGCACCGCCCGGCTCAGCCCCTCATCCATGGTGAAACGCTCTCTGTCCCAGTCGCAGGAGGCGCCCAGGCGTTTGAGCTGATTGATGATCGCGCTGCCGTATTCCTTCCGCCACTTCCATACGGCTTCGATAAACTTCTCGCGTCCGATCGAGTGGCGGCTGAGCCCCTGCTCAGCCAGTTTTCTTTCCACCACGTTCTGTGTGGCAATGCCGGCATGATCCGTGCCCGGCATCCACAGCACGCTGTCCCCCTGAAGTCTTCGATACCGGCATAAAACGTCCTGCAGAGTCACGTTCAGCGCATGGCCCATATGCAGCACGCCTGTTACATTCGGAGGGGGAATCACAATGGAATAGCCTGGTTTATCGCTTTGCTCCTGCGCCGCAAACAACCCCTGCTTTTCCCAGAATTCATACCACCTGGCTTCTACGCTGCGGGGTTCGTATCCTTTATCGATCGTACCGGAATTCATAAAATCGCACTCCTCGTTTCTGTAACTGGGTCTCCGGAAAAATCTGCCGCATCCGGTTCGGCCGGCGCTGATTATTTCGAATTTCTTCAGCCCGGCTTTTCTGCATTCGTTATAGCCTTCGCAAAACAGCATGCATTCAAGACGGCGTCGCGCATCCGACGCGATATGTTCATGATCCGTCAAAATGGGGCGTGTTGCCGGATCCTTCACATCCAGACATAAAAACAGGGGATTAAATGTCTAATCCCCTGTATAGCGTCGTGCCTGTTTTGTCCGCCCGCAAGGATGGTCCGCATCCTAAAACTTCCGGGCGTCCGGAACGTCCTCCAGTAAAAGCGCCCGCAGGCGTTCCATCTCTTTTTGAACGCCTCTTTCCACCGCCTCAACCAGAAGCGGCTCGATTTTTTCCGAAAACATCCTCATGACGACGCGCTCCAAAGCATTTTCAAGCACCTCGGGCGTTATCGCGGACTCCAGCGAAGTTTCGATCGGAAACCCGGATGCGGCCTCCATCGGCGGTTCATCGACCTCCTGCGCATATGCTGCAGGATCAACCGGTTCTTCTGATTTTGCCTCGGGAATCTCCGTCAGAATATCGGTCAGATCAAGAATTTCCTCTTCCTTCCCCGCCCCGGAAACATCCGAGTTGTCCGAAGTGCTGATTTCACTCTGATTAAAATCGGCATTTGGGGGAGATTTGGAATCCGAATGATCCATCATTATACGTTCCCGCTTCCTGATGATCCGTTGCAACCATTTGATATTAAAATATAAAGTTTTAAACCGGGTTAAAAATTATCATAGCGCCCAATACGTGTCAAGCTATTTGATTTTGTTAAAAAAAGCTTTCCTTCCTCCAAAAGACATATTAGACAATGCACAAGTAAAAAGAGACTGGAGCTGTATGCAAAGATTCACATCACATTTTCCGCGGGCCGCGATGCGATGAGATATTTTTATATCAACCCGGATCAGCTTGCCTCCCCCTGCCCGTTGATCACGGGCGCGGAGGCCGGGCACATCCGTCTTGTTCTGCGCCTGAAACCCGGAGACATGATCGCGCTTGCCGACGGCGCCGGCTTCCATTACAAGGCGCAAATTCTTCAAATAACCGCCGAAGGCGTTGCACTCAAGATCCTCGAAAAGTATTTGGCCGCATCCGAATCTCCGGTTCGCATATCGATCGCACAGGCTCTGTTGAAAGACCGCAAAATGGAAGATCTGATTCGACCGCTTTCCGAACTGGGAATCCACCGGTGGATTCCCTTTGTCGCGCACCGGTCGGTTCCACGCCCGGAAGCCAAACGAACGGAACGCGCGGCACGCTGGGAAAAAATCGCCCGGGAAGCCGTCAAGCAGTGCCGCAGGGGCCGGATTCTGCAGATCGACCCGGTTGTCTCCTTTGATCAGGCCCTGGAACTGGGAAAATCATGCGATCTTCGCCTCGTTTTCTGGGAAAATGCATCCGAAAAGCTTGATCCGGAAAAGCTGAACTGCGGCAACCCCATCCGCAGCATCTTTGCCATGCTCGGACCTGAGGGCGGATTTACGGAAGATGAAATTCGAAAGGCAAAAGAATCCGGATGCATTTCCGCATCGCTTGGCCCCAGAATTCTCAGAGCCGAGACGGCGACCCTCGCGGCCAGCAGCATCCTGCAACATCTTTTTGGCGATCTTGGCTAAATTCCGCTTGACAAAAAAGGCCGACTCCCATATGAATAGCCCGGCTTGTGCCGAGGTAGCTCAGTCGGTAGAGCAGGGGACTGAAAATCCCCGTGTCGGCGGTTCGATTCCGTCCCTCGGCACTTTTTCTTCAGAAAAAAGGCATCTCAAAAAGATGCCTTTTTTTATTTTGAAAGAGCGAAGAAAACAGGAAAACTAATATCTGCCACGCCATTTTGAGTCAGACATTGTTGGGCCGCCCGGGTGGCTTCGCATTCATGCGGAAAATTGCTGTTGCGGCTCAACGAGGCGTTTTTTGCAGGCGCCCCAGGCCGAAGGCGATAAAGAAAAGCAGGGCGGCGAGGGTTACGATCACGGCCCCGGATGCCAGATCCGCATAATAGGAAAGAATCAGCCCGCCGGTGGTGGAAATCACGGCAACCGCGATGGAAACGCCGATCATCGCCCCGTAGCTCCGGGCGACCTGACTGGCCGCGGCGCCGGGAATGACCAGCAGGGCGGAAACCAGCACGATGCCCACCATCTTGATGCAGATGACCACGGCAACCGCCAGAAGCGTCAGGAAAAAATGATCCAGCAGGGTCACCGGCACGCCGTTGACCCTGGCAACCTCCTGATCAAAGGCGATAAACAGAAATTCCTTGAAAAACAGAACGATGCCGGCCAGAACCAGGATTCCCAGCACGCAGACGATCACAAGCTCCTGCCTCGTGATGGCCAGTATGTTGCCGAAGAGATACCCGAAAAGATCCACGTTGTAGCGGCCCGACATTCCGATAAAAATCACCCCGAGAGCCATGGCCAGGGCAAAAAATATTCCGATGGCCGTATCCGTGCTGATCTCTTTTCTTCTGGAAATCCATCCGATGGCGTTGGCAACAATTATCGAAAATCCAAGGGCGGAAAGCACCGGGGAAACCCCCAGAAGAACGCCCAGGGCCACTCCGCCGAACGCCGAATGCGCCACGCCGACGCCGATAAATGAAAACCGGCGCAGCACCACGAAAAACGAAACCACCGCCAGCACGGTGCTGAGAAGCATGCCGGCCAGAAACGCGTTTCTCATAAACTCCAGGGCCAGAAGCTCACTCATGCGAATGTCTCCGAAAACAGGTGGCGCAGCGTGAATCGTGCACCATCACCTTCAGGTCCCTGCCGAACACCCTGGCGATGTTTTCCGGAATCATACAGGCCTGGGCCTCGCCGTGGTAATGAATTTCAACGTTCAGGCAGGCGATGCGATCCGCATGGGCGGTGATCACTCCGATATCGTGCGACACCATGAGCACCGACAAGCCTTCCGCGTCCCGAAGCTCCGCCAGCAGGCGATAAAAATCCTCCTGAGCGACGCTGTCCACTCCGGTGGCGGGCTCGTCCAGAACCAGCAGCCTGGGATGAGGCGCCAGAGCGCGCGCGATATGAACCCGCTGCTGCTGTCCGCCGGAAAGCGCTCCGAAGGGACGGCCGGCATGGTCGGCCATGCCGACGCGATTCAGTACTTCCATCGCGGTTTCACGATCTTTTTGATCCGGTCTTCGGAAAAATCCGATGCGAGCGTAAAGCCCCATCAGAACCACATCCAGCGCCGATACCGGAAAAAACCGCTCTGCCTGGGAAATCTGGGGAAGATAGCCGACTTCCTGAAGACCGCGTTTGCCGGGTTTTTCCCCGAACAGACGCACGGTTCCGCGATCGGGCCGCACCAGTCCGAGGATGACCTTGAGCAGGGTGGACTTCCCTCCCCCGTTGGGCCCGACAATCCCGACGATCTCGCCCGCGCCGCAGCTGAAGTAAACGGATTGCAGCACCCATTTATGGTCGTAGGCCACCCATATGTCTTCCAGATCCACATAATGGGTTTCCTTAACCTGGGATTCGGGTTTCACTGCATGACCTCCTGAAGCGTCCTGAGATTGGTCCGCATCAGGCGGATATAGGTATTTCGATCCTCGCTGTGCGGATCACCCACGGGATCCAGAAAAACAACAGGAATTCCGGCTTCCCTGGCCACCAGGGCGGCCAGATGGGAATTGAGCTGGGGTTCCGCGAAAACCGCCCGGATCTGATGCGCTTTGATCCGCGAGACCAGAGCGGCGATCTCTCTGGGAACGGGCTGGCGTCCGGGGCTGGCTTCGATGGCGCCTGCGCTTTGCAGTCCGTATCGTCTGGCGAAATAATCCCAAGCGGAATGGGCGGAGACATACCAGCGGCTGGAAAACCGGCTCACGGCGGCCCGAATATCCTGATCCAGAGCCCCAAGTTCCGACAAACAGCGCTGCCGGCGGTTCTGGTAAAAATCCGCATGAACCGGATCCGCCAGACTCAGAGAATCCGCGATCTTTGAGACCATGCCGGCGGCGATCACGGGATCCAGCCAGACATGGGGATTGCCCTCCTGGTGTTCGCCGGACGGATGTCCGGCCGCCTCCATATCCTCGTGGTGTGAATGCCCCGCCTCATGGATTAGATCCACGCCGTCGGACAGCACAACCTCCACCGGCCGGATTTCGGCATTTCGAACAAATTTTTCCCACCAGAATTCAAGACCGGCGCCTACCTTGAAAAAAATGCGCGCCGAGGTGATTTTCTTGACCAGCCCGGGGCTGGGCTCAAAGGCGTGGGGGCTTGCGCCGGGAGGAATCACCGTGACAACCGAAACATGCTCTCCGCCGACCTGTTGGACCAGGTCCGCCACGGGAAAAATGCTGGCAATCACCGGAAGCGGATCAGCCTGGCAAGGGGAATGCAACGCCGCGCACATCACTAAAATCATCATTTTCATCTTCATGGAAATCTTTCCGAACCCGCCGGGTTGGAGGAATTCGCACCCGCACCGATTGAGCGACCAGAAAAAAATCTTCTTGAAATCAAGTAAGGATTCATATCATAAATAATCAGGGTTGTTAAGAAAATGATTCGATCAACCTTTCCCTGAGAAAAACGGTTTATGCCCGCACTTGAATTCTGACTTCAAATCGGAAGAAAGATCCATGACTCAAAAAGCCTTGATCATTATTGACATGCTCAACGATTTTGTCGACGAATCCGGCGCGCTTTACTGCGGGGAAACGGTCCGCGACATCATCGGTTTTATTCAAAAACGGCTGGAGGTCTACCGGAAAGCAGGAGACCCGGTGATCTATCTTCAGGATTCCCACACCCCGGACGACAAGGAATTTGACCTGTTCCCCCCCCACGGCGTGCGCGGCACCTGGGGCGCTGAAATCATCGATGAACTGGCCCCGCAAGCCGGAGAGTTCGTGCTTCCCAAAACCCGATTCAGCGGATTTTACGGCACCTCGCTGGAAAAAGTACTGAAGGATGCCGGCGCGGTTGAGGTGGAAGTGGTCGGCGTATGCACCTCGATCTGCGTCATGGACACGGTCGGCGGACTGGTCGACCGGGATTATACCCCCATCGTTCCCGCGCGGGGGGTGGCGGATTTTGATCCCGAAGCCCATGAATTCGCCCTCAAACGAATGCAAAAAATATATGGAGCCCGTATTCTGCCATGACGCACACCAACCGCATCAGCCCCCTGTTCACCGACCTGTACGAACTGACCATGGCGGCCAGTTATTTTGAACACGGCATCTTTGATCCCGCCGTATTCTCGACGTTCATCCGCGCTCCGCACGATGGCAGCCGCCGGAACTATTACGTGGCGGCCGGCCTGGAAGGCGTGCTCGATGCGCTTGAGAATCTGCATTTCGATTCCGAGGAAATCGCCTATCTGAAAGGCACCGGACTTTTTACAGACGCATTTCTGAATTATCTCAAGCGCTTCCGCTTCACTGGAAGCGTTGCCGCCATGCCCGAAGGCGCCATTTTTTTCCATGACGAACCCATTCTGGAAGTCACCGCTCCCATGCCCGAGGCCCAACTGGCGGAAACCTTCATTCTCAATGTTCTGGGTTTTCAGACCCTGATCGCCACCAAGGCGGCCCGATGCATGCATGCGGCCCAGGGGCGCTCGCTCATCGATTTTTCCCTGCGGCGCACCCAGGGATGGGACGCCGGCAACCTGGTGGCCCGATGCACCCGCATCGCGGGATTTGCGGCCACAAGCAACGTCTATGCGGCCATGCGCTACGGAATTCCTCCCTCGGGCACCATGGCGCATTCCTATATCGAGGCCTTTGAGAACGAACAGGCCGCCTTTTCCGCTTACGCAAACACCTTTCCGCATCAATCGGTGTTTCTGATCGACACCTACGACACAGTCGAAGGGGCCAGAAACGCGGCGGTCGTGGCCAGATCGATGAGGCAGAAAGGCAATCACCTGATCGGTGTGCGGCTGGACAGCGGAGACATGGCGGCGCTGAGCAAGGAGGTCCGAAAAATTCTGGACCAGGAAGGGCTCCATGATGTGAAGATTGTTGCCAGCAGCGGGTTCGATGAATTCAAAATCGACAGAGTCCTGAAGGAAGGGGCCCGGATCGACTCATTCGGGGTCGGCACCAAGATGGGCGTATCCGCGGACGCGCCCTATCTGGACATCGTCTACAAGATCGTGCGGTTTGCCGACAGGGACGTCCGGAAACTCAGCCCGGGCAAGATCACCCTGGCCGGCAAAAAACAGGTTTTCCGGAAATCCGACGGCGCCGGGCATTACCTTGAAGATATCATCGGCGCCCGGGAGGAAAGCATCGAGGGCGCCGAAACTTTGCTGGAAACGGTTATGGAAGGCGGCAAAATCCTGCGCCCTCATCCCGAACTTTCCGATATTCAACGGCATTTTGCCCGAAACTTTCAGCGGCTGGACGATGCCTATAAATCGCTGGACAAGGAGGTGCGCTTTCCGGTTGGCATCAGCGCCCGCCTGAAAGCGCTGCAAGGCAACTAGGAACCGCGGCTTGCCGTTGCGGAGAAAAACGCCGTCAAATCCAATGGGAATGCCGTCCGTTTTCGAGCCCTTCAAAAAAATCTTGTCTTATTGTCGGCATACCGGTAGAAAACATCTGATTTTACAAAGTCGAAAAAAAGCGGATCGGAGTGAAACTTGAAGCGAATCGGACTGGTCGTCAAGGCGGATGCCGAAGCGAAGAAAAAAGCCGACGAACTGGAAGCCTGGCTTCAGGCCAGGCATGTGGATGTGGTTAAAAAAGAAAGCCTGTCTCTGACCCGAAAGCTCACCGGCAGCGATCGGATGCTGGCGCCTTCCGATCTTTTGTGCATTTTCGTGCTGGGCGGCGACGGCACCTTTCTCAGCGCGGTGAACTGGATCGGCGATCAGCCCATACCGGTTCTGGGCGTCAAGTTCGGCGAGGTGGGGTTTCTGGCGGAAACCGTTGCCGAGGACCTGTATCAGGCCGTGGAAATGGTCCTGAGCAACCGGTTCACCACCCATCCGCGCATGCGCCTGGTCGTCCGGGTCTTCCGTGACGGCCGGGAACGCGTTTGCGAAACCGTGCTCAATGACGCGGTCATCAACAAGGGCGCTCCGGCCCGGCTGGCCAGCATTCACACCTATATCAACGACAAGTTTCTGACCACCTACCGGGCCGACGGCCTGATCGTCGCCACGCCCACGGGTTCCACCGCCTATTCCCTGGCCGCCGGAGGCCCGGTGATCCATCCGGATGTCCCCGGCATCATCATGACGCCGATCTGCCCCTTCACCCTGACCAACCGGCCCCTGATCGTACCGGACATCTCCTCGGTGTCCATTCGTCTTTCCGAACCCGCCTGCAATATTCTGTTGAATTTCGACGGCCAGGCCAGTCTGGAAATGGACCGCCGCGACGTCATCGTCATCGAAAAATCCCCCCATCCGGTTCAGCTGATCACCATGCCCGGACAGGAATATTTCGATGTGCTCAAGACCAAGCTGCGGTGGAGCGGGGGCCGGGTCTGAAGCGTCCCCGATGGTTCGAGTCAGCGGCGAGCGGGACATTGCTGTCATCCGGAACATTCCAGCTTCGCGCAATATGATTCCTCAGATAACGGCCGGCCCCTGTCCGCCGACAAACTTTTGAAGAACGCCGGAATCAGGCCCTTTTCCCTGAAGACGAACCCATAAAAAAAGGAGCCGCGGATGCATTGCCGAAGCCCCTTTTTGATTATTTTCGGCCTGCCGGATGGTTACAGCCGCCAGTAATGGGCCTGAATCTTTCTGGCCGCCTCGGGCGTAAAAGCCCCCTTGACGTCGATGACCAGCGATCTGGAATCCACGCACAACCGGGATACGGCGTCAAGGCCCATGTTCCGGTAAAAGGCATGGGGCACCGCCAGAATCACGGCATCCGCGCCGGACATGCCTTCCATGGGAACCAGGTCTATGCCGTAGTGTTTCCGGGCTTCTTCGGCATCCGCCAGGGGGTCGTGCACCCGCACCTCGACGCCGTAGTCCTGAAGCTCCCGAATGATGTCCACCACCTTCGTGTTTCGCAGATCCGGAACATCCTCCTTGAAGGTCAGCCCCAGCACGGCCGCTCTGGCGCCCAGGACCTGCTTTCCGGCAATGATCATCATTTTCACGGCCCGCTCGGCAATGTATTTTCCCATGGAGTCGTTGATCCGCCGACCCGCCAGAATCATTTCCGGATGATACCCCAGCTGCTGCGCCTTGAAGGTCAGATAATACGGATCCACGCCGATGCAGTGGCCTCCGACCAGGCCGGGTCTGAAGGGAAGAAAATTCCATTTGGTTGCGGCCGCGGCCAGCACCTCGGCGGTGTCGATGTTCATTCTGTGAAAAATCATGGCCAGCTCGTTCATCAAGGCGATGTTCAGGTCCCGCTGGGTGTTTTCGATCACCTTGGCCGATTCGGCCACCTTGATGGAAGAGGCCTCGTGAATGCCCGCCCGAACCACGGTTCCATAAACCCTGGCAAGCAGGCGCCGGGTCGGTTCATCCGAGCCGGACACCACCTTGACGATGGTTTCCAGGGTATGAACCTTGTCTCCGGGGTTGATTCGTTCCGGAGAATAGCCCAGCGTAAAATCCTTTCCCAGGGTCATTCCGGATCTTCGGGCGAGAATCTCGCCGCAGATATCCTCGGTCACTCCGGGATACACGGTGGATTCATACACGATGCAGGACCCCTTGACCATGTGATCGCCCACGATCTCCGAGGAGCTGACGACCGGACCCAGGTCCGGCATTCGCGAGGCGTCAATAGGCGTCGGCACCGATACGATGATCAGCCGGCAGAGGGAAAGCTGTTTAGGATCGCTGGTAAATTTCACCGCCGCGGCCCGAAGCTCGTCCTGACTCACCTCCAGGGTCCGGTCTTGTCCGGCTTCAAGCTCCTGAATTCTTCTGTTCGAAATGTCAAAACCCGTCACGCTGAAATGCCTGGACAGGTGAACCGCCAGGGGAAGGCCTACATAGCCCAGCCCCACCACGGCGATTCGTTCCCGGCCCTTTGTTAGCGATTCAAATGTCACCATCATCCGCATGTTCTTTCTATAGAATTAAAAAAACCGATGCCCCCGCCATGCTCCTGGAATGCTCTGCGGCGGACATCATTGCCGGTTCTGCCTCCACAATTCTTGAAGACCTCACCAAAAGCCGTCGTTATTCGGTTCCGACAAAAAACGGGCGAAACGCGCTCTCGTCGCGCTGCCGGGCAGCCCTGACCGCCTCGATCATTCTGTCCCGATCCTCGGGAAGACGGCCCTGCACGTCGATGTAATTCGTGTAATGGTCGCTCAAAAGCAGGGAATCAACCTCCAGGTTTCGAATCAGGGTCTCGGTCTCATCCAGAACCTCATGCGGCCCGAGCATCTGAAAACTGCCGTCCTGCACCTGGGCCAGAAGCGGGGTATTGATCTTCGGGACAAAGGTCCGCAGCCTTATAAAATCCGGATTGATCGCATTGAGCACGCGGGCGGTCTCCAGCGCATGGATCCGGCTCCGGTCCTTTCCGGCGATGCCCAGCATCACATAGACGCTCAGCTCGATGCCCGCGGCCATGGCCCATTTTCCGGCTTCGATCTGTTCCGCGGAATCCGTTCCCTTTTCAATGCGCTTCAGCACAACGTCGTCCCCGGACTCCAGGCCCGCATGAATCCGCGTCAGCCCGCTTTGGGCCAGGCGCTTGAGCCCCTCAGGCCCTTTTTGATGAATGTACTGAGATGAACCGTATACCGTGATGCGCTCCAGATCCTCGAACACGGCATGAGCAAATACGCAGACCTCGCACAGGGCATCGGTCTTCATCGCAATGGTGTTTCCGGCGGGAAGAAACAGGGTTCTGGGGCTTTTGCCGCAGGCCATCCGGGCCGCAAGCATATCCTCCTTGATGTCCGATGTCTTTCTGACCCGGAATCGAGGGGCGTTCTTGTAAACCATGCAAAAGGCGCACCGGTTGTGCGGGCAGCCGACGGTCGCCTGAATCAGAAGTGAATCCGCCTCGCTGGGCGGCCGGTAAATGGGTCCCTCGTATCTCATGAATTCGGCAGCATCCTCCTGTACTCATCCAATTGCCAGGTTGTTACCTTAAATCAGCTCAAAGCACTTCGTCAACGGGTTTGTCAGAACTGACGCCATTTTTAAATCATCGGGAAACAGACTGGAAGCGGTCAACGTTTTCATTGCAAAATCCGGCTGCCTGTGAAAAATAAAAATCATAAAATCTTTTTGAAACAATTGATTGGCAGGGTGTTGAAAAACAGGAATCAGACAAGGCGCGGCGATGCGGCAAGCGCAGCCTGTTCAAGCATATGCGGGCATCGGCGGAAGACGCGCCACGCTGGATGGCGGCCTTAAGCGCAGTTTTCAACGGTCTGTCAGACATGAATGGGAGAGGAAAACATGAGCACGGTCCTGATCATCGGCGCCGGCGGCGTCGGAAACGTGGTGGCCCATAAATGCGCTCAGGCAAAAGAGGTTTTCACTCGAATCTGTCTGGCCAGCCGGACCCTGGACAAATGCGAGAAAATTCAAAAAAGCATTTCCCGGCCCATCGAGATCGCCCAGGTGGATGCGGATGACCCCCGGCAGACGGCCGGGCTGATTCGAAGCGTCCGGCCGGACATCGTGATCAATGTCGCCCTGCCCTACCAGGATCTGGCCATCATGGACGCCTGTCTGGAAACGAAAGTCAACTATCTGGATACGGCCAACTATGAACCGCCCGACGAGGCCCGGTTCTGCTACAAGTGGCAGTGGGACTATCAGGACCGGTTCCGGGCAAAGGGGATCATGGCCCTTCTGGGCTGCGGTTTCGACCCCGGTGTGACCAACGTGTTCTGCGCCCACGCCCAGAAGCACAAATTCGACGACATCCATACCATCGACATTCTGGACTGCAACGCCGGCAGCCACGGGCATCCCTTTGCCACCAACTTCAATCCGGAAATCAATATTCGGGAAATCACCCAGCGCGGCAAGTACTTTGAAAACGGGAAATGGATCGAAATCGATCCCATGTCCGTTCATCTGCCCTTTGACTATCCCCGAATCGGACCTAAGGAAAGCTATCTTCTGTACCATGAGGAGCTTGAATCCCTGTCCAAAAACATCAGGGGCGTCCGGCGCATCCGGTTCTGGATGACCTTCGGCCAGGAATATCTGACCCATCTGAGGGTGCTCGAAAACGTGGGCATGACCCGGATCGATCCGGTGCTCTACGAGGGGCGTGAGATCGTTCCGCTGAAGTTTCTCAAGGCGGTTCTGCCCGATCCCGGTTCTCTGGGCGTCACTTACAGCGGCAAGACCAATATCGGATGCCTGATCAACGGGATCCGGGACGGAAAAAAGCGGCAGTACTATGTGTACAACGTCTGCGATCACGCCGAGTGCTTTCGGGAGGTCGGCGCCCAGGCGATTTCCTACACCACCGGGGTTCCGGCCATGATCGGCGCCATGATGGTTACCACCGGCGTCTGGCGCGGAACCGGGGTTTTCAACGTGGAGGAGTTCGATCCGGATCCCTTCATGGAAAAGCTCAGCCAGTACGGCCTGCCCTGGCACGAACAGGACCTGGATCCCGAAAAGGACTATTTCGCCAAAATCGCGGACGCCTTCAACCCTCTGGATTAGCGAAACGAATTCCATGACCCGGACGCATGTCAACATCCGCCTCGAGGACGTCCCGACCCCCTGCTATCTGGTGGACGAGGTCGCCCTGGAAGGCAATCTGAAGATTCTCGATTCGGTTCAGAAAACCGCCGGATGCAGGATTCTTCTGGCCCTCAAGGGCTTTGCCATGTGGCACTTCGCCCCCCTGATCCGCCGGTATCTGGCCGGGGCCAGCGCCAGTTCGCTGGACGAAGCCCGCCTGGCCTTTGAGGAGTTCGGCAGAGAGGTGCATGTCTGCGCGCCCGGATACAGCGATGCCCATTTTCAGGAAATGGTTCAATACGCCGACCACATCGTGTTCAACTCCTTTTCCCAGTACCGAAGGCTTCGGGCGTTTCTGAAAAACGCCCCCCGCCCGATCGAATGCGGCATCCGCATCAACCCGGAATACTCCGAGGTCGCAACCCCCATCTACGATCCGTGTTATCCGTGTTCGCGGCTCGGCGTCACCCTGGACCGGTTCGAGCCGGAGGCTCTGAAGGGCATCTGCGGCCTGCACTTCCACTGCCTGTGCGAACAGGACGCCGGGGTTCTGGAGCGGGTGCTTGGCGCGGCGGAAAAGAAATTCGGCCGATTCTTCAAGGGGCTCAAATGGGTGAATTTCGGGGGCGGCCATCACATCACCAAACCCGGATACGACGTCGAGGCGCTCTGCCGAATGATTGTGAATTTCAAGGCCCGCTACGGCGTGGACGTCTATCTGGAACCCGGCGAGGCCGTCGCCCTGAACACCGGAATTCTCGTGTCCTCGGTTCTGGATGTCGTGGAAAACCGGATGCGGATCGCCATTCTGGACGCCTCGGCAGCCACCCACATGCCCGATGTGCTGGAAATGCCCTACCGTCCGGAAATCATCGGCGCCGGCGAGCCGCAAACCCGGGCCCACACCTTCCGCCTGGCCGGACCGAGCTGCCTGGCCGGAGACGTGATCGGGGACTATTCCTTTGACCGGCCGCTTGAGGCGGGAAACAAACTGATCTTTCTGGACATGGCCCACTACACCATGGTGAAAAACAACACCTTCAACGGCATCCGCCTGCCCTCGATCGGCGTGTTCAACTCGCGGACCGGAGAAGTCCGAATCATTCGAACCTTCGGATATGAAGATTACCGGAACCGGCTTTCCTGAATCCCGAAAAACGCAGAATCCCCCTGTCTTGTGATGCAACAGGGGGATTCCTTTGAACAACGAAACGATTCGAACCGCTACGAGGCTGCCAGCGCTTTCTGAAGAATCTCCTGAACCCTTTTGGGATTGGCCTTGCCCTGAGTGGCCCTCATGACCTGCCCCATCAGAAAACCCACGGCCTGGGTTTTTCCGTTTCGATAGTTTTCGACGGCCGAAGGATTTTGCTCGATAACGGAGAGAACGATGTCCTGAAGCGCATCCGCATCGGAAACCTGGCGGAAACCGGATTGCTCGACGATCCGTTCAGGCGTCCGATCGTTTTCAAACATCTGCGAAAGGACGCTTTTGGCCGAACCGGCATTGATCTCGTCGTTTTCAAGCATGACGAGAAGCCCGGCCAGGCGTTCGGGAGTCACCCGGGCATCGGCCGGGCTCTGTCCGTGGTCCTTCAGGGCGGGCAGCAGGTGGGCGGAGATCCAGTAGGCCGCTGTCTTTGAAGACGGCCCCAGCCGGACCACGGCCTCGAAATACTCCGAAAGGTCTCTTTCCGCGCTCATCAGCGCGGCGGTTTCCTGAGGCAGGGCGTAATCTCGAACAAAACGCCTGGCTTTCTGATCCGGCATCTCCGGAAGTTTTTCCTTCAGCTGCTGAAGCCGGGTTTCGGTAATGCGGATGTGCGGAACCGCCGGGTCCGGAATGCAGGGGCCCGCGAACTTGCCGCGCATGGCCGTGGTGACATGTTTGTCCGGATCCCAGAGCCGCGTATGCAGAACGATCGGCTCCCCCGACTGGACGCAGGCGATCTGACGGTGGATTTCATAGTCAATGGCATCGCAGACGTTTCGAATGGAGTTCATGTTCTTGACCTCCACCTTGGTGTTCAGCTGATCGCTTCCCTTTTCACGAATCGATATGTTGGCGTCCACCCGCATGGAGCCCTGTTCCATGCTGCAGTCCGAACTGCCGGTGTAGCGTATCTGCGCGCGCAGGGCCCGCAGAAAACCCATTGCATCCTGGGAGCTTCGCATGTCGGGCTCGGTCACGATCTCCACCAGCGGGGTTCCGGCCCGGTTGAAATCCACCAGGCTGATCGGCGTGCGGCCCTCGATCTCATGCACCAGCTTGGCCACGTCTTCTTCCATGTGAACGTGATGAATCCGCAGCCGCCTGGAATTTCCGTCCGCTCCGGCCGCCTCCAGCCATCCGTTTTTCCCCAGGGGCCTGTGATGCTGGGAAAGCTGGTATCCCTTGGGGAGGTCCGGGTAATAATAGACCTTCTGGTCAAAGGCGCTTTCATTCTGAATGCGGCAGTTCAGCGCCAGGCAGACCATGGCCGCTTTTTCAACGGCCTCTTCGCTCAGCCGGGGGATCGCGCCGGGCAGCCACAGGCAGATGGGGCAGGTGTTTATATTGGGAGCGTCGCCCGGACTGTTGGGGCAGTCGCAGAACAGCTTGGTGGCGCAAGACAGCTGAACGTGTATCTCCAGACCGATCACCGCTTCAAAATCCATAACCAAAATTCCTTTATATGAAAACAGCCCTGCTTATTTTCATTCCGGGTTGCATGCCGTACTCGCCGACCGATCAGAGATCGGCGAGCATCCGTTCGGCCAGGTCGAGCAGCCCGGCATCCGAGCCGTACGGCCCGACCAGCTGAAGCCCGAAATCCTGCTTTGATTCCACGGCCAGGCCCGGAATCTGAAGCGCCGGATGCCCGGTGACGCTGGCCGGAAGGGTCAGCGAAAACGCATCGTAAACCGATTCGATGCTCCGGGCCTCATCCGCCCTGAATTCGCCGCTCAGGGTCGGAAAGGCGAGCATGTCCACGGTCCTGAAAATCCCCTCGATGCCCGCAACCAGACGGCGGCGAATCCGGCAGGCGTTCTCGAATGCGCCGTAGTTTTCAAACTGGAAGTAGGCCCCCTGAAAAAGATAGGATTTGACCAGAAGGCCGAAGGATTCCGCCCGGGTCCGAATGTACATCTCATTCCAGTTTTTGGCGCCGGCCGCCCGGTGACCGTAACGGACCCCGTCGTATTTTCCGCAGCTCGAGGATGCCTCGACCGACCCGACGACATTGTGAACAGTCGAAAACAGATCGAAATCCGCCAATCCGGTTCGGACGATTCGAAATCCGCGGCTTTCCAGCTTCGAGAGGGCCTGTTTAAATCCGGCCGATGCCTCAGGGGAGAGCTTTTCTTCGCTTTCCTGAATCACGCCGACCACTCCGCGCGCTTCCGATGCGCGGGGAAAATCGGGCGCCGGCCGCTCCAGCATGGAAGGATCGCGTTCGTCGAGCCCGGCCAGGCGGGCCAGGATTCGAGAGATGGCCGCCGGCGAGTCCGCCAGAATTCCGACGCTTTCCATGGAGGGGATCAGACCGATGAGGCCGCATCTGGAAATCGTTCCGTGGGTGGGCTTGAATCCGAACCGACGGACACGGGCCGCGGCCGCGCGCGCCTCGCCCAGGGCGTCCACCACCAGGGCCGCATCGGCGCTTCCCCGCTCCAGTATCAAAGCCGCCGTATCTCCGGCCAGGCCGAAACCCAGTTCGCTCATTTGCGAACTTCCGGCCAGCACGGCGCCGGACTTTTTCAGGCGCTCGACCACCGTGGCGTCCTCAAGGGCAACAAAGCCTTTCAACGCGGTCGAACCCGCCTCGGCCGGCCATCCTCTGACGGATATGCTGGGCCAGACGACCAGGGTTTCCCCCGCAAGCGGCCCGTTCAACGCCGCCTCGGCCGGTGATGGATTCAGGTGGGCAAAGAGTTCGGTATCCATGAATTGGCCTTTCAAAATCATTTTGAATTCAATTGCTTGAAATCGATTTGCATGAAGATGACGCACGTTCCGTTCCGGTCATCTTGAATCCGCGCCGTTATTCCAGAATATTGGCGACCTTGAAAAAATCGCTCTTGACCGCCGGCGCATTTTTGAACACCTCGCCCCGGGCGGCAAAGGAACTGACCGCGGGCTTTGAATCGATCCGGTTCCGGCCAGCCCCGGCGGCGGTGGAAAACAGGGGCTGCCCCTCTCCGGCCCGCCTGGAAACGATTCCGGCCATCCGGACCGCCGCATCAACGGCTTCCGAGATCTTCGGCCGCTCCTTGTCGGAAACCCCGATCCGGGAAACCCAGGACAGGGAATCGATCCGGTCCGATTGCGCACTCTGGCCGGGAAGCTGTTTTTCACCCCCCGAATCCAGCAGGCCCAGTTCGGCCAACTGCTCCCGGGCCACGCCGGCCGGGGCCCTGGTCAGTGGGCAAAAGGCGCTCCGGTTCTTGGGAAAGGCAATGACCTCACGAATGGAAGCGGTTCCCAGAATCATGGAGACCACCCGGTCCATGCCCAGGGCCAGGCCCCCGTGGGGCGGCGCGCCGTATTCAAATGCCTCCAGAAAGAAGCCGAACTTCTCCTGAATCTCTTCCTCGGACAGCCCCAGGGCCTTGAAAATCTTGTGCTGCGTTTCCTTTTCATGAATGCGGATGCTGCCCCCGCCCAGTTCCTCGCCGTTGACCACCAGATCATATGCCCTGGACGTCAGCCCGAGAAGCTGTTCGGTATTCGCAGGGTCAAAGTCCGTACGATCCGGAGCGGTCATGGGGTGGTGCTCGGAGACGATTCCCTCGTCGGCGGCCTTGAAAAGCGGAAAATTCGTGACCCACAAGGGGCGGAACAGGTCCGGCTGAATGAGGTTGAGCCGGTGGGCCAGATGAAGCCGCAGCTGTCCCAGGGCCGAGAGAACCACCTCGCGGGAGGAATCGGCGATCATCAGAATGACGTCGCCGTTCTCGGCCTGAAAACGGCTGAGAATCGCCTGCCGCTCTTTTTCGGAAAAAAACTGAACGATATTGGACTCCAGGCCACCGTCGATCACCCGCATCCAGGTCATTCCCTTGGCGCCGAATCCGGGCACGATTTCCTTGGCGTATTCGTTCTGAAGCACGTTTTTGCTCAGCTGTTCGGACTGGCCCTTGACGTTGATGCCCCGAATGGCGCCCCCTCTGCGGAGAATCTGTTTGAAGATGCTGTAGCCGGTATCGGAAAAGATGTCCGTGGCATCGACGAAAAACATTCCGAATCTCAGATCCGGACGGTCCGACCCCGTGCTGTTCATGGCTTCCTCATAGGTCATGCGCGGAAAAGGCCGGGCGAATTCGATGCCGCCGATGGCAAACAGCCGCGACACCAGTTCCTCGATCAGTTCGTAGATGAACTCCTCGTCGATGAAGGAGGCTTCCAGGTCCAGCTGGGTGAACTCGGGCTGGCGGTTGGGCCGAAGGTCCTCATCCCGGAAGCACCGGACGATCTGATAGTAGCGTTCGAACCCGCTGACCATGAGCAGCTGCTTGAAAAGCTGGGGAGACTGCGGCAGCGCATAAAAGGCGCCGGGATGGACCCGGCTGGGAACCAGGTAATCGCGGGCCCCTTCCGGCGTGCTCCGGGTGAGCATCGGGGTTTCGATCTCAATGAATCCGCGTTCGTCCAGCATGTCCCGAATGGCCTTGTTGATCCGGTGGCGCTTGATCAGATGGTGCTGCATGGTCGGCCGTCGCAGATCCAGGTATCGGTACTGAAGCCGGATGTCTTCCGCCACCGGGTCCGCGGCTCTGGCCCCGCCTCCGGCGACCATGGCCTTTTCGGTGATGGAAAAAGGCAGGGGGGCCGACGGGCTCAGTATGGTCAGATTCAGGGCCATCACCTCGATGCCGCCGGTTTCAATATAGGGATTTTCGGTTCCCGGTTCGCGCCCTGCCACGCGGCCGAGCACGGAGATGCAGTATTCGTTTTTGAGCCCGGCGGCGGCCAGGCAGACTTCCTGGGAAGCGAATTCCGGGCTGATCACCACCTGCACGATTCCGCTTCGATCGCGCAGGTGGACAAAAAGCACCTCGCCGTGATCCCGCAGGGCGTCCACCCATCCTGCGAGACAGATCTCCCGGCCGGCATCGGAAATTTTCAGTTCCCCGCAATTCATTCGGCCCTGATATGTCATCACGATAGTTTCCTTTCCATGAATCGGTCCGGTTGCCCGTTCTTGAACGCCGCATCTGATTTCAGGCTGAATAACGGAGCCGATCCTGCGTTCAAGGCTGGCAGACAAGCCTGTCGGAGCCCTTTAAATTTTTTTCCATATACTGTTTTCCAATAAAATGAAAGCGGGTTGTTTCGATGGCTTCAAAGCTCAACGGCGGCGGGACAGGGGCAGGCGTTTGGCCGGCATGGTTTTTCCGGATCCGGGAGGTCCGGCCGTGGTTTATTTTGATTCGCTATGGCAGGAACGGGCTGCGGTTTCCTCTTATAAATTCCGGTTGCCGGTCCGAAGAACCCAGCCCGCCTGTCGGATCGAGCGGATGATCCGCTGATCAGATTTTTTATTGAGTTATTTAAGGACGTCCCGAACTTCCCATGTCAGGCTGAAGATGGCGACCTTCTCACAACCCCTCATGGGGATAAATAACCAGCTTCGCCTCGTCCCGGCACCATTCCAGGCGGTCCTCACAACCCCTCATGGGGATAAATAACGTCGTGGATCGGCACGCCGCAACGGCACGGGTGCGGCTCACAACCCCTCATGGGGATAAATAATGGCAACGACGGGGATGCAGTCGGCGGCAGTTGGACCTCACAACCCCTCATGGGGATAAATAACCAACCCCGGCAAAGATAATGCTTACTGTTTTTTCAACTCACAACCCCTCATGGGGATAAATAACCTGGCGGCTGGAGATTGTCGACATCCCCTCCGGCGTCTCACAACCCCTCATGGGGATAAATAACCAGAATTGGCTTAGAGGCTGCTGCTTGCGGCGCTAACTCACAACCCCTCATGGGGATAAATAACTTTAGGTGAATTACGAGACGCAACGATCAGGAAGGGCTCACAACCCCTCATGGGGATAAATAACACCGGGTCGATATCGATGCCGTCAGCCCGTACCGTCTCACAACCCCTCATGGGGATAAATAACCGCATTCCCAGAGTTGCAGGTAAATTGCGCCGGGCTCACAACCCCTCATGGGGATAAATAACTGATGCCCCCGCGATCATAATGTCCATCGGTTCGCCCTCACAACCCCTCATGGGGATAAATAACAAGAGAGGATATTTCCGCAACCTAAGTCCTGGTACAACTCACAACCCCTCATGGGGATAAATAACCTCGGTGGGGGTTGAGGAATTCACGCCGGTTCCGGCTCACAACCCCTCATGGGGATAAATAACGACCTCGCCAACTTCCAGCCACGCCAGAGGGGTGATCTCACAACCCCTCATGGGGATAAATAACAAGGTACGACATGAATGCGATAGTAATAATCTTCGACTCACAACCCCTCATGGGGATAAATAACTTGAGGAAATCCTGTCCGAACCCGTCTATGTCGCCCCCTCACAACCCCTCATGGGGATAAATAACCACATGGAACTCGACCGCGTGTTATCTGACTTGGAACTCACAACCCCTCATGGGGATAAATAACCGTGGCGTCGGTGATATCGTCGCTGTAAAAGACCGTCTCACAACCCCTCATGGGGATAAATAACAAAGACGGCATGAGTAGTCCGGCGGATTGGTTCGACTCACAACCCCTCATGGGGATAAATAACAACCTTCTTCGTGATCGTTCCGGGGTTCGCGATGATCTCACAACCCCTCATGGGGATAAATCATCGTCGCTGTGGATTTCAGGCAGGGCCGCGTCAAAGTTTTAAAGATTTCGTGACGCGCAACCGTATATGTCATCTGATTCAGAAAAGATATTAAACAGTTGGTCGGATTGTTCGGCGGCCTTCTTACTCTTCTCCCAAAATCCAGAGCGGGATCAATCCATTTCCATGCACTGTAATAAATCTGATGCAAATTACCTTCGATCCCCATCAGTTCTGATCTGTCACCGGCCTTGGAGATACGATTCATAAGCTTTTCCATTTGAATAATGGCTTCACCCATTTGCTCAACACCGCGATACCGGTAATACAGCAAATTGGCCCGCTTATTATGAGCGGCCCCTCGAACAACCTCTCTCGCAATCAAAATTTGGTCGCCGTTATCCAAAATTGAACGGGCCTGGGCCATTTTCACTCGCCCGGATGGATTCTGGTCAATCGGCTCAAATGACCCTTTGAAATACCCATAATAATCAAATATGGATATGCGAACACCATGCGTACCACAAAGGCAAAGCAAGTTTGAATTCATACTGCTCTCCGACAGGAGCACCAGATGACGGATTTTCTCAATGGGAAAAGATTTGGACCGGCCATCGAGAGTAATGAAAAGCGTGTTATCTCTCCGTTTCAAATGGGCTTCCCGAGATATAAACAACGTCTCCATGATACGATCCTTTCAATCATTTCCGCAAAAAGAAGCAGCGGAGCATTTAGCACAAAGGGGGATACGAGGGGAATTCGGAATCGCATCTCTTTCTGAAAGGGATTCCAAACGTTCAGAAGCCTTCCACAGACTTTCCAAACGCTTTTCATTTATCAAAACTTCACGACGACGGCGGGAAGACAAAACATGCGTTACGGCTTTCCAGTCACACCCCGTTGCGATCGAAAGCATTACAGCATAAAATGCAGTCTGGTTATCTGATGCCACTTTAGCGCCGGAAGTCCCTTTATTTTCATAAATGACAAAATTTTCCCAATCGATTCGGTCAGGAGAAAGTCCAAAAAGACCGTCTGTCGATCGGTCCCGCGCATAACTCGTGGAATGTCGAGCCGTCCCGATTTGAACTCGACCGTACCATTGGGCAAAATTCACATTATGAAGGAACAACCAAGCTCGACGGTCGCAAAGAGCCACATGCTGAAAGTGCAGGCCGTGAAGTCCAAGCCGGTCCACCCGATCATAAAATGCCGCAGCTTGCCACCAGTTCCATATCATCGCTCACCACCAATCCGGTCAGTTTAACGAGCAGCTCCGCGGCCCCCATCGATTCCGGATAGAGTTTCCATGCAAGACATTCTCGGCCTGATATTTCTTTGAATTCGCGGCACCAATTGGCGATCAACCGCGAATCATCTTTTATAGGAATTACATAAGAAGTTTGCGGGAATCTGGCATTGCGGACCGTTTGAATAAAACGCTTTTTTTCTAAAAGATTTTTTTGAAGCGTTCCTCTGATTCGAATCTCTTCAACACCATCTTCTGCTACTACAAGCGGAAACCTATCCAAAATATCCGTGTTCCTGCGAAGCCAAAGTTCCTGAACGTAACACGCAGCTCCGTCTTCTTCCACCACCCGAATTCCCTTGCCAATATCCCGAAGCGTCCTAGCCTCATGCTCAAAACGGTTACACCATTCCCCGACAGAATCTCTAAAAATGCAATCCGATGTCATTTCCCGGACCTTTGCCAACAATCGGTATACCTGCTTTGCCGGCTGCGGCTGAAGATCATGGAAACGCTTCCACCTGTGCCCTCGATTACTGAAGTGGCCCATCAAAACATTCCAGTAAAGCCCTGCTGAGTAGGCTGCCCGGATAGGCAGTCGCCCGAAATGCTTCGATACATCTTCTGAACAATTCTGAAAGCGCTTTTGGTAAGATTCAGTCAGAATATGTGTAAGTTCCAAAATTCCTACTCGCTGGCCCTGTTTTATCTCCACCCATTTCTTAACGCTACGAAACCAATTCTGTTTGTTCAAAATTCCGTCGTCAAAGCGGACAATTACATGCCCGTCATGGTCTCCCCGGGCTGCCCTGCCGTATCGTTGAAGAAAGTTCATTGGTTCAAAGCCCGGCTCCATAATCAAGAGGTCAGCGTTGAAAGTGACCCCCATCTCGACACTGGCTGTTGCGATTAGAATTTTAAACTTTTCGGGGTCTTGATGCCTCCCAAAAGCAAAAAAACCTCCCTCTTTTTGTTGAACTCTTGAGTCATCGATGCTGTCAATAACAAGCGTTTGCCCAGCTTCGATACCCTTTTCCCGAAAAATTTGCTCAAGCGGAGCAAGATGGCGTTGGAGATCGGATAATGCGTTATAAATAACGACCACTTGTCGACCCCGCGCGACTTCTTTTTGGATTTCGGCCATCCGATCTTTGACCAAATCAATCATACTTACTTCTTGGTGAAGACTCAGCCTGACATCACCATGGACAACCCTGCCGTCGAGTACCAACTCCTCATGGATATGCACAATCTCCTGTTCTGGCACCTCCAATCGCTGCAAAACTGAAGCGATATCAAGTGGTGTGGCTGAAAGAAAGGTAACTTTGGCTCGACTTGACGAATACTCCGCGGTCATTTTAGCGAAAAGACCGGCCAAACCAAATCCCCGCGGTGATATGGTGTGAAACTCATCAAATACAATATGTTCAAACCCATTCAATATATCAAAAATACCGACATCATTTTGCCCCTTTTCTGGCTTGTATCGAAGCAAAAGTTGACTGACAACTTCCGGTACCGCGATGATCATCTCCCCGCCTTCCATGGCGGGATTCAGGCCATAAATCTCACGTATGCGTCGCGCACCAATATTCGTTTCCCCGGAGGCCTTCAAACGCTGCGTTTCATCAGAATTCCAGAGCGCAAGTTTTGCGAATACCGCCTCATCGCTCCAACCGCAGTCCCGAACCAGTGAACCTGAGAGCCCTGCAAGAAGGTTTTGGGCCAAACGCCGAGTAGGGACAATAAACAATACCCGTTCGCCTTTTATTATGGCCCGTTGAAACGCATAACTCTTGCCCGCCCCGGTCGGGGCTTCGGCGATACGAACTTTTTCCATGCATTCGAGGAGTACTTTCTGTAGCGTCGAAAGACCGGATTCCGGATCCCGCCATACACAATGACGAACAACCGTTATTTCCATTGAGAGACCTCTTCCGCGGCTTCTTTCGGACCGAGCCAGGGGGTCAGCTGAATATTATGCAGACAAAATCTTTCAACGGGCAATTCCCGCTGAAATAATGCCGCTGTATTTGCGTTCAATCGAATCAGCGGAATATTCTCCGTTTGTTTTAAAAGGACCATGCCGTTACGGTGAAGTCCGATTCGAATGACCAATTCCTTTTCACCAGCATAGGTGAAAGGATCGAACCCGTTTATGCCAAACACCACGCCTCTAAATACCTGATCTGACGGCACTTCCTGTGTGTAAAAAAAATCCTTTAGATTCCCCTTTTTTGCGACGTTCTGGATCTTTTCCTGAATTCCAGCTTCAGCATCCAGGTTAAGCCTTCGAACCAACGGCGGCAAAAGCCTCGGTGAATCTGTTACAAACACAGATGTCCAGTAAGGCATGGCTTTCAGATGGGTGCGGTAGTTTTTTGCGGGCAGCGCGGTTTGGGCTGCCGTCATACCCAGCGTTGCGGCCAATCCGAAAGCGACAGCGCAGTCACTGATAAGTTCAGGCAAGGTGGCAGTACCGCTTTGGACCATTAAGCTATGGTAACAAAATGGAGTCAGGCTTTTTGCCTCTATACCGATACATTTCATTTCGTTTTCCCCGTTCCGAACCAGCTATCGAAAAGTTCACTTATTTTTTTCGCCACGCGAATATACTGGTCCTTTAAAGCCGATTTATCTGATTCAAATGCATCTACCAGCTTTTGCTGATATGCTTGCAGGGGCTCTGAACCCAGACTGGTTTCATGTACCTTTTCCATCATTTCATGGATACCCTGAATAACTGACTGCAGGTTTGTTCTGTCAACACGGGCATCCAAAGATTTCAGCAGCTCATAAGGTGAAGCAAGGGGGCGTTCAAATTTAGATCCATAAATACCAACCATATGGGTGCGGATGTTTACACCGGTAACAGCGGTTTGCCCTCCATATAGACCGGCAATACCCATCGAAAGCAGAAGGTGATCCAAACCCTCAACAGGAAGGACCTTTCCGCGTGTGGAAAGAACCTGTACCAAAAGCGTTCCCGGCACAATAAAATGGCGGGAAAACAAATTATCACTGTTTTTTTCAGTTTCTGCGTCAAATAACGTGCCATCCTCCATTGCCCGAACATGAAACGATTCGTCAACACATAGATGCTTGGGCAACAGGCTAAGTCCATCAGAATAATTGACCGCAGCCCGAACTGGAAGAATACGGGTGTCGTGGTTTGCAGAATCACCAAACACCAATGTGTTGAGGTCAAAGGCATCCGAAGGTTTCTGGTCTTTACGCAATACCGTCTTGTTTTGAGGCAATCGGCCTCCGACGCCGTAGGCCCTTAAAATCTGGAGCCCTCTACCTTTTTCCGGATACTTAAACTTATTTGGTACGGCCCGGACATAGAGATCTTCACCACACTCTATGTCTGTAATCTCCTGTTCCGCGTTTCTAAAAACCACGGGTGCCACAGCTTCCCGAATCGTTACCAAAGTAACGCTGCCAATATTTTTCAAAGCTGGGTGAATATAATCGTTCTTTCCATCCGTGCTGCTATCAACAAGATGATCAATATCTCCAAGGTATTTGGTCAGTTCTTTCATGTGATATCGCTCCTTTATTCAGATGGTTGTTGGTAGGTTTTTTCTTGAGAATGCTCTCTGTGAGTTTTTAAAAATGCCATTCTGTAAATACTGGATAAAACGCGCCTGCTCTTTTGGCTGGGGGCTTTGCCTTTCAATACACCTAACCAAACTTCTTTGACAAACAGCTCCGCCACATTAAAGCACCCGTCAATCAGACTCTTTTCATCCCGCCATTTCTTTGCGGCCGCTTTTTGTTTTCTGACAAGATTGGTTTCCAGTTCACCTGCAACCGCATAAACTAAAGATTTCTCATCATCTTGGTCGTTACGGCGAGCATGGTTAACCGCTTCAAGGCAAAGTTTGAAAACCAGCAATTCTTCACTTGTCGAAGCCCGCCCTCCAGGGTTCTGTTGAATACCGGCAGCAGCAACACCAAAACGCACCAAAGCTCCGTCTTTTTCATCCATGGATGCTTTTCCCTCCATATAAGTTAAAAATTCCTTATAGAGATCAATGAGCAGATATGTTGCTTTATCCTCCCCGTCTCTCAGGTAGCAATACGACAAACAAATTGCGCCGAATTTCGTAACGCGATTTGTATACATTTTCAGAACATCGTAACCGAGGCCATTTGTTTCGATCAATTTTTGGGCGATTTCCAGTCGTTTAAGGGCTACCGGTATCTGCTCAATCCGCAGAGAGTTTCCGCCTAAAAGATCGCACAAGGTTTTCGGCATGGCGTCAAAATAAAAAAACGACCGTTGAAGCATTGGCAAACCACGAAAAACATGGATGGGTCGCCCCAAGCGTCGAGAAGCAATTAGCATCATTCGAAATGTATTAACCTGGCCTTTAAGGGATTCCGGAATCCGCACCATTCTAGCCATTCTGTAACGTCCCTGATACATTTCAGCGCCTTTCAGTACCTTACCTTTTTTAATTTCCAAGCGGTTCAAATCATACAAAGACATCGCCCCCATCGATTTATCATCTGTAATAGCGAGCCCGCCGAACAGGCCGCTGGTTGTTGGAGAAGAAATCAAGGTTGCCACGCCCCCATCTTTACCCCCTTGTTCTTTATTAACTTGAGCGCGCAATTTATGTTCTATGATGCTGGTATAGCCCACGTTGGTATGGGCTCTCTCAGAAGTAATCGACTCGGGACGGCCATCTCTCCCTGAAAAGGCAGACACTTTTACACCATATAGTCCGAGCGCCTGATCAATGGTCTGGTTGAACGGAACGGGCTCATTAGTAAACAAACATCTCCCCATAGCTTTCTCATCGCTGGTTACAATCCGTCTACCTTCAAGCAACTGGTGTAACCGACGGGATAAGTCGTCTATGATCACCGCACTATCTCCCGGGAAGAATTGATTAAAACCAGGGATCTTTCCGTCTCCAATAAGCCATTTCCTTAAAAGTCCCGAATCTTCGTTCCATATTTTTTTTAAGACTTCTTCATTTCGGGCTGCCAAGGCTGTAACCCAGAGGCCGGTAACCGTCCTGCGAGAGGCATCGTCCCCAATTTCATTTATCCAATCCGGACGATCCATCCCTACCAGCTCAAGGAGCTTTAATTCCCTCTCGGTATAGTTTGGAATGCAATCTTTTGGATTCCCTTTAACCTTTAGGTTAAGCAACAGCACTAGATGGGCAGCCCGATGAAGGTGCTCGAAATCCATTGCATCCAAGTTGGCAAAGGAAGAATATAGCGTGACCAACGCACCAGCAGCTTTCTGAGGCCAGTTGGGTTGCAGACTGATATCTGAAAGCATTTTATTCAGCGGATTTCGTAAAGAATTCATTAGTTCTCGCTTCACACGAAACAGATCGCTGAGGTTTTTCTGGGATAATGTTTCAATGAATGAAACCAAGTCGGCATGCGAGGGTTGTCCATTATAAAGCGAAGGTATTCCTCGATTTGATATATCTATTTTCAAATTTAAAGGAAGCCAGTTCGTCATCGAATTTACAGTTTTTTCCACGATGTCGTCATAACTTTGCCCTGGCAATAACAAAAAGAGATAGCCATCGTGATGCACCTCAACGAGAGGGGGGATTCCAAAAATTCGAATGCTGTAAAGCGAAAGCCAGCGCTGAAATTCGTCCAGCAGGAATGGGTGATGGGGGTCAAACAAGAGGACTTCTTTCCATTCCTTTAAAAGTTCGCTTCTCAGACAGCTATTATCTTCCCGAAGACGTTTCAACACGCCTTGAATCCCACCGGTTTCCGGGTCGGAAGAAAGCCATGCTCCATCAAGCTTATCAGCTAACCGGACGTAGAGAGGAAGCAACTCAAAATCCCGTGGCGGTAAAATATCAGGCTCATGACGGTGAGCTTGAGTCGATTCCACTTTCTCGATTAAATACCGAAGTTGATCAGCTGAAAGCTCTACTTGGCTCAGGCTTAAAAACTCATTAATACCGTAACGTTTCATTCGCTCTTCTAATACTGTAATTTCGATGAGCGCATTCCGGTCGAGATCCAGATCTTTGTCAAGGTCATGCATGAACGCGATCACCGCTACGACAAACAGCCTGCGTTTCAAAACCGCCAGCTCCATCGCAGGGTTCTGCGCCATGAAGTCTAAAGCCGACAAAACCAAAGCCCCACGAGTAACAGACAAAAGATGATCCAATAGGCTGATATTAAAAAACTTATCATAGATCTTCTGTTTCTCCGGATCGGACGAGTACCCACCTTTCCCGCTGATAGATATTAATCGAATTGTACGAGGATCTATAAAAAGCCCGGCATCAACATTTCTTTTTGTCTTTTCACCTATCGCAATCTCTTCACGATCTTTCACCACATGGTCTTGCACGACCACACCAAGAAAATATTTATAAACCTCTTCTGCTGCAAATGAAGCCGTTTGCATCCATTCTTTCCGGGTCATCTCCCAACCCCCCTTTCCACCAGACCAATGCACCCGAAACCCATACGATTCTTTTCCCCGACACCTGCGTACCAAGCAAATCTCAAATCTTCCGTTTTCCCATGAAATATTAAAGGAGCGCGCATACCAATCACAAAAGATCTTCGACCGCTTTTCAGTTCTTTTATCTGGATCAAAGAGTCGTGATGAGGATGAGTACGGAGATAAAGCCGATCCGGTTCGATTCGAAGCTCAACTCTACGACCAGCAAGCCGTGAAAGTCGATGACTTACTGCATTGCTTATATCGGCATCTTTCAGATCTGTATGCCACCTTAAACAGTGATCGCCATCGTCCTGTCTTGAGATGGCTAAAGGGGAAAGCATAACAACACCCAGTGCGCTCTGGCCTGGAGCTACGGGATCAGGATCCGGTAAAACGTCTGCTTTCGAGAAGTCAACAAACTCCGCTGTTTGGGCTCGAGCATGTATCAGGCTATTGGGTTTTAAACGTTTGAGATAATTCGAAAGAGTAGGGTCGGGTGAGCCTACAACCAAGGTATGACAGCGGTTTGTATCTCCATAATGCCATCCAAGAACTCCAAAATGCCATGGAAATGCCTTACTTCCAGTTATCGCATCCCCACAAGCCCCCGCATCGACCCATGCGTTCACCAGAGCGTCGTGGAGAAGGTCCAAATTGCGGTACGTCACAGATTCTCCTTTTGGCAGAGCAATTCTGATTCTATACATGGCTATTTCCTTTCAAGTAGTTTTTTGATACTATAACCAAAAGATTTCAACTTTACAAGCCGAGCTAATGTAATGAAACTTGACACATCTAAGCGCGTGCGTGAGCGTTTTGAATTCATTGAAACCCGTCTGTTCTGGGGCAACGGCATAACTGCCATCTTAATATCCAATATATTTGGAATCAGCCGACAGGCGGCGCAAAAAACAATTGATGATTATCGTAGCTTATTCCCTGGACAGATCGAATATAACGGTTCACGAAAGCGGCATGAACCGACAAAATCCTTTGAGCCGCACTTTATCCGGTTAAATCCACTTTATTTTTTAGATTATTTAAGAGGCCAAAGCCTCGCAGAGTATTACCGCGAAGAGTCTGAATGGAGCGATATCACTGTAACAGATGTAGACAGGTTGCTGAGACCTGAAATTCCAACACAACCTATAAAAAAAGTACTCTATGGCTTACTTCATCAAAAAGTTGTTTCCATCGACTACCACAAGAAAGATCTGGAAAAGGACGGTCTGACAATACGGCCGATATCAGCTAATCATATCGTTTTTGCAGATAATCGTTACCATGTGCGCGGATATTGTCATCTTAAAAAGGCTTATCGGGATTTTGTGCTTACCAGAATCGTATACGCGGAAATTTTAGAAGGCGAAGAGTGGGTTTCTACAAGTGAAGATAAAGAATGGAATGAATTTATTGAGTTAAAGTACAAACCAAATCCAGAACTTGCCGAAAGCATCCAGAAATCAATCCTTCAAAATTATGAATATAAGGAATCAGGTATCCGCAGAATCAGATGCAGGAAAGCTATTGCCTACTACATAAACAAAAAATTGCTTGCAGAAAACAATAAATACCAAAAACCATTATGGATTTTATATTCGGAATAGCAACAGAGCACTTATATGCGACACGAATTTAACCGCGATCGTTTTTTTGGCAAATGATATCGGCCAGATGGCTTGCGTTGGGATATTTTCCGGCCCTGACCTGGGAATCAAACCAGCAGAACCGCTCCCATACCAGATGGTTCGACATGCGGCCTCCATCGGCGAAAATAAGTGTCTGTTGACTCGATAAAACCGTCGGGCGGCGCTTTGAAGGCCCGATGCGCAGGGGCATGCGGGCGGCGCGGGTCTGACAAGGATGGTGTATGTGGAGCCCGGCGCGAAAATGGCTTAGTAATTGCTCGAAAAGCTTTTGTAGAACCTGAAGGGGCATCTGTCAATCAAAATCCTTGACGGCAGGCTGTGTTACTGAATATCGATTGTGAAACGCGGATAAGTTAAGGGGATCGCAAATGGTCCGGTGCGGCGACGGGCCGCCGCCCTGGAGCCGGACCTATGCGGGAAATCGATGATGGGCAGGCTGTTGAAAAACCGTTGTTTTTCAACAGCCTGAAAGGGTCTCAATCCAGGGCCGACACGACCTCGAATCCGCTTTTTTCAAGCGCCTTGCGGATCAGGCGGGTGTTGCACCGGCCCAGGCGGAAATAAAAGATTTTTTTGCCGGTCCGCTGCCCGGTCCGTCCGGCGTTGATCACCTCTCCGCCGTTCTTTTCAATGATGTTCAGAACGGTTTCCAGCGAATTGGGTTTGTCGCCGATCACCACGTCCAGCCGGGAGGTACCGGACAGGATGCCCATCATGTCGATAAACGCCCCCAGAATGTCGGTTTCGGTGATGATGCCGACGAGCTTCTCGCCGGAAACAACGGGCATGCCGCCGATCTTGTGATGATAGATCAGCTGGGCGGCGGTCTCGATGTCGTCTTCCGGTCCCACGGTGACGGGGTTGGCGACCATCAGGTCCTTCAGGGTGACGTCTCCGAGCATCGAGGGGATCAGCCCCAGCTTCGAGTCGTTCAGGGTGATGAAGCCCTTGAGAATGTTTCCGTTGCCGACCACGGGCAGGTGCCGGATCGAATTGATCTGCATGATTTTGATGGCTTCCTGAATCGAGACGTCTTCGGTGATCGTAATGGGATCCGTGATCATCAGGGTTTTGACTTTCATGACCGCATCCTTTTTGCGCTTACGACATTGATGATGGCTGATAACTGCAGAGGGGCTCCTCGGCCAGATAATCGCCCGTGGCCTCGAAGGCCCTGGCGCGGCATCCGCCGCAAACCCGCTTGTATTCGCATTTTCCGCATTTTCCCTTGAGGTTTTCCAGATTCCGCAGGGCCAGAAACACCTCGGAATTTTTCCAGACATCGGCGAACGACTGCCGGGTGACATCCCCGCAGGGAACGTTCAGAAAACCGCAGGGCTGAACCACGCCGCGATGCGATATGAAGCAGAACCCCGTACCGCCCAGGCAGCCGCGGGTCACCGCGTCCAGGCCGTGGGTCTCGAAGGTGACGGTTTTTCCGTCGGCCCTGGCCCGCTGGCGCAGAATCCGGTAGTAATGCGGCGCGCAGGTGGCCTTGAGCTGAAGCGGGGTTTTATCCCGCTGATCGTAGAACCAGTTCAGGGTATTTTCGTACTGCTCGGCGGTGATGGACTGATCCAGAATGTACTTGCCCCGGCCCGTGGGAACCAGAAGGAAGATATGGTGCGCCGCGGCCCCGAGATCCACGGCGAGCTGCTGAATCTTCGGAATCTGATCCAGATTGGCCTGGGTGATCGTGGTGTTGATCTGAAACTCGATGCCCGCATCCCTGGCGGCCCGAATGCCGCGGATCGCGCCCTCAAAGGCGCCGTCCACGCCCCGGAACCGGTCGTGCACCTCTTTGGAAGCGCCGTCCAGGCTGATGCTGATGCGCCTGATGCCGGATTCGGCCATTTTTTTGGCCGAAACCGCATCGATCAGGGTGCCGTTGGGCGCCATGACCATGCGAAGCCCTTTCTGTGTGCCGTAGGCGGCCAGTTCGAAAATATCGGGCCTGAGCAGGGGCTCTCCGCCGGTGAGAATCACGATGGCCTGCCCGACCTCGGCGATCTGGTCCAGCAGCCGCAGGGAGGTTTCGGTATCCAGTTCTCCCTCGTAGGGGCCCTGGGTGGCCGCGGCCCGGCAGTGCACGCAGGAAAGGTTGCAGTTTCTCGTGGTTTCCCAGGCCACCAGCCGAAGGGTCGATAACCCTCCTGCGCCTGGTCCGTGAGGATGTCCGTGTTTCTGGTGGGGATGCGATGGGGTAGGCGTCATGGTTTGAACCGCTCCTAAGCGTTGAGAATTTTGGCCGCGTCCAGGGCGAAATAGGTCAGAATCATGTCCGCGCCGGCCCGCTTGATGGCGGTCAAGGTTTCCATCATCACCCGGGTGCCGTCGATCCAGCCCAGCTTTTCAGCGGCCTTGATCATCGAATATTCGCCGCTGACGTTGTAGGCGGCCACGGGAAGGTCGATTTCCTGGCGGACGCGGCAGATGATGTCCAGATAGGCCAGGGCGGGTTTGACCATGATGATGTCGGCGCCTTCCTCGACATCCATGGTTGCCTCGCGAATGGCCTCGATCGCGTTGCCCGGATCCATCTGGTAGGTCCGGCGGTCGCCGAACTGCGGGGCCGAGTCCGCTGCCTGGCGGAAGGGCCCGTAATACGCGGAGCAGTACTTGGCCGCGTAGGACATGATCGGCGTGTGGCTGAAACCGGCCTCGTCCAGAGTTTCCCGGATTTCGGCGACCCGGCCGTCCATCATGTCCGAGGGAGCGACCATGTCGGCGCCGGCCCTGGCGTGGGAAAGGGCGGTTCTGGCCAGAAGATCCAGGGAGGCGTCGTTGTCGATGCGGTTTCCTTCCACAACGCCGCAATGCCCGTGGTCCGTGTACTGGCACAGGCAGACATCGGTGATCACGGCCAGATCCGGAAGCTTGTCCTTGACGGCCTTGACCGCTTTCTGAACGATGCCGCCGGCGGCATAGGCGCTGGTTCCCAGCGCATCTTTTTTGTCGGGAATCCCGAAGAGAATGATCGCTGGAATGCCCAGATCAAAGGCTTTTTTGGCCTCGACGACCAGCTTGTCGATGGAAAGCTGGCTGTGTCCGGGCATGGAGGGAATCGGGTTTTCCACGTTCTTGCCGTTGACGGCGAAAAGCGGCAGGATCAGGTCGTCGCAGGTCAGAACGGTTTCGCGGATCATCCGGCGGAAGGCTTCGGACTGTCTCAGCCGCCTGGGGCGGTAGTCGGGAAAAAGCATGGCCTGCTCCTTTCAGGATATCTCTTTGTCGGTCAGATAACACGCCGGATCCGGCGCCCATACGTCGCCGTACACCGCCTCGGCCCGGACCCTGAAATTGCCCGCGCAGATATCCAGCCATCGGCAGGTTGCGCATCGTCCGGTCACGTATTTTTTCTTTTCCTTCAGCCGCATCATCAGCGGGTTGGAAAGATCGGTCCAGATTTCCGAGAACGGACGCTCACGCACGTTGCCGAAACTGTAATGCCGCCAGAACTGGTCCGCGTGCACCTGGCCGTCCCAGCTCACGCAGCCGATGCCGCGGCCCGAGTTGTTGCCCTCGTTCATCTGGAGCAACTCGAGCACCTCCCCGGCGCGATCCGGGTTCTCCTTCAACAGCCTGAGATACACATAGGGGCCGTCGGCGTGGTTGTCCACGGTGAGCACTTCCTTGTCCAGGCCCCTGTCGTGAAGGGCTTTCGTCCGGTCGATGATCAGGTCCACGGCCTTGCGGGTTTCCGCATGATCGCAGTCCTCCTCGACCAGCTTGGAGCCGCGTCCGGCGTACACCAGATGGTAGAAGCACACCCGGGGAATGTCCATTTCCTCGAGCAGATCGAAAATGCTTGGAATCTCGGCCGCGTTGAACTTGTTGATGGTGAAGCGAAGCCCCACCTTGATGCCCGCCGCCTGGGAGTTTCGAATGCCGTCGAGGGCCGCCTTATAGGCGCCCTTGACGCCCCTGAACCTGTCGTTGACCTCTTCCATCCCGTCCAGACTGATGCCCACATAGGACAGGCCGATGGCTTTCAGGGTCCGGGCCAGCTCCGGCGTGATCAGCGTGCCGTTGGTTGAAATGACCGCCCGCATGCCTTTTTCAACCGCATAGGCGGCCAGCTCGGGAAGATCTTTTCGCACCAGGGGCTCTCCGCCGGAAAAGAGCATGACCGGCGCGCCGAAGGCCGCCAGATCGTCGATCAGGGCCTTGCCTTCCTTCGTGGAAAGCTCGTTTTCAAATTTCTGATCCCTGGCATGGGCGTAGCAGTGCACGCATTTGAGATTGCAGCTTCGGGTGACGTTCCAGACCACCACCGGGCGCTTGTCTTTGGAAAACTGAAGCAGATGGGAGGGCAGTTCGGAAGACCTGCGACCGTAGCGCAGGGCGTCCGACGGCTCCACCGTTCCGCAGTAAAGTTTGGATATTCCAATCATGGATTTTACATACCTTCCTTCTTGAGTTTGGCAGCGCCCATCTTTTATTTGAGCTGATCGGCGATAAATGCCTCCGGATTTTCCAGCGCGCTTTTCGAGAGAAAAAACCGGTTTTTTCCGGTCTTGTCCCGGACCAGGTTCAACCCGTATTCGAAATTCAGCAGGAACCGTTTATAAATGTTTTCAAGGTCTATACCAAAAATAACGATTTGTTCAATGATGAAATCAACCGCGTCGTCTTCGAGGACGATGTTCAAATGATGCTTCTGAAAGACGAAGAGCTCGAGTTTTTTCACCTCGTCGTAATAGGCCTTGATCTGCCTGACCACGGTCTCGATGTCCGTGTTGTGACGGCCGTAGAAACGGGCGATGTTTTCGATGCGCGATGGAACCAGGTCGATGCGGTATTTGCCGGACAGCGTCTGCTTGTGAAGCGTCACGTACGAGATGATGTCCCGCTGCTCCTGCAGGACCAGGGCCTCGAAAACCGCGTTCCAGTGCTGTCGGCCCGCGTCGGTTTCCAGGGCGGCCAGACTGGAATCCGGCGCCTGAACGATTTCAAGGCTCGCCGGGAAATTTTTGACGTCCGTTGAGGGCAGATGCTTTTCAAAGGGCAGCAGGGCTTTTTCAACGGTGCTGACCAGCCCTCGTGCGCCGGTGTTTTCGTCATAGGCGCTGCAGGCCAGGCGGCGCAGCAGGGCGTCCTCGAATTTCACCGCGATGCCGTAGGCGGCAAAATCCAGTTTTTTCCCCAGAATGATCGGGTTGTTGGGGTTCCTGAGAATCTCGTACAGATCCTCCTCGGTCAGCCGGTCCAGCACGGCCCGGACCGGAAGCCGGCCCACGAACTCGGACTCGAATCCGTATTCGACCAGGTCCTCGGATTTCAGGTGGGCCAGAATCTCGGCCGGATCCTTGAATTTTCCGATGCTGGCGCCGAACCCGATCGCCTGCTTGGCGATCCGGCGGCGGATGATCTCGTCGAGCTCGTTGAAAGCCCCGCTCATGATAAAGAGGATGTTCCGGGTATTGACCGACTGACGGTCGCGTTTCCCGGTCCTGCGGAAGTTTTCGATTTCCTGAATCATGGAAATCGGGTCGTGAGGGACCTTCAGGTCGACCTCGGTCTCCTCCATGGGCTTTAAAAGCGCGCGCTGAACCCCGGTTCGCGACACATCCGGTCCGACGAGGTTGCGGCTCGAAGCGATCTTGTCGATCTCATCGATGTAGATGATGCCCGACTGGGCCAGCTCGATGTCGTTGTCCGCCTCCCGGACCAGATCCCGGACCAGATCCTCCACATCGCCGCCCACGTAGCCGGTTTCGCTGAACTTGGTGGCGTCGCCCTTGACAAAGGGAACCCCGATCTTCTGGGCGATCAGTTTGATCATATAGGTCTTGCCCACGCCGGTGGGGCCGATCAGCAGCACGTTGCTCTTGATTTTTCCGACCATGTCGTCGGGAGAAAACAGGGCCGAACGGTCCCTGGTGATCCGGTTGAAATGGGTGCAGATCTTGGTGGCCAGAATCGCCTTGGCGCTGTCCTGCTTGACGATGTACCGGTCCAGATAGGCGATCAGCTCTTCGGGCTTGAGATCGAACTCGATGGGTTTTGATTTTTTGACGACCTCGCCCGGATACTCGGTTTCCGCTTCCAGGGGCTGGAGTACCGGCGAGACGACCTTGACATTGCCGCCGAATTTTTTGGAAAGAAATTCGCTGATTTCCTTTTCAAGCTCATTCGGGCTGGGTATTTTTTCGTTTTTGGGTTTCATGTTCAGAAACTATAATCACCCGTTGACGAAATATCAAGCAGGGGAAAATCAAAGAACAGCGGCCGGCCGCCGCGCCTGCAAGGGACGGAGGAAAATCAAGGCCCTCATTCCTTTAAACCTTCGTTAGCTTCGTGGCCTTCGTGGTAAAACAACATGCAATCTGCGCGAGCTTCGTGCCCTTGTCGTAAAACAAAAAGGTCATTCGCCGATGATCTTCACCAGTACCCGCTTCTTTCGAAGGCCATCGAACTCGCCGTAAAATATCTGCTCAAACGGTCCCAGATCCAGGGCATGATCCGTGACGGCGACAACGACCTCTCTTCCCATGATCTGCCTTTTCAGATGGCCGTCTCCGTTGACGCCTCCGGTATCGTTATGCCGGTACTGGGTGATCGGTTCGTACGGCGCCAGCTTTTCCAGCCACGTTTCATAATCCCGAAGCAGGCCCGGCTCATCCGCGTTGATGAAGACGGAAGCCGTCAAATGCCTCGCGTTGATGAGTGCAAAACCTTCCTGTATTTCGCTTTCCTCAAGGCATTGCGCAACCTGCTCGGTGATATTCAGAAAGCCCATTCTGCTCGGAATCTCGATCCACAACTCTTTTCGGTATGATCTCATGTTGTTTCGCCTCCGGTTTTACAGAAGAACGCGACCGGCCCCTTGCCGGCAAATGTACGATGGACTCCGCCTATTTTTCACCGGAATCCGCCGGCGCCCCGCCTCCCAGCACCTTGTAGAGGGTGACCCGGTTGGCGAGCCGGATCATGCGAAGGTCGGTCAAGGTCTGCCGGGCTCGGAAAAGCGATCGCTGGGCGTCCAGAACGCTCAGGTAGCTGTCGATTCCGTTGTTGTAGCGGGCGTCGGAGAGCCGGTAAGCCGCGGCGGTGGCCTCTACCAGGGATTCCTGGGCAGCCAGCTGCTCCCCGACGGCGCCCCTCTGAGCCAGGGCATCCGCCACCTCCCGAAAGGCCGTCTGGATTGCCTTTTCGTACTGGGCCACGGAAATCTCCCGCTCCACCTTGGTGACATCGTACGCCGCCCAGGTGCGGGCATCGAAAATCGGCACGGCGATTCGCGGCGCGAAACTCCAGGTCTCCTGCCCGGAATTAAAAAGACCGGACAGATCGGCGCTGGCGGTTCCAATGGCGGTCGTCAGCGCGATGCGGGGAAACAGGGCCGCCCGGGCCGCGCCGATATTGGCGTGGGCCGCTTTGAGCCGGTGCTCCGCCGCTAGCACATCGGGCCGGACCAGGAGCGCCTCGGAGGACAGACCGGAAGAAATTTCTCTGGGAGGCTGAACCCCGCTCAGATCCGCCGGCAGGAGTTCCGGCGGCAGGGGCGTTCCTGCCACGAGATTCAGGGCGTTTTGATCCTGGGCCGTCAACTGGGTGTAAACGGCGACGTTTCTGCGGGCCGTTTCCACCTGCGTCTGCGCCTGACGGAGATCCAGTTCGGATGAGATTCCGACCTCATACCGTTTCTGAATCAGGTCGTAAGAGGCCTGCTGGGCTTCGAGCGTGGACCTTGAGAGTTTCAGATTCTCGGAGTCGGCGGCCAGGGTGAACCAGGCGCGGGCCGCCTCGGATATCAGCAGAATCTGGGTGCTGCGGCGGGCCTGATCCGTGGCCATGTATTCTTCCAGGGCCCGGTCTCCCAGGCTGCGGATGCGGCCGAAAAAGTCGATCTCCCAGGAACTGACGCCGAAATCGACGCGGTACTGCTCCCGGGTCGTCGCATGCCCGGAGGACGAGATATCGGCCGGGGTGCGTTCCTTGATCCCGCTGCCGACCGCCTCGACCGACGGCAGCAGTTCGTTTCGCTGAACCCTGTAAAGCGCCCGCGCCCGCTCCACGTTCAAGGCGGCCAGGCGCATGTCGCGGTTGCTGTTCAGGGCCGTTTCGATGACCTGTTGCAGGCGTTCATCGGCAATGAACTCCCGCCAGGGCAATTCCGCCGCAGGTGGGGCATCGGCGGACGCCGCTTCAGAATAGGCCGCTCCCGCGGGCCATTCGGAAGGAACGGGCGCCTCGGGACGCCTGTACTCAGGGGCCAGGGAGCACCCGCCAAGAAGGGCGACGATCGCGCCCAGCAGAAGAAACCGGTTTGCTTTCATATCATCAATCCTCTAATGGATTCTTATCCTCTTTCGCGGCTGTCCTCTCCGCATCGGTCTGGTCCGGATGAATCACGCCGATGCGGTGGGAAAGCGCTTCCGCTTCCGCCGAGGCCGCCTCCGGCCCTTGAAGTCTGCCCACGATCTTTTCGATCAGCACGTAGAAAAGCGGGGCAAAGATCACGACCAGAACGGTAGCCGTTACCATGCCTCCCAGCACGCCGGTGCCGATGGCGTTCTGAGCGCCGGCGCCGGCCCCGGTGCTCAGGGCCAGCGGCAGAACGCCGAAGCCGAAGGCCAGCGAGGTCATGATAATCGGACGGAACCGCAGTTTCGCGCCCTCCAGCGTGGCCTCGATCAGATCCATTCCCCTGGCCCGCCCGGCCTTGGCAAACTGAACGATCAGGATGGCGTTCTTGGTGGCCAGGCCCAGGGTGGTCAGCAGGCCGATCTGAAAATAGACGTCGTTGGGCAGTCCCCGCAGGCTCGAGGCGATGACGCCGCCGATCGCCCCCAGGGGCAGGGTGAGCAGCACCGAGATGGGAATGGGCCAGCTCTCGTAAAGCGCCGCCAGGCACAGGAAGATCACGAAAACGGAAAAGGCGTACAGCAGGGGCGCCTGGGAACTTGACATCCGTTCCTGAAAGGACAGACCGGTCCAGTCGAAACCGACGCCCAGCGGCAGCTTTTTGACAAAACCTTCCATGGCCGCCATCGCCTCGCCGGAGCTCCTGCCCGGCGCCGACTCGCCCTGAATGTTGATGGAGGGAAAGCCGTTGTAGCGCTGCAGCTTCGGAGAACCGGAAGACCAGTTGCCGGAAGCAAAAGAGGAAAAGGGAACCATCTTGCCCGAGCCGCTGCGCACATGGTATTTTTCCAGATTGTCGGGCAGCATGCGGTAGGGGGCGTCGGCCTGAACGTACACCCGCTTGACCCGGCCGCTCTGAATGAAGTCGTTGACGTAGGCGCTGCCGAAAGCCGCGGATATCGTGTTGTGAATAGAGTTGATGGGCGCTCCCAGCGCGCCGGCCTTGTCCCAGTCCACATCGATCCGGTATTCGGGCACATCCTCCAGCGCATTGGGCCGGACCTTGGTCAATGCCGGGTCCATGGCCGCCATGCCGAGAAGCTGGTTGCGGGCCGCCATCAGCTCGGCATGCCCGAGACCGCCCCGGTCCAGCAGCTGAAAATCAAATCCCTTTGCCTGCCCCAGTTCGATAACCGCCGGCGGCGCAAAAGCAAAGACCATCGCGTTGCGGAGCGTGGAAAAATATCCCATGGCCCTTCCCGCCACGGCGCCCACCCTCAGATCCGGCCGGTCCCGAAGCTCCCAGTCCCTCAGCTTGACGAAGGCCAGCCCCGCGTTCTGTCCCCGGCCGGAGAAGTTGATGCCGGCAACCGTCATGAGGGATTCGACCGCCTCTTTCTCCTGCTCGAGAAAATACTTCTGAACGTCCCGCATGACCTGCTCGGTCTGTTCAAGGGACGAATTTGCCGGAAGCAGGGCCTGCACCATCATGATTCCCTGATCCTCGTCCGGAAGATAGGCCGTGGGCATGCGGTGGAACAGATACCCCATGCCCGCCAGAATCATCAGGAAAACGACCAGGAAGCGCAGCCTCTTGGAAAAAGTCTGGCGCACCAGACTCACATACAGACCCCTTAACCCGTAAAAGCCGCTGTTGAACCATCTGAAGAAGGGGCGCATGAAAAAGATCGCATTGTCCGCCTCGTGCCCTTCCCTCACCGGCTTGAGAAGCGATGCGCAGAGCACGGGTGTCAGAATCAGGGCCACCACCACGGAAAGCAGCATGGAGGCGATGATGGTGACGGAGAACTGCCGGTAGATGACCCCCGTGGACCCGCCGAAAAACGCCATCGGGCCGAAGACCGCCGAAAGCACCAGCCCGATGCCGATCAGCGCGCTGGTGATCTCCTCCATGGACTTGCGGGTGGCTTCCTTGGGCGAGAGCCCCTCCTCGCTCATGATACGCTCCACGTTCTCCACCACCACGATGGCGTCGTCCACCAGAAGGCCGATGGCCAGCACCATGGCGAACATGGTCAGCATGTTGATGGAGAACCCGAAAAACCCCAGCACCCCGAAGGTTCCCAGAATCACCACCGGAACGGCGATGGTCGGAATCAGGGTGGCCCGGAAATTTCCCATGAACAGGTACATCACCAGGAAAACCAGCAGAATCGCCTCAAAAAGGGTCTTGACCACCTCGTAGATGGCCACCCGGACGAAGGGCGTGGTGTCGTAGGGATAAACGATCTTCATCCCCGCGGGAAAGTAATGGCTCATCTCGTCCAGCTTGGCCCGGATGTTGTCGGCCGTCTCCAGGGCATTGGCGCCGGCGGCCTGCCGGATGGCCATGGCGGCGGAGGGCTTGCCGTTGAAATAACCCTGAATATCGTAGAATTCGGCGCCCAGTTCCGTCCGCCCCACATCGCTGATCCGCACGACCGAGCCGTCCGGGTTGATGCGCAGGGGGATTGCGGCGAACTCCTCGGGCGTCTTGAGCAGACTCTGAACGATGATGGCGGCATTCAGGCGCTGGCCTTCCACCGCCGGCGCTCCGCCGAACTGCCCGGCGGACACCTCCACGTTGTAGGTTCCCACCGCCGCGATGACATCCTGAACCGTCATCCGGTAGTCGGTCAGCTTGTCGGGGTTCAGCCAGACGCGCATGGCGTACTGGCTGCCGAAAATCTCGACCTCTCCCACCCCCGGCACCCTCGAAAGCACCTTCTCCAGGTTGGACTGCGCGTAGTCCCGCAGGTCGTTTCCGTCCATGCTTCCGTCTTCCGAAATCATGCCCAGGACCATCAGGTAGTTTCGCGTGGATTTGCTGACCTTGACCCCCTGCCGCGAGACCATCTCGGGCAGGCTCGCCATGGCGAGCTGGAGCTTGTTCTGCACCTGGGACCAGGCCATGTCCGGATCGGTCCCCGGCGCAAAGGTCAGCTCGATGCGGGACTGGCCCGACGAATCGCTGCTGGCCGAAAGGTACAGGAGCTTGTCGAAGCCGGTCATCTTCTGCTCGATGATCTGAGTGACGCTGTTCTCAACGGTCTCCGCCGAGGCTCCCGGATAGAAGGCGGTGATGGCGATGGACGGCGGAGCGATCGGGGGATACTGTGATACGGGCAGGTTGTAGATCGCCAGCGCGCCCGCAGCCATCATGACGATGGCGATGACCCATGCAAAAACCGGCCGGTCCAGAAAGAATCTCGATAGCATCTCGCGCCTCCGTCAGTTCGATTCCGCGGCCGGCGGGGCCGCGGGGTTGTGCGCCTCGCTGAAGGGAACCGCGTTCACGGAAACCCCCGGTTTCACCTTCTGCGATCCCTCGACGATCACCCGGTCTTCAGGTTCAAGGCCCGAGGAGACGAGCCATTTGTCTCCCACCGTGCGATCCAGGGTGAGCATCCGCTGCTGGACCCTGCCCTCGGCATCCACGATCAGGGAAACAGGCTCCCCCTTCGGATTCCGGCCGACGCCCTGCTGCGGAACCAGGATGGCCTGCTCGTTGACGCCTTCCTCGAGAATCGCCCGCACATACATGCCCGGCAGCAGGGTGCGCCTGGGATTGGGAAACACGATGCGCAGAATGTAGGATCCGGTGGTCGGGTCCACGGTTATATCCTGGAATTGAAGGGCCCCCTCCAGGGGATAGGGTGTGCCGTCTTCCAGATTCAGCCTGACCCTGGCCCGGTTGGAGCGGTCCCGCTTGAGCGTGCCGCTTTCCATGCTCTGCTGAAGGCGCAGCAGGCTGGCGCTCGACTGGGTGACGTCGACGTAGACGGGATCGATCTGCTGAATCGTGGCCAGCGGCGATCCCTGTCCGGCTGTCGCCAGCGCGCCCACGGTGACCAGCGATCTGCCGATGCTTCCGGAAATGGGCGCGGTGACGCGGGTGTAGTCCAGGTTGATTCGGGCGCTTTCCACGGCCGCCTTGCCGACCTCGATCTCCGCTTCGGCCTGCTTGAGGGCGGCGGCGGTGTCGTCATAATCCTGCCGGCTGACCGCCTTGATGGCCGCCAGTTCCTTGTAGCGCTCGGTTCGGTAGCGGATGGAGGTCACATTGGCCTCGGCTCTGGCGAGGGACGCCCTGGCGCTGTCGTAGGCCACCTGGTAGAGCGCCGGGTCGATCTGGTAGAGAATGTCCCCGGCCTTGACGTCCGCGCCTTCCGTGAAGAGGCGCTGCTGAATGATGCCGTTCACCTGGGGCCGCACCTCGGCAATGAGATAGGCGGATGTCCGCCCGGAGAGTTCGGTCGTGATGGTCACCCTTTCCGGCTGCATCGTCACCACGGAGACCTCGGGAGGTCCGGCCTGGGGCGCTGCATTTTTGGGCTGTCTTTCGCAGCCGGAAGTTATCAGGAATCCGGCCAGAACGCCCAGAAGGACCACAGGCCTGATCATGCCGTGAATTTGCATATTCCACCTCTGTCGCTTGAATTGAATGGCTCGCGTCCGCTGTTGACCGGCCGCTGGTAATCTTTTCATCAAAATCCGCCCCGTTTTTCTGAACGTCTGTTCATTAAAAATACCGAACGTTTTCCGTTATCTTTTGACGCAATCCCAGCAGGCTTCCACCGTTTTGGAGATCATGGAATTGTCCAGAACGACAAACCCGAGGATGTGATCCCGCGCCAGAGGAACCAGGGGCCCGAAGGCCAGGGCGAAAAGCACGATAAAGGGAAAATCCTTGAGCACCTGCTGGGCGACCCCCTCGGCAAAAAGCTCGGTGAATATGGTATGATCCCCCACCTTTCCGATAAGCCGGTCCCGCCGCAGAGAAACGCCGTAAGGGGAGTTGTGGTACTGCTCAACGAAACGGAAATGGAGCGGAAAGGTGATGAAGTACCTCAGAAGCGCTCTGCCGAGATGAAGGAATCGTTCCCGAAAGGGTTTTTTGATCGAGTAGCCTTTGCGCAGGGCCTCCACGATCTTTCCTTCCAGTTCGCTGTAAAGCTCATTGATGAGCACGTCCTTGTTTTCAAAATACCGGTAGATGGTTCCGACCGCCACTCCGGACCGCTCCGCGATCATCGCCATCGGAGCGCCGTGAAAGCCCTGCTCCGCGATCAGCTCCAGGGCGGTTTGCAGAATATCATGCCGCTTGTCCGATTTTTTCATGGCCGCTCTTTTTTATCCATATGATTGAAAATGAATGTTCATTCATAAAACAGCGTATTTTTATGCCTTTCGAGTGTGGCTGTCAATGCCTTTTTACCGCAGGATTCAAGACAGCGCCCTGCCCTGCTGAAATTTCACCGGAACCGGCGGCCGGCATGATCCCGCGCTGGATTTCATGATGCTTCGAAACGGCTTATCTCTTTCCCTGCCGCTGCGTTTTGCCCCGGCCGCCGGTGAAAGCAGGCACGCCAAAAAAAAAAGGACCCGAATCATTCAGGTCCTTGATTTCATGTTGGCGCGCCCGGCTGGATTCGAACCAGCGATCTTCAGCTCCGGAGGCTGACGCCCTATCCCCTGGGCCACGGGCGCACACGGTGGCAAACTTAATGTATCCGGAAAAACAAGTCAAGACCGAAAATGAGCGCAAGCCTTTCGGGAAACGGTTGGGGCAAAAGGCCGAGGTTCGCGGTTAAATTTTGCCGATGCTTAAATTTCCTTTACGAAACGCAAATGTTCCGCTATGGATTTTCTTTGACTCGCACCACGCACCATCGATCCGCCTGATTTTGAATTGTTCGAACATGCACCCGCAATCTCCTTCCGCGGCGTGAAATTGGGTTGTTTTGCCAGCAGCGATGGGAAATGTCTTGTGGCAATAAGACTGAAAATCAAGCTTCAAGGGTTAACCGGGCAGTCATTTGACGAAGGGAACAAACCGTTCCGGCGGCACCCGATGCGCTTCGACGCATGCCCTGAAGGCATTCCAGAATTCCGTCTGCGCGGATTTTACATGGCGATTATTCACAACCTACTCAAATCCTTTTTGATCATAAAATATGAGGCGGACGTGTTATACGGCCGGCCACCTAATATACTGTTAACCATATAACAACCAGATATGAATATAGAAAGTGGCATCATATCAAACTGGAATGAAGAAAAAGGTTTTGGCTTCATCACTCCAAAATCAGGCGGTAAATCATTATTTTTTCACATCAATGATTATAGCTAGTGTCCATCCACAGCAATAAC
>DDYB01000034.1:743-63162 GCA_002347265.1 Desulfobacteraceae bacterium UBA2245 | reverse complement strand
CCCGTTTATGGATGGACACTAATTATGATCTCAGCCCCGGCATGTATGTCAAGCTCACGGTAAGCGACACGGGGACCGGCATCCCGCCGGAAATTCTTGACCGGATTTTCGACCCCTTTTTTACAACCAAGGAAAAAGGCGAAGGCACCGGGCTCGGACTTTCCGTGGTCTACGGAATTGCCCGAAAGCACGGGGGAACCGTGACTGTGAAAAGCACGCTCGGCAAGGGCTCCGCATTTTGCGTATATCTGCCCGCGATCGAACGACCTTCGGAATCGAAGACAATTCCGGTTGACGCCATTCCTGGAGGCAACGAGAGCATCCTTTTGGTTGATGACGAGGAAAGCCTTGTGGGAATGAACCGGGAGATTCTGGAAGGCATCGGTTACCGAGCCACCGAAACCACAAGCAGCATTAAGGCCCTGGAGATGTTTCGCGCACAGCCCGATCGGTTCGATCTCGTTATTTCCGACATGACCATGCCGGGCATGACGGGCAAGGAGCTTGCGATAGAAATGCTGAAAATCCGACCCGATATACCTATTATTTTCTGTACGGGATTCAGCGATGTAATCACGGAAGAGAGCGCAAAAAGCATTGGCATCAGGGAATTTCTCATGAAACCCGTTTCTTTAAGACAACTGACCCGGACGGTCAGGAAGGTGCTGGACGAAAAGGAGCCGACGCATCTCTCAGTTAACGCCTGATTCCTCATGCCAAACCCCGTCTGCCGCCGTCCACTGTGGATTCACACAACGCAGCAGTTGATCTGATCGCACTGGATGGGGCCCAATTGGCCTGAATTATATAAAAAATATGCCCACATTGCTGTAATATCTTGACAAGACATCTTTTTTTTGTTTTATCGAAGAAAATTAATATTAAAGACTTACCCCCTAACCTTGTTTTACTTAAAGGAGATATGTCTTGAAAGTAAACTTCCGATTTCTATTTATCATATTGATAATCTTCATTTTTACCGGGTGCGCGACATCCCAGCCACAGAAAAATCATACCACTTCCCAGCGCCCGGCGCCATCGGTCGCCAATCCAACAGAAATCAAACAAAAATCCAAACCCGCCATTTCAGCCTCAAACTCAAAAATGAATGTAGAGTCGCCATCCGACGATTCCACTATTGAAGGAACCGACGCCCAGTCGGACCCGGATGATAGCGATGACTCTCTTCTAAGCAATGACGGTCAGGCCCAGCTTGACGAGGCTTTGGACCACTGTCAGGCATCTCAGGAATTCTGGCAGAAAGGCGAACTGGACAACGCTCTGGAAGAATTGGATCAGGCCTATGCCTTGATTTTAAATGTGGATGCGGAATCCAACGCGAAGCTCGCCCAGCAGAAGGAAGATCTCCGTTTTCTGGTATCCAAGCGGATACTTGAAATCTACTCATCCCGCAACAATGTGGTCACCGGAAATTACAACGCCATTCCAATTACGCTCAACAAACACGTACAGGCTGAAATTCAAAGTTTTACCGCCGGGAATGAAAAAAACTTTTTTGCCAACGCCTACAAGCGTTCCGGAAAATACCGGCCTCAAATCGTTGCCGCACTTGAAGAGGCGGGTCTTCCCACAGAGCTTTCCTGGCTGCCCCTGATTGAAAGCGGCTACAACGTGGTCGCTCTTTCCCCTGCAAGAGCGCTCGGCCTCTGGCAGTTCATTCCTTCAACCGGGTACAAATTCGGTTTAAAGCGCGATCTTCACATTGACGAACGCATGGACTCTTTCAAATCCACCCAGGCGGCTATCGCTTATTTAAAGGAACTTCATCAGATGTTTGGCGATTGGACGACGGTTCTTGCGGCCTACAATTGCGGAGAAGGAAGGGTGATGAGGACCATTCGAGATCAGAACGTCAACTATCTGGACGATTTCTGGGATCTGTACGGAAAGCTTCCTGCCGAGACGGCCCGTTATGTTCCCAGATTTCTGGCGACGTTGCAAATCGTAAAAAATCCGAAAAAATACGGACTTGATTCCATCGATATAGATTGCCCGACGGAATTTGAAACTATTGAGGTTTCAAAGCAGTTCCATCTGCGGGATATCGCCAAAAGCATCGGAACGGATGAAAAACTTCTCAAGGATTTGAATCCGGAGCTTAGACACAGCATTCTCCCGCCCGAATCGTATACCCTTAAAGTTCCCGCAGGAACCGGCGCGACACTGACCGCCGCCCTGGACTCCCTTCAGGCATGCTCGCTTCCCCAGGCCCAGGCGCAGCGCCCGATCCAGAACCTGAAATACCATAAAGTCAAATCTGGCGAGAATCTGTCTTCCATCGCCCGAAAATACAACGTCAGTATTGCACAAATTGCCCGCGCAAACCGGATCAAGAGCAACAAACGCATCGTTGCAGGGCAATCGATTAAAATCCCCTCGCATGCATTCACCTCCAACGCAGCCAAGAATCCAGCTTCACGCAAGCATTCCCTGCGGCATGTCGTGAAACGAGGCGACTCTCTGTGGAACATTGCCAACCGGTATGGAACCACGACACAGAAAATCCAGAAATCCAACAAGCTGTCCGGGACCAGTCTGCATGTAGGACAGGTGCTCTCCATACCTACGGCTGATGATGCCGGTTCCACTCAGAATTTCGCCAGCAAGACATACAAGGTCAAGAACGGAGACACCCCGTTCACAATCGCGCAGAAGAACAACATGTCGCTGAACCGGTTTCTTCAAATCAACCGGCTGACGCCGAAAAGCAAAATTTTTCCAGGACAGAAATTCAGCGTCGAATAAGCCTTGGGCCCCCGTAGCTCAGTGGATAGAGCAATGGATTCCTAATCCATGTGCCGCAGGTCCGATTCCTGCCGGGGGCACCACAGTGGATCTGTATGCCGCGATTCTCCCGGCCGATATAATTTCCATTCAGTGTCAACCCGGCCACCCGTCTAAAATCGGCATATGCGGTTGCCAAAAAGTCCAAAAAAGCATATATCAAAACACCACATCATGCGCGACAGTCCGGGCTTTTTTGCCCTTTCCTTTTAACTGGCTATCGGAAGGAATCAACCATGAAAGGTATTGTTCTGGCCGGCGGATCCGGAACCCGCTTATATCCGATCACCCGCGTGATCAGCAAACAACTCCTGCCCATATATGACAAGCCCATGATTTATTTTCCGCTCTCCGTTCTGATGCTGGCGGGCATTAAAGACATTCTTGTCATCTCTACCCCGCACGACCTGCCCCTGTTCGAAAAGCTTCTCGGAGACGGTTCCCAGTGGGGCATATCCTTTCGCTACGCACAACAGCCACGACCGGAAGGGCTCGCCCAGGCGTTCATCATCGGCCGGGACTTTGTCGGAACCGATAACGTCTGCATGATTCTGGGCGATAACATATTTTACGGTCAGGGTCTGACCCGACAGCTTCAACTTGCCCGGTCCAGACAATCCGGGGCAACAATTTTTGCTTACTGGGTCAGGGATCCGCAACGATACGGAGTAGTAGAGTTCGATCAGGCGGGAAAACCCTTCAGTATCGTGGAAAAACCGCAAAACCCCCGTTCCAATTATGCGGTAACCGGTTTGTATTTTTACGACAACTCCATTCTGGAAACGGTTAAGCACCTCAGGCCATCCGCGCGCGGAGAACTCGAGATCTCGGACGTCAACACCATCTATCTTCAATCCGGCCAGCTTCATGTTGAAATGCTGGGCCGCGGAATCGCGTGGCTGGATACAGGCACCCATGAAACCCTCATGCAGGCATCCAATTTCATTGAAACCATCGAAAGCCGCCAGGGGCTCAAGGTGGCCTGTTTGGAGGAAATCGCCTATCGCATGGGATATATCGACGCAGGCCAGGTGGAAAAACTGGCCGAACCCCTGACGCAGAACTGTTATGGCCAGTATTTAATGGACATGCTGAAGCGCGACAAATGAATTGATTCTGTGCTTGCGGCTGTCTGGCGGAGGCCGCGGTGACATGAATGCAACATAGCACGGCAGTCGGAATTTTTGTGCAGGTTATCAAGGCAAGAAGGGCCGCCGTTCCGGATGGTGACGATCAATGAGCCGGTGTTGCCGTCCCAAAAGCAAGGCATTCACCGCCCGGCGCCAACACCGGACGATATACCGCCGGCGCCCGGGTATAATAAATTGGCATTCTTCTTTTCGGCGATTCGGAACTCATGCACGACAATGAAAACAAAATCGAACTGCTGGCGCCGGCCGGCAACTTTGAAAAGCTGGAAATCGCCGTTGCTTTCGGCGCCGATGCCGTATATCTTGGTGGAAAAGATTTCAGCCTGAGAAATTTTTCAGGAAATTTCACCCTCGAAGAACTGCGGCGGGCTGTGGCATTCGCCCACCGCAACGGTGTAAAGGTCTACGTGGCCTGCAACATTTATCCTCGAAATCATGAACTTGAACCGATTGCATCATACCTGGAAGCCCTGGGTGAAATCGGGCCGGACGCAGTGATTGCCGCAGACCCCGGCATTATCGAAGAGGCGCGGAAACGCATTCCGGGCATTCCCCTGCACCTGAGCACTCAGGCCAATGTGACCAGCGCCGGCAGCGCCCAGTTCTGGAAACGTCAGGGCGTCGCCCGGATCAATGCCGCCCGGGAATTATCCATAGATGAAATCCGGGAACTGGTTCAAAAAACCTCGATGCCGGTAGAGGCCTTTGTCCATGGCGCCATGTGCATCGCCTATTCGGGCCGGTGTCTTTTAAGCAGCTTTCTGGCCGATCGCGACGGAAACCGCGGCATGTGCAGCCAGCCATGCCGGTGGAAATACGCGGTCATGGAAGAAACCAGACCCGGCCAGTATTTCCCCTTTATGCAGGATGAGCGGGGAAGCTATGTTTTCAATTCCAGGGATCTTTGCATGATCGAACATCTTCCCGAGCTGATTCAAGCCGGCATCTGCGCCCTTAAAATCGAAGGCCGGATGAAGGGAATCCATTATGTCGCCACCACGGTTAAAACCTACCGGGAAGCCGTCGATGCATACCATGAAAATCCAAATACTTATCGGACGCGCCCGCATTGGATCGAAGAACTCGGCAAGGTGACCGAGCGCGGGCATTGCACCGGGTTTTACCTTAAGGATCCGGAACAGCTCCGTCCGAATTACGGCCCGGCAGCCCCCTGCGCTCATGCGCGGTTCGCGGGAAAGGTGATCGAGCCGATTTCCGAAGACACGGTTGCGGTTTTTGTCCGCAACAAAATCATCAAAGGCGATGCGATTGAAATCCTTGCGCCCAAAGGACCGCTCCGGCGCGATCGGATTCTGGAAATTCTCAACGGCCAGGGATGTCCCATGCCCCACGCTCAACCCAACACGCAGGCTGTTATCAGGTTAACGGGCCCATGCGGGGCCAATGACCTTTTTCGAACAATCCATGACAAGGGAGATGGCGAATGAAAGGATACGTTCAGGTTTATACGGGAGACGGAAAAGGAAAAACCACGGCAGCTCTGGGGCTGTCGATCCGCGCCGCGGGCGCCGGTCTGAAAGTGTTTATCGCCCAGTTTCTGAAAATGGGCGATTACAGTGAAATCAAGGCATTGAGAAAATTTTCCGACCTGATCACCGTGGAACAGTTCGGCCGGGGCAAATTTGTCAAGGGCCAGCCGTCTCCGGATGAAATCGAAGCCGCCCGGAAAGGCCTGGAGCGAATCAAGGCAGTGGTCGCAGCCGGACAGCACGACGTCGTGATCATGGAAGAAGGAAACGTAGCGGTGATGTGCGGACTTTTTCCCGTGGAAGCCCTTCTGGAGATCATTGACGCGAAGCCGGACCACATGGAGCTGGTCATCACCGGGCGCGGCGCCGACCCCAGGGTGATTGAAAAGGCCGATCTGGTCACGGAAATGAAAGAAATCAAACATTACTACCAGCAAGGAGTTCAGGCGCGGGTAGGCATAGAAAAATAATTTCGGCCAAAGCCGTTGCCGAAAAACCGGCGCGGCCAATAACTATAAGGGTGCTCTTTCTCTGGGTTTTCGCCTTGGTGTACCGCCCGAGTGTGGGGCTGAAACGACGGCCGCAGCGCATCGGGAAAACCGAAAACCGGTGTCAGAGCCGCGCTGCCCATCTGGACGGCGTTCATGGAAAAGCTTCCGGCGGACCCGGCCCATCCGCACTTCAATATTCCCGATGATGGGGTGAAAAGGTGAATGGAACCCGACTCCGGACACGTTTCATTCGAGCCCAAGCCGGTTATGTCCCGGCCCTGTTCCGCGGGGATTGCTTTTCCTATAAATAAATCACATTGATGGCCAGCGGAGGATACTTCCACACGCCCGGTTTTGGAAGAATGCTCTGCGCCCCGACGCTCAACCAGTTGAGATCCGGTTTAATCTCCCGAAGTTTCCCGTCGTCCGGGGGACGTGCCTGATTGGTGAGGGTGTAAGCCGCCTGAAAAATGCAAACGGTTTCGTTTTTCCCGTGAGCAACGGCATAATTCTTGTTGAAGGTACGAAGCTCCATGTTGTGACTCTTGACAAACTGCCGGACCTCCTCATCGGTAAATTGCATGAGAATGGTCTTTGAAATCCCTCTTTCCGAGATTCGAATCAGGGCTCTTGCCTCGCTGCTTCCAACGTACACCGTGGTAATGCAGGGAACCCGCTTGAGGTATTGCGCCGCCACAATGGCCGCCGTTCTTCTTCCACCCGCCATCACCGGCAGCCCATAATACTCGAAAAACTTTTTCTGAATATCCTCGGCGTATTTGTCGCCCTTTTCATAGATATCCTTGGAAATATACCGAAGGCTTCGCGCCAGATCCTCCGCTGCATCGGCGATCGGCCAGTCGATTCTGACGTGGAAATGAGACAGACGATATCGATCCCTGACCCGACTGGCCGGATCCCTCTGAATGAGCAGGGCGTAATCAATCGGCAGCAGGTTCTTCAAAAAGTCAACGAAATGAGCCGAATCAAGATATTTCTGATTTCGCTCGTAGTTTTCCACAATGGACAGAGATTCGGAAACCAGAAGATTGCTCTTGGTGGTTTTATTGACATCAAAAAAGCGAATGTATTTTTTGTGAATCGCGGGAATGATGTCTTCAACGAAGACCACCAGAAAGGTATTCTGCAGTTCGTATTCCTGATCCGGAATACGGGCTCTAGGTTTAAGCTCCCGTTTTTCAACAAAGGGGTAGGGGATATTTTTCCGGGCAAAATTCTGGTAGGAATCGATCATCGCGTATTGAATGATGAATTGATCCAGATCATCTCTCAGAAGCTCGTAATAGGATCGCCTCAGTCGATTTGCCTGACTGATTTCCTCCCTGACGCACCAGTATGCCAATGTCGCCCCCCGTCAGTTGTGAATGAATGACAATGGTTGGAAGAAAAGCGGAGACTTCTCACGTGTTTTACAAGGATCCGCAAGTTTCGATTATCAATACCATTATTCAGCGCAAGCGTCAACGGCGGGGGAAATCAGCTTCCATTCATTTTTTCAAGCCAGGCATAAAGTCGCTCCCGGCAACGATAGGCCCAAAGAGCCAGAAACAGACATACCGCCATAACCAGCGCAAACCATGCATACATCTTATCGAAGAGAAACGCTCCCTGCAGGCTGAGCAGCAGGGTTCCCGGAATCCGCCCGAAAGCAGCCAGAATCAGAAACACTTTTGTTGACATGGCGCTGATTCCCAGAAAATAACACAGATAATCCTTTGGAAATCCCGGAAAAAGAAAAAGCACAAACAGCGCGATAACGCCCTGTCTTTTGACCAGCCGGTCCATTTTCTCAAGCTGAACGGATGGAATCAACTTGCGGATATAACGCCTTCCCAGAAACCGTCCAATCGCAAAATTCAGCCAGGAACCGATGGCAAGGCCGATGCTGGAGTACAAAAGCCCTGGAAGGACGCCGAAAAGGTATCCTCCGATAAAACCGCTGGCCTCTCCGGGAATGGGCGCCAGCAATACCTGCAATATCTGAACTCCGACAAATGCCAACGGAGCGTTTACGCCAAATGCGCTGATGAAATCGGTAATTTTATCGCGGTCTGCAAACAGCTGATATGCGCCGGTCAGACCATTCCAAAGGGGATCCCTGAACCAGTAGATGCCAAAAAATATCGTCCCGGCCACGATCGCGGCCGGGACAAGAATCCGGGCAGACAGGCGGGAAAAAGCCATCTGCATTATCCCCCTTGATGCGCATCATCGGCAGCCTCCAGCGCGACAACCCCTGGAAGCGATTTTCCCTCCAGAAGTTCCAGAAACGCCCCGCCGCCGGTCGAGATATAGGTGATCCGGTCCGTTTGTCCGGACTTGTGAACCGCCACATCCGTATCCCCTCCGCCGACAATGGAAAGGGCGTAGCTGTCGGCTACCGCGTGGACCATCTCCATTGTCCCCCGGCTGAAAGCATCCATTTCAAAGACCCCCATCGGTCCGTTCCAGATGATGGTCTTTGCATCCCCGAGCACTTCCCGGTACAGCGTAATCGTTGCCGGCCCGATATCCAGAGCCATCCAGTCCTTCGGAATCTCATGCACCGGCACGATCCTGATGTCCGCTTTGGGATCCATCCGGTCGGCGACCACCGCATCCACGGGAAGATAGAACCGGATTCCCTTTTGACCGGCCTTTTGCATGATGGCGCCGGCCACATCCACCAGTTCTTCCTCGATCATGGACTTTCCAACCTCGCAGCCTGCGCTTTTTAAAAAGGTATTGGCCATGGCGCCGCCGATGATGAACTTGTCAACATGCTCAAGCATGTTTTCCAGAGCCGCCAGTTTGCTGGAAACCTTGGCGCCGCCCACGATGGCCACCAGCGGCCGGCTGGGATCCGCCATCGCCTTCCTGAAGTATTCCACCTCGCTGTGCAGCAGAAAACCGGCCGCCGACACCGGCGCAAACCGGGTGATTGCTTCCACGGACGCATGGGCGCGGTGAGACACGGCAAAAGCGTCATTGACGTAAACATCGCAGAGTTCGGCCAGTTGCCGAGCGAACTTTTCATCGTTCGCCTGTTCTTCCGGGTGGAAACGAAGATTTTCAAGCAAAACCACCTCGCCGGCCTGCATGGCGTCCACCATCTGTTTTACCTGCGGTCCGACGCAGTCCGGCGCCATTTTGACCTCTTTTTCAAGCAGCCGTCCCAGCCGCTTGGCCGCCGGCGCCAGGCGCATTGCGGGCACCACCTTTCCCTTGGGCCTTCCCAGATGAGATGCAATGATCAGTCGGGCGTTATGGTCCAGGGCATATTGAAGCGACGGCAGAACCGCCCGGATTCTTGAATCATCCCGGATATTCTGATTCTCATCCAAAGGCACATTGAAATCCACGCGAAAAAGCACTCTTTTCCCGGAAATCGAAACGTCTCTGATTGTCTTCATGGGGCCGCTCCTTTCATTTGCGAATGCGTGACGTGTCTTTAAGCTTTTTCTGAATTTCCTTCTTTCCGGACCATCTTCGAAAAAAACCAATTCTTCCGGATGCATAAGCACTGTCAATGCGTTCCTCTCGAAGATTCAAAGCACCGCCTTTGGACATGGCGGATCTCAAACATTCGGTTTTCAGTTCACATGCCAGGCAGCTCTCCGGCACACTTCGCAATCCGCTTGCGGTCTGAGGAAAGACACTATCCAGTTCCCCGAAACAGGGAGACGTTTCACGGTTTTCATCGTTCATGGGATCTTCTCGCCCGGCGCCTGCCCGGATCCAGGATGTTGCTCATATTCCAAGTGAATCTTGCGGATCATTCCCTGATCGGCAAAACTGAAATATCTATTATTTCCGATAATAATATGCTCATGAACCACGATATCCATCACCCGGCAGGCGAAAATCAACTGACGGGTGACGGCAATATCCTCGGACGAAGGCGCCGGGTCTCCGGATGGATGATTATGCACACATATCAGGGCTGCGGCATGATGATCCAGAGCAGTCTGAACCACCTCCCGGGGATATACGCAGCTGGCCGTCAGCGTGCCTTCAAAAAGAACCTTGGCGGCAATCACCTGATTTTTGGCATTGAGAAACAGGACCTTGAAGCATTCCCGCTTTCGATCACGAAGTCTGAGATACAGATAATCAAACAACTGGCGGGAATTGCCGACAATCGGATTCAGTCCCAAAAGCCGGTGCTCCAGATACCGGTCCGCAACCGCCTTGATCAGCTTGATGCCGAGAACATTCCTGGCGCCGATGCCTTCGACCGCCATGAGCGCTTCGCTGGAAGCTTCCAATGCCGCCGGAAGCGTCTGGAACTTCTCCATAACCGCCTTAGCCGCAACTTTGCAGTCTTTGCGGGGAGTGGCCAGGGTCAGGAGCAGTTCGATCACCTCATAATCGTGAAAACCGTCCAGCCCGGCGCGAAGGAACCTTTGCCGGAGACGGTCGCGATGTCCTTCGCCTGGATGGAGCCGGGAATTTTCCATATTGCGATGGTTTGTCCTCTGATGCATCGGCGGCAGGGGCGACAGCCGGTTTCCTACTGTTCATCGAGTTCTTGTTTCAAATTCCGGGTCATCAGACGATACAACGCTTCGCCCGGAGAAAGATTCTCATAAAGGATATGGTAAATCTCCTGGGAAATCGGCATCTCCACATTCATCCGAAGGGAAAGATTATAGACCGATTTGGCGGTTTTGACGCCCTCGGCCACCATTCGCATTTCGGATAAAATGTCTTTTAACTTTCTTCCCTCGCCGATTTTCTTTCCCAGGGTATAATTCCGGCTCAGCTCGCCGGTGCAGGTGAGGATCAGGTCTCCCACGCCGGCCAGACCGATAAAGGTCCGGGGGTTGGCGCCGAGCTTGAGCCCCAGACGCCGGATTTCCGTGAGTCCGCGGGTTATCAGGGCAGCGCGGGTATTGAGTCCGAGCTTCAATCCGTCGATGATTCCCGATGCAATGGCAATCACGTTTTTGACGGCCCCGCCGAGTTCCACGCCGATCACATCGTCATTGGTGTAAACCCTGAAATAAGGGGTTGCAAAAATCCGCTGCACCCAACCGGCCGTTTCAAAATCCCTGGCCGCTACGGTAACCACCGACGGCACCTGCATGGCCACCTCACGGGCAAAGGTCGGACCAGAGAGCACCGCCAGATTTTTATCCGATCGATCCGGCAGATTCTCCTGAATCACCCCGGACATGGTGAGAAACGTCTGGTTTTCGATTCCCTTGGATGCCGACACAATCACGGTACGCCCGGACACATGAGGAGCGATCTTCCCGGCGACATCTCTCATGAAATGTGAAGGCACCACCAGCACCAGCAGGTCCTTTTCTCGAACCACCTTCACCAGATCGTTTGAAGGCACGAGGTTTTCCGAAAGCTTCACGCCGGAAAGAAACACCTGATTTTCCCTCAGCTCCAGAATCTGCCGGCAGACTTCCTCCTCGTACACCCACAGATCAACTTGAAATCCTTTTAAAGCCAGCACATTGGCCAGAGCCGTACCCCAGCTTCCGGCGCCGACCACGGCGATTTTTACCGCATGCATATTCAGATCCTGTTTCATTGATTCAATTCTCACGTTTCCCGGCGGCCCTGTCCGGGGGCATCTGAACTCATCAGGTTTCATCCTCCGACAGCATCGCCGCGCCGACCACTCTTTCATCGGCTTCAATCTCGATGAGCTTAACCCCCTGGGTGTTCCGGCTGATGACGGAAATACCGCCGACCGGCATGCGGATCAGCTTGCCGGCATCGGTAACCAGCATCAGATCGTTGCTTTCGTCCGCGAACAGTATGGTAACCACCTGACCGTTGCGCTCGCCGGTTTTGATGGTAATCACTCCTTTGCCGCCGCGCTTTTGAACCGGATACTCTTCGATCACCGTACGCTTTCCAAACCCTCGTTCAGTCGCAACCAGCAGCGTCTGCCCGAAGCTCAGGACCTCCATACCCACGACGCGGTCTCCCCTGGCCAGGCTCATGCCCCGTACGCCTCGGGCCGTACGGCTCGACGGCCGTATATCCGACTCATGAAACCGGATGGATTTGCCCTGGGCCGACCCCAGAAACACGTTTCTCGCGCCGTCGGAAATTCTGGCCGCAATCAGCTCGTCGTCCTCATCCAGATTCAGGGCGATAATTCCTCCGGTACGGGGCCTGCTGAAGGCCATCAGATCGGTTTTTTTCACCACTCCCTGCCGGGTCGCCATGATCACATAATACCCCAACTCAAAGGACGGCACGGCCAGAATCGTAGTGACCCGTTCATCAGTCGCAAGGTCCAGCAGGTTGACCAGCGCCTTTCCGCGACTGGTACGACCGGCCTGGGGGATATCGTAGACCTTGCACCAGTAGACCTTTCCCTTGCTGGTGAAGAACATGAACGTATGATGGGTGGAAGCCACAAAGAGCCGCTCGACAAAATCCTCATCCTTGGTAATCATGGCGGTTTTGCCGCGCCCGCCCCGACGCTGGCTTTGATATACGGTAATCGGCGTTCGCTTGATGTAGCCGCTGTTTGAAACCGTCACCACCATGTCTTCCTCAACGATCATGTCCTCAATGGTGATCTCTTTGGTATCCCTGACAATCTCCGTGCGGCGCGCATCTCCGAAATCCCCTTGAATTTCCGAAAGTTCTTCCTTGATCAGATTGAGAACGAGACGCTCGCTGGCAAGAATTTCACGGTACCGGGCAATATCCTGAAGAACCGCCTCGTATTCCTGCAGAATTTTTTCCCGTTCCAGACCGGTCAACCGCTGCAGGCGCATATCCAGAATTGCCTGCGCCTGAATCGGACTCAGGTCGAAGGTTCCCACCAACCGCTCCTTGGCTTCAACCGGTGTTTTGGATGCCCGGATCATGGCAACCACCGCATCCAGATGATCCAGGGCGATCTTCAGACCTTGCAAAATATGGGCGCGCTCTTCGGCCTTGCGCAGATCGTAGCGGGTACGGCGGACGATGATCTCCTTGCGGTGCAGAATGAAAAACTCGATCAGTTCCTTGAGGTTTAACACCTGAGGACGATTGTTGACCACGGCAAGGAAAATGATTCCGAAGCTGTTTTCCAGCTGCGTGTGCTTGTAAAGCTGATTGATCACCACCTCGGACATCTGGTCTTTTTTCAGTCCGACGGCAATGCGCATTCCCTCACGGTCGGACTCGTCGCGCACATAGCGGATTCCTTCGATCTGTTTGTTCTTGACCAGCTCGGCGATCTTTTCAATCACCCTGGCTTTGTTGACCTGATAGGGAATTTCAGTGACCACCACGGTTTCGCTGCCCGTGCGTTTGTCGATTTCAACCATCATTCGTGCGCGGACACGGATGATTCCGCGGCCGGTCCGATAGGCTTCCGAAATTCCCTGAACGCCGTAGATCATCGCCCCGGTGGGAAAGTCCGGCCCGGGGATGATCTCCATCAATCGAAGGCAGTCGATTTCCGGGCAATCTATGACCGCCTTGATGCCTTCGATGATCTCGAAAAGATTGTGCGGCGGAATATTGGTGGCCATCCCAACGGCGATTCCGGATGATCCGTTGACCAGCAGAGAAGGAATTCTGGAAGGCATCACCGCGGGCTCGACAAGGGATTCATCGTAGTTGGGCGTAAAATCGACGGTCTCCTTCTCAAGATCATCGAGCACATGGTGCGCCAGCCGGGTCATGCGGATTTCGGTGTAACGCATGGCCGCCGGCGGATCTCCGTCAATTGACCCGAAGTTTCCCTGGCCGTCCACCAGGGGATAACGCATGGAAAAGTCCTGCGCCATCCGCACAATCGTGTCGTACACCGCGCTGTCTCCATGCGGATGATACTTGCCGATCACATCGCCGACGATTCGGGCGGACTTCTTGTAGGGCTTGTTCCAGTCGTTTTTCAATTCGCCCATTGCATAAAGAATGCGCCGGTGAACCGGTTTGAGGCCGTCCCGAACATCGGGCAGGGCTCTTCCAATGATCACGCTCATGGCATAATCGAGATACGATTTTTTCATCTCGTTCTCTATGCTGATCTCGGCAGGTTTATCTGGCAGTATCATACAGCTCCCCAATATGAATTTTGGTTTAAACGGCTTTTACCCGCTTTCAGCGCCCGTCCGATGATGCACGAAATCCGGCGGCGCTCAGATGATCAAAATTAAGATGATTTGACGGGTTTCATCAAGACTAAAATTGATGCGCCCGTCAAAAAGGTCTTATTTCCCCCGTTGAGACAGATATTCGGGGAAAAACGTAAAAGGACGGTCCATCCTATCGGACGACAGCCTTGATTCATTCCTGTTTGGCATCCGGAAGGTCCCGTTCCTGATAACTTGAATGGTATATGTCGGTCAGAGTCAAAAACGCCGTTACGACCAAGGGACCGTAAATGATCCCCAGAATGCCGAAAAGCTTCATGCCTCCGATAATGGCGATAAAAACCAGCAGGGTGTGCATCTTGACCTGGGATCCCACCAGCTTGGGCTTAAAAAGATATTCAATGCCGCCCGACAGCAGCATATAAAAAACGATGAAAAATATTCCTGCCGCAATCCGTCCGGTTAAAAACAGATACACGGCCGCCGGGACAAACACCGCCCCGACTCCGACAATGGGCAGAAACGCCAGCAAGCCCATGATCACTCCCCACATAAAGGGAGCCTGGATTCCGAACAAGGCGAACACAATTCCGCCGGCGACCCCCTGAATCAGTCCGGCAGCCCCGTTTCCGATCAGAATGGCGCCGGCCATGTCCTTGAATTTCTGAATCAGCTTCTCGTCCTGCTGCCTGGGCAGGGGCGAAAGATCGATGATAAACATAATCAGCCGTTGACCGTCGATCAGAAGAAAATAGATGATCAGCAGCATAAAAAAGAAATTAATGACGAATTTCAATGTATTGGACGCAATCACGCGCGCCTGTTCATAGATGAACAAACCGACAAATTTTCCAAGTTCCGAAATGAGCCGATTGAGTTCTTCACCGGAAATCTCAATATCGATGTTGCTCAGAATCAGGTTGGTCCTTTCCAGTATCCGGCTGTTTTGAAGCAGCAGCTTGAGTTGATCGCTTATCACCGCGTCTCTGCCCATCAGGTAAAGCTGGTAGGCCTCTTTGGAAAGGATGCCGACAAAAAAAACGATCGGAATAAAAAGAATGATAAAAATCAGCAGACAGGTGATCATGGAGGCCGTGGGGGGATTGATTTTGTCCTCGACCTTGATGAAATTATAAACCGGGGTAAAAAGACCGGTTAGGACTGCCGCCAGAATGATAATCGAAATAAACGGCCAGATCAGCCATCCCATCAAAAACATCGAAAGGATAAACAGCATAAGAAAAAACCAGAATTTCACATTCTGAGAAAATTCTTCACTCATACTGTCTCCTGCCGGCGTTCCGAGCCATCTGCCGGTCGTCTCCCCGCCTGTACGGAAACATCTTTCCGGTCCGGAACGCCAATTTTGCAGGTTTTACCGCTGTGACCCCCTCATGGGACGGCATCCTGCCGTGCGATGAAAGCCGGAGCTTCACTAAAACACACACGGCACTGCCATCCACAGAGGACCGTACAGTGCCGCTGCCATAAAGAGGGATCGAAATTAAGCTGAAAACAAGAAGCGCTATCGGCTGAGAAAAACGCCGACTGCCGTCACGAGCAGCAGTTCATAAATAGTCACCGGGGTGTAGCTGCCAAAAATCCCATAAACAATGCCGCCGCCGACGATGGCCGGCACTCCGCAAAAAACCAAAATTCCTAATTTCCGGCTGATATTCATGATGATCTCCTGTGTTTCTTAGAAATTTTAAATTCTTCCACCGCAAGTTTATCAAGCGATGCAATCCTGGCTTCCACCCGAGCCGTTGATGAAAGAACCCTTCTGCTTTAAAGAGAAAATCTTTATCACAGGTATCCACCGAAAGTCAACGGCAAGACGACCGATACCTAAAAAAGCCCCCGGCGGCCCCGTGTCTTATTCTCCGTTATAGATGCATGCCGAGGTGTCGGTTTCCCAGACAACGATTTCATACAGCAAGGGCAGCATTGGCTTTATTTTCCCCCACAACCACCGGCAGATATTTTCCGCGGTCGGATTTTCAAGCCCTGAAATGTCATTTAGAAAGGTATGATCCAGTTCGTCGATAACGGGCTGAACAATCCTTTTGAACTCTCCGAAATCAATCAGCCACTTCTTCCGCTCTTCGACCGGTCCTTCCAGAAGAATTTCCACCTTGTAGGTATGGCCGTGCAAGGTCGCGCACTTGTGTCCCGCTTCCAGGTCGGGCAGCTTATGGGCCGCATCGAACATAAAAATCTTTTTTAATTTTACTTTCATAAACACCTGCGAAATCGGCTTGATTCAAGGGGATTTTCAAAACACGAGGCATTCAATGGCTTCTGAAAAGTGCCTGTCTCCTATTTCACGCCGATATACTTATGCAATTGAAGATTCAATCGGACCGGCCGGGCGTCCTCGACAATCCATTCCGCCAGCCGCGCGGCGTCCAGTTTGCCGTGGACGGTTTGAAACACGACGTTCACCCGTTTTTCCAGATCATAAGCATCGATCATCCGCCGGCTGTATTCATAATCATTCCGGTCTTCCACCACGAACTTGACGTCGTCGGTTCTTTTCAGAATCTCAAAATTGCCGAAAAGACATTTCTGATGTTCCCGGGAAGACGGAGGCTTGCAATCCATCGAGATGTGCACCCCGGGATTGACGTTCTCGATGCCGACGCTGCCGTTGGTTTCCAGAATCACCTTCTTGCCGCAACCGCTTGCGATCTCGTTGATCAGGTCCGGCAAGCCGGACTGCAGCAGCGGCTCTCCGCCGGTGAACAGCACAAATTTCTGCCGGGATGCTTTCACCTTTTCATACAACTGCCGGCTGGAAGAAAAATACGCGGGCTCGTAAGCATAGGCCGTATCACACCATGCGCATCTTAAATTGCACCCCGCAAACCGGACGAATAAAGCGGGAAATCCCGACAGCGTGGATTCTCCGATAATGGATTCAAAAATTTCCGACATTGAAAACAATGGCGACGACACGGCGATCTTTCAACCTCGTTACATGTATGTGCAATGAACGCTTCAAAAATTCTGTACACCGAAACATCCAGGAAAAACAAGAACGACCTGAACGGCTTCAGGCAAACGAGTCCCGGAAAACCCCGCATTCGGCCTGTTTGAGAAACCTGTGCGCATGGCCGGAGAATGTCCCTTTTTTATGCTTTCAAACATCCGGATGCGGCCCGTCAGAAAACAGCGGGCAACTGATGCCAGTCAGTGGTATAGGCTGGGGATCGCTGCTTGAACACGGTTTTCCATTCAGCGGTCGAATCGAGGCCGGCTGCGGCATATCTCAGGGTTCCATCGCCCATGCGGGCATTGATTCGATCCAGAGTCTCCATGATCCGGCCGGCGCGCACCCGGTCTCTGGCGTCAAACAGATCGCCCTGAATCATGCACTTCGGTCCCAGGTCCTTAAAAAGAACGCCCGCCCTTTTATACCCGCATCCATCTCGGTAAACAACCTGGAGACTCTGGCGGGCATGAAAAATGAGTTCGGAGGTATCGCTGGTGGCCACCGGAAGCACAGCGGTATGTGAGTTAAAATAAAAATTCCGCTTTTCAAAACGGCTGGTCAACACAAACACCGTCAGTGCGCCGGCAACGCAATCCTGGCGGCGCAGTTTGGCGGCGCCTTTCGATGCAAAGGTTGCCACGGCCTGCTCCAGATCCGCCAGTTCCCTGACCGGATGCCTGAACGAGCGGGAAACGACGATGCTTTTTCTGGGCGGCGGACAGGTTTCAATGACATAACAGGAAACGCCTTTAAGCTCCTCGATCAGGCGGATGCCCGACACCCCCATTCGGCCCCGGATAAAGGACTGTTCCGCATCCCGAAGCAGGCGGGCATTGACGATGCCGTGCTGCTGCAAAAATCTTGCGTAACGGCGCCCGACTCCCCACACATCCTCCACCGCAGTCATCTCCAGGGCCCTGTCCTGATGGGAAGACCCGGCCAGATTCAAAACCCCGCCCGCTTTCGGCGACTTTTTGGCCAGGCGGTTGGCAATCTTGGCAAGGGTCTTGGTTTCACCGATTCCAACGGACACCGGAATGCCGGTCCATTTTCCGACGGTGCGCCGAATGGCACGGCCGTACCGCTCCGGATCGCACCGGTGGAGATGCGACAGATCCAGAAAAGCCTCGTCGATGGAATAGACTTCCATGTCCGGGGAAAAGCGGGAAAGGGTCTGCATCACTCTCCGGGACATATCTCCGTACAGGGCGTAGTTGGATGAAAAGAACCGGACGCCGTGCATTTCAAGGAGGCCGGATATCTTGAAAACCGGCACTCCCATCGCGATGCCCAGGGCCTTGGCCTCGTTGGAACGGGCCACCACGCAGCCGTCGTTGTTGGACAGCACCACCACGGGCTTGCCCTCAAGCGACGGGTTGAACACGCGCTCGCAGGAAACGTAGAAGTTGTTGCAGTCCACCAGTGCGAATATGCAAGACGGCTTTCCGGATTTCATCTGATTCAAAACTCCGCTGTTTCACCGCTCGGCCGCGTTGAACAAAGCGCTCAAAACAGACAGGGCGATCCGTATATAGCGGCCCCAGGCACAGTTTTTCAACAGCCTGTCAAAGGGGATGAATCACGTTCGTGACCACGCCCCATACCTGAAAGTCCATTCCGGCCTCAATTCGAATCGGCGGGTAATCGTCGTTTTCAGGCGTCAGAAAGATGCGGCCGTCTGCCATGCGAATGCGCTTGACCGTCAACTCTCCGTTGACCACGGCAATCACCACCTTCCGGTCGGCCGGTTCGAGGGCCCGGTCCACGATCAGAATGTCGCCGGGATGGATGCCCGCCTTGATCATGGAATCCCCCGTTGCCCTGACAAAAAAGGTCGCGGCGGGATGTTTGATCAGGTGACGGTTCAGATCCAGCGTGCCTTCGATGTAATCTTCCGCGGGCGACGGAAAGCCGGCCGCAACCGGCGCCATGAAAATCGGCCGCTCGCAGGCGGTCGACACATCGGGATAATAAACTTCTACGGAGGCAGGCATTTGCATCATCTCTTTCGAAAAAATTATGAAACCAGCATATTATTCTCACCGTACGATCCGGCGGAATTAACCGGACTTACCCTTTGACTTTCCGGCTTTACGGGAATCTCCGGAATATATTCCAAGCCATTCGGCGGAAAACTCCGAAAACCGTTTTTCCTCGATGGCACAGCGGAGGTCCCGCATCAGGTCCTGATAAAAAGTGACATTATGAATGGTGGCAAGGGCTTCCGCCAGCGGATCACGGGTAAAAAACAGGTAGCGCAGCACCATTCTGGAATAGGTCCGGCAGGTATAGCACCCGCACCGGGTGTCCACCGGATACTTGTCCTTGTAAAAGGTCTTGTCCATGATCCGCATCTTCCCCGTGCGGGTGAACAGGGTGCCGTATCTGGCATAGCGGGTGGGAATCACGCAGTCAAACATGTCCATCCCCCGCTGCACCGACGCCAGAATATCCTCCGGAAGCCCGACGCCCATCAGGTACCGGGGCCGGTCGGACGGCAGCAGCGGCGCGGTAAAACTTACGATTTTCTTTAAAAGCTCCAGCCCCTCTCCCACACTGACCCCGCCGATGGCAAATCCGTCAAAATCAACAGCGGTTATCTCTCCGGCGCTTCTGCGGCGCAGCTCGGGATAGACGCCGCCCTGAACGATGCCGAAAAGAAACTGATGATCCTGCAGAGGGGTCTTCCGGCATCGTCGCGCCCACCGGGTGGTGCGTTCCACGGCCTGGCTCATGTATTCCGGGGTTGTGGGAAATTCCACGCACTCGTCGAAAGCCATGACGATATCCGCGCCCAGTTCTCGCTGAATCTCCATGGATCGTTCCGGGCTGAGAAACAGGGGCTTCTCCTCATCCTCGTAAGAAAAGCTCACCCCTTCTTCGGTGATGGTCCTGTTGGGAAGCGAGAAAACCTGGAAGCCGCCGGAATCGGTCAGGATGGTCTGGTCCCACCCCATGAACCGGTGCAGCCCTCCCGAACGCCTCACCGTGGCCAGACGTTCTCCAAGGGACAGATGATAGGTGTTGGCCAGCAGCACCTGCGCGCCGGTCTCCGCAATGTCCCGGGGAGTCGTGGACCGGACGAACCCGGCCGTTCCCACCGGCATGAAGGCCGGCGTCTGAACCGTTCCATGGCGCGTTGTGAATTCACCCCGTCTCGCCCCGCAGGGGTCGACGGCATGCAGCCTGAAGCCAATATCTCCGTTTGCCATTTAAGTTCCATTAAGTGAGTTGTTTGCGATATGCCCGGAAAATCAAATCAGATTCCCTGCAAGGCGATTTATCATATTCCACCCGAATAATCGAAAAAAATATCTTTGCCGGATCAGAGCTATGAGGGCAGGCGCCGTATTTTCAACCTGTGCCGATAAAATCCGTTATCAAGACCTTCCAGATGCATCTGTTTGAAAAAAAAGGAGGAAACCGGCATCTTTCCGGTTTCCTCCCTGCTTTTATAATGGCGGGATTACGCCTTATCCGCGATTACCGCATGGGCCGCGGCCAGTCGGGCCACGGGCACACGATACGGCGAACAGCTCACGTAGTTCAAACCGACCTTGTGGAAAAACGCGATGCTCTGAGGATCGCCGCCGTGCTCGCCGCACACGCCGATCTCAAGATCCGGCCGGGTCTTGCGGCCCTTTTCCACGGCCATGGCGATCAACTGTCCGACGCCTTCGACATCGACGCTGCGGAAAGGATTGTGGTCGATCAGTTTTCTGTCCACATAGCTGATGAGAAATTTCCTCTCGGAATCATCCCGGCTCAGTCCGAAGGTCATCTGGGTCAGGTCGTTGGTTCCCACGCTGAAGAACTGGGCCACCTCAGCGATCTGGTCCGCGGTCAGAGCCGCACGCGGAATCTCGATCATGGTGCCGAACTTGTATGTAACCCGACAGTTTTTGTCCTTCATCACGGTTTCGGCGACCTGTTCAAGGAGGGTTTGAATCTCTTTGAGTTCGTTGACATGGCAGGTCAGCGGAATCATGATCTCGGGGAAGACCTTCACTCCATCTCTGGCCGCATCGCAGGCCGCCTCCAGAATGGCCCGCACCTGCATGATATTAAGCCCCGGCCGCATAATGCCCAGGCGGCATCCGCGCATGCCCATCATCGGATTGGATTCGCTGAGGTTCTTGACCACGGAAAACAGGTTTTTCTTTTTCTCGTAATCGCCGCCGGTTTTGTTTTCGCACTCCATCCGGGTGATTTCCACCAGCAGGTCTTCCCTGGAGGGCAGGAATTCGTGCAGCGGCGGGTCCAGCAGCCGGATGATCACCGGAAGTCCGTCCATGGCCTTGAAGATTCCGTAAAAATCATCGCGCTGAAGCGGGAGAAGGACATCGTTCAGAACGCGCTGGAAATCCTCTTCATGCTCGGCCAGAATCGCCTCCTGAAATTTTTCCGTCCGGCTGCCCATGAACATGTGCTCGGTCCGGCACAGCCCGATCCCCCTGGCGCCGAATTTTCTCGCCAGAATCGCCTGGTCAGGCTGATCCGCATTGGTCCATACCTGCAGCCGGCTGATTTCGTCGGCCCACTCCAGAATGGTCCTGAGCTCGCTGTTTTGATCCACCTCCGGCGCCACGGTCGGAATGGCCGAATCGTAGACATCGCCGGTGCTGCCGGCCAGAGAAATATAATCGCCCTCCTTGATCACCCGGCTTCCCACGGTAAACCGCCGGTTTTTCAGGTCGATTCGAATGGCCTCGCATCCGGCGACGCAGGGTATTCCCAGCTGCCGGGCCACCACGGCCGCGTGGCTGGTCCGCCCGCCGTGCTGAGTCAGAACGCCCTTGGCCGCCAGCATGCCGTGCAGATCGTCGGGCGTGGTTTCCGGCCGCACCAGGATGACGTCTTCCCCCATTTTCTTGGCCATTCTTTCCGCCGTATCCGCGTCAAAATACACCTTTCCGACTGCCGCGCCCGGAGAGGCGTTCAGGCCTTTGGCGATGATCGTGGTCTTTTGCTTTGCCTCGGGATCGAAACGCGGGTGCATCAGAAATTCGATCTGTTCGGGAAGAATGCGGGACACGGCTTCTTCCTTGGAAATCAACCCCTCGGCGACCATGTCCACGGCGATCTTGACCTCTGCGGCCGCCGTCCGCTTGCCGTTCCGGGTCTGAAGCATCCAGAGTTTTTTGTTTTCAATGGTGAACTCGATATCCTGCATATTCCGGTAGTGGTGCTCCAGAATGCCGGCGATCTTCATCAGCTCATTCCATGCTTCGGGAAGCTCTTCCCCCAGGTGATGGACTTCCATGGGGGTTCTGGAGCCGGACACCACATCCTCTCCCTGAGCGTTCTTGAGGTATTCCCCGTAAAAACCCTTTTGACCGGTGGCGGGATTCCGGGTGAACGCCACGCCGGAGCCCGAATCCCAGCCCACGTTTCCAAAAACCATGGTCACGATGTTCACGGCGGTTCCCAGGTTGTGGGAAATGCCCGTAGCGTTCCGGTAGTCCACTGCGCGCTTCTTGTTCCAGGATCGGAAAACCGCCTCAATGGCCAGTTTAAGCTGAACGAAGGGGTCCTGAGGAAACTCGGTTCCGGATTCGGTTTTCACCAGAGCTTTGAATTCTTCAACCGCCTTTTGCCATCCGGCGGCGGATATTTCCGGATCCACGGAAACGCCCTCTGATTTTTTCACCGCTTCGATGACATCTTCAAACAGAAACCCGTCCATTTCCAGCACCACCTTGCCGAACATCTGAATCAGGCGGCGATAGGCGTCCCAGGCAAAACGATCGCCGGCCTTTCGGGCCAGAAAATTCACCGACTGATCGTTGAGACCCAGATTCAGGACCGTGTCCATCATGCCGGGCATGGAGAATTTGCTCCCGGATCGCACCGAAACCAGCAGAGGATTCTGAGAATCGCCGAATTTGCGCCCCATCTTTTCGCCCAGATGATCCATGGACGTCATCACCTGTTCCCACATGCCCTGCGGAAAAGCATTCCCGTGGTTCAGATAAGCCAGGCAAGCCTCAGTGGTCACGGTAAATCCGGCCGGCACGGGCAGGCCGATATTGGTCATCTCAGCCAGATTGGCGCCTTTTCCACCGAGCAGATCGCGCATACCGGCATTGCCTTCTTCAAACAGATACACCCATTTCGTTGTCATGGTTCCTCCATTTGTTATAAAAAATCGGTCAAATTGCTAACCGGAGCAAATAATCACTTTTGAAAGTCATTGCCAGGATTGCGGCATCAAAAAAACAGTCGGTATACCGCCATGGCAAGCGAATCTTTGAAATTCAGCGGAAAAAGGCAAAAAAAGCCGCATTTCAAAAATCGGACGGCCCCGAATAAACGGGATTCTTCCCGGACACGGGCTGATGATTCCGATAATATTTTAATATGCGATAGCTTCATTAGACATGTCAATGAGAAAATAGGAATTCGCTGATATATTCTGAACAGCGCTCTACCGGCTTGAAAGCCTCCCGGAACCACGCTTCAAAAGCCATCGGTCAACGGCGTCTGCAACCCCCCCGTGATTATTGGACGCCACGGCCGGAAACCGCGCTTTGAGATCCTCCGGAGCATTGTCCACGACCATGCCGGCAGCGGCCCAGCGCAGCATATCAAGGTCATTGTAATCGTTTCCGATGCCCAGTGTCTTTTCCGGATGAATGCCAATAAATTCAGCCAGCCAGGCCGCGGCCAGTCCCTTGGAAACCTGCGGAGGGAATATTTCGATCCAGGTGGACCGCCCGTCCAGGGGCGAGGTAGTGCGAATCAAGTTGAGCCCGTCGAGCTTCCGGCGAATGCGGGGCAGAACCGAGATGTCGGCGTCCGGCAATATGGCGAGCAACTGGGCGGCCTCTCCGAAATCACCGGCCCCGTCCAGAAGACGGCAATAAGCGCTGTAAAGGGCGAGACGCCTGTCAAAGTCAGCGTTGGACCGACCCGTGGAATGATAGGCGAACCCGTGGTTGTCGGGAATCGGATCATGGGCCATGAAATCCAGTCCGAACCCTTTTAACGTCTGAATGGCGGCCGCAACCGAAGATGCCTCCATGTTGATCTGGCGAAGGATTTTTCCGCCTGAACAGTCCAGCACGCCGCCGCCGGTTGAAAAAATCAGAAAATCAATGGGCATCGCAAAATCGACTGCCTTATAAAACGAGTGCAGGGAGCGTCCGGTGGCAATGACCCGGGCGAATCCGAGCCGTCCCGCCTTTTCGAGCGCTTCCAGATCCACGGCGGAAAATCCCCCGCCGGTTCGCATCAGGGTGCCGTCCAGGTCGGTGACAATCAATCCGGCGAACTTTCGAGAACTGGGCTGCATGATGTCACCAGGTCTTTCAACAATCGATCAGGGTCTGAAAATATTCGGCAAGTGCCGCAACTCTTGTAATCATCTTACAGATCAAAGGGCGTCAGGCTCTCGCATCCGGTTTCGGTCACGAGAATCGTCTGCTCGAACTGGGCGGAAAGCGATCCGTCCTGGGTCACCGCCGTCCAGTTGTCGTCAAGAATGGTCAAATAGCGTTTGCCCAGATTGATCATCGGTTCGATGGTAAACACCATGCCCGGAATCAGGCCAAGCCCCTCGCCCCGCCGGCCGTAATGCGGAATCTGGGGCGGCTCGTGAAAATCAAAACCAACGCCGTGCCCGACAAATTCCCTGACCACCGAGCACCCCTGCCCCTCGGCGTATTGCTGAATGGCCCATCCGATATCGCCGATGGTATTGCCGGGCCGCACCACGGAGATGGCTTCCTTGAGGCACCGACGGGCTGTTTCAACGATTTTCCGGGCGCCCTCGCCAGGCGTTCCCACATAGTAGGTCTTGTTGGCATCGGCATAATAACCGTTGAGAATCGGCGTGACGTCCACGTTGACAATGTCGCCGCCGCTAAGCGTCCTCGATCCGGGAATGCCGTGACAGATCACCTCGTTGACCGATACGCACACACTCTTGGGAAACCCCTGGTACTTGAGCGGCGCAGGAACCGCGCCGTTTTTGATGGTAAATTCGTGCACCAGTTCATTGATCTCGTCCGTCGTCATTCCCACCCGTATTTTGGATTCGACCATATTCAGGGTCTCGACGGCCAGACGCCCGGCCTTTCTGATCTGCTCGACATCCTGCGGGGTCTTGAACCGGATCTTGTATTTTTTCCGGTATGCTTTCCGGATATCCTCCAGGTCCGGCGCGACCTTGCCGAAACAGCATTTCTTGAATTTCAGACCGCTGCCGCAGGGACAGGGATCATTTCTGCCGGTCTTGCTCTTTTTACCATTAAACATCTCAATGTCCGTAATTTTTCTTAGGGTTGAGCCCGTTGCTGTTTGCATCCCGTCTTCAACCGCGAGATTGTAGAAAAACCCTTCCGGATGTGTCAAGCAGTTGTTTCTCCGCCATCCGCAACCAAAGGCTTTTTTTACTTTTTCAAACTCCGCCACCGATCCAGACGCTGCTTGACGATCTTCTCATATCCCCTTTCCGTGGGATGATAAAAGATTTTTCCGGCCAGGGCCTCGGGCAGATAATCCTGGGGCACATAGCCTTCCGCAGAATCATGGGCGTACTGGTAATCCCTGCCGTAGCCGAGATCCTTCATCAACCGGGTGGGCGCGTTGCGGATATGCAGGGGAACGGGAAGGGAGCCGGCGGTTTCGGCGGCCTTTCTGGCTCTCCCGTAAGCCGTATAGATGCTGTTGCTCTTAGGCGCCGTGGCCAGGTAAACCGCAGCCTGAGCCAGGGCCAGGTCGCCTTCGGGCGATCCGATAAACCTGAAAGCCTCCATGGCGTTGACAGCCACTGTCAGAGCATGGGGATCGGCGTTTCCCACGTCTTCGGAGGCAAAACGCACCATTCTTCTGGCGATGTACATCGGGTCCTCGCCTGCGGCCAGCATGCGCGCCAGCCAGTACAGAGCCGCATCCGGGTCACTGCCCCGCAGGCTCTTGTGCAGGGCTGAAATCACATTGTAATGCTCTTCGCCGGATTTGTCGTACAAAAGCGCGCGTTTCTGAAGCGCGTTTTCAATGTCCTTCAGGACAATGCACCGGCCTGTTCCGCCGGAAGCATCGCCCCGGCGGGATTCAACGGCCGCAGCAACGATCTCCAGGCCGTTCAGGGCGGCCCGCACATCACCGTCGGAAAGGGCAATCAGATGGTTCATGGCCTCGGGTTCGATCGTCAAACCGCTTTTGCCGAGGCCGTTTTCCGTATCTTCCAGAGCACGAGTCAGAATCGCAACCATGTCCACGGATGAAAGCGGTTCCAGCACGATCGTGCGGCAGCGGGACATCAGGGCCGGGATCACCTCAAAGGAGGGATTTTCCGTAGTGGCGCCGATCAGCGTGATCAGGCCGCTTTCCACATGGGGCAGAAAAGCGTCCTGCTGGGCCTTGTTGAACCGGTGAATCTCGTCGACAAACAGGATGGTATTCTTGAGCTCCAGACGCCGGCGATCACGGGCCTCGGCGATCACGGCGCGAATCTCCTTGACTCCGGAGAGCACCGCTGAAAACTCAACAAAATGCGAACGGGTTTCCGAAGCGACAATCTTGGCCAGGGTGGTCTTGCCGCATCCCGGCGGCCCCCAGAGGATCATGGAAAAGACGCGATCCGCCTCAATGGCTTCGCGCAGCATGCTTCCCGGCCCGAGGATATGTCTTTGCCCCACAAAGTCCTTGAAACTTCGGGGGCGCATGCGGTCGGCCAGCGGCCGGCCTGACCCCGCCCGATCTGCCTGATAGTCAAAAATATCCATACCGGTTTGTCCGTCCTGAAACTTTCGGCCGAACGGTTATTTTGTTGAAGACCCGACCCGTTTTCGCAGGATCATTCGAATCGGCGTCTTGTCCAGCCCCAGGCCTTCCCGAATCCGGTTGGTCAGATAGCGCTGATAGGAGAAATGAACCGCTTCGGGATAGTTGACAAAAAATACAAATGTCGGCGGTTTGACCGAAATCTGGGAGCAGTAATAGAATTTAATCCGCCTTCCCTGATGCATGGAAGGCTCGTTTTCGGCCACGGCCTTCTCCAGAATCCTGTTCACCTGGCCGGTGCCGATCCGCCTGGAGAATTGCGCATACACCTCGTTTATCATCTCAAAGATCTTTCGCACCCGGAATCCGGTCAGGGCCGACACAGTCATGACCGGCGCATAATTCAGAAACTTGGTCCGCTCCCTGAGCTGCTCATAGAACTTCCGGGCGGCCTGACGGTCCCTTTCTCCGATGATGTCCCATTTGTTGAGCAGCAGAATGCATCCGCATCCGCGCTCATGGGCGTATCCGGCGATGGTGACGTCCTGTTCCGTTATGCCATTTTCGGCATCGAGCACAATCAGGGCCACATCGCATCGGTCCAGGCTTTTCAATGCCTTGATGATGGAATACTTTTCCAGCTTCTCGGACACCTTGGCCTTCCGGCGGATGCCGGCCGTATCCACAAGCAGATAGGACCTCCGGTCGAGCTCATAAACCGTGTCCACGCAATCGCGGGTGGTGCCCGCCACGTCGCTGACCACCAGACGATCCTCGCCCAGAATGCGGTTGATCAGAGAGGATTTACCCACATTGGGCCGTCCCACCACGGCCACGCGGATGCTTTCGACAGCCGGCGTCTCCGCCTCCGACCGGGGAAACGCCGCGATCAGGGCATCCAGCAAATCCGGCACGCCGTAACCGTGCTCGGCGGAAATTCCGAAGATCGGTTCGATGCCAAAGGCGTAAAAATCAAAGACTTTGACCTCATGGGATTCCCCGTCGATCTTGTTCACCACAAAAAAGACCGGTTTTCCCGCCACGCGCAGCATCTCGATCATCTCCCGGTCATAGGGGGACACGCCGGTCTTGCCGTCCAGCATCATCACAACGGCATCGGCATCCGCAATGGCCTGCCGGACCTGATGGCGGATATGGGCCGAGAAGGCATCCGCCTCGTCGGTGATGAATCCTCCGGTATCCACCAGGGTGAAAGAAACCCCGTTCCACCGGGCGTCTTTATAGTGGCGATCCCGGGTCACACCGGGCAGATTATCCACAAGGGCATCGCGGCTTCGCGTGACCCGATTGAAAAATGTGGATTTTCCCACATTCGGACGACCAACAACTGCAACAATGGGTTTCATGATATCGATTTCTTTTATAATTTTATCGTAAAAACAATTCGGTATACCGTCACCCGGATCATTTGTCAAACAGCGGGCAAAGGCGGAATCGGTCGGCAGTGAGACGGGGCATTCGGAACGCGGAAATTTGTGAAAATCAGTCTGGCACCCGAACGCCTTGAGCAACAGGGCCAAACTCCTTATCACCCCCGCCCCCAACATTTTTGGGGAAAAGGAATTGAGAGGCAACCGGGCAGAGCATTTATGAATCAAAACCTGGACCAACAAAGATACATAAGTAAGTTGTCCATCAAATTTAAAAAATTAATGGAATTTATTAAATTTAATATGTATAAATCGCTTTTAAAGAATTTTAAAAAATAAACCGATATTATCTCTAAACCAAAGAACATATTGACTACGTTCATTGTGAGGGTGGCCAAATGATTCAAAGATTGCGGGTTCGATTCGGTCAAATGGGTATTTTCCCAAAACTTATGGTGAGTTTTCTTTTCCTATCCATTGTGCCTCTGGTTATTCTTGGCTGCTTTGCCAACAAAAACCTCCATGATACGGGGCTCCAGGCCGTTCAGAAAGCCGAGGAAATGGGGAAACAGGATCTGGAAGCAGCTGAAGAAATAGGCAGGACATCCATCGAGGACAGTGTTTATGCGCTGGACAAGAAATCAACCGAGGCGATCGAATTGAGAACCGTCGAGCTTGCCGAGAGAATAGCCGACTTTTTGCATGAGAGAGACAAAGATATGCTCATCGTCTCTTCTCTCCCGCCTGATCCCGAGAAATATCGATACTTCTATTCAGCCTCAAAACGGGATGCGGTAATCACCGAAACGGTCTCTGGAGAACAAGAAGACCGCCCAGCATTGCCGATGCAATCAAGAAATCCTGAGAACAAGACGGAATGGAGACACAGACCTCCGCAGCAAATCAAAAAACTATCAAAGCCGTTGTACAAAGAGATTACCTTTGTTGATCTCAACGGCATGGAAAGGATGAAAATCACCGATGGCAAGGTGTCTGAAAATCTCCTGGATGTCAGCAAGAAAGAAAACACTTACTGCCGTGCGGAAGACTACTTTACCCATTTGAAAAATCTTAAGAAAAGCGAAATCTACGTATCGGAGGTAATTGGCGAATATGTTCCCGGATGGCTCTCAATAACCCCCGATGGTATAAAGGTAAAACAGGAAAGCGCATACGCAGGGAGAGAAAACCCCCATGGAAAAAAATTTGAGGGGATTATCCGGTGGGCAGCACCCGTGTACGACCACGGCCGCAAGATAGGATACGCAACGCTGGCTCTGGATCACACCCATGTGATGGAGTTTACCGATCACGTGGTTCCCACGGAGGAACGCTTTACCGTCCACTCAGACGGCGGATCGGGAAACTATGCCTTTATTTGGGACCACCGCGATCGATGTGTCGCCCATGCCCGCGATTTCTTTATCTGTGGATATGACCCCTCGACAGGACAAGAGATACCCGGTTGGGTGAGCCAAAGCACCTATGAGGAGTATAAAAAAAGCGGGTTGACACTCGAAACATTTATCCGTCAACTCCCGTCATTCCGGGATTTTACCCAGAAGAAGCCGGCCTGCAAAGAGCAGATAGAATCAGGCTTCATCCCTCTGGATTGCAGGGTACTCGATAATGCGCCCCAATGTCAGGGCTGGCACGAGGGCACGGAAGACGGGGGGTCTGGGTCGTTTTTGATTTTATGGAGCGGCCTCTGGAAACTGACGACATATGCGACAATCCCCTACTATACCGGCATGTACGCGAACTCGAAGAGAGGTTTCGGGTATGTTACCATTGGCGCGAATGTCGATGACTTTCACAAAGACGCCAATATCACAAAAGATAGAATAAAAGAGGCCATTGCCCGAGAAGGGCATGCCATCATCGCCGCAAACAGCACCACAAGGGACCTCATCCGGAGGAGCGCCGCGCACAACCGCGAGGTGATTACCATCATTTCGGCATTAGCCGTCCTGGCAGTCATCGGCGCCTCATTGATCATAAGTTTCCATATTACAAGACCCCTGAAACGGCTTACGGAAGGGGCCATCGCGATGAGGAACGGAAACTACGATCAAAATATTGAGGTAGCATCAAAGGACGAAATCGGTCAACTCGCCCATTCGTTCAATGAAATGGCAAAAGCTGTCTCAGAAGTGGATAAAATGAAATCGGATTTCGTTACGATCGCCTCCCATGAACTGAGAACGCCGATCCAGGCCATGCTGCTCGGTGTGTCGGGTGTACTGGGAGGCTTTTCCGGAGAAATCAACGACGAAGTACGACAGGATCTGGAGCTCGCGAAAATCGGGATCGAGCGCCTGATGCGTCTGGTGTCCAATTTGCTGGATCTGTCCAGGATTGAATCCGGAAAGACCGCACTGAACAAGGTGGAAACAGATGTACATGAGATCGTGGACCGGGCTGTCGCGGAAGTCCTTGATCTAGCAAATGCCCACCGGCACACCATTGTCAATCAAATCCCTCCGGATATCGGACAGATCCGAGTTGACAAAGACCGAATGATTCAGGTGATCATTAACTGCCTCAGCAACTCCATCAAATACTCCCCCGACGGGGGAACCATTATCGTCAAAGGCGAGCGAAAAAAAGGAGAAATGGCATTCTTGATCGCGGACAATGGATATGGCATCCCATCATGGGCCCAGAAAGAAATATTCAAGAAATTTTTCCAGGCGGACAGCATCATGTCCCAGAAGGTCGGCGGCAGTGGTCTGGGGTTGACGATCACGAAAGAAATCGTCGAAAACCATGGCGGAAGCATACGCTGTGAGAGCCCGGTCCCCGCGAAAGATTTTCCCGAACTGCCCTTAGACGGCGACCGGAAGGGAGCGGTTTTTACCATCCTTCTGCCCACATTATCTTCATAGCGTGGGCAGGCATGGGAGCGAAAGGAGCTTGTTTATGGAGAGTTTAAAGATTCTGGTCGTGGACGATGAGGCGCCCATCTCATCCTATCTGCAACGGAAGTTGAACAGGCAAGGCTACACGGTTTATGCGGCCGACGATGGAGAAGAAGCACTCCGACAGGCCTTCTTGCACCTTCCCAGCATTGTCCTCCTTGACGTCAAGCTGCCGAAGCTTAATGGAATCGAAGTATGCAAAAAACTCAAATCCGATGACCGGACAAAAGATGCCCATATCATCATGCTGTCGGCAAAGGCTCAATCCGATGAGATTCAACAGGGCTTGGATGCCGGCGCCGACAGATACCTGTGCAAACCCGTGGGCTTCCCGGAAATTTTCCAGGAGATATGTCGTATCCACGATAAGATAGATGCCATGATAAATGGCGGTTCATAGGAGGCATCTTATGGATCATACCGACTCTCAACTCGACGAGCAACAACGACGGATACTCCAGGAGTATATTTTCAATCTTGAAGACGTCCAGGAACAGGCCGAGGAACTTACCGTCGCAAACGCAAAGCTGAAACAATCCGAAAATATCCTCATGGCCGTTCTCGACAGCACGACCCACGGGATATGCCTCGTGAAAAACCGCGCTTTTGCATGGTGCAACAGGGCATTGACGGACATACTCGGATGGGAACAGGAGGAATTGATCGGTGCGGAAATAAGCAGCTTGTATCAGGATGACGAGGGGCGGGCGACAATCGAAGGGATTATTAAAACCCACAAAGAAGGGTTGTTTACCTATGAACACGATCTTCTTCACAAGAGAGGCCATCGCGTACCCTGCCTTCTGACCGGACGTCCACAAGACAACAATGACACATCCAAGGGATACGTCCTCTCCGTCACTGATTTCACAAAGCTCAAGAACGCGCAGGAAGCGTTGAGGGAAGCCTACCAAAAGCTGGAAAAGCACGCCGATGATCTCCTGCACACGAACAGACAATTGGACCGGGAAATAAAGGAACGAAAAGAAACCGAGAAAAAGCTGAATCAGTATCGGAATCACCTGGAAGATTTGGTCAGAGAGCGAACCGCGGAGTTAAAACGAACGAACGAACAACTTCAACAGGAAATAACGGAAAGGAAGCAAAAGGAAGAGACCCTGGCATATCTTGAAAAATTAAAATCATCCATACTGAGCGGCATCTCTCACGCCGTCCTCGGTCTGGAAGATCGTAAAATCATCTTTGCCAACGACGCCGTTGAAGCCATTTTCGGATGGAGACCGGAAGAATTGACAGGCAAGGAAACCCGCATACTTTACGCGACAGATGAGGAATTCATACGGCTCAACCGGATATACACCATTCTCCAGCAACAGGAGCGGCACAGTGAAGCGGTGAAATGCCGCCGCAAAGACGGCAGGGAGATCATCTGTAAACTCATTATTTCAAGGATCGGAAACAGTTTGACCAACAAGCACATTGTTGCCGTCTACGATGATATATCGGAACGAAAAAAGCTCGAAGATCAACTGCTGCAGTCTCAAAAGATGGAAGCCGTCGGTTCCCTTGCAGGCGGTGTTGCGCACGATATCAACAACATATTGATGGGCATTCAGGGACATGCATCTCTCGCACTCTTCGATCTGGACAGCTCTCATTCTCATTACAAAGCCTTTGTGGGTATTGAAGAACTGGTAAGGAGCGGATCAAATCTCACCAAACAACTCCTTGGCTTCGCCCAAAAAGGCAAATACGATGTCAAACGATTGAATATCAACGAAGTCATCGGAAAGGCTTCGTCCATGTTCGGTCGCACAAAAAAGGAAATAACCATTCTCACGGAATTCGACAGCAAACTGTCCGTGATAGAAGCGGATGAGGGGCAGATCGAGCAGGTGCTCATCAATCTCTTTGTCAACGCCTGGCACGCAATGCCGAGCGGGGGAACGCTGCATCTCAAAACCCAAAGAACCCTTCTGGATGATCTTACGGCAAAAATTCATTCCGTAACACCCGGTGCTTTCATCAGATTGTCGGTGACCGATACGGGCGTAGGAATGGACAGCAAAACACGGGAAAGAATTTTTGAGCCATTCTTTACCACCAAGGATATGGGGCACGGTACCGGTCTCGGGCTTGCATCCGCATATGGCATTATCAAAAACCACAGAGGCTTCATAGAGGTTGAGAGCGAAAAGGGTCACGGGAGTACGTTCCATGTTTACCTTCCCGTATCGGACAAGGGGATAAAAGGGGATACGATTCCCGCTGCAAATATTCTCAGCGGCAAGGAAACGATTCTGCTCGTGGATGATGAACCTTTTGTTCTCGATGTCAGCCAGGAAATGCTCAAGACTCTCGGATACCACGTAATAGCAACGAGCAACGGCAAGGATGCCCTGAACATATATGCCGCCCAAAAAGACTCCATTGCTCTGGTCATTCTTGACATCATCATGCCGGGTATGGGCGGCCAGGAAACCTTTGCACGCCTGAAAATGATCGATGAGAACGTAAAAGCGGTCGTTTCGAGCGGTTATAGCAGACAGGGGCAGGCAGAAAGTTTAATGGCGCAAGGCTGCAAAGGCTTCTTACAGAAGCCGTTCAGAATGAATACACTTTCTCAGACAATACGACAAATTCTCGACGCGTGACGGGTCCTCCTTTCCATGCTTTTCCGGTCTTCTCTCCATCTCTCCCGGACGCCATCAGCGGGATATGACGGATGCGCAATAGTCTGATGGTGGGTAGGGGAGAAGAAACATCTTCCTCATCGGTGACGAACCCTCCAAGATGCAACAGGGTAAAGTAAATTCCGTTCCACTGGGCGTCACTGTAGTGATGATCCCGGATTACACCGGGCAAAGGCGAATTGCAGGTTGAATCCAGGTTGACGGGATGGCGGAATGCGGGAATTGATCAAAACCGTCTTGGCCGTAAAACGTTCTGAATGTGGCCGCTTCTTTTCCCGAAATCTTGATGTTCTGTTGGCTACAGCTTCTTCGCAACAACTGCAAATTCCCTGCTTGCCCGCATGAACGGTGCGCCGGCAACATCCGAATAAAAAGATTCGACAGAAAAACCGCTTAGCTTAAACTCTTCTTCCAATTCTTCGGGGCTGAAATGCTGAAACCAGTTATAGACTGTTCGCATGCGCGCCGCTTCTACAATTGTGTATTGATCCAGGACCAATTTTTCCTTCTCATACTTGAATGTATTCAGAAAACCATAATACCTGCTCGGCGACCAGAACCCGTTGAGAAGATTGGTTTCAAACAATGCCTTCTCTTCACGCTCGTCGAAGGCGGCCTGCGAATACACATCGAGGAGAACAAAGCCGCCGGGCGCCAGGAACGTATGAAACCGGGTCAGCATATTGCTCCTCTGGGCCGGGCTGAGGACTGAGAAATCGCACATGATCATCATGATGAGGTGAAAACGGTCATCCGTTTCAAAATCCAGATAGTTCTGCATGACGTACTGAATGGCCAGCCCTTCCCCGGCCGCGGCTTCACGCGCGTATTGGATCGACCGCTTCGAAAAGTCTATTCCGGTCACTTCCGCTTGCCTTCGAGCCAGTCTTGCGGCATACAATCCCGGACCGCAGCCGAAGTCGGCGATTTTCTTTCCGGCGCCGATATTGAAACGGGCGGCTATCCAGTCTACAGACCGGTCGACAAAAGCGGCATTTCGGGATGAGGTATCGGTTTTGCCGTCCAGGTGGAATTCGAGCATCCGCTTCGATGTATGCGCATCCGTCCACAGGTCATAAGCCGTGTAAAATTCGAAGGGTTTGGGACGCGCATTGATTTTCTCCAACTGTTCAAACATCGACGTCTCCCGTTCAATCGGAGCATGAAATGCCTGTTCGCTCTTGCCCATCGTTCAAAAATCCCTGCTGAAGCCCCGTGACAACTAAGGATGCGTCCAGCCTCGTTTTTTATTCCAGGTGCGCTTCAGCCGTCTGAATAGCGAGATCCTTATCCTTTGTAAGCAGCTTCCACCTCATTTTTGATGAATGAATGCCGGCTGCCTTGTCCTGACCTCTGCAATAATACCAGCGTCCAAAGCGCTCGACCTTGGAAAATGGATGATTGCGCGTACAGAACATCCCGCAGGGTTTGATCTCCTTGAAAAAAACAATTTCATCGGGAACTGAATCATAATAAAGGTCTTCAGGCAATTCGATTTGAGAAACATCCACGTGCTCTGCTTCCTTTTCATCCAGCCAGTCTGAAAGTGTCATTTGATCTTTTTCTTCTTTTTCCATGGATTCTTTTCTCCTTCGGAAAGCGCTGTGCATGAGGCGCCTTGAAATGCGCAACGCGGTTTAAGGTCGCGATGCACTTGTTCGAAAAACTTGTGCCGCCGCAATCTTCTTTGCAGGACAGAGCTTCTTTCAAATTGCGCGACAGTTTGCCGCATCGCGTCCGAGATATCCGCCAATAAAAATGAAATGCCTGTTCGCTCTTGCCGTTGATGTAATAAAATCCTTTTGAAAGATCAAAAATCCGAATCGGATTTTATTTTGCTTTCTTAGAAGTCGCTTCTGGGTATCAAAAAGCATTCTCTAAACTGTATTTAGCGGGTTGTTTTTTAATTAGTCAATATTATTTCAATGCGTTATCTTGGTCAGAGCTCTGCGGCCAACCGTGATGGGGTTTGAAGTTAAATACCGTTGCGTCGGCTGAATGCCGTCCGGTGCATTCCATGGTTCGGCGTTAAATGTTTCTGCTGTCATATGCCCAGTTGAGTAACGCCTGGCGCTGCTTTGACCGGCAGCTGATATCTTCCGGTTTGCAGTGCTTCTTTATCTGAGCGATATGCCGCTTCATCCCTTTCCACCGTTTTATCTGACGTTCATCATCCGGGCATCTTCTTCCCATGTAATATCTGCAATACCATTGAAACCAGCCCCTGGGATCTTCGTGATAAATCCATCCCTTTTCCCGCCATACGGATAAGGGCTGAGAGGCATTGGCTTTGAAGTAGTTTAATTCAGGGTCGTGGCGTTCATGACAAAGCCTTGCATTGATGAACCAGTCCTCCGGGAACTCATTTCGGCAATCCGTCATGTATTTTCCGCCGAAAACACCCATCTCCAGCATCTGCTTTGGTGTTAATTCAGGCAGGAATTCCGGATCAAAGTTCATTCCGACAGGCTCGGAAAGGTAGTAAGTATAATGCTTCTGCATGAGATCATTTACGATTATTTGTCGTCTCTTCATCATATTTCCGCCAAAGGAAGATCAGAAATCCGAATCGAATTGTATTTTGCTTTCCTGGAAGTCGCTTCTGGGTATCAAAAAGCATTCTCTAAGCTGCATTCAGAAGGTCATTTTTAAATTAATCAAATTGTTTTCAATGTGTTAGCATGGCAAGATATCGACCAGCTTTAATGGCAAATTTGGGATGCAGAGCGGCGGTCATCGAATGATCAACCTGCCTTGATTTTTGGCCGCCTGAACGACGTTGCGGTTGGCGGTGAAAACCCGAATGCCGGAGACGGTGGCAAAATCTCCGTCATCGGTGATGATCTGCACCACGCCATGGTTTCTCATGGATTCGAGGATGAACAGATCGTAGCCGTCGACCTTCTCGGTTTGCAGGCGGGTTAATGCGGCTGTGGCCGTAGGTGAATCGATGGTAACGGTTAGCGGCTCGGCAAGGCTGGCTATCTGCGCCCATGCAGCTTGCACCTCCAATACAACTCGGTCACGTTGGCCAACTAAATTGTGGCGGAACTCTTTCGGCTTGACGCTATTGCCGATATTACGTTCATAAATCTCGCGTTCGGTTTTCTCAATGATGTGGGACAATTCGGCCAGGGTCAGGCCCGAATGGAAAATCCTGGCCAATGCTCCTAAAGCATTGTTCAGGTAGCCGGGGTAGTCGGAAATCTGGTTTGGAATGTGTGAAGTTGCATTGGGATACGTCGTCCAGTACCAGACATTGGTGTCCACCAGAAATGCATCCTCGGCCTTCGGAGTATCGGAGGTGATATCCACCACCTCGGCCAGCACGGTATAGTTGATCGCCATCAGCCGGACTCCTTGGCCTGCTGCTCCAGAATATCATCGACGATTTTGCGGTAATCCTTGTCGCCATGATATTTGGCGGCGTTTTCAATCACCCGCTCGACCACCAGCTTGCCGGTCTCGTTGAGATGCTTGATCTGCAACAGACGTCGCAGGTCGGCCTCGGGGATGTCCTTCAGCAACTGGCCGATGGCGAAGTTGAAAAAGGGCGAGGCGAACTGGTTCACCCCTTCAAAGTCGAGGGTGACCGTTTCGCCGTTTTGCAACGCGCCGTGAATGGCGTCGTAGATCTTTTGCCCGTCCTCTTTGATTATGCAGCGCAGGCCGATCTGGTCCTTGATGGAAAGTTTCATGATTCGGTTCTCCTGTTCACGGCTGTTCAGCCTCGTCACGGAACCGGTACAGGTTTTCATCGCAGCGCAGGGTGATGTGGACAACCGTGCCTTCAAACGAAATGTCGCGATTCTCGTACCGTTCCCCGTCTTTATCGACAATAGCATAACCATCGTTGCTGTAAATCTCCAATTTGCCCTCATTAAGCCGCACGAACTCCTTGAGCAGGTCAAGGCCAAGACCTCGAGCGACTCCACCAGTACAGGTACTTTTCCCCCGTGTGAAAGCCCAACGCAAACAGGCATCAGAAGGTAAAGATTGTGCTCGGGGATCAGTGCCAACAAAATTCCTTATTTTCGCAGGGATGCCCAAGCCAAAGTCAATTACAGACAAGCAAAGTTCATTTTTATTTCGAAAATGTTGACCACAAGAAAATACGCCAATCTTAGAATCGCTATGCTCAAAGGCATTATTGTATATTTCCCACATCTTTCCAGCGATGGCATCTCTAACACGTTCACTGAGGTGTGTTTTGCCCCAACCTTTGCCGAGCCAGTCGTAGGTCAGATAATCCATAATGCCGTTCATATCGAGAGCAGTATCTTCTCGATAGGGAATTGAGGTGCCATCCCAAGGGGCCGAGGGATCGCCAAAGGCGGAAGCAAAACCGTTCTGGCGAATTGTGGTTCTTACCCAGGAATTATGTAAGGTGTTCCAGTCGAAAGTGACCGATCCCATGCGTGACTCGATCAGCCTCGCCAAACCGCCGAGAAAGGCGACGGCGTTCGGTCGCAGGAAGCCACAACGAGAAAAGTCGAAGCGGATATCCTCGAAGTAGTCATTCACATCGTTCCAGATACCGAATAACCGCGCGAAATCGTGCGGACCATCGTTCAGGGTTAGAATTTGAATGACCTTCTGCGTCATACCCTCTCGCAATCTCCCCATGCGTTTCTAATTTCGGAAAACTCATCAGGAGACAGATATGTCTCACGCCATTTTTCAACGAACTCTGGAACAGACAAGCTCCGCGAGCTGTAATATGTCCAGAGTGCCGCTGATAGAATTGATGAGATGCGTCGGACTTCCAGTTTCTCGTCAAAATTCAAATCTGGATTGTCGCTATCGTATGCCGTATCGGTAAGCAGTCTATCAAGTCGCCTTTGGGTGGCTACCTCCAGGCTGGTTGAAAAACTGGTTGGCGAATTTTTCAGAATACGAACGATGATCCAAAGCGCTGAGCTTATGGAATGTGTTGGACACCACGTGAGGTATTGGCTGAGCATTGAGGCCGGATCAGGTTCCACGGAACTCGCATCAGCATCGTTGCCATCGAGAATAATCTTGGCGATTGCCCTGAGCCCATCTCTTTGGATGTTATCCTGATTCGAAATCAATGCTTCATTGATTCGGTTATAAACATCAACCTTCTGATCGGGGTATATGTGAAGACACGCTGCTTCGGCCTCCAGGACCGGCAATTCGTACTCCCGGACTTCCTTAAGAAGTCGACCAAGGAAGGTTTTTATTTCGTTGGGAGGATCCGCGCTGAGCCTCGGGCCTACGACCTCAGCGAGCAGTTCGACCATACGGGCAAATCTTGACCGAAACTCCTCTGGTATTGGTGAAAACCCAGCAGGCGCGGGTTTCTTTTTACTCAATCTATATTTGTCGGCGTCCCACCATTCGAGCAGGCGTTGCAGAATCTCGGCGGCATCTTCCGCTGTCCAGATGCTTCCGCCATTGCTGTTTGCACCAATAATCTCGTGCACGATGGGGATATTTCCCTCCGTTATGCCGACTCCCTTGTCTTGCTTGTTTTTTTGAATCGGGAAAGACGTGGACATGACATAGTTTTTGAAAAGCTGAGCAGGATCAACGTCCTCGGGATGGGGAAATCTCAGAAACGCAAATTTGTAGAAATCGGTGCCATCCGGCAGGCCGTACTGGTCAGTTACTCGCCAGATGACTCCTGCGAGGTTCTTGCTTTGACCGTCGTCAAGCAACTGAAACTTGTGCAGTGTGACCAGAGATGTTATCGCCCATCGTCGACGATCTGAGTTATCCAACGCTGCTTGTCGGAACAGCTGGTCTACCAATCCAGATTGAATTTCCAGGGCTGGTGCACATTCAGGCTTCTGATTGAGTTCGAGCAGCAGAAATGGGTTCAGAAACTCATCTTTGACGTGTAGATTCAAATCTTCGGGGAAAGGAATTTTCAGCAAGTCCGGAACCAGACTGTATTGCTCCACTTCAGACATAGAGCTTATGAGCCGATTGGTCAGGTTCTTCACATTCCGGTAATTCGTTTTATCAGGTGAAGCATAGAGCCCAGTGGTAAACTCAAGGATGCGGTGCTTCGTCTCGCCTGAACATTTGCAGCAAAGTCTCGATATGACTTCAGGCAGCAACTGGGCGAGACGCACGCCGTAACTGTCATTTCGGAAAGCATTGCCCGCGTGGATGTCTTCCCGGCATTTATTGAGCGCATCCAGGTAGCTTCGAATGAGCTGATCAGCCTCATTGGTAGTGAATCTGTAAACGGACTCGCGGCTGAACAGGCTATCAACGGCCTTCGCATCTCCCAGCCTGGCAAGTGTGGCAATCGCCCAAAATGAAGAATATCGAGAGATGCGTTGCAGACTTGCCTTAGCAGTGTCTTTTATTTTTGCAACAGAAAAACTGCCAATACCAAATGGCAAGCCGACCTCTTCGCAGAATCGGAGGAAGGCAAAGGCGCTAAGTCCTTCCTGGTCGGTACTGCTGAAGTGGCGAGTTTGAGAGACCCGGCCAATATCGAATTCGCGTTTCTCCGTAACATCTTTCCTCTGAACTGGCGGATTGTTCAGAATCAGCTCGAAAAGCTTTAGTTCGTTCCATGGGTCGCACCGGAAGGCTTTAATTTCATCCCAACGGGGATTTTGTTGCTGCAGCTCTCTCTTGCGCTGATTATTACGAATAAGTCCAAGTCTCTGATTCCATTCCAGCCTTCTACCTTGATTAATGAGCAGGTCGTTCCAGTCTTCTTCAAAACTACCAAAACTCTCTCTTGGTTTTATTGTTTTATTCGTTTTGCGATCTGATTCTTGTCCCCCTTCACGCATCTTCCATTCATTAGCGAGATCGTTCTTTATCAGTTGATCCTCTTCATGTGTCGCAGGTCTATTTACAATCCAATTACTGGCATCTTTGACGTAACGCAAGAGAAGCATTTGATATGCTTCATTTGAAACGGTCAGATAAGCTGGTGAGATAGTATCGCTTTTGCACTTTTTACGAGTCTCGACCAAGGACAACTGAATTTGATCATCCAACTCATTAAGCAGGCCGATCTCAGTGAGTGCTGCCGCGCGTTTGGCCATCCAATAGGGCTGCGATTCGTTGGGCCTCCAGTTTTCAAGCCGCTGTTTGGCGGTGGGCAGATCCAGGGTAAAAAGGCTGAAGAGAAAGCCTTCGTAATTCAGAAACTCCTTTTGTTCAGCCGAAAGATGATTGGAAAGAGTCTTGATCCGGATTTCTGCTTCCTTCCATTTATCGAGATTTCCCTCCTCGCGATAGGAGCGCAGCATCGCTAACGCGATAGCCAGCCATGCCTGCCGGAGGTCATTCCATGGCAGATCTTGAAATTTATCTTCCCCAGGGTGGATCTGGCAGTTCGCGGGCGGATTTCCATTTTGAAATGGCCAGTACTTTTCAAGGAGTTTTTCGCAAAACTCTGCGATGTTGTTGAAAACCGGCAGCAAACATCTTTCAAGCCGCCAGATCAGCTCGAAAGCGTATTGAATATCCAATCCAGGGGGTGAGTATTTCGTGTCCGGAAGGTAGTTAACCCAGGCGTCCGTAAATACCCACAAGTTCACGCGATTGCCATGCGGCAGGATCAGCCAGCCGGGATAGGACTGCCGCTGCCGCCGCCATTCTTCCGTGATCTTCTGAACCTCTTCGATACGATCCGCGCCGTGGGAGGGATGCATTGTTTTGGGGCTGTAGGGCCAATCGAGGCCATCCGGTTTTTTCGACCGTATATACTCGAAAAACCGACTCAACGCCTTTCTGTGATCGTGTTTCTCGATCCCGTGGCAACAAGAAAGATCAACGACAATAATCCCGCGCTGCGCCAGAAGTTGCAGCCTGGCGGATGAAAGATCAAATACTCCGACCAGATAGATTTTCTGCGTTTTGTCTTTGCCGAGATTGTCGCGAATCCAGCCGATCCACTGAAGAAAATTGGGGTCGTCCCCGGAAAATCCGATCAGGCAGAAGGTGTTCTCAAGAAGAGCCTGCTGAACGGTATTGACGAAAGGGGCGTAGTCATGCGGATAGCGCCGGTAATCCTCTTCGGTGATGATAAAGGGCCGTTCTGAAGGGAAGCTACCATTGAGCTTCACAATTCTGGGTTTGATAGCGTAAGGGATATCCTCTTTGTTGACAACCGGCTCATATCGCCGAGTAACGACCTTGGCGCTGGCCCGTTCAAGCAAGGTATCGTAATTGGTGGTGAACACATCCACCCACGGCAGCTCAAGCAACTCGACATGGAGGCAGGAAGGTTCGATGTTCAGATCCGGGATGTTGGAGCGCAGCAAGTTCTCCAGCGCAGGCCGACCTATGGCAGCCTGCACTTCTTCAGCCAACCGCAAGACATTCAGATACTTTTGTCTGGCTGGATCGGGTGTAAACCCATGCGCTTTCTGATAAAAAAGGTCGCCCAACTGGTTCCAGTCGGGAAACCCATGTCCCGCATTCTTGCTGAAGCCCGCGCCGACCATCACAGCGGCTCGCTCGGCCCATAAACGTTCCGCAATTTCGTTCAAATAGGGGCGGATGGAATCCGGCACATCGGCTTCGAATTCTTTGCTCATAGTTCCCCCCGGAAGGCCTTGGCAAGCAGGGAGGACGTGAACACAGTTTGCAACTGACTTGTGTCTGCTCTAATCCCAAGTATTTTATTGGATAATTCTTGGATACCGTTTAATTTCTGAACAATCTTACGCTGTTTAAGGATATCTCTTGGAAATGAAATAGTTTCTTCCTTGAGTAATTTGAAATGTCTACTGTAACCCAGATTATGAAGTGGAACATGCCTTAGCCAGTAGAAAAGAAATGATATGTCGAGCTCTGATGTGTCAGTTGGTCTAAGAAGAACAACCCCATCTGCTCCAACCGCGAATTTAAAATCGATGAGCTTTACATTCTTTGTATGGTCGCCGAATACAATTACAGGGTATGGTCCTTGAAATTCCCTGTTTGTATCGTTGCAATATCCAACAATTAATGATTGTCCCTGATCAACTACTGGTAGTTCTCCAGAAGGCAGGTATTCTGAAGTTTTCAGTTTCCCACCTCTACTTTGAAACCTTTGAACGACTTGATTAAAGGGTTTTATGACCCACTTTTCATCAACAGATTGAGCTTCTTCAATGGAAGTAAATAGGAATTCCTGCATCTCGGCAATCAGGCCGAGAATTCGTTCCTCTTTGGCGGCAACCGAAGCCAGAATTTCCTCCGGTTCGGCGTGCTCGACGGTCGCCGCCTCAATCAGGCCGAGGCCGGAAAGAGTCATGTTGTAGCCGTTGTCGATGATCCGTTGCACCGGGACCAGCCAAGCGCGACCGTCCTCGGTTTTACGCTCCGGCCACATCGCCAGCAGATCTGGAAAGTCATTACAGTATTGGCTGCCGAACTTGCGCGCCTTGGAGAGCGACGAGCCGTCGCCGTCCGCCTTGAAGAACCAGACGTTTTCGGTGGCCCTGCCGGTGTTTCGGAAGATGAAGAAGCAGGTGGGGTTAGGCGTGTAGGGCTCGAACATCCCTTTGGGCAGGATCACCACCGCCTGCAAGTCGAACTCGCGCAGCAGCCGTTCCTTGACGGTAATGTGGCTTCCGGTGTCCCCGAAAAGAATGCCGTTAGGGAAGATAATCCCGGCGGTGCCGCCGGGTCTCAGGCTGCGCAGGGCGTGGGCGAGAAAAAGAACGTACTTGTCCCCCTTTTCGATGCGCAATGAACTTTTGGCATCGCCCCGCGAACCCGAAAAGGGCGGATTTTCAAGTATGTAGTCGAACTGAATCTCATCCCACTTATCCTCGCTGCCGCAGATGGAGTCGCGCTGGACCATCGGGCAGCGGTCAAAACCATGCAGCATGGCGTTCATGGCGGCCATGCGCAGAATGTCCTGATCGCCGTCAAAACCGTAAAAAGCCCCGGTCTGAAGAAAATCCCACTGGACGCGGCTGAGCTTGTCGCCGATGCCGATCTTCCGCGCCGCGCCGTCGGGAGAAACCTTTTCGTAGACAAATTCCGGGCTGGTGTTGGCAAGCAGCATGTGTTCGTAGGCTGCGATCAGAAAGCCCCCGGAGCCGCAAGCCGGGTCGCAGACCGTGCCGCCGATACGCGGATCGACCATTTGGGTTATCACGCGGATCAGATGGCGCGGGGTGCGGAATTGAGCCGCCTTCTTCTGCCCGCCCAGCTCGCTGGCCAGGTATTCAAAGAGGTCGCCTTTGACGTCTGCGTCCATTCCCAGAAATGAAATGGGGGCGATGATGTCTACAGCCCGGCGCAGGGCAGCGCCGTTTGGAATGACGATGGCGGCGTTTCGGAAAATGGCCCGCGCCCCTTGGGACAGATTTGGATGGCGGGCCAGAAGCGGCAGAGCGTCCCGCAGGGTGCGCAGCATGGCCTCGTTGTCCGGATTGCAGGTAAGTACGCTCCATCGCAGAGAATCGAAGTCGAGTTCCTCTCCGTCCTCGCCCTGCTTGAAAAGGCCGAACAGGCTGCGATAGCTGCCGTTTCGGGCCTCCTTTTGTTCGTGGTCCATTTCCTCCAGCATCTTCAGAAAAAGGAGGTAGGAAATCTGGGTGACATAGGTGATGGGGTTGGTAACGTTGTTGTCCCACATCACCTTACACAAAGATTTAAAGGTGTTTTGCAGCTGACCGCTGTCCATTGTGAATCCTTATCGTTGTTACGCCGCGAGCAGGACGTTTAATTCATCGACCATCTGGAGGAGCTGTTTTTTTCCGAAGAGCTGTTCCATGCGCGTTAGCCCTCCCCAGAGGGAAAACGGCGGCTGGCTGAAAAGGCGCACGGTGATTTCCTCTCCGGTCATAACCCGCGCCCTGAGCAGACGGAGCATCTGGGCCTGAGCGGGATTGATGCTGCTTGAGTGCTCCGAAACCCAGGTATTGAAGGCCTTTTCGATGCGCTCATCCCGGGTGAGGAAACGATCCAGCCCCAGAGCCACTCGAATGAAGTCGGTTAGCGAACCGGTTGGCTGCTCAAAAGCCCGGCGCAGGGTTTCTTCATTGAAGTAGTGGCGGGGCGAGTTCAGTCGGCGAGCGAGTTCTTCCCACTCGTCGTCGGTCAGCTCCGCGCCGCAAAAAATTTTCTCGACCACGGGATCGATCCGTTTGAGTTCGACAATCTTCTTTTCCCACTCATCACGGTAAGTCTTGCGATCCATGGCAAGCCCCTCAGGGCCGACCAGAATGATCTCGCGGCTGCGGATTTCATCGTCAAGGGAGCCTTCGGCGATCGTTACAAACTCTCGTATTCCGCCTTCCGAATAGGCTTCCGTTGTCGGCTGCGTGAAGTCGTTTTCTTCGATCTCACCGGTTTCCGCTGATCGGCCGCTGGGCGCAACACCCACCAGTTTTGGCTTGTTGTAAATCTCGCCGGGGTCATTGAACCGTTTCGAATTGCCGACAAAGTCGTAAATTATAAACTCTTCCTTGCCGATCTTCGGACAAAGCCGGCTGCCGCGTCCGCGCATCTGAGCGTATTTGATGGACGATTGGGTCGGCCGCAGCATAATCAGATTTTCGATGTCCTTCTGGTCGTAACCGGTATCGAGCATATCGACCGACACCGCGATGAGCGGCAGTGGGTCATATTTGAATTCATTGATGACCGACCTGGGATTGCCGCTATTGGTGTAGCAGGTAATCTTTTTGGCAAAGCTCTGCCTGACCTCGGAGGGAGGCCGGTTGATCTGTCCGGCAATGCGCAGACAGTCCTCATCATTGAGCAGCCTGTTGAAGAGCCGCACAAGAATTGACGCCTGTCTTTCGGACACGGCAAAGACAATGGTCTTGCGCGGCCTGAGCTTGGCGCGCTCGGCATCGGCGTCGTAATACTCCTGAATAATGGTTTTGAGCCGATCTTCGGACTCGACATCGCGCCCCCAGGCCCCGGGCTTAATCTCCTCGCATTCCCACTCAGCGCCTTCGAAAGTCAATACGCTTTCGGCATGATAAATACGGTACCTGGACAGATATCCGTCGTTGATGCCTTGCTGGATACCGTATTCAAAGGTGGGTCGACCTTCTTTTTGTACAGCGTCCCAGCAATCGAAAAAAATATAGGTGTTGCGGACCAAGCGGCGCTCTTGTTCGCTGATAAAACGCAGTTCGCCGGGGTTCGGAGTGGCGGTCAGACCGATGTGGATGGCATCGAAATGGCCAAGCGTGGCCCGGTGGGTGTTGTAGATGGAGCGGTGGCATTCATCGGTGACCACCAGATCAAAATAACCGTGCCCAAATCCATTGCCGCCAAGCTGCGTGGCGATGGTGTCGAGCGTACCCACGACAATCTGCCCCTGAAGGCTGCGCCTACCGCCATAAAGAATAACTGTTGGCCAGTCCCCCAGATACTCGTCAAAGGTTTCCTTGGCCTGTTTGGCCAATTCGATGCGATCGACCAGGAAAAGTACGCGAGAAATGAGCGCCGACTGCAGCCAACGCTTCATGAGCATGGCGATAGTCAGTGTTTTTCCGGTTCCGGTGGCCATCTCGAACAGCATGCGGCGACGACCGGTGATCAGAGCTTGATCCGCCTTTTGCAGGCATTCGAGCTGATAGGGTCGAGCTTCAACTTCCTCGCCCTTGAAAGTAAATCGGCGTGGGAGGGGTTGCAGGGAAAGACTCTGCTGAATGTCTCCCTTGCGGTGGACCTTAATGTTTGCACGGCGCTCAAGATCAGCCTGAGTCGGCAACCCCATCACCGGACGGGCATCCCCATCGGCATAGTCCCAAAAATAATGTTCCTGTCCGTTGCTCAGAATGACAAACGGCGCCTTCAATGAAAGCGCATACGCCTTGGCTTGTTCTTTTGCGGAATATGGATCGGTTGTAAAGCGTTTTGCCTCCAGGACGGCAAGCGGTCGGCTCCGGGCATCCTTCAACAGATAGTCGGCGCGGCCGTCCGCCACAGCCTCTTCCGTGGACACCTGTGCTTTATCGGTGATGAGCCATCCGGCCTTTTCCAGCAGCTTATCGATGAACATGCGGGCATCAGCTTCAGTGCTCATTTATTACCCCTCTCAACAAGCTATCCGCCCATTTTTTTCTGATCCCAAAGTATTTTGAGCAACCGGTTACGCCCCAGCTTCGAAGGCGCCGACTTGCGGTTCTTCCATCGGTTGATAATGGCAAAACTCTCACCCAGGGTTGAACCCGTTTCTTTTGAAAGCGTCCCGGTTGTCCGCGGACTTCCTTCAACAGTTTTGGAAAAATTTCTGGTTGTCGGCTCATTTCAGTCAACCTTGACTGCATAGGGCAGGAATGATTGTTCCGCTGTGTTCACACTTTAAAATCATTCATCAGATATAACATCTGAAGCCCAATGCGCAAGGTAAAAGGCAGAAAGATTTCTGCGACTTCGCTTGGCTTGTGGTAAGTAACGCCTTCATCAACCCAGTTTCGACAAATTTTAAATCTTGATCGAATTCAGAGGATCAAGTCGACCGCTACGAAGGCTTTGGATCTGGTTTGAGCAGGAAAATTAAAGGATGCCTCTCGCCCCGCAGACAGCGGAGCGAGGGAAACAGATAAAACCGCTTTTCGCTTTCAGCTTTGAACTTTGAGCTTTCAGCTCTATTTGCATTTGGCCAGAAGCCTGGCCCAGTCGTCGTCCACTCTTTCCTGAATCTGGCTGATCTGATCATCGGTCAGATGCCTGAAGCGGCCCTGAAGCCTGAGGTAGTCCCGGACCGGGCGGTTGCCCTGGAAGTTGATCGTGTACCGGTTGCCGCCTTCCACCTCGTAAAGCGGGAAGAAATTGGACTGAACGGCCATGCGGGCCACCTTCACGGAATACTCGGACGGAACTCCCCAGCCCGTCGGGCAGCTCGCGTACACGTGCAGGAAACGCGTGCCCTCTCGAATGGAAACGGCCTTTTGAAATTTACGGATCAGGTCGTCGGGAAAGGCGATGCTGGCCGTAGCCGTGTAGGGAACGCGATGGGCGGCCATGGCCTCGACGATATTCTTCTTGTGCGAGCGCTTCCAGCTGTCGCCCGGCGTGGTGGTGGTCCTGGCGCCGTAGGGGGTTGAGGAGCTTCGCTGAACTCCGGTATTCATGTAGGCCTCGTTGTCGTAGCAGACATAGATGAAATCCTCGCAACGCTCCGCGGCGCCGCTCAGGGCCTGAAAGCCGATGTCAAAGGTTCCGCCGTCTCCGGCCCATCCGACCACGGTGGTCAGTTTGTCGCCCTTCAGGTCCAGGGCCGCACGAAGCCCGCTGGCCGCAGCCGCCGTGGTGGCGAATCCCGTATGCAGAACCGGCACCTTCAGGGCCGACTGGGGATAGTTGCCCGCGATAATCGACCAGCAGCAGGCCGGAATCACCATCATGGTGTTTTCGCCCAGGGCCCTCAGGGCCAGTTTCATGGCGATGGTCGCGCCGCAGCCGGGACAGCCCACATGCCCGGAACTCATGTACTCGGAATCGGAAATGGTCTCGGTGATCATGATTTGAAAAGCTCCTCGTTCAGGCCCACCCAGACGCTTTCCGGCTGAGGCGCCGCCTGCTCGCACGTCATACGGTAAATCGTTTCCAGGGTTTGCACGGTAATGTCCCTTCCTCCCAGCCCGGCGATGTAGCTGAACAACGGGGGACGATCCTTGCGGTTGTAAAGGGATGCCCGGATCTCCTGGGCGAATATCCCTCCCACGCCGAAAGAGCAGTTCCGGTCCACCACAGCGATCTTTTGCGCGGCCCGGAGGTTCTGATAAATGGCTTCGGACGGAAAGGGGCGGAACATCTTGAGTTTTAAAAGCCCCACCTTTTCGCCCTTTTCCCGAAGATCCATCACCATCTGCCGGCAGGTGCTCGCCATGGTTCCGGCCATGACCAGAATCACCTCGGCATCTTCGCAGAAGAAGGCATCCACCGGACCGTACCGGCGCTCGAATACGGAGAAGAACTCATCCTCCACCTGGCCGAACACGGCCGGAGCCATCTCCATGGCCGACTGCATGCTGCGGCGCATTTCCATGTACACCGGCGGCGGCGCCATCTGGTTCAGGGCGCAGGGATTCTTGGTATCCATCTGAATTTTCGGAACATAGGCTGGCAGAAACCGGTCCACGGCCCCCTGGTCCGGAATATCCACGGGTTCATAGGTGTGAGAAAGAAAAAAGGCATCCAGCACCACCATGACCGGAAGGCTGAGGATCTCTGCCAGACGGTATGCCTGCAACACGGTATCGAGCGCTTCCTGCCCGTCTTCGCAGTAAAGCTGAATCCATCCGGTGTCGCGCTGTGAAAGGCTGTCGCTCTGATCCATCCACAGGTTCCATCCCGGTCCCAGGGCGCGGTTGACCTCGGCCATCACAATGGGAAGCCGTGCCCCGGCGGCCCAGTGCAGCATCTCGTGCATCAGGGCCAGGCCGTGGGAGGAGCTGGCCGTAAAGGTCCGCACGCCGCCGCTGGCGGCGCCGATGACCGAGGCCATGGCCGAATGCTCGCTTTCCACGCACATGAAGCTCCCGTTGATTTTTCCTTCCGCGCAGTATTTGGACAGTTCCTCCACGATATGGGTCTGGGGAGTGATGGGATAGGCCGACATCATCTTGACCCGCGCGAGCCGGACCGCCTCGGCGACCGCATGACTTCCTTCGATAACTTCTCTCATGACTGGGCATCCTCCATGACCATGGCGCTGCGCGGACATTCCACCACGCAGACCCCGCATCCCTTGCAGTAGTCGGCGTTGATGCGCCGCCGGGTTTTGTCCTGAATCACCGCGACCTCCGGGCAGAAGGTGCGGCAGTTGTCGCACCCGTTACAGATCCCGCAGTTAAAACACCGGCCAGCCTCCTGAACGGCCTGACAGGCGTCCAGGGAGCGGTCGACCTCGTCAAACGAACGAATGCTGGACGCGGGCGGCAGCGACAGGGGCTGCGGACGTTTGGCGGAGCAGAAATAATCCGTATTGATCTCTTCAAACCGCACCACATGACGGGATCTTTTTACCCGCTCCCCCTCCAGATAGATTTCCATGGAAAGCGAATCGCCGTCTCCGACCCGGCATTCCTGCAACCGTTTTGTGACGGCCGCTTTCCCCTGTCTGAAGAAAACATCCAGGGCCATGGCGGCCTGTTTGCCCGATGCGATGGCATCGGGAACGCTCTGAACAGCGTTGGTCAGGTCTCCTCCGAAAACCACGGGAACCTCATCGAAGCAGACCGCACAATGGCTGAGTTTCAAGCGGGCCGCATCCCCGGCCTGGGTCATCCAGGACTCGACGGCCTGGGCTCCGATCGCCGCATATACGTCGGAAGCCTCTATGGAAACCGTCTCATCCGATGCGGGAACCACCCGGGGACGGCCGTCGGATCCGATATCGGAAATCTTCATCTTCTGAAGACGGATCACGGCGCCCTGAGGATCACGTTCAATTGCAACCGGCGCATGCAGCTGCATCAGCCGGACTCCTTCCGCAAGCGCTCTTTTAACCTCGTGGTCAAAAGCCGGCATATCGAGCTGCCTTCTCCGGTAGATTATCAGCGGTTGAACCCCGAAACGAAGCAGCGACCGGGCCACGTCAACCGCCGTGTTGCCGCCGCCGATCACGACCGCGGTTCCCGGCCGGGGAGCTGCGATATGCTTTCTGACCTGCGCCAGAAATTTCAACCCGTCTTTTGCCAGATCCTGTCCGGGAATGCCCGGATTTTGAGATTGTCCATGACCGCATCCGACAAAAACCGCGTCATAGTGTCCCCTGACCTCCCGAAGAAAGCCCTCGTGAACCGGGGTATTGCAGAAGATATTGACCCCTGCGGCCTTGATTCTTCGAATCTCCCAGTTAAGGATGTCTAAAGGAAGACGGTAGGCCGGAATCCCCCAGCGGAGCACCCCGCCCGGCTCTTCTTCGGCTTCCAGCACATCGCAGGCATAGCCGAGGCGCGTCAGAAAACAGGCTGCCGAAAGGCCGGCGGGCCCGGCGCCCACGATGGCGATTCTTTTGCCGTTCGACGATCTTTTGACCATATTGTCCGTGGATTCGTCTTTCATCGCCGTATCGGCCAGAAAACGCTCCAGATTGTTGACGGCGATGGAACTGTCAAATTCCCTGCGGTTGCAGGCGGTTTCACAGGGATGAAAGCAGACCCGGCCGCAAACCGCAGGAAAGGGGTTTTCCATCAGAATGGTTTCCCAGGCGGTTCTGAAGCGCCCCTGCGCAGCAAGCATTTCAACCTGGGGAATGTCCGTTCCGCAGGGGCAGGCCACAGTGCACGGGGCGATCTTGTCCTGATAGGAGGGACGGATATAACTCCATGTGCCGGTATGGTTCACATCGGTCAGAATTCTTGAGCGCGATGTCAACAGCGAAATCTCCATCTTTATTTCCTGATCTGATGCCATTTTCCCACCTGAATAAAATTAAAATCCGGATTCGAAAACCCGCCCCAAACCGCGAATCAGCCTTCCGGGAACGGTCAAACGCTCTGGCCGGGCCCGGACCGATTCTTGCCGCCGGCATCCACCCATCCGAAGAGTTCGACCTTTTCATAGGCTTCTCGCGCTGCGGCGGCGTTTTCAGCTGGTTTTACGGGCATCTCTGCCTCGATGGCCTGCGTGACGGCTTCAAGGGGAGGCTTTCCCAGCATGCGGGCAAAAGCGCCCATCATCGCCGTATTGATGATCGGCTGAGTGCGGGTTCCCAGTTGATGTTTCACGGCAATGCGCGCCGCATCGACATGAGCCAGCCTGAATCCGTCAAAACCACTCAGGTCTTCCGGAAGACCCGGAGCATTGATCAGCACCCATCCTCCGGGTTTGAGCCCCTGCGTCACATTCACGGTCTGCAGCAGCCTGTAGTCCTGCACCACCACATGATCCGGCGTATATATGTTGCTGCGGACCAGAATTTTGGTTGTGCCCAGCCGCAGATAGGCTTCCACCGGAGCGCCCCGGCGTTCGGAACCGAAAACGGGAAAGGTCTGCACGAAATACCCGGCTTTGAAAAAGGCTTTCGCCAGTGCAATGGATGCCAGCACCGTCCCCTGCCCGCCTCTGCCGTGAAAACGTATCTCCTCCATGGGTTTCATCCTTTTCATTAAAGATTTAAATCCGGAACCATTTACTCAGCAAAACACTTACTTTCTACCGCCAAGGATGAGTACGCATAATGAATATTTAATAGTTTAGAATGTTTGAAACAAATCAGTTATCCACTCAAACACCAGCAAATCTTCTCAGCCTGACAATAAGATCTTTTTTTTGCATTAATGAAACCAGACACATCAACAACTTATTGATATTATTGAATCTGGTTTCCGAACCTTTTCCGGGAAATTTTTTCTATATCTGCCTTTCAGACTAGTGTCAAGAGAAAATGGCATTATCTTATTTGAATCGCCTTTAAAGAAGAAATATAATTCATTGCAATTTTAATTTTTATTTGGCATTATAGTACGATACGAAATGATGAATGCGCAATATTTATTGAAATAACCTGTAAGATTTGGAGGAAATTTATGAAAAGATTGACTTATTTTTGTCTCCTTTTACTCAGCGCTGCGGTGCTGGGGGGATGCGCCCGCACACAGTACCTGGATGTTTCGTACCAGATGACGATGCATCCCGGTCTGACGGAAGACCGCTCCATCGCCCTGACCGTTGAAGATCTTCGCCGGTCCCAGACGACTCTCGGGCCCGGAGCGCAACAACAAATGCCGTATTTTACCGAAATATTTGCATATTCCCTGCAAAAACCCGGACAGGCAAAACGCCTTGTCGGGCCTTATCCGATAACCGGACTATTCATGGAAGCCTTCAAAGAGCGCCTGGCAGCAATAGGGGTAACCGCGGTTCCGGAAACGGTGACAGGGGGCCGGAAGCTTCAGATCAGCATTCAGGAATTCTCCCTGGATCTTCAGGCGGGAAACTGGGTGAGCACCATCGCCTATGAGGCAAAAACCATCGTCGACGGCCGTACTCTGAGCGCGGACATCGTCCGGGGCCAGGCCCAGAAGTCCAATCCTTCGAGCCGGTGGATACGGCCCGATGTTCTGTCCGAAAATTTCTCCGACTGCATCAACAAGGTCGATCTTCAGAAACTGGTGGACGCCGCCGCGACCGTCAGGTAGATTGCCGTATAACGCGGACCCGAGCGTTGTAGACGGCCATACGGCACATGCTGTTTACGGAAAAGGATCGGAAATAATTTGCATTGATATGCATCCAGTGCTCAAAAGCACTGAATTATAACCAAAGTCGCGATTATGATATCCAAACTGCCCCATATCGGAACAACGATCTTTACGGTGATGACCCAACTGGCCAACGAATGCGGCGCGATCAACCTCTCGCAGGGGTTTCCGGATTTTTCCGTGGACGAGCGCCTCATCGACGCGGTTGAAAAACACATGCGCCAGGGAAGCAATCAATACGCGCCCATGCAGGGGGTCCCGCGGCTTCGAGAGAAAATCTCCGAAAAGGTGCGCCGGCTTTACGGCGCCGTCTATGACCCGGCCACGGAAATAACGGTCACCAGCGGCGCCACGGAAGCGCTTTTCTGCGCGATCACCGCGGTCGTTCACCGCGGAGACGAGGCGATTCTCTTCGAACCGGCCTACGACTCCTATGCGCCGGCGGTTGAACTCTGCGGGGGCAGGCCGGTCTATGTCCAGCTCAGCCATCCGGATTATGCCGTTGACTGGGAAGCGGTCAAGGCCGCCGTCTCGCCAAGGACCCGGCTTCTCATCCTCAACTCTCCGCACAACCCGTCCGGCGCAGCTCTCCTGGCCAGGGATCTGGACCGGCTCGAGGAGATCGTGCGCGGCACGGATATGCTGATCCTGAGCGACGAGGTATACGAACACATCATCTTCGACGGCCTGGCGCATCAGAGCATGGCCCTGCGCCCGGAACTGAGGCAAAGAAGTTTCGTGGTCAGCTCATTCGGCAAAACCTATCACGCCACGGGCTGGAAGATCGGGTACTGCCTGGCGCCCATGGAGCTTTCCAGGGAGTTTCAAAAGATTCACCAGTACGTCACCTTCACCTCCAATACGGCGGTTCAGATGGCAATTGCCGATTTCATGGAACATTCAGACTGGTATGCGAACCTGGCCGGATTCTACCGGCAGAAGCGCGACTTGTTCCGGTCCATGATCGAAGCCTCCCGGTTCACGCCCCTGCCCTGCCACGGAACCTATTTTCAGATGCTGGATTATTCGCGGATTTCCGATGAGCCGGATGCGGAATTTTCAAGGCGTCTGACCCGGGAATACGGCGTGGCCGCCATCCCCACCTCGGTGTTCTATCATCGGAAGGACGACCGCCGGGTCCTGCGGTTCTGCTTTGCCAAGCAGGATGAAACCCTGGAAAAAGCGGCCGAAATTCTCCGCCGCATTTAAAACCGCTATGTTGGAGTTCACAGAGAGCACGGATACAAACGCTGATCTCAAAGAATCAACTCCGCGTCCTCTGTGAACTCCGTGAGCAATTTTCAGCAGGCATCGAGCCGTTCGATCAGTTCCCTGGCCACCTTTTCACCGGAAAGCAGCATGCCCCCGAAGATCGGCCCCATGCGGGGCTCGCCGAAGGTTGCGTTGGCCGCCATGCCGGCCACATAAAGACCTGGAAAAACCTCCCGGGTGTTCTCCGGGGTCAGGGATTCGGCCCGTTCGGCCCACATGGACTTCTCGCCCTCGATTTTGCCGTTGGGCGTTAACAGTTCTCCGGGCACCTTTCTCTGCACCACCCGGACCACCTCGGTGGCATGGCCGGTCGCGTCGATCACGAATTTGGAGCGGATCACCAGGGGATCCACATGAAGACCGGCCAGGTCCACGGCGGACCAGTTCAGCACCAGCCCGGTGATTCGGTTCGGCCGCATCATGACGTCTTCCACAGTCATGCAGTTAAAGATTCGAACCCCCGCCTGAACCGCTTTAGACGTCAGCGTCGAGATGGATTCCACGGAATCGGCGGTATAATAGCCTTCCGCGTATTTTTTGGATCGAATGCCGAATTCATCGAGCACGTGAATCGCCGAATCCTGAACCACGATCTCGTTGAACATCATGCCCCCGCCCCACATGCCGCCGCCGACGCTGAGCTTGCGCTCATACAGGGACACCTTTTTCCCTGCCTTTGCCAGATAATAGCCGGCGACCAACCCCGACGGACCGCCGCCCACCACGGCGACATCCGCCTCGAGGCTGTCTTTGAGTTTCTCATGAAACCGGTCAATAATGGCGCTTGTAATGGTTACCTCGTTCAACTCCATTGCCTTCCTCCTGAATGATGATGTGGATTGATGGTTACGCGCCTTGAAACGCGCATTTCCGACTTGCTCGACTGTTCTGAACCTGGAAGACCGGCTTTGAAGGGAGCATAAAAAAAGGCGAAGCTTGTAAGGAAGCTTCACCTGCGGACCGCTCATGTTTCCTTACGCTGGCATTACCCAGTTCAAGTTAAAGGGTATGTTCTCAGCCCCGAATCCCGGAGCACCCCTAACAAACGAGTTGAATCGGTTGTTTTACCGGCTTTTAGCAGAACACCCGGTCCGGGTCAACACAAATTTCCATGTTGCCTTGATTCCGATCTTCAAGCGCCGGGGCGATTCCTCGTTTATTTCCCACGCCTGGCCGTGCCCATTTGGGTCGGCCCGAGGCCGGCCCTGATCAAAAAAACAGGAACCCTGACCATGCACATTGCCAACATCCGTTATCTTGGGATTAAAAAAACCGCGCAGCCCGCTGCGCGATCCGGCGATGCTCTTTTTGATCTTCTATGCCAAAAGTCAAAATGATTTATCTTTTTGAAATAGCTATATTAAACTCAGACATATTGCTTGCTTTATCTTCCGATATTTGATAAATATTATCAAAATAATCAGAAGGTTAAGGCCGCGTATATGATCAGGATAAAGAGTTCGAATCAGCTCAACATTTTGGATCCCCGGGAATAGCTGACCCCCGAAAGACATCAGAGGCGCAACCGCATTGCAAAGCATTATTTTACTTCCATTAAAGAGCCCCCGGCGGTTATTGGGTAAAAAATTGCCGTGCAACGTCCGCTCGCCAGGTGAAACCGACTTAATTGACAAAAATCACCGCTGACTTATTACGAAAGCATCATGGCATGAGCATGCTGACAAAATACTGTCGGAAAAGCCGGATGATGAACTGGGTAGCTGCAGGCAGTGAATGTGCGGGCATTCTCGTACTGGCCGTCATGCTTCTGGCTATGCCGCTGGAACCCCTTGCGGCTGATGAGCAAACAAAGGGCACGCTGAGCGTGGTTCTGGAGAACGATTTCTTCTACAACCGCGACAACAATTATACCAATGGCGTCCGTGTCGCCTGGCTGTCGGCGCCGGGCGAAGCACCGGACTGGTCGTTGCGTGCGGCCCGCCTGTTCCCCTTGTTTCCGAAGGAAGGCGCCGTGCGGATCGGCTACGCGATCGGCCAGGACATGTACACGCCGAAGGACATCAGCCTTCGAAACCCGCCGCTCGACGACCAGCCCTATGCCGGCTGGCTGTACGGTTCGGCGGGACTGACCGCCGAAACCGGCCGCCGGCTCGACCAGCTTGAACTGACGGTCGGCATGGTCGGGCCTGCATCACTCGCAGAAGAGACCCAGAAGCGCGTTCACGAGATCGTAAGATCGGATGAACCCCAGGGTTGGGATACCCAGCTCAGGAACGAACCCGGATTCATCCTGACATACCAGCGGAGTTGGCGAAGCGTGGTTTCGAAGTCGATTTTAGGGGTTCCCTTCGACATGACGCCGCATGCCGGCGGCGCGCTGGGCAACGTCTTCACTTATGCCAATGCCGGAATCATGCTGCGTTTCGGCAAACGGTTACCGCTCGACTACGGCCCTCCACGCATTCAGCCGAGCCTGCCGGGCTCCGGGTTCCTTGTTCCACATGACGGCTTCGGCTGGTACCTGTTCGCCGGCATTGACGGCCGGGCTGTCGCCCGCAACATCTTTCTTGACGGCAACACCTTCCGCGACAGCCGCAGCGTGGACAAGGAGCCGCTGGTCGGCGACCTTCAATTCGGCATTGCCGTCACCTGGCAAAACGTCCGCCTGGGTTATACCCATGTGCTGCGCACACGGGAATTCGAAAGCCAGGACGGCGCTCGCCACAACTTCGGCGCCTTCAGCCTCTCGATGCAATTCTGACAGTTGCTCCGAATCAGCGGAATCGTTATTCCTGGCTTCTGGAGCATGAGCGTCATCCGCTCAGGTCGTGATCTCCCGGAACAACCGAAGAAATTCCAGCCGGCTTGAAGAACAAGGCGGCATTGGCATCGTTGTTGCTTATATTACAACCGACCCATGCGCATAAGACCGCTCGATCAACAGAGATAATTGCGTTTAATGCGACTTAAATGGTAAGGCTTTTTGTTACGGCGGCCCGGGGTCTTGAAACATCTCAAGAATCGATCCGGAGCGGGTAGGCCTGGTGCGGATCAAGGAAAAAACGGACCGTTCAAGGGGGGATCGTCTCATGAAAGACATGCAATCGACAGGGCCGGGAAAGAAGCGCGGCCTGTGGATGATCGGCGTTTCGGCGTTGATCGGCACAGCGCTTTTCACCTGGTTTCTGCTGGCGCGGGCCGACCGCCAGTTGCGGACCGACCTGCTTCAGCAGGCGCAGCTGGTAGCGCAAGCCCTGAATATCGACCGCATCAGGGCGCTCACCGCCACGGAAGCCGACCTGGCCAACCCCCATTACCAGAATCTCAAGGAAAGGTTAATCGCCGTGCGCGCGGTCAACTCGAATTGCCGGTTCATCTATCTCATGGGCCGCGGGGTTGATGGGGCCGTTTTTTTCTTCGTGGACAGCGAGCCGCCCGACTCGGAGGACTATTCCCCGCCCGGGCAGGTTTACGAGGAGGTCACGGAAAGCATTCTCCGCGTATTCGATGCCAAAAGCGCAGCTGTTGTCGGCCCGACCACCGACCGCTGGGGGGTGTGGATCTCGGCCCTGGTGCCGGTCGTTGACCCGCAAACCAACGACCTGCTCACCGTGATCGGCATGGATATCGACGCCCGCGACTGGAAATGGAATGTGGCCGAAAAAGCGGCCCTGCCCGCGGGATTGATGTTTGTCCTGCTCATCGTGGTTTTTGCCTCCCGGATCGCCGCACGCCGGATTACCGCCTCTCCCAGGCCGGTCCTGAACCGTCTGCTGCTTCCGCTGACGGGTATGGTGGTTTTATTGACGGTCGGATCCGGATTGCTTCTGTGGAATCAGTATCAGGATCAGATTGCCAGGGATGTAACCACTTTGATTGATGTGACAAACCGCGATCTGCAAACAGCGGTGGATCAGCACGCCTCGGCCATGATCGAGTCTCTGAAGACCGTTGCCGCCAATTCCGGCAAGGCCCTGCGCGAGGGCGACGCCGACCGCCTGCTGGCGGACTGGCGTCCGGTGTTTGACAGAATGCACAGGGAAATCAACCTGACGCATTTTTACTTTTTAGATGCAAACCGCGCCTGTCTTCTGCGGGTTCACAATCCAGAGAAGCGCGGCGGCCTGATCAACCGTTTCACGGCGCTGGAGGCCGAACGGACCGGTGAAGCGGTTTCCGGCATCGAACTGGGAAACCAGGGCACCTTAACCCTGCGGACGGTCCAGCCGGTCTTCGATGGCAACCGGCTTGCCGGCTACGTGGAACTGGGCAAGGAAATCAGCAACGTGCTGGAATCGATGAGCCTTCGCCCCGGCGTTCAGATAGCCCTGCTCGTCCACAAGGGGCTGCTGAACCGCCAGACTTTTGAGGAGAGAATGCACCGGCTCGGAAAAACGTTTGACTGGGATTTTCTGCCGCACAGTGTCTTGATCCATGCCTCCCGGGGCGGCCTTCCCGACGCCTTCGCCCCGGTGGCGGACCATGACCCGGCAACGGAACACGCCCACAACCGGATCGACCGGGAGGTTCGCTTTGATGGGAAAAACTGGCGGGTGTCCGCCGCTCCTCTGAAGGACGCTTCGGGCAAAGCGGTCGGCTGCCTGCTGGTCATGTGCGACATCACCGCCGACCAGGCGGCTTTCATGCGTCTGACCATTCTGGGCGGAACCGCCGGCGCGGTGCTGCTGGCCCTGCTGCTCGGCCTCATCTATGTGCTGCTCCGCCGCACCGATGCAGGAATCCGCGCCCAGCAGGCGATACTGCAGGAAAGCGAGGAACGCCTGGCAGCCACCCTGCGCTCGATCGGAGACGGGGTCATTACCTGCGGCATGCGGGGCGAGACGGTCAGTCTCAACGCCGTGGCCGAAACCCTGACCGGCTGGAGCTCCGGCGAGGCTCAAGGACGGCCCGTATCGGAGATTTTCCGCATCGTGCATGCCGGAACCCGGCAGGAAGCCGAAAACCCGGTCGTCCGGGTCCTGAACGAAAATGTCGTCGTCGACCTGGCCAACCACACCGTACTCATCGCCCGGGACGGCACGGAACGCCAGATCGCCGACAGCTGCGCGCCCATTCACAACGAGGCCGGAAGCGTCATCGGGGCCGTACTTGTCTTCCGGGACGTGAGCGAGGCATACCGCCGGCGCGAACAGGAACGCTTTGAGCTTCGTTTTCAGCAGACCGTCACCGAGTTGTCCGCGCAATTTGTCAACATCAGTGAAAACGAATTCGACGAAGGGGTCAATCAGGCCCTGGCCCGCCTGGGCACGCTCTTCGACGTGGACCGGAGCTACCTGTTTTCCCTTTCCGAAGACCTCACAGCCATGAACAACACCCACGAGTGGTGCGCTTCGGGCATCGTCCCGCAAAAGGACCGGATACAGAACTTTCCAACGGACGCGATGCCCTGGTGGAAAAGCAGAATGCGCGAGCTGAAACCCCTGCATATTCCCGAGGTCGAGGCCCTGCCGCCGGAAGCCGAAGCCGAGAAAAAGGAATTCCAGTTACAGGATATTCAGTCGCTGATCTGCCTGCCGATGCGAAACAACCGCGGCCGGCTCATGGGATTTCTCGGATTTGACGCCGTGCGCGCGCCGCGCGCTTGGCCGGAGCATCAGATTCAGATGCTGCAGGTGGTCGCTGGAATCATCGGCAGCGCGATCAACCGGAACGCAGCTCACCGGAAGCTGGGCCAAAGCGAGGCAAAACACCGGCTGCTGATCGAAAACAGCCGCGACATCATCTACGCGTTAACCCCCGACAGGGTGTTTTCCTTCGTCTCCCATGCCTCGATGGCGCTGCTGGGATATGCGCCGAGCTGGATGGTCGGAAAACCGCTGAATGAATTCATCCATCCGGACGATCTTTCAAAGTGTCTGGCATTCCTGCAGAGCGTGACCGAAACGGGCCAGCGACAGGAAAGCGCCGAATATCGCGTCCGGCACATCAACGGAGACTGGAGATGGCACACCACGAACGTCGTTCCGCTTACAGACGAAACCGGCAAAATCGAAGGCTTTCAGGGCACTTCCCGGGACATCACCGCCCGGAAAGAGGCCGAAGATGAACTTCATGCGCAATCCCGCCTGCGGCAACTGCTGCTGGAGGTAACCTCTACCTACATCGGCCTGTCTGCAGAGGAAATCGATCCGGCGATTCAGGATTCCCTGCGGGAACTGGCATTCCACGTCGATGCGGACCGGGGGTATGTTTTCGAGTACGATTTCGACCGGGGAACCTGCACCAACACCCACGAGTGGTGCGGCGAGGGCATTTCCCCGCAGATCAACGCGCTGAAGGCCGTTCCGATGGAGCTCATGCCGGAATGGGTGGAAACCCACCGCCGCGGCGAGGCGGTCTACATTCCGGATGTGCCCTCCCTGCCGCCCGGCGGCATGCGGGATGTGCTCGAACCCCAGGACATCAAGAGCCTGATCGCGGTTCCGCTGATGAGCGGAAGAAAGTGCCTCGGCTTTATCGGTTTTGATTCGGTGCTCCGGCATCATGCTTACACGGACAGCGAGCAGTACCTTCTCACCGTTTTCGGCCGGCAGCTTGTCAGCGTGTATCTGCGCAGACAGGCCGAGGAAGGGCTTAAAAAAAGCGAGGAGCAGCACCGGCTGCTGATCGAAAACAGCTACGACATCATCTATACCCTGAGTGCCGATGGCCTATTAAACTTCGTTTCGCCGGCCTGGACCGATCTGCTGGGGCATCCGGTCAGCCTTGTGGCTGGAATGCATTTCCGGGAATTTCTCCATCCGGACGATCTCTCGAAGTACGAGATCTTCCTGCGGAGCGTGATCGAAACCGGGCAACGGTATGAAGGCATCACGTACCGCCTGCGGCACCTCGACGGATCCTGGCGCTGGCACACCTCAAACGGAATTGCCATAAAAGATGAATCCGGCGCGGTTGTCGGCTTTCAGGGCATCGCCCGGGACGTTACCCTGCAGAAGGAAGCGGAGGAGGCGATTCGCGATGCGCAACAGCGCCTCGAGGACATCATCGAATTTTTGCCGGACGCCACTCTGGTCATCGACAGGGAAGGCAGGGTGATCGCATGGAACCGGGCCATCGAAGCCCTGACCGGCGTCCGGAAGGAAGATATCCTCGGCAGAGGCGACTATGAATACGCCCTTCCTTTTTATGGAGAAAGAAGGCCCATTCTGGTTGACCTGGCCCTTCATCCCCTGCCGGAAATGGAATTGGCTTATATTGGGGTTCACCGAAAGGAAGGCGTGCTTTTCGGCGAATCCTACACGCCCAATCTGCCCGGCGGCAATCTCTACCTTTCGGGAACGGCCTCCGTCCTGAAAGACGCAAAAGGCGATATCGTCGCCGCCATAGAGTGCATCCGCGACAATACACAAAGCAAAACCATGGAGGCAAATCTTCTGGAAACCAACCGCCATCTGGAGGAAGCCACGATCCGGGCCAACGACATGGCCGCCCAGGCCGAGATGGCCAGCAGCGCCAAGAGCGAGTTTCTGGCCAACATGAGCCACGAGATCAGGACGCCCATGAACGCAATCATTGGCCTGACAGGACTCATGCTGGAAGATTCCCTTGACCCTGTGCAAAGGGAAAACTTAAAACTTGTCAGGACCAGCGGCGATGCACTTCTAACAATCATCAACGATATCCTGGACTTCTCCAAGATGGAGAGCGATAGGATAGTCCTGGAGGAACAAACCTTCAACCTGCGCCAGTGCGTTGAGGAGGCACTGGATCTTGTGGCATATCAGGCATCCGAGAAATACTTGAACTTAGCTTATGTGATGGATAAAAATGTCCCGGATACAATTATCGGCGATCCAACAAGGCTGAGGCAGATCTTGGCCAATCTGCTCTCCAACGCTGTCAAGTTCACTGACGCAGGGGATGTTTTACTCTCGGTCTCAAATCAGGGGCTTATTGAAGCTGGAACCAATGAACTTCATTTCGCTGTTCAAGACACAGGAATAGGCATTTCTAAGGACAGGATTAAACTGCTGTTCCAACCATTCAGCCAAATGGAGCCATCAACCACTCGACTGTACGGTGGCACGGGTCTGGGGCTGGCCATATCCATGAAGATTGTTGAAAGGATGGGTGGAAGGATTTGGGCCGAGTCCGAGGAAGGTGTCGGATCGACGTTTCACTTCACCATCAGGGCACCTTCAGTCCAATCAGAGCCTCAGACCGAAGCCGTTTCTTTGCAGTTGATAGGCAAGCGAGTGCTAATAGTCGAGGATAACAAGGCCAACCGCCGCATCTTGGGCACACAGATTTATGATTGGGGCATGATACCCATGGCTGCTTCATCCGGTCAGGAGGCTCTAAACTGGATCAGCAGAGGTGATAATTTTGATATCGCTATCCTGGATGTAGAT
>DDYB01000034.1:0-718 GCA_002347265.1 Desulfobacteraceae bacterium UBA2245 | reverse complement strand
CCAGTCAGCCGATCCAGAGTCATCCTTTGAGGATATTACTGGCCGAGGATAACGTATTAAGCCAGAAGGTTGCTCAGCAGATGCTTCGAAAGCTGGGATACAAGGCTGATACCGTGGCAAATGGGATGGAGGCATTACAGGCACTCGAACGCCAACACTACGATGTGGTGCTCATGGATGTTGAGATGCCCGTGATGGACGGCCTTGAAGCCACTCGCATTATACGGCAGAAGTGGCCTGATAATAAACCGAAAATCATAGCAGTTACCGCCTACGCTCTGGCGGGGGATAAAGAGAGGTTCCTCGAAGCTGGTATGGATGATTATGTATCCAAGCCTGTTCAGAAAGATCTGCTTGCAAATGTGCTTGCGAAATGCGGGTAAATGGCAATTTCCGCTCATTCTTCTTGATTATAAGTGCTTTTTTTTAGGCTCTTTTGTGGAAATGGCAGGCTGCGAAGTAGTCTAAGTGCTTTACTCACTCAAGTGAACTCAGGCCATCCGCCTCATGAATTATGAGAAGGTCATGCTCTCCGAATATATGATAGATATTCTTAATGCCATTTATCTCCTTGATCGTGCGATACGCATCCTTCTCTCGATCAGGCGTCACCTTAATCAATGATACTGCCAGGACCATTCTTTCACCCTCGTCCTTCCCATCTAAAATGATAAGAGGCCTAGAGCCCGAAGGCCTCTTTCATTATCTCAAAGATCCG
>DDYB01000033.1 GCA_002347265.1 Desulfobacteraceae bacterium UBA2245 | reverse complement strand
ACGGCTTAAACCCGAAAGTTGAGTGAGTTAGGTTATATCATTCGTCTGCGAAGACTGATGCTCATGGTTTTTCGGAGAATCCGTATCAAATTTCTCCATGGATTTAATGATGTTTCTTCTCAGATGCTCAACGCGTTTGAGTGTATAGTGCCCAATTTCATGGTCTATAACATCTTTTTCCAGCACCAAGTTGCCAAACCATCTTTTATCAGAGCCGACAAGCGGAAGATCAATACGAAGCGTTCGTTTCAGGACATCACTGTCTCCGTTCATTCGATTCCAGCGCAAAATATGGGCCTCTCCATCCTCAGAAAGACCCGGCGCCCGGCAGAATCCATTTAATTTCAGATCGCATCGATCAAAATTGAGTATTTCCAATGCGTCAATTAAATGAGTCCACAGCTGTTCACAATTTTCTGCCCGGTTGATTTCAATCTGAATATTTAAAAAGCCCCGCTTCTCCCGGCTCACGCCCACCGAATCGGTCACGTCCTGAAACCACCCCAGCATCTTATCTGAAGCCAGATAGTCCAGATATCCCAGTTTTCGAATAAACAATACAGAACCGGCTGCCAGAAGGATCAAAATCAACCCGGACTGCTCATCCCGCAGATTGACCAGGAAAATCGCAGTCGCACACAGACAAATCGATATGGCGTAGATCAGCCACACAGCCTTTCTTGTTGTCAGACCCATCGCCAGAAGTCGATGATGAATATGCCTGTTGTCCGGCATGAACATCTCCTGTCCGCGAATAAAACGACGAACCGGGGAAAGTAGCGCGTCAAACACCGGTATTCCCAAGGCAAGCAGAGGAATCAACATGGTTGCACCCACATTGGTTTTCAGCGAAGTCAAGGCCGAAAGTCCCGCTACCAGATAGCCGAGCAGATAGCTCCCCCCATCTCCCAGGAAAATGGTGGCTGGATTGAAATTATACCGCAAAAATCCCATGATACTTCCGGCCAGAACCGCAAACAAGGTCGCCGCAAAATAGTTTTGTTTCAACAAACCCAGAGCCGCCATGACCAGCGAGGTAAAGCAAACAAGTCCCGCAGCCAGGCCGTCCAGGCCATCCACAAGATTAATGGCGTTAATGAAAAGCGTAAACCAGAAAATCGTGACGATATAACCGACCCATTGCAGGTCGATATTCATAAAACCCGCTAGGTTCGTTATCCGCACGCCTCCGAAATAAGCTATACTGGCGCCGATAATCTGGACAAAAAGTTTTGTCCAGGGTCCGAGTCTTTTGAAATCATCCCATAATCCGACTCCGAAGATCAGCGCTGCCCCTAAAAAAAACAGATCTAACCGGAAATTGTTCGGCAGAAAATCTGCAAAGTCTGTTACATAATACCGGCAAGCGATCAGGCCCACGACAAACGTCACAAAAATGGCCAATCCACCGGTTCTTGGAGTTGGATTTAAATGAACCTTGCGCTCACCGGGATGGTCAATCGCCCTGAATTTAAACCCGAGCCGTCCGGCCAATGGGGTCAGAAAAAGCGACAGCAACAAAGAGGTTATAAACACGATCAGAATTTTAGTCTTGATTTCCATTATATTCGGTCACGGTTTGATTGCGTTCAATTTTTTTAATATTACAGATCTCCTCGTTGCCTCGTCAACTCGATGCTGCATTATATCCCCTGCAGAAACCTGTCGGCATCATCTTTCAGCATGTCTGTAAATTGCATTTTATACTTTCACATCTTCTGATCCAAATTTCGACCCTTTTCCTCATGTTCCAGCTCCGGAACGATGATGCGGATTGCCTCCACCATGTCTTCTTTCCGCCAGAGCGACTTCCTGCGGACCTTCTCAAAAGCCATCAAAGCGCGGTCGAGCAGATCTCTGTCCTTCCATGGCGGCTGGCTAATTACCCCGATATTTCGGTAGCGGGCCAGATCGACTCGATCAAGGTCCGTAAAAAATTCCTCAAAGGGCTTTTCCCCCGTAGTATCGCTCTCAAAAAAATAGCACGGCCAGTCCTTTGCACCAAATTTCATGCGGGCGGCCCTTTCCTTTGCCTCCTGCTCGGAATTGCAAAGATACGGTCTGCAACCATGTGCTTCGAGAACCATTACGGCGATTTCAGAAAAGGTCCGCAAATCCCCGTCCTCATTCAGCTTCGGGAAAAAAATGTCCCGGTTCTCTCCCAGAAAGCAGGACAAAATGCACAGCTGACCGGCTTCTTCATGGGAAATGAAATACCGTTTCACGTCATGCGGCGCGGAAAGGGGCTGTCTTTTTTCCAGCCGCCGCAGAAAGCCATGCAGCAGGCTTCCGTCGGAAAAAGCCACATTGGCAAACCGGGCGGTGGAAAAGGGAATCCGTTCTGCATAGGCCAGCAATATTCTCTCCATAAAAGTCTTAGTCGCACCCATGATACTGGCCGGATTGGCCGCCTTGTCGGAAGATACGGAAAAAAATTTACGGATATCCGAACCTTCAAGCGCCTCCAGAAGTTTTTTCAAGAAGAAGACGTTCGTGTTGTACATTCGCATCAGACTAAAGGGATCCTTCTCGGAACGCACATGCTTCATGGCTGAAAAGTTCACGACATAATCGTAAACCTTCTGATGCTGAAGCACTTTCTCAAACTCTTCGGAACCCATCGCCACCGGATAGGTCTTGAAGTCTTTCGGAAGCGCCAGCAGTGAGGAGCGCAGATCGCGAACGACCTCGACCAGGTTGTTCTCGCTTATATCGACCAGATGCAGCGCGTCTGGCTTAAAGGAAATCAATTGTCTGGCAAAGGCGTTGCCAATCGACCCCGCCGCTCCGATGACCAGAATGCGGCTTCCGACAACAGACTGTTGAACGGTATCCCGATGCGCCGAGATATCCTGCTCAAACATCGATTCCGATCGATTCAATATCTTCTTCAGCAGTTCTTCCGTCACCATTTATCGTTTACCGCATACTGTTATTGACTCAACTTTCGGGAATGGATTGG
>DDYB01000022.1 GCA_002347265.1 Desulfobacteraceae bacterium UBA2245 | reverse complement strand
GCCCCATCGATCACGGCGGAGGCATTATGATCAAGCTGACAAAGATTGCCGCTGAATTAAGCGCTTATGGCATCACGGCGTCATTCTGCGACGCAGCGGGTGACGCGGTGGTTCCGACAGCGATCACATGGTCGTTGACGGATCTGTCCGGTGCGGTAATCAACAGCCGCAAGGATGTGGCGGTGTCCGTCCTGGCGCCTTCCGTGACCATCGTCCTGCGCGGAGACGACCTGCAACTGGTCGGCGACGCAACCAGGCAGGCGCGGCTGCTGGTCGTGACCGCCGTCTACGATGACACAGTCCTCGGCGATGACTGTCCTGTCCGCGAGGAGATCCGGTTTATAGTTGGCGACCGGGTGGAGGCCGAATAATGGTCGATTTGCGCGCCGTATTCAAGCTCCCGTTTGTCGAGCAGCTCGCGTTTTTCCGCGGCAAACTTAACATCCCCACGCGGCGCTGGGACGATCTGTGGAAGGATCAGCACGCCAAGGGGTTCATGGTGGCCGGAGCGACCAAGGCCGATATCCTGGCGGACTTCCGGACCGCGGTGGATAAGGCCATCAGCCAGGGGACCACACTGGAGGAGTTCCGGGCCGACTTCGACGCCATCGTGCACAAGCACGGCTGGAGCTACAACGGCGGCCGGAACTGGCGCAGCGAGGTGATCTACAGCACCAACATCCGGACCTCCTACGCCGCCGGGCGATGGGCGCAGCTCACCGACCCGGAGCAGATGGAGGTGCTGCCGTACCTGAGATACAACCACGGCGACAGCCGGGTGCCCAGGCCCGATCATCTGGCCTGGGACGGGGTGACCCTTCCGGCGGACGATCCCTGGTGGAAGACGCACTACACGCCCAACGGCTGGGGCTGCAAGTGCTACGTGACCGGCGCGACGCGGTCGGAAGCCGAGGCCGCCCGAAAGGCCGGCAAGGGGTCCGCGCCCGAATCGCCCATCGACCCGAAAACCGGGGAACCCAAGGGCATCGACAAGGGCTGGGGCTACAACGTCGGAGAGGCGGGTCAGGCGGAAGGATATCGTGTGCTGAACAACAAGTTTGAGACGCTTCCAAACGACTTCGCCAGGCAGTGGCTGTCCGAATATGTGCAGGGTCCCGTGTTCGAACGGTTCGTGTCTGGAGCGGTCCGGGGCGAGTTTCCCGTGGCCGTGCTGAAAGCGCAGGACATGAAAGTCCTGGGCAGCGGAGCCCAGACGGTATGGATGTCGCAGGAAACGCTCCTGTCGCACGTAAAACGCCACCCGGACATTGGGCTGAACGATTTTCGCCTGATTCCCGAAATCATCGATGCCGGTGAAGTGTATCAGCAGTCGGCGGAGCGCCTGATATTCCTGAAAATCAACGGGAAGCTGTATCGGGTAGGGTTGAAGCGGACTCGCGACCGCGCGTCAAATTTCATACTGACGCTGTTTGGCACCACGGCGGAGAAGGCAAAAAAACAGGTGGTGGATAAATATGAAAGGATTCGCTGATCACGGACGGGGCGGCACTCCCGTTAGCGCTCATCATCCGGCGGACCGGAAGGCGTCGGCAGCCTGTGGCCGAACCGTGTCAACAAATCCCGTTATCAGAATATTAGCGTTTTGCCGGAAAAAGCAAGAAAAAAATGCCTGAAATCACCATCAAGATAGACGGCGCGGACGCCATTCGGGAGCGGCTGAGAGAGATCGCCTCCCGGACCGGCAACCTGTCGCCGATCATGAAGGCCATCGGCGACCGGGTGGCCGCCCAGACGCGGGAGCGGTTCAAGTCGGGCGGCCCCGCGCCGGACGGAACGCCCTGGAAGCCGCCGGCAACGCCCAACCCGAAGCGGGTCCGGACACTGACCGTATCCGGCCATCTGGCCGGCAGCATCCGCTATCAGATGCGGGGAAGGAACGCCGTGCGGATCGGCACCAACGTGGTCTACGCGGCCATTCACCAGCTTGGCGGAAAGACCGCGCCGCGCGTGATCCGGCCGGTGCGAAAAAAGGCGCTCAAGACCCCGTTCGGGCTGTTTTCGAAAGTCAACCATCCGGGATCGAATATTCCGGCGCGGCCCTACCTGGGCCTGAGCCCGGCGAACAGCGACGCGATCCTGAGGATGATCAACGAGTACATAGGGAGCAAATATGATTAAGTTTAACGGCTTTGCAGACTGGGTCGAGATATTCCGGGGCGGCCCGCAGACCGACAACAAGGGCGCCGCGCACGACGGCGACCAGCTCATCGACGCGGCGATTTCCACGTTTGATCCGGCAATGCACGAGCCGCCCCTGTGCGTCGGGCACCCGCAGGACAACAGCCCTGCGTTCGGCTGGGTGTCGGCCCTGAAGGCGGATGTGGCGGACGGGGTGAAGACCCTGTTCGCGAAGTTCAGCCAGGTTCAGCCCGAGTTCGAGGCGGCCGTGGAAAAAGGCCTGTACAGGAAGCGGTCCGCCAGTTTTTACCCGGACGGACGTCTGCGCCACGTCGGGTTTCTGGGCGGCGCGCCGCCCGCGGTCAAGGGCCTGGCGGACCTGAAGTTTCACGACGGCGCCGAACCCGTGTGCTTCGAGTTTTCGGAAAGCTGGAAGATGTCCACCGTAGCCCGCGTCATGCGCAGGCTGAGAGAATTTTTTATCGCAAAATTCGGCCAGGAGGCCGCCGACGGAGTGGTCTCGAATTACGATATCGAGGACCTGACGGCGCCTGAAGGCGAAGAAACCGCGGCGATCGCGTACAGCGGCCCGCCGCAAACCCAGGAGGATGACATGCCTTTTACCCAGGAACAGGTCGATCAGATGCTCGATCGACAGAAAAAAGAGTTCAGCGACCAGATCGGCGCGCTGGAAGCCAGAATCGCGGAGGCCCGGACCCAGGGAAAAAACGAGGCCGCGGCCGAGTTCGCCGAGCAGCAAAAAGCGCAGCGGGCCGTGGCCCGCAAACAGCAGATCGCGGACTGGATCGGCAGAATGACGGCCGAAGGCAGGATCACCCCCGCCCAGGTCAAGTCCGGCATCGGGGTGTTCTGCGAGCGGCTGGACGCCGAAATCGAGATCTCGTTTTCGGAGGAAGGCGTCACGGCCAGCCCGCTGGGGTTTTTCCAGAAGATGGTCGAAGCGTTGCCCCCGCAGGTGGAATTTGCCGAGATCGCGCACCGCGGCAACAACGTGGCCGGGTCCGACGCCGGCGGAAAACTGGAGGCCCTGACCCGGGCCAGAATGAAGGAGAAGCCGGATCTGGCCTACAGCGCGGCGTTCAGCGAGATACAGAGCGAGAATCCGGCCCTGGCCTGCGAATACGCGCAGGAACTCAACCAGTAGGGGTTGGGGGCGAAGATTCGCCCGCCCCAACAGAAAGGACGTGAAACATGGCAACAGAAGTCAAGGTTCTGGATCTATCCTGGCCGGCGGCGGAAGGCCTGTCCGACGACCAGTACAAGTTCGTGGTGCTCAACTCCAGCGGCCTGGTCCGCCGGCCCGACAGCGCCTCCGAGGTATGCATCGGCATCCTGCAGAACGCGCCGGAGAGCGGCGAGGCGGCGCAGGTGCGCGTGCTGGGGAAATCAAAGGTATGGGCCAGCGCCGCCATCGGCATCGGCACGTTCATCGGCCCGGAATACGTCTCGGCCGCGGACGCCGGAAAGGCGCAGGACAACTCGGGCGCTCTCGCCTACGCCCGCGCCGTGATGGTGGAGGCGTCCGGCGCCGAGGACGACCTGGGCAGCTGTCTGATCCTGGGCATGTGCCCGGCCATCACCGACGCCGTGCAGCGCGTGACCACCGCAACGACCAAAAGCACCGCCGGCGCGGTCACCTATTCGGCGGCCGAACTGGTGGGCGGCCTGATCCTCCGTGATCCGGCCGGGACGGCCCGGAGCGATGTGACGCCCACGGCGGCGCAGATCGTCGGCGCCGTGGCCGCGGCCATCGCCACGAGCAGCTTCGAGTTCATCATCCGCAACACGGCCGACGGCGATGAAACCATCACCCTCACGGCCGGATCCGGGGTGACGCTGAGCGGCACCATGACCATCGCCCAGAACAACTCCAAGCGGTTCCTGGCGGTGATCACCAACGCCGGAAGCGGCACGGAAGCGGTCACCATTTACAGCCTGGGCACCTTCGTCCACTAACCATTCAGGGCGAAGTCGCTCCAACAGAAAGGACATGAAACATGACGCAGCCAAACATCAAAGAGCAGATCGTGGCAGGTCCGCTGGCCAATGTCAGTGTGGCGTACCGCAATCTGGACTACATCGCGGACCGCGTATTTCCCATCCTGGACGGCGCGGATCCGAGGGCCAAAATCACCCAGTACAAACGCGGCGCCTGGTTCCGCGACGAGGCGGGCATTCGCGCGCCGGGAACCGAGGCCGTGCGCGGCGGCTACCCGGTCGGGACTGTCAGCATCGCCACCAAGGAGTATGCGTTCGCCAAGGAGGTGACCGACGAGGACCGCCGGTTTGCCAAGGCGGCGGGTGCACCGGTTTTGAATCCCGATCAGGACGCCGTCGAGTTCGCCACGGACAAGGTCGACCTGAAGAAGGAGCGCCGCGTGGCGGCCCTGGTCACCGGCACCACCTGGGTGGACGGCAACTCCGGCGGCGAGGACGCGGAGGGCGGTTGGGTCGCATCGACCGGGAACACCTTCTTCGCGGACGTCTCCAAGGCCAAAAAGGCGATCAAGGCCGCCATCGGCCGGCCGCCCAACCGCCTGGTGATCGACTACGCCACCTACCTGGGGCTCAAGGAGGTGGACGACATCCTCGACAAGATCAAGTACACCCAGCGCGGCGTGGTGACGCGGGAGATGCTCGCGGCCATGCTGGACCTGGACGAGGTGCTGGTCGGGTCGGCGATCTATTCGAGCGCGGAGGAGACCGCGGCCGGAGACGATTTTACCGCGGTGGACATCTGGACGGTCAACGCCGGCAAGGGCCTGGGGTTCCTGTACTACGCTCCGCCGAAAGTCGGCCTCAAGGTGCAGTGCGCCGGCATGCAGGTGCGCATCGCCTACGAGAACGGCCTGGCCAGGCGGACGTCGACCTGGCGGGAGGCCGCACGGCACCAGGACGTCTACGAGGTGGCCGAGGAAACGGACATCGCGCTGATCGACGCCTATGCCGGGTACCTGTTTGCCGACACGGCCGCAACCTGATCATGACGGGGGGGCGCGAGCCCCCCGACAACAAAGGAGAGCATATGAAAATTCGATACATCGGCCCGTGCGACCGGGTGAACGTCGCGCCGTACGGCGAGCACCGGCAGGACGAGGTCCGGGAATACCCTGACGATTTCGCCGCCAATCTCCTGAAAACCAGCGTCCGACAGGTGTTTGAGGTCGTGGAAACGGAACCGCCGGAAGCGGAGACCCCTCAGGTCTCAGGCCTCAGCCCTCAGCCCTCTGAAGGTCTCAGCCCTCAGCCATCTGAGCCCTCCAAACGCAAGGGCCGGAAAGGATAACCGATGGCCTACTGCACGCAGACCGACCTGGAACACGCGCTGCCTGAGGGCAACCTGATCGCCCTGACCGACGATGAGGGGGCCGGGGACGTGGTCGCCGAACGCGTGACCGAGGCCATCGCGTCGGCGGACGCCGAGATCGACGGGTACTGCGCGGGGCTCTACTCCGTGCCGTTTGCGACGGTTCCGGCCCTGGTCAAGAAGTGCTCGGTGGACATCGCCATCTACAACCTCTACTCACGGACGATGGAACAGATCCCCGAGACCCGGGCCGCGCGGTACAAGGACGCCCTGCGGATACTGGAGAAGATCGCGTCCGGGGCCATCGAGCTGCCGCCGGACGCCGCGGCGGTGGGAAGCGCCAACGGGGTCAGCTTCTCGGCAAACACCCGGCTGTTCACCAGCGACACGATGAAGGGATTTTAAATGCTGACCACGATCCGGAACGACATGATCGAGGCGCTGAAGGACCTGGGCCTGTTCAAGACGGTCGATGTCTGGAAGGGCGAGCTGCCCGACCTGAAGATGCAGGCCAGGAGCCTGCCGTCTGCCTACGTGGCCCTGAGCTTCGGCGAGTACGCGAAGATCAAGACCATGCCGCCGCGCGACGCGCGCCTGGTCATGCAGTGGGATGTGTACCTGTTCATGGGCGGCCTGTCTGCCAGCCAGACCGTCACCACGGCCGGATACGAGCTGATCGAGGCGGTCAGCGCCAAGGCGTCCGACGGCGGCCTGACCGGAATGGTCACGGCGGCCGGGCTGCTCTGGCCCGCCGACCTGGAACTGGCGGCGGCGGACAATGGCGTGATCGTGTACCGGCTCGGGTTCGGCATCGAATGCCAGGTGCCGGCGTACGTCCCCCCGGCCACTTAACCCCTAAAACTTGAATCTTAAACCTTAAAAGGAGTCCATATTATGCAGGCACGCGGCGTGTACGGCCAGATCGGCGCACAGTATGAAAGCGTGTACGGCACGGATCCGGGCACTCCGGATCTCAAGCTGATATACTTCGAATCCGAGGGCCTCAAGTCCTCGCAGAACCAGAGCACCAGCAAGCTCCAGACCGGCGACCGGATGACCACCGAGCCGCTGCAGGGCAACATCAACGTGTCCGGGTCCATCAAGACCGAGCTGGGCGCGACGCCCGGCATCCTGTACGTGGCGGCCGCGGGCAGCGTGAAGACCGAGGGCAACTCCGGCACGGGCGAGACGCTCGGATCGGCCCTGACCGATCCTGCCGGCGTGATCGACGCCTTCCTTCAGACCCTGACCGTGACCAGCACGACCCACGGCCTGGCGGTGGGAGACATGGTCCAGATCGCCGGCCTGACCGCTCCCACGGAGCTCAACGACACCTACGTGCGGGTGATATCCGTGACCAGCGCGGACGTGTTCGTGTGCCGGATCCCGATGGGCGTATCCACCATCTGGACCCTGGGCGCGGGCACGCTGAAGAAGGTCACCGCGGCCGCAAGCACTTACAAGCACACCATCGAGTTCGGGGGCATGCTGCCCAGCCTGGTCATCGAAAAGGGGTTTACCGACATCTCCCAGTACCTCAAGTACAACGGATGCGTGTGCGGCAAGATGGCCATCGCGATCAAGCCGGAGGGCGCCCAGGACGTGACCTTCGACTTTTCCGGCCAGAAGGAGACCGCGGCCACGAGCAGCTTCGACGCCGCTCCCACGGACCCCGGCAAGGCCAGCTTCTCCGGGTTCCAGGCCGCCATCGAGGAGGGAGAGGCCACCATCGCCAACGTGACCAAGATCGACAACCTGACCTGCGAAAACAACCTGGACACCGGCCAGTTCGTGATCGGCGGCCTGGGGTTCCGCAGGGGCCTGCCCGAGGGCAAGGCCAAGATCACCGGCAGCCTGGAGGCCCTGTTCGAGGACACGGCCCTGTACACCAAGGCGGTCGACTTCACCACCAGCTCGCTGGAAGTGGAGTACACGCGCGGCACGGGCGCCGGCACCACCGGCAACGAGAAGCTGACCATCAACATCCCCCATCTCAAGTTCAAGCGGGAAGCGCCCGCGATCGGCGGAGAGGCCGGCGTGCTGGTCAACCTGCCCTTCGAGGCGTTCTACGAGACGGGATCATACCTGATGCGGTTCACCATTCTGTCGCCGGAATTAACGATCTAAAGAGGGCTGAGGGCTGAGACCTGAAACCTGAGGGAAAGGAAAAGAATTGAATCCTTACCAGATGTTCAAGACCGACAGCAAAATTGAGATAGACGGGCTCAACCTGGACTACGGGGATTTCAAGATCCGGATCGCCCGGGCCGGCGGCGCCAACCAGTCATACATCAAGATGCTGGGGGACCGCCTGAAGCCCTACCGCCGCAGGCTGGCCAACGGCACGATGGATAACGCGACCTCCGAGCGCCTGCTGGCCGAGATATATGCCGGCAGCGTGATCCTCGGCTGGGAGGGCGTCACAGACGCGGAGGGCATACCGATCGAGTTCACCCGCGACAACTGTGTGAAGCTGCTGATGGACCTGCCCGAGCTGTTCCGGGACATTCAGGAGCAGGCCCAGAAGGTCGCCAATTTCCGGGCGGAGGAGATCGAGGCCGATGCCCAGGACTGATCGCCGCGCTGCGCTGGCGCCTGGAACACGCCGACCGCATGCCGGGATACCGGCGGTACGCGGAGCTGACCGGCTGCGTTCCGGACGAGATGCGGGACGCTCCGGGGCTGCCCACGATAACCCTTCACGCGTTCGGCGCATTCCTGGAAATCGAGCCGCAGCGCATCCGGCTGGCATGGACCGGGTTTTTCACCCTGATCCACCGGCGGCAATGGACGACGAGCGGCCCCGGCCCGATCCTGCTCTCGGAGATCCGGGGCTGGCTGGACGAGCAGCAGGTCTGTGATGCAGAGGACCGCGCCGAGCTGATCGACCTGATCGACCGCATGGATCAGGAGTACCTGGCGCACGCCAACGGAAATCAACCATAGGATTATTCGACACCGATGGCCGACAAGAACACCATCCAGATCACGATCACCGCGGACGGCGCGAAGGCCGACAAGAGCCTCCGCACCGTCACGCGCAGCCTGGATAACCTGGGCGACAGCGCCAGGAAGCAGTCCGACGCTACGGCGCTTCTGGGCCGGTCTATCGGCGTGGTGGCGGGGGCGTCGGCACTGGCCGGCGCGGCCGTGACCGCCCTGGGCGGGTACATGCTCACGCGGGGCGTGGCTGCCGCCAATGTGCAGGAGGCCGCCGAGGCGGACCTGGGGGCGACGCTGAAGGCCACGGGCCACGCCGCCGGCTACACGCTGGACCAGCTCAAGGAGATGGCGTCCGGAATGCAGCAGGTCACCACCGTCGGAGACGAGGTGACGCTGGCCGGCATGGCGATCCTGTCCACGTTCAAGCAGGTGCGGGGGGAGGCGTTCGAGCGGGCCACGGCCGCGGCACTGGACATGAGCCAGGTGATGAAGCAGGACCTTCGATCGTCGATGGTTCAATTGGGCAAGGCCCTGAACGATCCGACCGAGGGGCTCACGGCCCTGTCCCGCGTGGGCGTGTCGTTCACCGAGCAGCAGAAGCGGATGATCAAGCAGCTCCAGGAGTCCGGCGACACGCTGGGCGCGCAGAAGATCATCCTGGACGAGCTCGAATCCGAATTCGGCGGTGCGGCGCGGGCCGCGGCCGGCACATTCGGCGGCTCGGTGAAGCAGGCCCAGAACAGCGTCGGCGACCTGACCGAGGAAATCGGCTTTTTCCTGACCAAGAACGACGCCCTGATCGGCATGGTCCGCGATTTCCGCGACTGGGTGGATGCGTCCATTCCGAAGGTGCGCGAGATCGGGGACCAGTTCCGGGCGTGGACCGCGGCCAACGAAGGCCTGATCCGGCAGCGGATCGACGAATACGTGGACCGGGCGCGGAAGGCGCTCGGCGCGGTCTGGGATCTGATCACCTACGACCCGGCCATCCTGGAGTGGGGTCTGATCGGCCTGGCCATCGGCGGCAAAAAGGGCGCCCTGCTGCTGGGCACCGCGGCACACGCGGCCGAGTGGGCCGAGAACTTCGGCAAGGCGATGGGGCTGGCATCGGCGGGAGTGATCAATTTTTCGGACGTGGCCACGGCGAACTTCACCGAGCTCAAGAACCTGGTCAACAGCTTTGATACGGACGACGTCATGCTGATTCAGCAGAAGATCGACCGGAAGATGGCCGAGCTGAGCAGCGTGATCCCGTATGGCACTCCGGGAAACGCCCGGGCACAGTATGCAGACCGGATACAGCAGCTGAAGGATGAGATCGACTCACTGAATGCGGCCAAAGCAGGGCTGCTTGCCTTGAAGACCCCCTCGGCGGCCGGCGCGGAAGGCGGCGTTGAATCGCCGGCCGGGAACGCGCCCGATCCGGCAGGAACGCCTGCAGCGCCCAAAGCGACAGACAAATACGCCGAGGTCCTGCGGAGATTGCAGGACGAGTACGACTGGCTGCGAAAGACCGAGGTCGAGCAGAAGGCCCTGGCCGCCGCCCGCGTTGCGGGCGTGTCCGAGGGGTCCGAACGATACGCCGTCCTGCTCGGCCTGATGCAGAAAATTCACGGCGAGACCGAGGCGATGGCCCGGGAAACGGCCATAACCGAGTTCAATGAAAACATCGACCGGCAGGCGCAGCTGATCGGCAAGTCCGAGGCGGAGCAGGCGGCCCTGAACCTGGCCTGGGAGCATGGCCTGGAGGTCGGCGGCGCGGCGTATCAGACAGCCCTGGACGCACTGAACCGGCTCACCGCCGCCCAGCGGATCTACAACGCCGAACTGGAGAGCGCGCGGGCCGCGGAAAAGCGCAAAACATCCGTCCGGGATTCCGTGGCGGACATCGAATCCTCCCTGAAGTCCGAGGAGGAGCGGATACGGGAATCGTACCTGCGCCGGGAAAACATCGTCCTTGAGGCGATGATCCACGATCAGGCCAACCACGAGAAATACACACGGATCATCACCGGCCTGCACGAGAAAATGGGCGAGGAGCTCGGCGCCCTGGCCGACAAGACCTTCAATGAGCAGCTGGGGGAAGCGGTGACGGGCTGGGCGGCCGGCTTCTCGGGGACCCTCAACGACATCCTCTGGCAGTCCGACACGACGTTCGAGGATATCGGCCGGTCGTTCGCGAAGATGATCACCGAGATGATCATCCAGCTCACCGTGATTCAGCCGATGATCGCCGCGCTCAACGCGGCGATGAAGACCAGCTCCAGCGGCGGAAGCCTGTGGTCGTCCCTCTCGTCGTTCGGATCCACCCTGTTCGGCATCGGCGCCGGGGCGGACCCGGCCCTGGCCGCGGCGGACGTGGGATTCAACCCGCAGTTCGGCCTCAATATTCCCGGCCTGGCCCGCGGCGGCGTGCTCGATGCGGGCCGCGTGATTCCGTTCGCAACCGGCGGCATCGTGAATGCGCCGACCATCTTCCCGATGGCGCGCGGCCTGGGCCTGATGGGCGAGGCCGGGCCGGAGGCGGTGCTGCCGCTGGCGCGCACCGGCACGGGCGACCTGGGCGTGAAGGTGGCGTCGGGTGATTCCGGGGCGGCCCTGGGCGAGGCAAAAGGCGGCCTGCGGATCATCAACGTGATGGACCCGTCCGTGGTCGGGGACTACCTGGGCACAGCCTCCGGGGAGCGGCTGGTCGTCAATATCATGCAGAAAAATCGAAAGGCGCTGAGCTGATATGGCTGGACACGATATCGGATATGTAACCGGCGCGTCGGGATCGTTTTCCCTGGCGAACCAGAACATGGTGGAAAAAATCAGGGACCTGGTCACGGCGACCACCCGCGGAACCGCATCGTTCACGGGGTCCGGCCTGAACGACTGCGCGGCCGGCGGCACGTATACGGGCCTGGTGGACCGGACCTACCGGGTCCAGATCGACCTGGCGGACGCGGTGGACACATTCAAGTGGTCGAAGGACGGCGGCGTGACCTGGGCGGCCGAGGACGTGGCCATCACCGGGGCGGCCCAGGAGCTGGAAAACGGCGTGACCGTGACGTTTACCGCGACCACCGGCCACACGCTGAACGACTACTGGGAGGTCGCGTGCACCAGCCAGGGCTGGACTGTTCTGAACTATGACACCAGCGGCAGCACGCATTACCTGATTCTCAAGGGCTGCGGCCTGACCGGTCAGGAGGAGATCTTCGTCGGGTTCATCGCGTATCACAACGCGGACGCGGACTACTACAACATCGGCGTCATGGCCTGCACCGGGTATGTCGCGGAGAACTCCTACAGCACCCAGCCGAACGCTTTTACTTCCGGCATCCCTGCCAACAACAACCGGATCGACTACTGGCTGACCTGGAACTCGCAGCGGATCGCCATCGCCAAGAAGGTCGATACGCCGGTGTACGAGTCCGGCTATGTCGGCAAATTTTTGCCCTACGCGAGGCCGAGCCAGTTCCCCTACCCGATCTGCTGCGGCGGCATGCTCAGCGGCCATGCGGGGACCAGATCGTCGGACACCTCGCATTCCATGCCGTACAAGGGCAACCGGGCCAATTTCAAGATGCGCACGCTCGCGGGCACCTGGTATCAGGCGTACACGATGCCGTGGGGCGATGTCTGGATCACGTGTGGGGGTAGTACGCAAATTTCCCCCAGTCCGAGTGCGGCCATGCGGGACACGGGCGGGGAATATCATCTGACCCCGGTGGAGCTGTACGAGCCGTCTGCGAACCTGTTCGGGGCGCTGGACGGAATCTACCATATCACCGGGTTCAACAACGCGGTCGAGAACACGGTCACGATCGGCGGCAAAACCTATGTAATTGTTCAGGACGTCTGGCGCACGGGGTTCCTGGACTACTACGCGATGAGGCTTGATTAATGAGCTACTACACTGGAAATGCGGCGGACGCCGCCGCTGTAATCACGGCGATTGTCAATTCGTGCGTGGCCGAGGGGTGGGACTGGACGGACAGCATTTTGAGCCACACGCCGTCCGGCGCAACCTACCCCGTATCGGTCAAGTTCAGCTCCGCGACGGTCAGCGGGGTTGCGCCCGTGCGCCTGTGGTGCAAGAACTCGTCCGACGCGTGGTGCCCGTATTATGTCACGATGTGCGTGCCGGTCAAATCGGTGAGCGTGACGTATCCGGTCACGTATCACATATTCGTGTTCGACGCCGAGGTCTTTGCGGTCGTGAACTACTCCGACAAATACCAGTGGCTGGCGTTCGGCCAGAGCGACCAGCCGGGGCTGGGCGGCAGCGGCAACTGGATGGCCGCTACGATGGGGCACCTCAACTCGTCGTCGCCCGACTATCCAACGGGTGGCGTCAATCTGGCAATAACGCAAACAGGATTAAACCATTCGTATGATTTGGTCATCTGCCCGGCGCTGGGTTGGTCGAATAAGGGACGCACGACCAACACCACTGCGGATTGGCAGCTGGTAACTAATTTCTGGATGGATTCCGGTCTGGAATCCAGCGACTTTCATCATCCGTGGATGTACACGGCAGGGGCGCTGGGCAACCAGGATACCGGACAGCCAGGCAACCGGTGGGTGGTGCCGCTGCTGCTGACCCAGCCGAACGCGTTCAACAATGAAGGGGTGCTGCTGCCGATCAAGGTGTTCCAGTGGCGCCCATCCTACAAATCCAGCCAGGTGCTGCAGGTCCAGAGCGCCCGGCAGTTACGCGTGACCAACTACGCCTCGGGCGAGTTGATCCAGCTCGGCACGGATCAGTGGATGGTCTTCCCGTGGTATCGAAAGAACTCGGCCGAGCCGGATGCGGGCAATCTCAAGGATCACACCGGCACCTTCGGCTGGGCCATCAAGTATGAGGCCTTGTAATGGCTGATTTCGCCACGGCGACCCTGTCCGCATGCTCGCTGGGCGGATATCTGCCCCTGACTTCCGACTGGCCGGACGAGTTCCAGTGGTGGGAGGCGGACGGATATTTAGGGGACCCTCTGATCGCCGGCGGGGAGATGACCCTGCTCGGGTCTGTCGTCCGCGTACCCGTGGTCCTGTCCCCGATGGTCAAGTCCGCCACGGCGTCCCCGTGCTACCTGGGCGATTACTACTACCGCATCCATGTCGTTCCGCGCTCGCTGGACCTCGGCCAGCTGCTGTCCGCGGAGACGCGGGATGTCACTGTCTGGAACGCGTTTTTCGAGCCCAAAACGCTGGCATCCGTTGTCAAAGACAACGCCGAAGGCATCGTCGTGCCGGCGCCCGTAACCACGCCGTATGCGATGGCGCCGCTGGAAGAAATCACGTACTCCATAGAGATCGGCATCTCCGGACCGGTCACGATCGACGCCACGGTGACGTTCACGTTTGCCGGGCTGTACGCGATGCCCGTCTCCATCGTCGGGTGCCGCGTGGTGGTCTGGGCGTGGCCGCCGGAGGGCGACTACGAGGAGCGGTTGCAGTGGCTGACCGGTGTAATCCAGACCCGCCGCGGCGAACAGCGTGTGGCGTACCGGGACCTGCCCCGGCGCATATACCGCTACGACTTTATCCGGCCGGAGGACGAGATGCCGGCGGTCCGGATATACGCCGACAACTGGTGCTTCCGGGTCTGGGGCCTGCCCTGCTGGAAGGATTTTACCGTGGTGTCCGCGCTGTCCGGGGCGACGACGATCAATTTCGGCGCGGCCCTGGCCGACTACCAGGAAGGCGGGTGGGCCGTGCTGTGGGAGTCCGCGGATCAGGTCGCGGCAATGACGATCACGGCGGTCCGCCCCGACGGCATCGACATCCTGCTGCCGCTGGCGCGCGACTGGGTGAATGCGCGGATCATGCCGATGGTCCGGGCGATCACGCCGGAGGGGTTCAGCTTCAAGCGCGGCCCGGAGCTGTGGGTCCCGTTTTCGGCCGAGTTCATCTGCACGGACGATCCGTCTCCGCCCGCCGCGTCCGTCTATCCGCAGTATCGCGGGTACGACGTGCTCACCGACGGCGACATCGTGATCGGAGACATGTCCGAGCGCATCTCCCGGCCCGTGACGCTGGTGGACAATGGCCAGGGGCCGATCGTGGTCGAGACGGGGCAGGACTACACCCGTTTCGCCCGCACCGTGGGGAAGACGGTCGCGTCTCCGGCGGACCTGTGGTCGTGGCGCAACTGGCTGTACACCCGGAAAGGAAAACAGCAGCCCTTCTGGCTGCCGACCTGGAGCGCCGACCTGGTGCTGACCGTCGAGGCCACGCCGTATTCCGCCGAGATGCAGATCCGGTTCTGCGCCCTGTCGCGGCACGGCCAGCTTCCAAAGGACTTCATGCTGCGCCTGAAAAGCGGCGCCGTGTATTACCGCAGGATCAACAGCGCCGTGGCCCTGGCCGGCGGCGACGAGATGATCACCATCGACGAGGCGCTGGGGGTCACGATCCAGCCGTCGGACATCGAGATATGGAGCTTCATGGACCTGGTCCGGCTGAACTCGGATGAGGTGTCGATAGATCACAGAGATCCGTACCGCGCCGGAACGTCCGTGCCGGTCATGAGGGTGCCGGAATGAGCAATTTCACGAACCTGGAATACAGCGTCGCCTCCGGAGAGCCGTTCGAGCTGTACGACTTTGTCCGCGGCACCTGGCACATGTATCTGACCACGCGGACGACGGAGCTGTTTGTCAGCGACAACCAGGTGTACGAGCCCGCGGCGATCACGCGGGGAAAGATCGAGCAGGGCGAGGATCCGTCCAGGGACCAGATCACGATCACCCTGCCGCGCGGCCACGACCTGGTGGCCGAATTCATCAACCAGCCCCCGGAGACGTCGACCAGTGTCACGGTCCGCAGGCTGCACCGGGGCCTGGCCTATTCGGACGCCGTGGTGATATGGAAGGGCCGGATCGTCTCCTGCGAGCCAAAGGGCGAGCTGGTGGATTTCGAGTGCGAGTCCGTGTACGCCATGATGCGCCGGTACGGGCTGCGATACCGCTGCGAGCTGATCTGCCAGCACGTGCTGTACGGTGCGGGTTGCGGGGCCAACCAGCCCGCCATGCGGGTGAATGAAACGATCGTCGGCGTGACGAATCCGACCACGCTGGTCATGTCCGCCACATCGGGATACGCAAACGGATGGTTCAACGGCGGCATCATCGCCCGGCTGGAAGACACGCGGTTCATCCTGTCTCACGTCGGCAACACGCTGATCGTCTCCAGGCCGCTGTCGAGCCTGGTCGCGGGCGCTTCGGTGGCACTGTATCCGGGCTGCGACCGGACGCTGTCCACGTGCATCAACAAGTTCGGGAACGTGCTGAATAACCTCTCGTTCCCGTGGTTCCCCAAAAACAACCCCTTTGTCGTGAGCATAAAATAATGGGATTCTGGGCGGTTATCGGATGGCTCGCCTTCAGCCTGGCCATATCGTATCTCCTGGCGCCGCGCACCAAGTACACGGCGCCGAAAGCGGCGGGCATCGAGGACTTCAATGTCACCACCGCCGAGCTGGGCCGGGAGTTTCCGGTGCTGTTCGGATATAAAAAGATGTCCGGGCCGAATGTGGTCTGGTATGGCGATCTCAAGGTCGTGCGCATCACCGAGAAGGTCTCGTCGGGGCTGTTCAGTTCCAAGAAGGTCACGGTCGGGTATAAGTACTATCTGGGCATACACTTGGTCCTGGCGCACGACCTCCAGGAAATCACGAAGGTGGAGGTGGACGGCAAGACGGCCTGGTCGGGGAGCTGTACCGGGGGCCAGATCACGATATCCGCGGCTGAATTGTTCGGCGGCAAGAGCGGCGGCGGAGGAATATCCGGCACCGTGGACTTCGAGCGCGGGCTGTCCTCGCAGGTGCAGAATGCGTACCTAAAGTCTGTCCTGGGTGATGACGTTCCGTCGTACCGGGGTGTGGCCTGCCTGGTGCTGAACCAGGTGTATCTGGGCAACTCCGAATACATCAAGATGTGGGATATCTGGGGCAAGAACATATACGACAGCTGGTACTCCGCCAAAGCCGCTGTCGGCGACGACATGAACGCTGCCCACATCGTTTTTGCGACCTACACCAGCGCCAAGTGGGGCGGGATGTTCAACACCTCGGATATCGATGACGCAAATTTCAGGGCCGCGGCGGATACACTCTATACCGAAGGCTTCGGCCTGAGCCTGATCTGGGACCATTCGGCCCGGATCGAGGATTTTGTCGAATCGATCAAGGAGCACATCGATGCGGCGATCTACACCGATATCCACACCGGCCTGGTCAAAATCCGGCTGATCCGAGCGGATTACGATGTGGACGACCTGGCCTTGCTGGACGACAACAACGTGGTCGCCGTGGAGCACTACCGCCGCAGAACCGTCGAGGAGATGGTCAACTCCGTCACCGTGCAGTTCTGGGACGCCTCGACCGGAGAACAGGGCTCGATTACCCTGCACGACATCGCGGCGGTCGCCCGGCAGGGCTACACGAACAACGTGGTGCTGGAATATCCGGGCATCACCAGCAAGTCGCTGGCGGACAAGGTGGCGGCCCGGGAGCTGGCCGCCCGGTCCGCCGACCTGGCCTCCGTGACGCTGCTGACCACGGCGGAGGGCATGCAGATAGAGCCGGGCATGCCGTTCCTGTGGTCGTGCGACCAGTACGGCGTCTCCGAAATGGTGCTGAGGGCGGTGCGGGTGTCCTATGGCGCCTTCGGCGACTCTTCTATCCGCATCGAGGCCGTCCAGGACGTGTTCGGCGTTTCGCAGGCGGTGTATTCCGCGCCGCCGGCGTCGATGTGGACGCCGACAACCAGCGCCCCTGCGCCGTGTCCCGCGCACAAGGCGATCGAGGTCCCCTTCTACTGGCTGGCGGCTGAGTATGGCATATCGGACGTGCTGGCGCTGAGCGCCACTGCCGGATTCGCGGCCATCACGGGGGCAAAGCCGTCGAATGATGCCCTGAATGCCGTGCCCTGCTTCAAGCTGTCTTCCGAGAGCGTCTACGACGAGCACGCGGCCATCGACTTTGCTCTGTGGTGCACGCTGGCCGCGCCGGTGGCGATATCGGCCACCAGTTGGTCCGTGATATGGCAGAGCGGTGAGCCGGAAGCCGAGATCGGCATGTGGGCGCTGGTCGGCGCCGAGATCGTGTATATATCAGACATCAGCGGCAACACGCTCACCGTGTTGCGCGGGTGCATGGACACCGTGCCGGCGGCTCATGCCGTCGACGCGAACGTACTGATCGTGGATGGAATTTATTTCAGTTCACGCCAGTTCGTGTCGGGCAACACGGTCAACATGAAGCTGCTGCCGACCACCGGCCAGGGAACCCTGGCTATCGGCAGCGCGTCCGCGCAGAATGTCACGATGACTGGTCGTATGGATCGGCCGCTGCCTCCGGGCCGCCTGCGCATCAACGGGGTGCAGGAGCCGGACGAGTTTCTGCTGGGCGAAACACTGACCCTGGACTGGAAGCACCGTGACAGGACCGTCGTGTCCTCGATCGTGCACACCGAGGACAGCGCGGACTACGGCCCCGAGGCCGACACGACCTACAGCCTGTCCGTCAAGCGGACGGACACGATGGCCGAACTATATTCGGCGTCCGGGATCTCCGCCAATACGGTGGATATCACCAGCGCCAACATCGGATACACCGGGACAATACAGGTCTCGCTCTGGTCCGTCCGGGGCGGCGTCGCCTCCCTCCAGCAGCAGGTGCGGGAGTTTGATTATACCCAGGCGACATAAGGGGATACAGGAAAAATAGAGGCCGCCGTGGCCGGAACGCCAATTCCGCCACGGCGAAGAGCTGTTGATGCCAGCCCAACATCTGAAACAGACGGCCTCCAGCTCGGACCGAGCAGTGGCAATCTATCAGGCCGTGGCCGTCTACACAAGGAGAATGTGCATGAACAGTCCTTTGGCGTATGTCGGCGGCAAGTCGCGGCTTTCTAAAACTATTATCGAAATGATACCGCAGCACCAGGCATACTGTGAGGTATTTGCAGGAGCGGCTTGGGTGTTTTTCCGGAAGCACCAGTCAAAGTATGAGACGATCAATGACCTTGACCGAGATCTGATCGGCTTTTACCGGGTCCTCCAGCACCACTTAGAAGAGTTCCTGCGGCAGTTTAAATGGTTGTTGTCGTCAAGGGAGCTGTTTGATGATTTCAAGCGCCAGGCGGATGCCGGAGGCTTGACTGATATCCAGCGGGCGGCCCGCTACTACTATCTCCAAAGGCACGCCTTCGGAGGGCGCGTGCTTTCCAGAAGTTTCGGCCCCGGGCCGTTGAAACGGCCTAGAATCAACTTGCTACGAATTGAAGAAGAGTTGTCGGAAGTACACCTGCGGTTATCTGGTGTGACGGTCGAAAACTTATCGTGGCATGAGTTTGTGAGGCGTTACGACCGGGCGCAGACGTTTTTCTATTTGGACCCGCCCTACTACCAGGCGCCGTATTACAGGCACAACCTCAAAATGGAGGATTATCAGCATATGGCGAGTGTTTTGGCTGGTGTGAAGGGGAAATTTATCATGAGCATCAACGATCATCCAGATATCAGAGAGACGTTTGCGGGGTTTGAAATCCACCCAGTAGAGCTGAAATATACCGTCAACGCAGCCCGCCCGACTGTCGGCCATGAGCTGCTGGTTCGTAATTTTTGAGGTAGAGTTACGCGGGTTCAAACCATCCGACGTACGGGTTCAAACCATCCGGTGGTTTACAAAACCGCCCTCTCCCCGGTAGGTGTGATGGAGACTGCATTAACACTGTCCGTATGGCCTCCCATCACTTCCATACACTTGCTTGTAGCCAGATTCCAGACTCGCATTGTCTTATCACTGCTTCCGGAAACCGCCCTCTCCCCGGTAGGTGTGATGGAGACTGCATTAACACTGTCCGTATGGCCTCCCATCACCTCCATACACTTGCCTGTAGCCAGATTCCAGACTCGAAGGGTCCTGTCGTAGCTTCCCGAGACTGCTCGCCTGCCGTCGGGCGTGATAGAGACAGCATTGACCTCTCCCTCATGCCCTTCCATCACTTTCAGACACTCACCGGTGGCTAGGTCCCACACGCGAAGGGTTCCGTCCCAGCTTCCTGAGACCGCCCGAGCACCGTCGGGCGTGATGGAAACGGCTACAACCTCTCCCTCGTACCCTTCCATCACCTTCAGGCACTTCCCGGTGGTTAGATTCCAAACGCGAAGAGTCTTGTCCCAGCTTCCTGAGACCGCCCTCTCCCCGGCAGGTGTGATGGAGACTGCATTAACACTGTCCGTATGGCCTTCCATCACTTTCATACACTTGCCTGTAGCCAGATTCCAGACTCGCATTGTCTTATCACTGCTTCCCGAGACCGCTCTCTCCCCGTCAGGTGTGATGGAGACTGCATTAACACTGTCCGTATGGCCTCCCATCACTTCCATACACTTGCCTGTAGCCAGATTCCAGACTTGAAGGGTACCGTCACTGCTTCCCGAAACCGCCCTCTCCCCATCAGACGTCATGGAGAGAGCAGTAGCCCCATGCCCAGCCAGCACTTTGAGGCAGGCATGATTCGGACAAAAAGATGAGCGGTTCTGCAACCTGAGCCATTCGCCCGAAATCCCTTTCCCTTCCTTTTCCATGTCTGCGACTCGCTCAGCGACTGGCCCAGAGTCAGCGCTGTTCCATGCCATCTGAAAAACAGGTTCATTTCCATCTGCAAGTTGCCTGATATGAGTGCTTACGAAATTACCCCAAGCCTTGACACGTTCCAGTCGAGACCATCCTCTTTGTTTATAGATTGAGGACTTCCTGTTATTGATCTTCACCAGCTTTGGCGGGTCAGGTATGGGGTTTGTTTTGGGATGCCTCGCGTGCTCTATGAGTTTGTCAACGTAAACCTGAACCGATCGTTTGCGCTCGTCTTCCTTTCGCTGTTTTTTCTTCTGCCCGGGCCAGGCCAGTTCAGCATGATTATAATCTGAAATCAGGTCGTAGCCCATTCCCGCCTTGCATTTGGCTTCGATAAACCTGAGCTCGGTAAGCGTTGACTCAAGCTCGTCCCACATCGAGCCACTTTCGGTCTGCTGAAAAGGAAGTTCGGATAGGCTGTGGACGTAGTTGTCGGACCAGGTAGAATCGCCAGTGGGATCGGCCTTGTGGCGGAAGTACCGGGCAAGCTTGCTGTGATATTCGGGATGAAGATAGTTCAGTTTTATGGTCTCTCCTACCAGTCGATGGTAGAAGTTGAAAAGCACAGCCTGGTCAACCGACGTTTCGGTCAGATAGGGGGCAAGGTCATGATAAAGCCGGAGCCAGACGACAGCCGGTATTCCATTCGCTTCCAGCGACCTCGCAGAGCGGGCTTTCAAATCTGCCATTACTTCCTCATCTCCTGACAGAAGCTCGAGGATTTCGGTCTCCGAAAGTCCATGCCTGGCTGCAGAGAAGATGCCCAGAAAGGTCTTCACCAACACCTCTCCGTGTTGTTTCTTGTCCCGGAGCCGGGTAAGCATGTCACCCACAATCCCAGGAACACCAAGTGCAAGTCCGGGTATATTTTCCGCACCACGGGGGAGCCCCTCGTAGGACTTCCACCTTCTGGCTTCCTCGAAGGCGAGCTTCAGGTAAAGTGGTTTCGGACAGCCACGGAAGCTATCGAGTACATGTTCCAGTTGCTCCTCCGTGAGGGTGCGTTTCTTCTCTGGATAGGCTTCAAGGAGCCACGTCTGCAAAATTTTTTCCCCTTCTCCAGGGGGCATGTCCTCCAAACAGAGCAGTGCCGATTTTGGGACATTCGATCTCGCAGACCTGAGGCACTCTCCGGCATCATCTTCACGCTCCAGCACAGAAACGATAATTTTTACGTTCGGAGGAAGCTTTGACGGGAGCCAGTTCAGGCTGTGGGTATTTTCTTTTACACTCAATTGATCCAATCCATCAAGAAAGAGCAGTAGCCGTTGATCTTCGGAGATCATTCTAAGGAATTCGTTGAATCTTTCACTCAGATATTTGTACTCGACGGGTATTTCATACTTACTTGTAATCGCATCCTTAAAGAAGTTATGAAGGTCGTTTGAATTCTTGCTTATAGAATTGAGTATCCTATCTCTTAGATCAAGAATCTTATGAAATCTGGAGTTGCCTTCTCGGTTGCCCTTGTTCTGGAAATTGATGATTCTCTCCACTACATACCGGAATATTGGTAATTGTTGAATTTTCTCGATTATCTCAGGCTCCTTCTCAACGATCATCTTAAATTTGTATACATTAGCGTCAATTTCGTCCAGATCCTTTTCCTTCAATAGATCAAATCCAAATGCCTCATAAATCTCAAGGCATAAGTTCCTGAGCAGCGTACGGATATCCATGGATTCTGGTGTGGCACCGATGAATCGCTGAATGATATACGCTTTTTTATGCTTGTCGGCGGCATCGGATACGGCCTTCGCTATCAGTGCCGATTTGCCGGACCCGGAGGGACCATAGACAACTAATGGGAATTGTTGTCCTGCATGGATATAAGCGGCGATGTCATCAAGGATCTTTTGTCTTCCGATGAAGTGCCTGCATCGTTCCTTGCCGAATCCCTCATGGGCGATTTTCTCGCGGGTAAGCTCATCGATCTGTTTGAGTTGCCGGATTTCCTCCTCGATGATCCTACGGAGTGCACTCAATGTATCGGCGGCGAATTGATCGAGATGTGTGATCAATGGAAGGCCAGCACAGATCACATCATAAGAATACGAAGTAACGCCTTTTGTTTGTGTGATCATTTCCTTGAGTGCATGCGCCTTCTTCACACCAGCATCGGCACAAGTGCTCCCCGGCGGCATGTCATCGAGGTTTTGAATGTTGCGCAGAAAGGCAAAGACATGTTCGCGCTCATCGGGAAGCTTCAGTGCACCCTCGATGATCTCCTGGTGGGTGGCAGAGCACTCGTACTTGATCCGTCGCTGGTCGCTCTCCGGCCATCCGAGACTGTTGATAGCACTGCGTAGTATCGATCGCATTTGCTCTTCCGTCTTACTCCAGGATGCATAGTCTGCTTCCGCAAAAACCTCGTCCCGCCGTGGTCGGAGCACATATTCCGGGGGCACGGCGTTGGTGTCGAGGCGATACCAACCGCCTCCGCCACCAGGTTGCGCTTCATCCCACACCAGAAGCTTGTGATCTTCCGGATTGACCTGTGAAAGGATCATCTCGAACTCTACCGCCTCAATCTGCGGTGGCAGCGGTATCCAGCCATAGCGGTCGCCCAGGAGGATGATGAAGTTGGGGCGCGGGGAAATGTCTTGACAGCGTTTGAGCTCAGTCATGCAAATGTTCATCGTCTGCTGGTCAAGCGCCGCTTCCTCGCTCACCCCCCAACGCAGATCAATGGCCTGAAAGCGGCATCCGTTCGTCTCGCAGAGTTTCTGCAGTTCAGGGAATACCTTGTCCTGCAGGACGTTGCGCTCCGCCTTGAGATCGTCGAAGGTGGAACTGACAAAGACGCGGAAAGTTTTAGTTTGTTGCGGCATGATTATGCTTCCTGGATGCTGTTGCTTGCTATTGCGCGCCTGATGTGGATCCTTTTTGGGGGTGCTTTCTTATACGCCTTGGGCCATAAGAGACGAAATGCCGCCGCCATGGCGCATATGATTTCTATCCGATCCTTTCAGTATTGAGCAAGAATTTTTTCAAGACAGGATTGGTGAGGAACATGAGCCGGCATGCCAGGGGCGAAAAATTTTAACCGTCATCGGCCTGCATTCAAAAAACAACAGCCGGCCTTTTATGAAGGCCGGCTGAAATTTTTCTTGAAGATGGTCGGGACGACTGGATTTGAACCAGCGACCCCAGCGTCCCGAACGCTGTGCTCTACCAGACTGAGCCACGTCCCGACATCGGTTGCCCTTTTATGTTACTTGGCGGGCGGTTGTCAATCAAAAAATGCGGTTTTCCGGCCCCCGTCTCATTTGAACGGCCGGTTCACCACGATGGTGGCCTCTCTGCCGGGTCCGACGGAGATGATGTCGATCGGCACTCCGGATTCTTTTTCGATGAATTTCAGGTAATCCTGGGCATTTTGGGGAAGATCTGAGAATTTCCGAACGTCGGAGATATCCTCGGTCCATCCCGGCAGCGTGGCGTACACCGGCTTGCAGTCGCCGAGGACTTTCAGGTCGGCCGGAAATTCCTGCGTGATCTTTCCCCGGTATTCATAGGCCGTGCAGATCTTCAGGGTTTTCTGGCCGCAGAGCACATCCAGCTTGGTGATGGTCAGTCCCGTGAGACCGTTGAGCCGGACGGCGTTCTTGAGAATGACGGTGTCCAGCCACCCGCAACGGCGCTTCCGGCCCGTGGTGGCACCGAACTCGGCGCCTTTCTGCTGCAGGGCCTCGCCGGTTTCGTCAAACAGTTCGGTGGGGAAGGGGCCCTGTCCGACCCGTGTGCAGTAGGCCTTGACGATTCCGTTGACGCCGTCGATGGCCGTGGGGCCGAGACCGCTGCCTGAACAGGCGTTTCCGGCCACCGTGTTGGAGGAGGTGACAAAGGGATAGGTGCCGTGATCGATGTCCAGGTGGGTTCCCTGGGCGCCTTCGAACAGAATGTTTTTTCCGGATTTCATCGTCTGATTCAGGGCCACGGAGACATCGGTCAGATAGGGGGCCAGACGCGCGGCGAACCGGCTATAGGGCTCGATAATTTCCTCGATTTGCATCGGCTCTGCGCCCAGATACCCTTTGAGGTAGAAGTTCTTTTCTTCGAGAATCTTCGACACCTTTTCCCGAAAGGTTTGCGGATCCATCAGGTCGACAAAGCGGATCCCTCTGCGGGTGGCCTTGTCTTCGTAAGCGGGACCGATGCCCCGGCCGGTGGTTCCGATGCGTTGGTCTCCCTTCATTTTTTCCCGGGCCAGATCGATCCGCTTGTGGTAGGGCATGATCAGGTGGGCCCGGAAACTGATTTTGAGATTTCCCGGGCCGGTATTGATGCCTTTTCTGTATAAGGAATCCAGTTCGGAGATGAGCACTTCCGGATCGATCACCATGCCGTTTCCGATAAAGCAGGTTTTGCCCTGCAGGATGCCCGAAGGAATCAGGTGGCTGATGAACTTTTCCCCCCTGACGACCATGGTGTGGCCGGCATTGTTGCCGCCCTGGAACCGGACCACCGCATCGGCGTATTCGGCCAGAAGATCCACGATTTTTCCCTTGCCCTCATCGCCCCATTGCGTTCCGACAATAACGATATTTGACACGCGACGCTCCTTTGGTCAGAGGTTTTCGGCAAAGCGGATTTTGCCCCGAAAATCGAATCAGGCCCCGTTTCGCTTTTCCCTAAAAAAAGACTGTATCAGGTTTCTGCACTCGTCCCCGCTGATGCCGCTGATGATTTCCGGTTTATGGTTCAGCCCGGCGTTCTCGGCAAAGTTGTACAGGGATCCGGCAGCGCCCCATCTGGGGTCCATGGCGCCGAACACGACGGTCGACACTCTGGCATGAATGACGGCCCCCATGCACATGACGCAAGGTTCCACCGTAACATAGAGCACCATGTTTAACAACCGGTAATTGCCCAGAATTTCCGCGGCTTTCCGCAGTACCAGCATCTCGGCATGGGCGGTCGGATCGCACAGGGAAATCACCCGGTTGCGATCCCTGGCCAGGACGTTGCCGGATTCATCGATCAACACCGCGCCCACCGGAACCTCCTCGGCCCGAGCCGCCATGGCGGCTTCCTCGATCGCCAGTTTCATATAATGTTCGTGGGTTTCAAGCACAGTTTTCTCCGGAAAAAGCGTTTCTCTGTCCGACGTTCATTCAATCCGGCCAGCGCAGTTTTTATTATATTCGGATTCGAAAATAATCAAGTTGTCATTGACATTCCGCGGCAATTGGCTTAAAAGCAGACCGAATTTACAGCTACGTTCATATTGCGCCCGTAGCTCAGCTGGATAGAGTGCCGGACTACGAATCCGTAGGCCGCAGGTTCGAATCCTGCCGGGCGCGCCAATAAAAACAGGGGGTTACAGCTTTTACGGCTGTAGCCTCTTTTTTTTGGTGTGTGGATTGGTGTGAGAAAAGTTTTCAAATTGGCCGTTTAATACGTCGATTGCCGCGCGTTCCGAATCGCCTATTGAATGCAGATATATCTCGGTTGTGCTTCTGTTCTCGTGTCCTAAAATCCGCTGAATAGATCCGATCGAAACATTCGCTTGATCCAGGAGAGAGGCCCCGAAATGGCGTAGCGCATGAAAGCGAAAATACTTGACGCCCGCCTTCCTGCATAGCGTCGTCATAAATCGCTTTCGTTCCTTGTAAGGCCCTTCAACCCATTCCCGTTTGTCCCGGCTCCAGTGACGATGCCAGAACACCCAGGGCTTGTGTTTGTCGCGCTTTTCAAACCGACGGGACAGCACTTCAAAAAGCTTCTCGGACATCGGGATCTTCCGAGGGGTAAGATGACCGCCGCGTTTCTTCCGCGTGTACAAAACCACGTGACGCGCATTTAAATCCATATCCTGCCACATCAGGCGGTTTATTTCGCTCATTCTTCCCATGGTCAAGGCAAGCGTCCACAAATAATCTTGCGTGTCCTGATCGGCCGCTACCAGAACCCTTAAAACATCTTCTTTCGGCGGAACGTACTTGATGCGCTTTTCAACCGGAAAGAATTCAATGCCCCGGGTCGGGTTTTTTAACATCCAGTTTCGCGCCGGATGCATGGCAAAATTAAACAGGGCTCTCAAATAGCGAAGCTCCTTGTTGGCCGTATAGCCGGACGTTTGCCGCGATCGTTTCAGCAGATAGGATTGAATCAGATCGGTGGCGACCTTGCCGCAATCCAATTTACCCCACTGCTTAACCCATCGGCGTGCAAGATACAGATGATCCGTATAATGTCTTTGAGAATTATACGCCTTCACATAATCCAGACGCCTGTTGACCAGATCCAAGAAGGCCATGTCGGTTTGGATCGTCGTTATTTCGGGCTGAGGTTTCGGGTTGCTTATCTCCTCCCTTTTCTGGGCCTCGGCTTGCCTGGCAGCCGACTTTGTTTTGAATCCGGCTTCCGTGTAACGGTCGCCGTTCAGGGTGAAATCGTACCTCCACCCCTTGTTTCTGGCCGAATATACACTCATAGAGATCCTCCTTATTGGGAAAAAACAGAGAACCTCCGAGCTTCCTACCGCCCAGCAACTTCCAGTTCTTATAAACCCAACTCAGGCTTTTTCGAAGATACCGGGCGGCCTCCTTGGGTGACAATATGTCAGTGCCGCAATTTGTGTCAATGGTTACCTGTTTCATAATCATTGCATGCTGCCCGAAGTGCGGAAGCGTTCTGTTTTCTCCTTGGCCCGCCGTAGAACCGTAGCACCGGCAGACGGCCTGTAAAGGCCAAGCGTTGTGGCCTTTTTCATTTCAACTCGTTCTCGTTGTCGCAATATCTGTTTCTGTTGACCTGGCTTGCGTCAGATCCCCGAACGGCCAGCCTTGACAGGCCGTCTTAACCGGTGCTGGATTGTTGCCAGGCGAAGGCGAAAGGGCTGGCGATTTCAGCTCCAGCTCAAGGGCTGGGTTTCAAACTACGGGAAGCCCCAGTTCCTTCCGCATTCGATAAGCCGCCCGGACTTTGGCTTTTCTTCTGTCGTATCGTGCACGTTTTTTCATAACGTCTTTATTGAGTTTTGCATCTGTAATGGCTTTGTTCGTCAGCCCATCTTTAAAAGCTTCAACCAGGTATTCCGAATTGACTGTTTCAATATCCTGGCCCTCGCTGTCCAGTTTCACGGCAAGCATGGATGTCGATGAACCGTATATCTGCCCGCAGAGTCTTTCGATATCCGCGCAGCAAGCTTGGATTCGAACGAGCGGGCAAGCTTTTTGTTCGTTGGAATATCCCTTTTGGACGATTTTCCACCAATCAAAGGTTTTTCTCTGGTTAGGGTGCTTGCCGGGATTGTTTTGAAACTTGAGCCATTTTTCCGTGCAGTAGGCCCACAGGTTGCTGCTATAATGCAAAAGGTCTGCTGCGGTATCGAGCCCGAGTTCTTTGATGGCTTCCCGCCGGATCTGGAATTCTACGCGGATGATTTTGAACCCGTCCGGGGGCAAGTTCATGCCCCATATTTCATGCATCCATGTTTTCTTGGACTTTTGATTGATTTCTAAAACCTTGTCATACAACCGGGCCGACAGATTCCCTTTGCCGATGCTGATGCCGGTCAGCGTGGAATTAAAGAAATGAGGGGCCGCATAGTTTGCCCGGGTCACCCGGTAATCGATCAACTCCATTTTCCAGAGTTCTTCGGGGAAGATCATGTCAAGGCACAGATCGACCCGGCTTGGCTTGACGCTTTCGATTTCAGCCCTTGAGCCTTTAAGGAGATGCAAGAGCCGTCTAACGGCCTTCCTGGGTCCTTCACTCCAGAGGGCTTCGGAACGGATTTCGGCCAGGATGCTGGGCCTTGATTTTGGCTTCATCCAATTGCCGATTTTCAGGGCGTAATCATGACCGAGCAAAAACCATTGATAGCCCTGAGTCCCGTAAGGTTGGATATTGAAAAGACATGAATCATTTTTTGCTTTAAGCTCGACTGTAGCTTCCCTTTCTTCATCGATTGCAATATTTTTGTATTGCTCAAGATATTGAAATAACTGGTCGTTTATCCATTTCACATTGATTGCCAGATAAAGCGTGTCAATGCCGGAGCATAGAACCTTGGAGTCTTCGATAGGCACATGTTTTACGTTTGCGGGGGGGCTGATAGTCATTTGCCCCCCCTTTTCCGCGATGGCCGCTCAAAGCGGGGGGCCGCATTCCTGGGCGCACCTGGGCGGGAAACGCCCCTATGCCGCCAGTTCCTATTGGCTGGCGGCATAGGCGTTTCCAAAGCCGTCGGATGAGACAGGGAAGGGGAGCGGCGGCAAAACGGGCCGCCGATAAGACCGGGAAAGTTTTTTCGATGTTGTGTAAATCTCCATGCCTTCATGGCATGGGGTTTATTATCTGGCTAAAGAACTTACCATGCAGTTTGAAAATTATTTACTGTCCGGGTAATGAATGACATTCAGCCAAAACTGGCTTTCATGCTGAACCACTTTTGACAAACCAATCGGGCTTTCGGGGAGGTCGATATCAATTTCACCCTGGCCGGACATTTCGGCCACGGCATCGAAAAGCTTTCTGATTTCTGGCGCAGTCAGTTTAACATAGAGCAGGTTGGCAAGTGCCGAAATCAACCCGGCAGCACTTGACTTGACGCGTTTTAGGCTGATTCTTTTGGTGGGCGTCTTTGTTAGAGCGCTGCTTATCCTTGAAGCGGTTGATTTCTTGCCGCTCCAGACAGAATTATGAAAAATCCTTTTGATTTTGGTATCATTTATTAAAGAGGCATCAAGCCTTAACATCTTTTCGATTGCATCAATATCACCGAACCGCGCCTTCCTTAAAAGGAAACTTGGGAACTCACCATAAAAAAGCCAGCATGGAATTTGAATTCTTATATAAAACAGCATTTCCGGCTGTTTAAACATTTCTCTAATACTTCTAATTGTTTCTTCGTCAAATTCGCCTAAAACGTCATTTTTCAGCATGTCCAGGCTGATTTGCAGAAATGCAAACCACATATCGTGAAGTTCCCGCCAATCTTCAGGCGATAGTTTCATTAATTCTTCCCGAATAAGCTTATTGAATTTCTTCGATCCTAAACGCTTTCTCTCTTTTCGGCTGAACTTAAATATATCAAAAAGCGCGACTCCAGTCTCAGCGGCTTCTCCGAACAACATGAATAAATTTTTTACGCTTTTTTCAACGCGCTTGTGGTTCTTATAAAGATTAATCCATTGATCGAGATCTGGAGGGGTTTCGAGGTTAGTAAGCTGTTTCCCGGATTTCCATTCTGAAAGGAATTCATAACAGAGTGTTGAACTGGCAACAATATGAGGGGCCGCAATTGCAAGAATGTATGGCTTGTTCTTGCGCCACTTTTCTATTTTATTCATATTTTCACGCCGGAATTTGTTTTCCGAGTCACCATTCGATCAAAAATATCAAAAGCTGGGCGCCATTTCTGCTATAATTACTGCCCGTCCAACGTTAAGTTAACCGGCAAGCTTCAGCGAGTCCGAGCGAAGTGAAACGGAGCGGTGTTAAAAGCCTGGTTATACAATTATTTTTCTAATGAAGTAAGTATGTTACTGTTTTCTTTTGCTAAATATGTTTTGGCAGATTCTAACACCTCGGTTTTTACATTAGAAAATTCTTGCGATAGCTGTTGATGTAATGAATGATCTTGATATTTCTCATAAGGAGTATTTGTAACAAAATTCAACAATTTTTGCGTATTTTCAAGTAACTCTTTAGGAGGAGATAAAAGCCATAACTCATTAAAAGAATCGTTTAATAGACGTATTCTTTTCGTTTGCTCTTCAATGATTTGTGGAACAAGGGTAAAGTCAAGGCCTGTTATGGTTTTAAGGCTATTTGTTATTTTCATGTTGTGGCACTCTACCGCAAAACTTACAAATGATAACAATGACTTTTTGATCTCGGTAATTTCTTTTTTCTTTAATTCAATTGTCTTGTCTTGGTTTTGTTGCTTGACACGACGTTTTTCAATTTCATCTTCTCGAGCTTGAATGAACTCCCTATTCTCTATTTCATTTTTCCTGTTCCACCAAGCAGCTAAACCAGCTGCTAACATAGGCCCTAACACTGCCCATATTCTCAAAAAATGGTCAAAGACTGTAAGAGTGTTCGCAGGTTCAGGTGCCATTAAATTTAGCCTCTCACTTTTTTCTTTCGTATAACGTTTCGCATCAGCCGCGCGGGCACAGCCTCCGTCGGTCTGCATGTGCTTGTTCGGTGCCGCCGCTTTTCGTCCTGATACCCCATAGGAATTTCTGTGGACGTCGCCCCGACTTGACCCATAGAATAGCACCGTGCTTTAGTTCGAATTCATACTCCCATGTTTTGGCATTGTGTGGCCTCGGCATGATCTCTGCTGGCAAGTATAACTGAATGTCGGGATTTTCTACCCAATGAGATTCAGTATGCTGAAAGTGCGTCCACCCCAGACCGACATCGCAAAGCTGCCAGAGGCTTCCATCCTGCAACTCAAACACGAGGGGTTTCCCTCCATTGAGCAATTCTAACTCCCAGACTCGGACCAGACACTGTTTTTGCTTCAGCTTCTTCTCGATTTTTTTGACGATAGCCTTCCCAGGGAGGGGTTCTTTGTCTTGGCCTGAGAGGATATGAGTGAGACTATCTTGGAGAATCTCATCGGTGAGTCCCAAGTCTGTTTGTTGAGCATGAAACCAAGCAGATGCTTCCTCATCTAACCGACTGAATACCTCTGTATAGCCATCGAGTTCTTGAATGAGTCGATAAACGTGATCTGCTCGAAACATGAGATGTGCCCGATCAAACCAGAAGTGATGAGCGAGGAAGTTCCTCTTCTCTCGTACCTCCTCCAGTTTGCTTAGGTATTCCGCTGGAAGCTTTTCTCCCAATTCTGTTATAACATCGCCAAGAGTCAGCGAGAACGCATGGGCTAGTTTTTCCTCGATACGAGGTCTTGTTATTAAATCTCTGCGTGGAAGACCCGATATTGCCAGGATGAGGCACAGAGCGCGGTGCAAGACTTCGCTGTTATAGTAGGCGAGGCCAAATCTTGCGTACATCTCGCGCACGAGATCATCAGTTGGTTCATTCGTATCGATCATTACCGTATTCTCTCTTCATGTACCGAATGTGGCGCTCACCGGCTGGCGAAAGCGAAGCTGGAGCCATTCCGTTGTGCAGCGCTGTGTTCGCACTATTTCTTCCTTGGCGGGGTCACCTTCCTGAGATCCTCAACGGCTTCCTGCAACGCGTAGTGCTGCAGAAGATTCTCAACCACGTCCATCATTTGCTCGACCGTATCCTTCTTTGGGGCAAACCCGCGGTGAGTGACGGCGTGACCAGTATCGAGAGCTACAAGAAGGAACTCCTTCTGGAAACGGCTGAGGTATCCCTCCTTCAGAAGTGCTTCGAGCTTCTGAGCAAAGCCACCAAGATCCCCAACCTTCTCGTTCATGAATAGGTCTACGAGTGATCGCGCTCCCATGACGGCGAGACGCATACTGTTGCTATGAAGTGCCGCGTAGATTTCTTTTAGCAGCGCTGATGCGTTTCTTGGAATTTTATCGGCCCATTCTGGCATTCGACGAGACACCTGAGGTGGGTAGAATTCGATATTGAAGCCGTCTACTTCTGAAAACCAGGAGCGCCTTCTAAGAGTTACATCGTGGCAGCCGCAGCACTCAAGCATTGTATATGTGTCTTCCCAGCTGATTTCGAAATCGTCGCCGTATAGCTCGCTACCCCTAATCTTGCGCTCAGCCACCACGGTATGGTCGGTGGATCGGAGGCAACGATTGCAGTGGACGCACTCAATCTTCTCAGTCTCAGGCTTTGCCATCTGTAAATCCTCGTGCGAACACTGAGCATCAGCGGGCGCGTGCTTCTCGCGATCCGCTGAATGCCTTGGTTCGATGCATCCGAGAGAATACATCAGTTTTCTATTATCTCATTAAACTAAAACCAAACAAACTGGTAAAAACAACGGTTATAAAAGCGCCAATAAGAAATAAAATAATCGCTGCTGGGATTGTCGCAATCGCCCATTTTATCATAAAGATAACCATTGATCCAAAAGACATTTTGATGTCAGTAACTACTACACCTTTGGCTTCATCCATTTATAGAACCTCTGTGAATAGGTTGTAAAAAATCGCTATGTCAACTTGCACCGAACGGCTGCCTTGAGGCGCGGCGTTTACGACGTCGCCTCCAAGGCTTTGTTGTGCAAGTCATTAATTTGGCAATTCCGACTCCGGAACATTCCATCTCACTTGAACTGTAGTGAATACTGATTTTTTCGGAGAAAGAACCTTGTAAGGGTTCTGGATAACTTGAAAATCCGGTTCTGATGAAACGTTCCTGACGATCACCAAGTAGTAATTGTCACCATTGCTTCGTGCCGTGTCCCATTCTTTGCTTGTGAAAGTTATTCCTCCAGAGTCTCCATCCAGTCCTTTGACCTCTACCTGGAGCTTCGTGCTTGCGGTAATGATGGCAAAATCATAACCGCATCCATGGTCACGAGTATCCTGCAACTCACCTGACTCCGGTATTCCATTGGCTGCATGATAAGCCATGAAATGTTCTTCTGCTTTTCTTCCCGTAGGACCACGAACGATAAAGACAGACTTACCTGTGCGTTTTTTCTCTCGCTTGGAAATGGGTGCTACTACGTCACTAAAATCGTCTGATGCTACAAACTCAGGATTGGTTAGGATTTCCAGTACGACGTCACGGAGCTCTTCTTCGGAGAGGTCTTGAAATGATTCTACGACCTTAGCTCGACTTGGTCGCAGGGGGCGCTGATACCATCCCGCCCTAGGATTATCATGCAAGGGGTCAAATTCGTCTCGCATATTCTTTACGGAATTAGGATTAACTCCGAGCATCCGACCAACTTCAGCATGAGTCGCCGTGCTGGTGTTGAAGCCGAGTTTCTCATATGCGAGATTGTCGAATTTCGACAGATAATAAGCAACGATTAACGCTAATGAGTGATTCTCTTTCATATTCTATTTCTCTGCACAACGAACTTAATCAGCGGCCCGCTTTTTTGGTCCGCTGGATTTACTGGTTGGGCAGTGCTCCATTCCATAGTTTTCACATAGAAACCTGTCATATTCATAACAATATACATGGGGATATTCCATACCATCTCTCCTGATATAGAATAGCACTCCATCAAGATCATCCTTGGCGTAGTTCTTAAAGAACTGCAAACTCAATCCCAATTTCAGCGCCAAGCAATTAGTGTCAGTCTTAAGAAGCGTGGAATGAGATAAAAATGGTGGAACTGCACCACTTGGAATAAGATAAGTCTTCAGCTCCTTTTGTACCTCAATGTTAATTGGAACTACCATCATATCTGATAATGACTTCCATCTTTCTAATGGATCTTGCCTGAAATTACTTGATAACCTAAATTTACACGGCTGAAATTTCCCGCGTTCTATTTCACATCCTTGTGGATGAGCATAATAACCTTTCACTGGCAATTGGGCTTTAAAGCAATCTATCAAACGGTTTATAATAAAATCACGACTTTTCAATATTCCTATATCTTTGATGTTGTGTGCTAAACACAGCTCAAAATCTTCAGGAATCGCGACATCATCAATGAGAATAACAAAGAGAGTACTATGTTCATTTTTACCTATATGCCTTTGCCAAATTATATTCCTTTCCATCGCCACTACTGAGTCTTTTGGTTTTGACATATACGACATAGACAAGAGCATGACATTTATTGACGAATTTTTGTAAACATCCATCAATTCCTTTCTTAGAAACCCTCCCGTAAAGTCTTGATTGTCTTTTGAGAAATATGTTTTTAGTCCTGATTCCCTTAGAATTGAAGCCATATCTTTACCTATCCAGGCATCCTCGGCCGAAAATGAAAACGCAACGTCAAAACCTCTATTCGAATTTGGCATTTTCGCTCCCTATACCGAAATCATGCAAGTGGTACTTAGACAAGTACTGCTTTTCATCACCCTTTATGGAATTGACTTATATTTTCTTTTCTTTTATCAAACGCCAATATTGATATCCAAGTGCTGTAAGTCGGCATGACTTTGAATTCATTGCTGCGAAATACATATGTTCTTCATCTATGGGTTTAACCAATCCAACACCTGCAAATTTTTGCAGATCCTTAAATTTCGATACGTTCTCAGGTTTTGCATATGGTTCAAAGACAGGGTGATCAATTGTCTTTGAATTTGTAAATTCATATGAAGGATCAAGTTTATGCTCGTCCTCAGGATTTGGGAAATATTCACAAATTTTTCTAAGCGTAGATAGAGGTACAGGGGGAGTTATTGTTCTCAAGGATGTAAACCGAGTAACGTTTGTTTTAAAAATTGGTCTTTGATCCCAAGCACCTAAAGCCTGATCAACATAAGAATAAATACCACCGGGTGTTATATGGCCGCGTAAATCAGAAGCACCACCTTGGAGTGCATCTACGACAAGAGTTGTGAATACCCCTGAACCATTCACCTCCATTGCGGATTCTGTGTCACGACTAGCAGTCAAAACAGATATACCTTCGGCAATCTGGGCAACATTTGCATCATTAATCGTTGGAGTCCCAAATGCACCAGAATGACAACAATCCAAAAAGATTACTTTATCCTTCGCTTTTGATTTATTAGCCAATGTCAAAATATCATGCATTGATATTCCTTCATCATATTTTTTGTAGTCTGGTGTTACGATGTACCCACCTGTACTTGTCACGACACCATGCCCAGAAAAGTAAAATAAAGCAATATCACATTCACCTGCAAATAGGGACTCAATAGCTTCCTTTAGTGATGAACGTGTGATTGTAGAGTCAGATGTTGTAATCAGTTTTACTGAAAAATTTGGAGACCCATCGCTATGTGTTCCAAGTACAGAGGCCATAGAATTCGCATCATTTACACAACCATATAATGGTGCTCCAGGGTATTCATTAATGCCAACAACTAAAGCTCGTCTCATTTTTTTTATCCTTATTATTTGTTTTTCCCTTCTTTCATTACTTGGTCAATTGCCGAAGCAATTTTATCCCAGTCCCATGCAATGGCTCTATTTCTTTGTAAACCACTTGGGAGATTGCTTGATGTATTTGCACCTCCGACATATACGCCAAATACAGGTACATCTTGGTCTTTTGCCATAGTAATTTCTTTAACCACACCTGTTGCGCTTGCCATATATTTACCGACAAGAACAATCAACATATTGCATTTGTTAATTTTTTCTTTAACTATTTTTTCCCACTGAGATTGAGGCATTGAGGATTTTGCAGACCAATCTTGAATAGAGAATGGTGTTTTAGAATTTTTAGCTTGACCTGCGAAAAGAGTTTTTTCTGTATCATTATGATCGTAATCAAAACTAATAAATGCTCTTGGCTCAGCCATTTTCTTCTCCTTTTTTAGTTTGCATCATAAAGCCCAACCATTGATTATCAGGTCGATTTGCCCTGATAATATGATATTGAGGGTGTTTTCGGGCATATTTGCACTGAAATAATATCAACCGTAATTTATAAAAATCACTTGGTGGCTACTGTTCGTTTCGCCGGTTTAATATTTGGGCCGTCGAGTTCGGCTTCCCTGCGAAGAGATAAAATATTGCTTTGAAATTTTTTTTGGATACGGAAGCCTTGAAAAATCTTTTTTGCACAAAATCAAAGTTTTTGGAATCGAAAAAGTGTGAGAATTGGTGTGAGAAAAATTTCTAAAATGTGTAAAAATCGGCAAAAATGTGAAAAAATGTGGAATTTTAAAATCTAATGATATCAATTTGATATCGTATTTTCAGGAGGTTCGGAAGCTCGGTGGTTCTGTCTACGAATCCGTAGGCCGCAGGTTCGAATCCTGCCGGGCGCGCCAGTAATACCAAGGGCTTATGGTTCAACCCCGTAAGCCCTTGATTTTTTTTAAATCCAATTTTGTCCCGCTTTTTCGATTTAACCCCATCAAAAATAAAATGGCCGGGGCGATGCGGATCGGCTTTCCGGGTTGATTCCCGGTAGATCTTGACCGAAACCGTCCCTTGCCGGTATATGGAACAGAGGCAATCATGTTGACTTTTGCAGGTTGTTTTTCTATTGACTTCAAGAAAAAGTGAAATGACTGATTGAATCGAACCGGCCCATCCAACCATGCTGTATTGTTTTGAATTTCATTTTCGGAGGAAACCTTAATTGAAGATTATTATCGTCGGAGCGGGTGAGGTGGGGTTTAATATCGCCCGAAAGCTTTCCAAAGAAAATCAGAATGTGGTTGTCATCGACAAAGACCCTCATAAGATCAAACGGATAACGGAAGAACTGGATGTCATGGCCCTTCTGGGGGGAGGGACCAGCCCCCAGGTGTTCAGGGATGCGGGGATCGGGGAGGAGGGTATGCTGGTGGCGGTCACCGACAGTGATGAGGTCAACCTGATCGCCTGTTTGATGGCCAAGAATCTCAGTCCTTCTCTGCTCAAGATCGCCCGCATTCGGAACCCGGAATACCTGAATGAGAAGGAGATTTTCAGACAGGACCTTCTGGGAATCGATCGGGTAATCAGCCCGGAATCCGAGATGGTTGAAGGCATTCTGAACATCATGTCGGTGCCCGGCGCCTCTGAAGTGATCGATTTTGCAGAGGGGCGGGTCAAATTGATCGGCATCGCGGTCCGTAAAGACTGTCCTTTTGTCGAAAAAGACCTGGCGGCAATTCGAGAACTTGATGAAAAGATCCTGGTGGGCGCCATCTGCCGGGGCGAACAGGTCCTGATTCCCCGCGGAGATGATGTGATACAGGCCAACGACCTGGTCTATGTGGTGGTTCGAAAGGATGATGTGGATCGGATCATCAGACGGTTCAATCCCCAGCAAAGGGTATTGAGACGCATCATCATCGTCGGCGCCGGCCAGGCCGGCACGGCCCTGGCAACCCACCTGGACCACAGCCGCGTCAAAACCGTTATCATCGAAAAGGATGCCGACAAATGCCTTCAACTGGCTGAAAATCTTGACAAGGTGATCGTCATCAAAGGGGATGGAACCGACAAGGACCTGCTCCTCGAGGAGAATGTCCATGATGCCGATTTCCTGGTCGCCGTTACCGGCGATGAAGAGACCAATATCCTGATTTCTTTGCTCGCCAAGGGGTTGGGCGCTGACAAGACCATCACCCGGGTGAGCAAACTCAGCTACATTCCCCTGGTATCGGCCCTCGGCATCGATACGGTAGTCAGCACCCGGCTTTCGGCGGTTCGCGCTATCCTCCAATACATCAGGCGCGGCAAGATTATCAGCGTTGCCCCGCTCAAGGGCGAGCATGCCGAAGCCATTGAGGCCGAGGCCCTGGAGACCTCCGATATCGTCAATGTCCCTCTGTCCGAAATGAGATTCCCCAAGGGGGCTATCGTGGGCGCTATCGTTCGAAACGGAGATATTATTATTGCCAATGGTGGCAGCATCATCAGACCCAAAGACCGGCTGATCATATTTGCCCTCAAAACGGTCATCCCCAAACTGGAAAAACTCCTCACAGTCAAGCTGGAATTCTTCTGATGCACCCGCGGATCATTATACGTTTTCTGGCTTGGGTAATTCTCTTTCTGGGGGGCGCCATGGCGCTGCCCCTTGCGGTATCCGTTATATACCGTGACGGCAGCAGCGGCGCCTTGCTCCTGTCCATGTCTTTGACCGTGTTGATGGGGCTGACCCTGTTTTTTTCCGGTAAGAGACCGATCGATACCCACCTCAGCCATCGGGACGGGGTCGCCATTGTCACCATCGGATGGATCCTGGCAGGCCTGGTTGGAACCTTTCCGTTTATATTTTCCGGTGTCCTTCCGAATTTCACCAATGCCTTTTTTGAATCCCTGTCCGGGTTCACCACAACGGGGGCCTCGACAATTTCGAATGTGGAAGGGCTTCCCGAGGGGATACTGCTGTGGAGAAGCCTGATCCAGTGGCTGGGTGGAATGGGAATCATATTGCTGTCCATAGCCATTCTGCCTTTTCTGGGCGTAGGCGGCATGCAGCTTTACAAGGCAGAGGTGCCCAGTCCGGTGGTGGACAAGCTCAAGCCAAGGATTTCCGAGACGGCAAAAACGCTCTGGAAGGTCTATCTCCTGATAACGGCATTGCAGATCGTTCTGCTTCTTGCCGGCGGCATGTCTTTTCTGGATGCGGTCTGCCACGCATTCTGCACCATGCCCACAGGAGGGTTTTCCACCAAGAACGCCAGCATTTCCCATTTCAACAGCGTATACATTGAATCCGTTATTCTAATCTTCATGCTCCTTGCCGGCATCAACTTCGCTCTCCACTACAAACTGCTCAGAGGGGATCTGAAAGTCTTTGGACGGGACCCGGAATGCCGGGTTTTTATAATGATCGTGGGCGTACTCGTTCTTTTGGTCACCTTCGATATTTACGGGAACGTATATGATTCGATTGGAACGGCCTTCCGCTACGCGGCCTTCCAGGTCGGATCCAACATCACAACCACAGGATTTGTGACTGCCGACTATGATAAATGGCCGGCCCTCTCCCAACTGGTCTTGATCACCTGCATGTTCCTGGGCGGCATGGCCGGGTCCACCGGCGGCGGCATCAAGATCATGCGCGTGATGGTGCTCGTTAAGCATAGCTATCAACAGATCTTTCACATCATTCATCCTCACGCGGTCACTACGGTGAAACTGGGCGGGAAATCCGTTCCTCAAGAGATCTTAAACGGCATCTGGGGGTTTTTTATTCTGTATCTGGGGCTCTTTGTCGTGGCCGCCTTTATTATGGCGGGGATGGGAATGGATTTGATTTCGGCTTTTTCGTCCGTTGCAGCCTGCATCGGCAACATCGGTCCCGGACTGGGACTCGTGGGACCGGCAACCAACTATCTTTCGGTTCCGGAAACGGGCAAATGGATCCTGATCTTTTGCATGCTTCTGGGACGGCTGGAAATCTACACGGTCATCCTTCTGCTCACCCCTGAATACTGGCGCAAATAGAGGAACAAAAACAGGGGCGTCTATGTTTTTATGCGTTTGTCTGTTGTCGGTTCAAACTTTTTTTCCTTTTCGAGTTGTTCGCCCCTTTTCGCTGCGCGACTCACCGCCGGCTGGCTTATCCTCAGTTTTTTTGCGATTTCAATGGTGCTCTCCCCAAGCTTTCGATGCGCCCAGAAGCACAAAAGCGCTCTGGCCTTGACGGTTTGAGGAGATTTTCCCAAAGCTGTTACCTGCTCGGGGCTCATATTCATCACCTCGGCGACGCGGCAAACTACCCGGTCGAAATCGACCCCCCTGGCTTTCAGCTTGTATTTTTCCTCAAGCGCTTCCTCGGCCGATTTGAGAACGCTTTCCACAAAATCGCTGTCGCCTAAAATTTATCCAAGCCTTCCATGTCTTTCGCCAACCCGGCTCTCAATGGGTTCAAATGGATGCAGCGGACCAGTTCCTTAAGACAGGGGTCCTCCTGGCACAGAATGGATTTGTAGCGATTCTGGAAAAGCGGCCCGTGTCTCCGACGCAAAAAAAGTGATGCGGAAAAGTCTTTCCGCATCACTTCTTTTGCGCCTTTGCAGGAGGGTTTTAGTTCGAGGTTTTGACGGTTTCGCCGGTCGCAGCATAAAAGGCTTCGGGCGACCGGTATGCGGGGGCAGGGGCTCCGCCGCCGTGGGTGGAAAGCACAACGTAATCCGGATATGCATTTCCGCCGTGTTCGGCGCCGTCCAGGCCTTCGATTTCTTCTTCGGCCGTTACCCGAAGCCCGATGGTTTTATCGATGAGTTTGAAGAGAATGAAAGCGGTTGGAAACACCCAGATAAAACAGGCCCCCATTCCAAGCAACTGCACCGAGATGATTTTCAGGGATGTTCCGCCCATATTAAACAGGCCGGCTGCCAGGGTTCCCCATGCGCCGCACACCCCATGAACCGAGATGGCGCCGACGGGGTCATCCACCCGAATCCTGTCAAAGAAGAGGATGGAAAAGACAACGATTACGCCGGCGATCAGGCCGATCAGCACCGCGCTTGAGGGCGAAACGTTGGCGCATCCCGCGGTAATGCCCACGAGACCGGCCAGGGCGCCGTTCAGGCTCATGCCGATTTCCGGTTTGCCGAATTTGATCCAGGAAAAAAACATGGCCGCAACGCATCCGGAGGCTGCTGACAGATTCGTGTTGACAAAGATCATGGCGATGTCTTTGTTGGCAGCGGTTGTAGACCCCGGATTAAAGCCGAACCATCCGAGCCAGAGGATAAAAACCCCTATGGCCGCCAGCGGTATATTGTGTCCCAGAATGGGTTTTACGGAACCGTCTTTGCCGTATTTGCCGATCCGGGGTCCGAGCACCAGCGTTCCGGCCAGAGCCGCCCATCCGCCGACGGAGTGCACCACGGTGGAACCGGCGAAATCGATAAAGCCGAATTTTTCAAGCCATCCGCTTCCGTTAAACAGCCCGCCCCAGGCCCATCCGCCGAAAATAGGATAAATCAGGGCCGAGATAACCAGGCTGTAGAGCAGATAGCCGGAAAACCTGGTGCGTTCGGCCATGGCGCCCGAAACGATGGTGGCCGCCGTGGCGGCAAAAACCACCTGGAACATCCAGAATGCCAGAACCCACGGGTCGCCTCCAACTTTGAAGTCGCTGAGAAAGAATCCCGATGTACCGATCAGTCCGCCTGCGGAAGTTCCGAACATCAATCCGAACCCGATCGCCCAGAATCCCAGAGATCCCACGGAAAAGTCCATCAGGTTTTTCATCATGATATTGATAGCGTTCTTGGCGCGGGTGAATCCCGCTTCGACCATGGCGAAACCGGCCTGCATGAAAAACACCAGCGCGGCTGCAATCAGGGTCCATACGTAATCGGCATGGGACTGAACCAGTTCGATGGCGTTGCGATTGGATTCCGGGGTAGGCGGCTCGTCGCCCGCCCATGCCTTTGTCAGGCAGAAAATCATGATCAGAAAAATGGGACCGATTCTTTTTGTCATTGTTGTGATCCTCCTTGATCGCAATTTATTTGTTTTGCACATCTATAGAGCAAGGAGGGTGCCAGTTTCGCAGAATGCGGAATGAAGATGTATAACAAATTGAAATAAAACAACAAAACAACACTACGAGAATGGCCGTAATGCGCTGCTATAAATTGCAAAAAAGTAATAAGCGACAAATCGAGAAACCAAAATGGAATAAAAAAGGTTTTATGCTACAAAAAAGTGATTTACGGGGCCGGAGGAAAGGAATGGCCACCGGCCATGGTCGGCATCGCTGAAAAAAACGCATTTCGTTTTTTCTTGAATCGAACTCCTATCGAAAACCCTTTACATTCCTGGCGAACTGTTCCAGCTGGGAATAAATCCGCTGATGGAGGGTGTTTCCCGGAAATTTTCCCCATGGATCAGGCTCGCCGGCAACGGCGCCGGTCAGTATTTCCAGAGCCTCGTCCACGGTTTCAACCGCCCAGACATGGAAAAGCCCCTTCTGGACCGCATCGACCACGTCATCGCGCAGCATCAGATGGTCCATGTTGCTTCTGGGGATCAAAACACCCTGGCCGGGCTGCAGGCCCTTGGCCGTGCATATGTCGAAAAAGCCTTCGATCTTCTCGTTCACGCCGCCGATGGCCTGAATCTGGCCGTTCTGGTTGACGGATCCGGTGACGGCGATCTCCTGGCGGATGGGTACACGGGCAAGGGCGGAAAGCAGGGCATAAAGCTCGGCCGATGAGGCGCTGTCGCCCTCAATTCCCTGATAACTCTGTTCAAACACGATGCGGGCGGAAAGCGAGAGGGGGAATTCGCGGGCATAGGTCTTGGTCAGAAAACCTTCCAGAATATGGATTCCCTTGCTGTGAATCGGTCCGCCGAGTTCAACCGCCCGTTCGATGTCGACGATTCCGCTTCTGCCCGGCCCTACGCTGGCGGTGATTCGATTGGGAGTTCCGAAGCAGTAATTGCCCAGGCTGATGATCGACAATCCGTTGATCTGGCCGATGGCTTCTCCGGCCACATCCAGAAGCAGGGTTCCCCGGACCGTCATTTCCCGAAGGTGTTCCTGCAACTGGTTGGATCGATAAATCTGCTGGTCGACGGCCTTTTGAATGTGCGCTTTCGAAATCCGGTCCGCCGTTTCCTGCTCGGACCAGTAATTGGCTTCCCGGATTACGTCCGCCACAGCGCCGAAATGGGTGGAGAGTTTTTCCCGGTCCCCGGAAAGACGCAGGGAGTATTCGAGCAATCGGGTCATCGCGCCGGCATTCAGGCGTTTCAAGGATTCTTTTTCACAGAAGGACTGCACAAAAGCGACCACGTTTCTGGCATTTTCATCCGTGCAGGGCATGGAGGTGTCAAAATCGGCCTTGACCTTGAAAAGCTCGGTAAACTCTTCATCCTCCTCCTGAAGCAGATAATACAGCAGGTGCCGGCCGATCAGAATAATCTTGGTGTCAAACGGGATCGGTTCGGGACGAAGGCTTTTGGTTACAAGGGCGCCGGCAAGCTCGGCAGGTTCCTCGATTTGAACCATTCCGCTTTGAATCGCCCTTTTCAGGCCCTGCCAGCTGAAGGGGTGGGTCAGAAGGCTTTCGGCCGGTATGACCAGATAACCGCCGTGGGCGCGGTGAACGGCCCCGGGCTGAATCATCAGAAAATCGGTGTGAAGCACGCCGTACCGGGTTTCTTTTTCGATGCGTCCGAACAGGTTGCCGTAACTCGGGTTCAGCTCGATCACCACCGGGGCGCCGGTTTTCCGGCTGTTGTCCACGAATACGTTGACCTCGTATTTTCGAAGATGCCGGGACAGGGCCGTGGCCGGCGGAACCGGCACCTCGGGCTCTTCGGTTTCAACCTCTTCTTCGGTTTGAGTTTCGCTTTGAAAAAGGCCGATATTTTCCAGTACGTCTTTCAGCACCGCGTTCAGGTAATCGACGACATCCGGAAAATCATGATAGAGCTGTTTGAAATCTTCTATCGGATCCTCGGTGGCCATTCGGGCGATTTCCCGGTCGAGTTCCTGAAGCTTGTCCTGAATCTTGCGCTGCATTTGACGCAACTGCTTCATCCCCCCCTTGATATCGGCTTCCAGAGCTTCCTGACGCTGCTGAAGATTTTTTCGATCCGCAGCGGACATCTGGGCCACCTGTTCATCGGTCAGGACTTTTCCGTCTTTAAGGGCGATGATCATGATGCCGATTTTCCCGTTTTTGATGCGCATGTCCTGAGCCGCCGCCTGCTGGTTGAGTTCTTCTATAATCTGGTTTTTCTGATCGGAAAACTCCTTGATGACCGCCTCGCGCCTGCTGCTGTAATCCTCGCTTTCAAATGCTCTGGGAATCGCCGAGCAGAACTGGTCGATCAGACTCTTCATGTCCTGTTGCAGCTTGCGGCCGCAGCCTGCGGGAAGCCTGCAGGCCCGGGGCTGAGACGGGTCGTCGAAATGGTTCACATAGCACAGATCCGGCGGCGGAGATTTTTCAGAGGCGTGCTGTTGCAGGAAGGATTCAACGGCGGTCATTTTGCCGATGCCCGGCGGACCGGCGACATAGATGTTAAATCCCTTTTCTTCGATTCCCAGTCCGAATTGAAGGGCGGCAACGGCGCGATGCTGGCCGATGATTTCGATCAGCGGCGCGAAGTCCGCTGCGGCATCGATTCCCAATTCAGTCAGATCAAACCTTCTTTTCAGTTCAGAGGCGGATAACTCTTTGGATTTCGCTGGACCCATTGGCTGTTGTTCTCCCTGAGGCGCAAGATGTTTGTTTGTCAATTCAAACCGGACGGACCGCAATGAAAAGCCTGTTTTGCCTTACCGCGCCTTCCGATGAACCGGCTGAGCGGTAAATGAGCCAAAAGGCTTCAATCAGCTGGATATTTGTAACAGCGCTTTGCGCCCGGGTCAAGAGCGCGCCCTGTGAAGGGGTTCATTCCGAAGATGACAATCTGCACGAAATCAAAAAAATGTTTCACAATATTTATTGTCAATTGCAATCCGGATGCATTAAGGAGGAGGCTTGAAAATTTAACCTTGGTTCAGGCGGATTGGCGGACCTCTGCCGCAGCGGCTGGTGATTTTGGATTGATCTTTTTTGAAAAGCCCGGTTATGATTTACGGACAAAGGCGGTTTTTCGGGTGCGCTCACCCGAAGCCGGATGATAGGGTGTGATATATGATACTGATTTTCCGATGGTTTATATTATGCATTTCGATTATGGCGGCGGCCAAGATGATCGACGGCATTCAGGTCAGCGGTTTCTGGGGCGCATTTTTGACCGCTGCCATTCTGGGTCTGCTGAACACCTTTCTGCGACCGATTCTGCTGCTGCTGACCCTGCCGATCAATATTCTCAGCCTGGGGTTGTTTACTTTTGTAATTAATGCCATTCTGTTGATGATGGCTTCGGGCGTCATCACCGGGTTCAAGGTCAGCAGCTTTGGTTCCGCGCTGCTCGGATCTCTGGTAATCAGCGGGGTCAACTGGATATTAAACATACTGGTCAAGGAAGCAGGATATTCGAACCAGGGACAATGGTCCGGAAAAGGCCCGTTTCAAAAAAGATCCGACGGGTCCAAGGATTATATCGATCTGGAAAAAAAGGATGATGACCGATGGGAATAGAATCTCGGAAGCATTCATCTGATTAGTGCCGCGCAGTTTACGCCATGAAGGGTTTTGAGACGTATGAACGACAAAGAACGGCTGGTTCATTTTTCCGACAGCATTTTAAATGATTGCGGTTACTTCGAAGAAAATTCGTTGAAGCGCATCGCCAAGACGTGCACCAAACTGATGATCAGCGAAAAATTCGACGATATCTGTCAGGGGAATTTCGACCTTCCCAGTCCCGAGGAAATCGAGGAATGCGTGATCGAGGAGATGCGGCAAACCTTTGATGAAAAAGTCGTGGCTGCCGTTGAAGGCGCTTTCCCGGATATGGACGAGGATGACATGGAAAAATACCTGGCCGAGATCGAAAACAGCTACCGGCAGCTTCACGACGAGAAGTTGAGAGCCGCGGTAACTTCCGTATCCAGGGAACTGCAGATCCAGGTTCAGTCGATTCAGGAAGAAATCCGGGAATTGAAGCGCAAATACACGGTTTGAGGCGAGCAGGCTTCCGAGGCATTCCTTTTGTTTTCATCTTTATAAACCTTGTCCGTCAATCTCATTCAAGCTTGGCCGAATGGAAGAAAACATTCAAAAAACCACGGCCGGTTTGCGGACCGGCCCTTCTGAGACGAAGCCGGTGAATGAAACCGGGTCCTCGCACGCTCATGTTCATGGGGCTCCCGATGAGGGACCGCGCCTGCTGATCAGCCTGGGGCTGAATTTCATCATTCCGGCCGTTCAGATCGCCGGAGGCCTTTATGCGCACAGCATGGCCCTGATTTCGGATGCGGTTCACAATTTCAGCGATTTCACCGCCATTCTGATCGCCTATGCAGCTTACCGCATCGGTCGCAAGGGTCCGTCGGCTCGAAACACCTTCGGGTATCGCCGGGCGGAAATCATCGCCGCTTTTCTCAATGTCGGCCTTCTGACTGGCGCGGTTTTCTTTATTTTATATGAAGCCTTCCTGCGATTGAAGAATCCGCAGGCGGTCTCAGGCCATATCGTTGTCTGGGTCGCCGGCGCGGGAGTTCTTGGCAATGGGTTTTCGGCATGGCTGCTTCATCGCGACGCGAAGCACAGTCTGAATGTGAGGGGCGCATTCTTGCACATGATCGGGGATCTGCTTACTTCCGTGGCGGTGGCGATCAGCGGTCTGGTTCTCATCTTTAAACCCTGGTACTGGCTTGATCCGCTGTTGTCGTTTCTGATTGCGGCCTTTATTCTGAAGAACTGTTTTTCGATTTTCAGAGAGTCCGCCGCCATCCTGATGAACGCAACTCCCAAGGGGCTGGATCTTCAACAAATCAACGCATTTCTGAACCAGATTCCCGGAGTCTGCGGGGTCCATTACCTTCATGCCTGGAATCTGAGCTCGAAAAGCGTTGCCTTCTCCTGTCACGTGGTGGTGCCCGACCAGCCGGTGAGTCAGGCCGAGGCCCTGGCAAAAACCATTCGCCAGGCGCTTCTGGAGCGCTTTGACATCGATCATCCCGTCCTGCAGTTCGAGACCGCTCAATGCGGCGAGGGAAACATGTTCTGCGAGATTTCCTGCGGGCCGGCTTCAATAAAGCCGGAAAAAGATTCGAACCGCTGAGCGGGATTTCGAATAGGTTGCTTCACATTTCTCTGAATCGTCTATTTGAATAACTGCACGGATCATTCCTCTCAAGATACATCATGCTTCGTGAGATAAGGAAATCTCCTTGACACTCAAAGGAATTGTCGCTACCCTTTCACAATTTCATAAATAAAATCCGTTTTTTGGAGGATTCCATGGACTATAAGGCAACACTGAATCTGCCGGTAACCGATTTTCCCATGAAAGCCGGTCTGGCCCAGCGCGAGCCGGGTCAGCTCAAGGTCTGGGAAGATCAACGTTTGTATCACCAGATCCGTCAAGCATCCAGGGGCAGGGAGCGTTTTATTCTTCATGACGGCCCTCCGTACGCCAACGGTCATATCCATATCGGCACGGCCCTGAACAAGATATTGAAGGACATTATCATTCGTTCACGGCAGATGAGCGGGTATGATGCGGCCTATGTGCCCGGGTGGGACTGTCACGGTCTTCCCATCGAGCACAATGTGGACAAGGAGCTCGGCGACAAGAAGAAGGATCTTTCTCTGACGGAGATACGAAGGCGCTGCCGGACCTATGCGGAAAGGTTTATCGATATTCAGCGGGAGGAATTTAAACGACTCGGCGTCATGGGCGAATGGGAAAATCCCTACCTGACGATGAGCCGCAACTATGAAGCCTCTATCGCCAGGGAATGCGGAAAATTCGCTCTGGACGGAAGTCTGATCAGAAGCAAAAAACCCATTTACTGGTGTCCGCAGTGCCGGACCGCGCTGGCCGAAGCCGAAATCGAATATGCCGACGCATCCTCTCCTTCCATATTTGTAAAATTTCGGCTTCAGGACGATCTGAGCGCTCAGATTCCGGCCCTGTCCGGCAAAAAAGTCTTTGTCGTGATCTGGACCACGACCCCGTGGACCCTGCCGGCCAATCTGGCCGTGGCCCTTCATCCGGATTTTACTTACGCGGCGGTGGGTGTCGGCGGAAACGAGGTCCTGATTCTGGCCGAAGAACTCGTTTCGCCGTGCATGAAGACCTTCGGCATTGCCGACTATCAGGTGGTCTCGAAGATGTCCGCCAGAAGCCTGGAGGGCAAAAAGTGCCTCCATCCCATGTGCGACCGGACCTCCCTGATCATTCTGGGCGCCCATGTCACCCTGGATGCCGGCACGGGATGCGTGCACACCGCTCCCGGACATGGCCGGGAAGACTACGAGGTGGGGCTTGCCTACGACCTGGACGTGTATTCCCCGGTCGACGAGTATGGACGCTTTACCGGCGACGTGCAGGATTTTGCCGGGCAGTTTGTGTTTGACGCCAACGCCCCGATCAACGCCTGGCTCAAGCAGAGCGGCGTTCTCCTGGCTCAGGAGGATATCGTCCATTCCTATCCGCACTGCTGGCGGTGCAAGAAACCGGTGATTTTCCGGGCTACGCCCCAGTGGTTTATTTCCATGGAAAAAAACAATCTCAGGCAAAAGGCGCTGGCCGCGATCGATGCGGTTGAATGGATTCCGCACTGGGGACGGGAACGGATTTACGGGATGATCGCCAACCGTCCGGACTGGTGCGTTTCCAGACAGCGCGCCTGGGGGGTTCCCATTCCGGTGTTTTACTGCAAGGACTGCGACCAGCTCCTGATCAACCCGCAGGTCTATGATCGGATCTTTGATCTTTTCTCGGCTCACGGCGCGGATATCTGGTTTGAGAAGTCGGCCGTCGAGCTTCTGCCGGCCGATGCGGTCTGCTCAAAATGCGGCGGCAAAAACTTCGCCAAGGAAACGGATATTCTCGATGTCTGGTTTGACTCCGGGGTCAGTCATGCGGCGGTGCTGGAACACCGCCCGTACCTGAAATGGCCGGCGGATCTTTATCTTGAAGGCAGCGATCAGCACCGGGGATGGTTTCACAGCTCGCTTCTGACCGCGGTGGGCACCCGGAACCAGGCCCCGTACCGTTCCGTGCTGACGCATGGATTCGTGGTGGATGCCGAGGGCAAGAAAATGTCCAAGTCCGTGGGCAACATCGTCGCGCCCAGGGAGGTGATCGACAAATTCGGCGCCGAGATTCTGCGGCTGTGGGTGTCGGCTTCCGATTATCGCGATGATATCCGGATTTCCGATAAGATTCTCAAACATCTCAGCGACGCCTACCGGCGCATCCGCAACACCTGCCGGTTCATGCTGGGCAATCTGTATGACTTTGATCCGAAGGCCGATGCGGTGGCGCTTTCCAATATGCCGGAACTGGACCGGTTCGCCCTCTGCCGGCTTCAGGATCTGGTCGGAAAAACCCTGACCGCATACGAAAAATACGAGATGCATGTGATCTACCACTCCCTGCATAATTTCTGCTCCCTGGATCTTTCGGCATTTTACCTGGATATTCTCAAAGACCGGCTCTATACCTCCCCGCCGAAGTCCATGGCAAGACGAAGCGCCCAGACGGTCATCTTCAAGCTTCTTGACGCCATGGTCAGACTGATGGCGCCGATTCTTTCCTTTACCGCGGAAGAGATCTGGAAATACATGCCCGCATGGGAGGGAAAGGAAACCAGCGTTCATCTGGCGGCTTTCCCGCAGATCGATGCGCAAAGCGGCGACGATTCTCTGGCTGAAACCTGGAAACGTCTGCTGGATGTCCGCTCCGACGTGACCCGCGCCATTGAGCAGGCCCGTGCGGAAAAAATTGTGGGGCATTCCCTGGATGCCAGGGTTACGCTGGCGGCGGATTCCGAACTGGCGGTATTTCTGAGGCCGTATGAGTCGGAGCTTCGATCGATATTGATCGTATCCCAGGTTGTGCTGATCGACGGGGCCGGATCCGATGCCGCCTTCCAGAAGGGTGAAATTGCAGGACTTGGCGTTCGAGTGGAACCGGCGAAGGGAGAAAAATGCCAGCGCTGCTGGATCTACGATGCATCGGTTGAAAGCGACGCAGACCATGTCTGCGCTCGGTGCCGATCGGCGCTTTCCGATTTCTGATCCCATGGAAAACAGGGTCCGGAAAAGGAGGGCGGCTTGAAAAATAAATACCGAATGCTGGCGGTTATTTCCGGCGCCGTGGTCCTGGGGGATCAGCTCACCAAGATGCTGGTCGAAAAAAGCCTTGCCCTGCATCAAAGCATCGAGGTGATACCCGGTTTTTTCAGCCTGACCCATATTCTGAACCCCGGGGGCGCATTCGGTTTTCTGGCAGGACAGAGCGCTTCCGTACGCCGGCTGGTCTTTCTCGGGGCAACCCTTGGCGCCGTTGGATTGATTCTGTATCTGTACCGCAAAACCCCGCCAACCCACACCTGGCTGCTGGCCGGATTCGGCCTGATTTTCGGAGGCGCTGCCGGCAACCTGATAGATCGTATTCGGATGGGACTGGTAGTCGACTTTCTCGATTTTTACATCGGGAACCTGCACTGGCCGGCATTTAATGTGGCTGACAGCGCGGTATCGATCGGCGTTGCGATATTTTTATTTCATCTGATTTTGAATAAACTGCCCGATTGAATTCGGTCTGCGAGAAGGTGTTTATGTATCCGGTGCTTTTTAAATTCGGCAGTTTGTCCATCTATGCCTACGGCTTGTTTGTGGGCATGGGATTTCTCCTGGGGCTGTATCTGGCCAAGAAGGAAGCCGTCCGGGTGGGACTGGACCCGAACCGGATTGTCGACCTGTGTTTTTATGTTCTGATCGCCGCCATCATCGGTTCCCGTCTGTTTTACGGTTTCACGCGCCCGGAGATCTTTATGCATGATCCCGTAGAGATTTTCCGGATCTGGAACGGCGGGCTTGTCTTTTACGGCGGCTTTATCGCCGCGCTGGTCACCGCCGTGGCCTACCTCAAGCATCATGCCCTTCCCCTGTGGAAAACCGCCGATATACTGGCGCCTGCTCTGGCCGCCGGACATTTTATGGGGCGGATCGGGTGTTTTTTTGCAGGATGCTGCTACGGCCGGTCCTGCGATCTTCCCTGGGCAGTCACCTTTACCCGCGCCGACAGCTTGGCGCCGCAAGGCATTCCGCTTCACCCCACACAGCTTTACGAATCCCTGAGCAACCTGGCGCTGTTCGGAATTCTGTGGGCGTTTCGCAAACATACCCGGTTTGAGGGCCAGCTTTTCTGGATTTATGTGCTGCTTTACGGCGTTGTCCGTTCTGTTATCGAGCGCTTTCGGGGCGATTTCCGGGGAGAGCTTTTTTTCGGCGTGCTTTCCCCCTCCCAGTTCGTCGGGATAGCGGCGGCCCTGGTTGCAGTTTTCATGCTGATCCATTTAAGCCGAAAATCGAGGATCGGCGTTCGAAACAACCCGACCTGAACGCTTCATGACTGCGATGGATTATTCCGCATTTAAATCCTATCTCAAGGATCTCAACCCGGAACAGGCAAAGGCAATTTACCTGATTTACGGTCAGGAAATGCTGTGCCGTTCCGTTGTTCAGGAGCTGATTCAGGCTCTGGCGCCCGAATCCGACCGCGAGTTCACCTGCGAATACCTTGAAGGTGAACATGACCGCGTGGTGGAGGCGGTTCAGAAGCTCAGAACCTTTTCCATGCTGCCCGGTCCGAAACTCGTCATCCTTCAGGATCCAGAAATATTTCAGGGGCGGCGGGATCCATCTCAGTTTCTCAAAAAGGCAAAGGATGCCTTCGAAAAGGAAGACATGACCCGGGCCGCCGGCTATCTGGCCAGGGCGCTGGCGCTTCAGGGGCGCGTCTTCGAGGACCTGGGCCCGGGACAGGGTGAAAAGATCTTCGATTCCGCCGATCTTGCCGAAGATGAAAGCTGGGTGGAAACCCTTGCCGCCTATGCGGTTAGTCACAACATCACGGCGCCTCGCACCGGAGATACGGCCGGATTGCTGGAAAGGGTCATTGAAAAAGGGTTTCCGCAGGGAAACCATCTGATTCTGGCGCTTCAGAGCGTGGAAAAACGAAGCGCGCTTTTTCGGGCCATTGAAGAAAAGGGCATGGTCATTGACTGTTCGGTTCCGGCCGGGGAGCGGAAGGCCGATCGAAAGATTCAGGATGCGGTATTGCATCAGCAGATGTCCGAAAGGCTTCAAAAAAGCGGAAAGCAGATGACCCGCGAAGCCTATGATGCGCTTTTCGACATGACCGGCTTTGACCCGAGAAATTTTTTCAACAACCTGGACAAGCTGATCGATTTCACCGGGGAGCGGAAGCGCATTACCGGCGCCGACGTGCAGGCCGTGCTGAGCCGGACCCGGCAGGATCCGATCTACGCCCTGACCGGCGCCGTGGCTGAAAGAAAGCTCGCCGATTCGCTGGCGCTGGTTGACTCCCTGCTGAAAAACGGACTTCACCCGCTGCAGATTCTGTCCGCCCTGATCAACCAGGTTCGAAAGCTGCTGCTGATTCGGGATTTTTCGGAAAGAAATCCACAGGTCCGGCAGCTGCGGGATCAGTCCTTTCCGGTATTTAACAGCCAGGTGGCGCCCCTGATGGAATCCTACGATCAGATGCTTTCCGATCGCCTGAATCACTGGCAGGAAGCGCAGGAAAAAAGCGCAAACGGTTCCGAATCCAAACCCAGGCGGCGCAGGCAGCCGGCCTCGGATCTTTTTATTGTCAAAAATTCAAAAAGTACTTATCCTGTTTTTTCCTTATGGCGGCTTTCCTACAATTTTTCCCGGGCCGATCTTCTATCCGCGGTCGATTGCCTGGCCGAGGCGGATTATCAGCTCAAATCCTCCGGACAGGCCCCGAAGATCATTCTGGAACACGCGCTGATGCGAATCTGCATGCCTGCCGGCGGAAAAGACGAAGGATGAGGCCGCCGGTTTCAAAGGGAGGGTGATCATGCCCAAAACCAAGATCGTTTGCACCATCGGCCCTGCCAGCGAAACGCGGGACATGATCCGTGAACTGGTTGCCGGCGGAATGGATGTGGCCCGGTTGAATTTTTCCCATGGAACGCACGCTGAGCATCTTGAAAAAATCCGGATCATTCGTGCGGTTTCAGAGGATCTGGGAAAACCGGTTGCGATTCTTCAGGATCTGTGCGGCCCCAAAATACGGGTGGGCGTGATTCCGGAACCCGGTTTGCGGCTGACGCCGGGGCAGACATTCGTTTTGACCAGTGAACCGGTTGAGGGGACGCCGGAGCGCGTTTCGGTTTCCTACGCCGATCTGTCCAGAGAGGTGCGCCCCGGAGATTCCATCCTGATGGCCGACGGAATGATGGAATTATCCGTGCTGTACACCGCCGGGCCCGACGTTGTCTGCAAGGTGATCACCGGCGGCGTTCTCACCTCTCATAAAGGGATCAATCTGCCGTCTTCGACGATATCGGTCGACGCCATGACGCCCAAGGATTACGAGGACCTTCTTTTTGGACTGGAAAACGATGTGGATTTTGTGGCCCTGTCGTTTGTGCGCAGGGCCGAGGACATCGCTCATCTGAAACGCGTCATTTCGGAAAATCGGAAAAGCGTGCCGGTCATCGCCAAGATCGAAAAACACGAGGCTTTGAACAACATCGAGGCAATCATGGCCGCGGCTGACGGCATCATGGTGGCCCGGGGAGATCTGGGTGTGGAGATTGCGCTTGAAAGAGTGCCCGCCATTCAGAAAATGCTGGTGAAAATGGCGAACAAGGTGGGAAAGCCGGTGATTATCGCCACCCAGATGCTTCGATCCATGGTGGATTCTCCCCGCCCCACCCGTGCGGAAGCAGCCGACGTCGCCAATGCGGTTCTGGACGGCGCCGACGCGGTCATGCTTTCCGAAGAGACGGCCTCGGGAGGATTTCCGGTCGAGTCGGTGAAATTCATGGCGCGCATCTCTGAAAACGCGGAGCAAAGCTTCGACCATGAACGGTATCTGAAAATGATGCCCGAAAAGAATATTTCCGAATCGGTGGCCTATGCATCCTGCATTCTGGCCGATCACCTGAATGCCGCCGTCATCGCGGCCACCACCCGGTCCGGATTCACGGCGGCCAACATCTCCCGGTTCAAGCCCCGGTCCAGGATTCTGGCCCTGTCGCCGGATTCACGGACGGTCAGACGTCTGGCGCTTTACTGGGGCTGCATTCCCAGCCTGGTTCCGGAAACCCGGGACACGGACGAAAAAATCGAGCAGACCGCTCAGACGGTCTGGAAGACCGGATTGGTCGGCAAAGGCGACCTGGCCGTCATTACGGCCGGTCATCCGGTATGGGCGCAGGGCACAACCAATATGCTCAGGGTCAAACAATTCTGAACCCCGGTGGACATAGAAAGGGCGGCTATGGGATTTGTCAGAAACCAGGAAGAGAAACTGGCGATGCGGCTGCTGGCATGGAAATATCAGAAGGCCGGCATGCCGCTCCCTGAACTGTCGGTGCTTCGCGAGCAGGCGACCGGCGTGGTGGATGAGGCCCATCTGATTGCCAAAAAACATGGGCAGAACGTGGTGGCCATCATCAGGGATCTGACCTCGAATTTGACGAAAAAATCATCCTGACGCATTGCGTTATGAATCAACCGTTATGGCGGCGCTTCGAGCTTTTCCGAAGAGCTGTCCTTTTGAAGGAGGAATTTTATGGTGCGAGTCGGTGTGGTGGGCGCAACGGGATATGCCGGCGCCGAACTGGTTCGACTGCTTGCCGGGCATCCGGATGTAGAGCTGACGATCATAACTTCCCGGCAGTATGCCGGAACCCGGCTGGACAAGATATATCCGGCCTTCTCCGGCGCGGTGGATCTGGTCTGTGAACCGTATTCCGAAGAAAAAATCAGCGAGCTTGCCGATGTGGTGTTTACCTCGCTGCCGCATCAGCTTCCCATGGAACTGATTCCGGGGCTGATCCGCCGGAAAAAACGGGTCATCGACCTTTCAGCGGATTTCCGGTTCCGGGACCCTTCCACCTATGAGGCCTTTTATCAGCCACATATCGCAAAGGAACTTCTTGAACAAGCCGTGTACGGCCTGAGCGAGGCATATACCGAAGAGATTCGCGGAGCGGACCTGATCGGAAATCCGGGGTGCTATCCCACCAGCGTGCTGCTGCCTCTGGTTCCGCTGATACGGAAGCGCATGATAGAACTCGACGGCATCATTGCCGACTCCAAATCCGGGGTCAGCGGCGCGGGGCGTTCTCTTTCCATTTCCAGTCATTTCTGTTCGGTCAATGATTCGTTCAAGGCGTATAAGGTCGGCGCTCACCGGCATACTCCGGAAATGCAGGAGATTCTCGGACGGGAGGCGGGAAGGCCGGTGCCGCTTTGTTTTGTGCCCCACCTGGTTCCCATGACCCGGGGAATGCTCACCACTTTGTATCTGAGGCCCGCGGGCGCGGTTTCCGCCGGCGACATGCGGAGTTGCATCGGCGAGGCTTACGCGGGAAGACGTTTCGTACGCCTCTGTTCCGACGACCTGATGCCCGATACGCTGAACGTTCGCGGAACCAACATCTGTGAGATCGGCGTTCGAAAAGACAAGAGAAGCGAACGGATCGTCCTTGTATCGGTGATTGACAACCTGGTGAAAGGCGCGGCCGGGCAGGCCGTCCAGAACATGAACATCATGCTGGGGCTGAATGAGGCCCGGGGGTTGGACGCCGTGCCCTTCCCGCTTTAACAGGCTGCCGAAAAACTGTGCCCGACGACCTGATTTTTGTTTTTCAACGGCCTGTAATACAGGTTTTTTTCGAAAACAACGGAGCCGAAGTCCTTTTGGGACTTCGGCTCCGATCGTTTTGTCGGCGTGCGTATTTTACCGTATCAGACTCGGCAGGTACAGGGCGATCTGCGGGAACGGAATCAGCAGAAACGTTCCGATGATCAGCGCGATGAGAAACGGCACCGATCCCTTGAAGATCACCTCCAGGGGAACGTCCCGGGCCACGCCGCTGACCACGTAGACGTTGATTCCCACCGGCGGTGTGATGATGCCGATCTGCGTGATCAGAACGATGATCACGCCGAACCAGATCGGATCGTATCCGAAGTGGGTGATGACCGGATAGAAGATCGGAACCGTCAGCATGATCAGGGCCAGGGCATCGATAAAACACCCGCCCACCAGATAGACGAGAATAATGAAAAACATGATCACATAAGGCGGCAGATCAAAACCCGATATCCAGTTGGCGATTTCAAAAGGAATTCTGGATACCGCCAGAAAGTGACCGAATATGGTCGCGCCGGCCACGATGACCAGGATCATGCACGAGATGCGCGTGGTCTCAAACAAGGCGGCAATAAAACCTTTCCAGGTCAGATTGCGTTTTATCACGGCCAGCGCCAGCGTGCCGAAGGCGCCGATGCCGCCGGCTTCCGTGGGCGTGAAGAAGCCGGCAAAAAGTCCCCCCATCACCAGCAGAAACAGGAGCAGGGTTTCGACCAGACCGGAGAGGGAAGCGATCATTTCCCTGAAGGTCGCCCTTTGCGCGCGCGGTGCGAGATCGGGTTTCAGCATGACCCAGATCACAATGGTGGCGATGAACAGCAGGGTCAAGAGGATTCCGGGAATGATTCCTGCAATGAAGAGTTTGCCGATGGACTGTTCGGTCATGATTCCATAAACGATGAAAATCACGCTGGGCGGAATCAGTATGCCGAGGCTGCCGCCGGCCGCCACCACGCCGGTGGCAAGGCCTGCCTTGTAGTTATACCGCTTCATTTCCGGCAGGGTTGCGGCGGCCATGGTGGCCGCCGTGGCGTTGGTGGAACCGCATATGGCCGAAAACGCGGCGCAGGCCCACACGGTGGCAATCGCCAGACCGCCGGGCAGATGGCCCATGAATTTATAGGCCGTGTCGAACAACCGCGCACTGATTCCGGAATGAAAGGCGATCTGTCCCATGAACACAAACAGGGGGATGACCGTCAGATTGTAAGAACCGAATACCGCAAACACGTCCCTGGCGATCAGGTTCAGCGAGGCTTCAAAGGATACCAGAAACCCGAAGCCGACGAAACCGATCAATGCCATGAGAAATCCCACCGGCATTTTGGAGAATATCAGGATCAGCAGCGCAAAAATGCCGATCAGGCCGACGATCGTGGGGCTCATTGAACGATCCTTCTGATTGATTGAATCAACTCCATCAGCAGCACAATGCAAAGCGCCGCGCATCCGATCGCGATTCCGTACACAAAGGGATAAATCGGCATCTGAATGGTGAGGCTGACCTCGCCGCTCTGTTTCAGGACGCCCGCATACACGACGGATTGCCGGCAGATGAAGAAAAACAGAACCAAGGAAAGAAAATCGTTTGCCGCAGCAACGACTGCCTGGGTTTTTCGGGACAGCTTACGCACCAGAAATTCAACGGCGATGTGTCCTTTTTCCACGGAGGTATAGGCCATGGAAAAGGAAACCGCGGCGACGCCCAGCAGGCCGACGATCTCGTAGACTCCGGGAATCGGCGTCGCCACCAGCCGCATGATCACATCGGTCGTGGTCAGCAGCATCATGACCACAATCGCAAAGCATGCGATCCAGTTGAATCCGACGGCAAACGATCTGGTTTTTTGATATGCTCGGTCCATGAAAGGATTCCTTACGGATATGCTCAGGGTTTCTGATACTTCTCAATCAGGGCCCGAATCGTTGTGACGGCCTTGTCGCCGTCCAGTCCCTTTTCTTTCTGGGCGTTGGCATACTGGTCGATGATCGGCTGAACCCGTTCGGCCCAGCGTTTGCTTTCGGCCTCGGTCAGGGGAATAATCGCATTGCCCAGGCTCTGGGTGTAGTTTCGGCCCTCGATGTCCAGGTCATCCCAGATTTTTCCATGACGATCCACCCATTCACTGTTGATCTCTTCGATTGTCTTCTGAATATCGGCGGGCAGGGCGTTCCACTTGCTCTTGTTCATGACCACATACATCGAGGTGGTGTACCCCACCGAGAAGCTGTCGGTTGTGGAGCGGACGACTTCGGCCTGGCGCCATCCCTTCAGGGTTTCGATGGGCGTAAAGGTGCCGTCGACCACGCCTTTCTGCAGCGATTCATAGGTCTCCGGCTGCGGCATGGCCACGGGGACTCCGCCGAGTGCTTCGACCACTTTGGCGCTGAGCCCGGTCGACCGGATTTTCATTCCCTTGAGATCCTCCATGGTTGCAACCGGCTTCTGAGTGTGAAGCAATCCGGGACCATGCGCATGAATGTAAAGCACCTTGACGTCGTCAAGCTCTTTGGGCGCCATGGTTTTGGCAAAACCGTCCGCCACGCGGGTGGCGATCTGACCGTTGGGATATCCCATGGGAAGGTCCACGGCTTCCATCAGGGGAAACCGCCCGCGGTTGTAGGCAAAACAGGACATGCCGATATCCGAGATGCCGTTGACCACGCCGTCGTAGCACTGGTCGGCCTTGGTCAGCGTTCCGCCGGGGAAAACGGTAATTTTGACCGCGCCGTTGGTGCGTTTTTCAACTTCCTGGGCCCATTCTACACCCGCCTTGCACTGCCCGTGGGTCGGCGGAAAGAAAATGCTGTAAGTCAGATTAAAGGTTTTGGCCTCTGCGGCAGATGCCAATCCGGGCATCAGGCAGGCGGCGCCGAAGACAAGGACCAGACTCAAGAAAAGCAGACGTTTCATAGGTTCCTCCGTTTAAAGTTGGAAGTTTTATCCGTGGATAGAAAACTCGATCCAGTGGGTTGTCAAAAAAGCCTTGCGGCGAAAAAACTGCGGGGAAGCCTGCTCACCCTTGGGGTTCAGGGCGGCAGGCATTAATACTTGTAGGTGTATGCGATGGAAGTTCTGTATTGCATGAGTTTCTGTTTATTCACAACAAAAATTGCTTTCAATCATTCGTTCCCCTTTAGGAAGTTTTCCGGGATCTGTCAAGACAAAATCACCACCATCAACGACGGTTTCGGGAAAAGGCCGGTTGGGGATTGCGTAACACATCTCGTCACCGGGGTTTCGGAAGTGCTCCCAGTCTGTACTTCAGCGAGTTGAGCGTGTTTTGCATCAGCATGGCGATGGTCATGGGTCCCACGCCGCCGGGTACGGGCGTAATAAAGCCCGCAATATTACGGGCCGCTTCAAAATCCACATCTCCGCGCAGGATCGCCACCTTCCGGCCGGTCTTCTCGCTGATCTTTTCGCCGACCCGGTTGACGCCCACGTCGATCACGCAGGCGCCCGGCTTGATCCAGGCCGGCCTGACCAGACCGGGCATTCCGGCGGCAACGATCAGAATATCCGCTCTGCGGCAGTGGTCCTCGGGATTCCGGGTGCCGGTATGAACCACGGTGACCGTGGCGTTGGCGCCGGCCGCCTTCTGAAGCATCATGTTGGCGATGGGCTTTCCCACGATATTGGAGCGCCCGACCACCACGACCTCGGCGCCGTCGGTGGGTATTCCGGCCCGGCGGATCATCTCCTGAATGCCGGCGGGCGTGCAGGGGGGAAATTTCACATGAGTCCCGCCGATGAGCAGACGCCCTATGTTGACCGGGTGAAACCCGTCCACATCCTTGTCCGGATCAATGGCGTTGATGATCGCATCCGCATCGATTTGGCCGGGAAGGGGCAGCTGAACCAGAATGCCGTGAATGCTTTCATCCCGGTTGTATCGGTCGATGATCGCCAGCAGATCCCTCTGGCTGATGGTTGCCGGCCGGTTGTCCTGCACCTCCTTGAAGCCGACCTGCCTGGCTGTCCGCATCTTTAGAGCGACATAAGAAAGCGAAGCAGGGTTTTCTCCCGCCAGAATCGTAGCCAGGCCCGGAACGATGCCGTGCTGTTCCTTGATTCCCCGAACCTCCGTGGCGATCTCATCGATAATCTCTTTTGAAATTTCCGTGCCGCTGAGTATTCTTGCCGACATGGCGGTCTCCTTGTTTGCTGGTGTTTAAAACGGCGGAGGCGATCGGCCGCATTCGTAAAAAGGATTTTTTATGCCAATGTCCGCTCGATGTCAAGCAGGCAACGGCATCCTTGCCATTCGACAGTTCCCGGAAACGTGTTCCTGCGGCCGTCTTTCATGAACGCCCTTTTTTGTGAACCGCGATTCTGAAGCGCCTCTTTTCCGTCTTGCTTTCGCGCGGCTGTTTTGCTAATAAAAACAAAATGGTGCAGCAGCTCCAGAACAAAGCTCAAAGCTCAAAGCTCAAAGATCAAAGATCAAAGATCAATTCGCCAGGTGGCGGGCATCAAGCACCCTGTTTCACGCATTCGAATCCACTCTCTGTTCAGGAAAACGGATATGCATCCATCGGACCGCCTAAAATCCCGCCTCATTGAAGCCAACCGGCAGGAATACGGCCGCAATTACGAAGACCTGAGATGGCTTTCGGTTGACGGGGCCAGAACCGCCGGGGATCGTCGCGCCGGAATTCTTTCCGATCTGCAGGGCAGGGTGAAATTCGGCTGCAGGGACACCAAGCTCGATTGCGCCCGGCTGTCTCCGGGGTGCGAAATCTGCGGACAGGGCCTGTGGTCCTGCCTGTTTATCAACGGCAAATGCAACTGCCGCTGTTTCTACTGCCCCACGGAGCAAAGCGGGGTCGACGTGCCCACCACTCAGACCGTTCAGTTTCTCAAGCCTTCGGACTATGCGGACTATATCGAAAAATTCCGGTTCAGAGGTGTGAGCATCAGCGGCGGAGAGCCCCTGCTGACCTTTGAGCGGAGCCTGAGCTATCTGGCCGCGGTCAAGAAAAGATTCGGCGCCGGCGTCTACGCCTGGCTGTACACCAACGGAACCCTGGCAACCCGGGACATGCTTTCAAGGCTTCGGGATGCGGGCCTGGACGAAATCCGGTTTGATATCGGCGCCGTGCATTACAGCCTGGAAAAAGCCGCATCCGCCGTGGGGATCATTCCCCATGTTGCCGTCGAGATTCCGGCAGTTCCGGAAGATCTTGAGCTCATGAAGCTGAAAATCGTGGAAATGACAAACGCCGGCATCGATTTTCTGAATCTGCACCAGCTTCGGCTTACGCCGCACAATTTCAACCAGGTCGTTCGAAGAAACTACACATTTCTGCACGGGGAAAAGGTTACGGTGCTCGAATCCGAACTGGCGGCCCTGGAGTTGATCCGGTTTGCAAAGAACAGCCGAATCGATCTTCCGGTCAATTACTGCTCCTTTGTCTACAAGGACCGGTTCCAGAAGGCGGCGGCCCGAAGGCGAAGCGCGGCCTGGACGAAAAAAAGCCATGAAGACGTCACTGAAAACGGATATATTCGCGCCCTTTGCCTGACGGGCGACCCGAATGCGCTTCAGATGCAGGCGGCCCGTTTTCAGGCAGCCGGTTGTGATAAAACGCTCTGGTCTGTTTCCGGCGACCGGCTTTCCTTCAGCGCCCGGCTGTGGCCTCTGGTGAAATTTGACGGTATTGAAGGGCGGGTTTCTTATTTTGAAGCCAGCATTCTGCCTTCCATGACCTATCGGAACTTTTTTGTTCCGGTTTCCCTGAACCGGGACAAGCAGGTCGTGGTTGAAAAGATGCGGGCAAGCCGGGATCTGGCGCTTTCCGGCGAAGAGCGGATCTTCTTTGAAACGCAATTTGGTCGTGATGAACGGAAAATCGCTACGGATCGGATTGACGGTTCAGACGGGCCTGAAATTCTGAATTTCGAGTCCATTGTTTCCGGATTGCAGACTTATTTCTGAACCAGCGGGGAGAGGGATGCGGGGCATTGTTTTTCAAAAGTTCTGATGGGAAACAACCGGTTTCAGATTCGAAAAAAAATCTGTCCTCTGCCCCGAACCCGGCGGACGGAGGACAGACCGGGGGGTGTCATTCTTCCGGAGGGGGCGGGTGCATGCGGTGCTGTCCGCCGGGTTTGTTTTCCCACGCCTTTCTTCGTTTCTCGAGCTCCTGTCGAAGCGTATTGAGCTTTTCGCGCTGTTCCGGGCTCAGAATCCGGGCCATCTGCGCAAAGCTCTCCTCGATAAAGCCCTGCATTTCCGCTTCATGCTTTTCAAAGCTTTTTCCGACCTTCTGCTCGGTTTCATTGACAATGCTTTCAAATGCGGATCTTTGCGCATCCGTGAGCCCGAGTCTTCGGTTGAGCCGTTCCAGAATGGAGGCTTTTCGAGTTTCAGGGTTTTCTCTGAACCGGTCCAGCCGGTTCCGGAGATACATGCCGGTTCCCCAGGAGCCGACGACCAGTCCCAGAATAAATACCAGCAGGATTCCCGCGATCAAACGCCATTTTTTCATAAAAACGCCTCAAATCGTCCAGTACCGGGCGATGCCGTCCTGGTTGAATCCGTTAAAAAGATATCGAACCACTTCCGAGTCCGGTATCAGATCCATGCTGAACAAAGCAAAGGTGAAAAGAACAATCAGCGCGGCGGCTGCCGGAGCGAATTTCCAGACCAGCGCTTCAAACGCGGCCAGGTGGTTTGACCCTCGGGGATGCGGCAGGCGCCGGATGGCCCGCATCGCGTTCTGTTCCCACCGCTCGCCGACAGGAAGTTTTTCCTTTTCAAGATAGGCTTTCCGCAGCAGCGCTTTCAGCGCATCCTGTTTCGGGTTTTCGTTTTTCATGACCGCCTCCCTGGCTTGGATAACAGCGAATGGAGTTTTTTTCTGGATCTGAAGGCCCGGACCTTGACATTGACGATGGTCCATCCCAGCAAATCCGCCGCTTCCCTGCACGACAGGCCTTCCAGGTAGACGAGTTCCAGCGCCATCCGGTCTTCCGGGCTGAGATGATTCAAGGCCTGGTCCAGCATTTCCCGGATTTCCCGACGCGCATTGTCTTCGATCCAGTCCTGATTCGATCGGCTGGACAGTATCTGATCCAGCCGGTTGCACTGCTCGGTGGAAAAATCAGAGATGGATATTTCTCTGGACCGGTACTTTTTCCGCCAGAAATCGCAGCAGGTTTTCACGGCAATGGAACTCAGCCAGTGTTTGAAACGATCCTGTTTTTCAAGCGCCGGCAGCGATTGATAGGCACGGATAAATACCTCCTGGGCGATTTCTTCGGCCTCGTCGTACGGCGCATGTTTCCGGACGATGCCAAGAACATGATGCCGGTGACGGGTCAGCAGGATCGCAAAGGCCTCCGTGTCGCCATCAATCACCTGCTGCACGATGAGGGCGTCCGCCGCCGCAGTCAGATCCATAAGATCCATTCAGAACAGAGCCGTCGCCGGAGAGACCGTATTTCCGTCAGCGCCGCCTTTCGCGCGGGGGCTCTGCATTCTCAAATTCGTCCAGTGTCAGAACGCCATCCGTGTTTTTGTCCAGAAATTTGAAAACATCCTCGGGCGCCCGCCCGGAAGGGGAAAACTTTTTGAACGCTTCCAGGCTGATTTTTCCGTCTTCATCCGTATTGAACCGGTCGAAAGCCGGCCTGCCCAATCGATTCGATCCATGAAATTCGTCCGAGTATCCGGGCGGCGACCATGCACAAAGACCCATAATCATTATAAATATCGATAGCGCTGTAATCATGGCACATACCGCTATGGATGTCATCAGGTTTTTCATCATTGTCATCAGCGCCTTTCTTCGGGGTGTCGGGTTGTCTGCATGGCATTATTCTGAAAACCTGTCTGATGATTTGTCGGGGAAACGAATCAAAAGGTTACAGGTTTGAGTCGATGTAAAACAAAAATCGCCTTTGCTTCAAACGGCTTTTGAAAAATCGGATTGGGGTTCGCCCTCGAATTGAATCTGTAACTTTTTGCGCATGCGATGCGACAACACCAGAAGCCGTTGATGCCGAAGCGGTCGTGACGTATTCAGGAAACAGGGCGATTCGTCCTTGACGAACCTTCGGCACATGCTATTGTGTGGTTGTTCAAAAAGTCCTGTAAAGCAGATTGGTTCGGAGTTTAAATGAATTCTCGTTCTTCGAAAGATTCAGACCCGATAGCCGACAAAATCGGAATCCGCAAGCCGGCATCCGGCCGAAAAAAAATCTTCGTCTGGAGCGTGGTTGCCGTCCTGTTGATTGTCGCCTTTGCCCTGATCAGACAGTATGGTTTTGAAAGCCGGTCGCCGGTTCGGTATAAAACCGCTCCGGCAAAACAGAGCCGGCTGGCGGTTACGGTGACGGCAACCGGTGCCATTCAGCCCCTCAACAAGGTGGAAGTGGGTTCGGAGGTCTCGGGCACGGTCAAGACCGTGCTGGTCGATTTTAACGATACCGTAAAGACCGGACAGGTGCTGGCCCTGCTGGACGCATCCAAGATCGAGGCTCAGGTGCTTCAGTCCAAGGCGGCCCTGGAGTCCGCACGGGCCGAGCTGCTTCAATCCCAGGCCTCTGTTTTCGAGACCCGCAGCGAGCTCAACCGTCTGAATCATTCACGGGAACTCAGCGGCGGCAGGGTGCCCTCGCTGCTCGAACTGGATGCGGCTCAGGCCGCCCTTCAAAAAGCGCTGGCCGACGAGGCTGCTGCTCAGGCCGGGGTTACCCAGGCCGCGGCGGTTCTGAACGAATACGAGTCGGATGTGAAAAAAACCGTGATCCGTTCTCCGATTGACGGGATCATTCTGGAGCGAAAGGTCGAACCCGGCCAGACTCTGGCGGCATCGTTCGAAACTCCGGTTCTGTTTACCCTGGCCGAGGATCTTTCCCGAATGGAACTTCACGTGAATGTGGATGAAGCCGATATCGGACAGATTCGTGAAGGACAGGAGGCGGATTTTTCCGTGGATGCCTATCCGGACCGGTATTTCAAAGCGCGGATCGTGCAGGTGCGGTATGCTTCCAGTACGGAAAGCGGCGTGGTGTCGTATGAAACCGTCCTGTCGGTCGACAATCCGGACATGCTGCTGCTGCCCGGAATGACGGCAACGGCGGACATCATGGTTCAGGACGTTTCCGATGCTCTGCTGATTCCCAACGCCGCGCTGCGGTTTTCGCCCGCGGAACCGGAGGAAGCGAAGATCGAAGAAAGCCGTGGATTTCTGTCCAGACTCATCCCCCGACCGCGCCGCACCCAGCCAAAAGACAAAAGCGCCGGTTCGCCGGATGATTCAAACATGCGCCGCGTCTGGATTCTGAAGGACAACGCGCCGTTTCCGGTGTCCGTGACAACCGGCGCAACCGACGGCAGCATGACGGAAATACGGTCCGGCGAAATTCATGCCGGCGACCTTCTGATCGTCGACATGGAGAAATCCTGAGCATGAATGAACGGCTTTTGCAGGCGGTCGAACCCGGAGCCCAGGTTCCGCTGATCGAGCTGTCCGGCATCACCAAGACCTACGGTTACGGGCAGTCCGCCCTGCATGCCCTGCGCGATGTCGACCTTCGCATCGAGGAGGGCGACTTCATGGCCGTGATGGGGCCCAGCGGTTCGGGAAAGTCCACCTGCATGAACGTTCTCGGCGGCCTGGACACGCCCACCAGCGGGTCGTACCGGTTCAAGGGCGTTGAGGTCGGAGGGCTTTCGCGCGATCAGCGGGCCCGGCTCCGCCGTCACTACCTGGGATTCGTCTTTCAGGGGTTCAACCTGCTCAAACGCACTTCCGCCTTGGAAAATGTCGAACTTCCGCTGATTTACCGGAAACTGCCCGCGGCAACGCGCCGGGAAATGGCCTTGAAAGCGATCGAGACCGTCGGCTTGAAAGGCTGGGAACGCCATACTCCCGGAGAGCTTTCCGGCGGGCAGCAGCAGCGCGTTGCCATTGCCCGGGCCATTGTCACGGAACCGGCCGTGCTTCTGGCCGACGAGCCCACCGGGAATCTGGATTCGGCGCGCAGCCGTGAGATCATGGAACTGCTTTGCGAGTTTAACCGCAACCGGGGCATCACCATCGTCATGGTGACGCACGAGCCGGATATGGCCCGGTATGCCGGAAGAACCGTCCGATTCATGGACGGCGTCATACAGAGTCAGGATTAGAGGAGCCTCAACTTATGGTGTGGAATTCGTTGCTGCTGGCGCTCCGGGAAATCCGGCGCAACGTGATGCGATCCCTGCTGACGATGCTGGGCATCGTGATCGGCGTGGCTGCGGTCATTGCCATGGTTACCATCGGCGGCGGCGCAACGGCCCAGGTATCGGCCGACATTGAAAAGCTGGGAAGCAATCTGCTGGTGATCCGGATCGGGCAGCACCGCGGTCCGGGCGGCAGTTCGGCCAGCGCAAGCCCTTTTGACGCAAAGGACGTTCAGGCCATTTCCCGTCAAATTCCCAATATATCCGCAATCGCCCCTTCGGCATCCAGCTCCGGCACGGTCATATTCGGAAATCAGAACTGGTCCACCACGGTGACGGGAACGGACAACGGTTATTTCAAGGTCCGGGACTGGTCCCTGGAAACCGGGCGGCAGTTCACGGAAAACGAGCTCAGATCCGGCAAGGCGGTCTGCATTCTGGGGGCCACGGTGCGAAAGAAGTTTTTCGGAACCCAGGATCCCACGGGAAGCAAGATGAGAATCGAAAAGATTCCATGTCAGGTTATCGGCGTGCTGGCGTCCAAAGGGCAATCCGGGTTTGGCACTGATCAGGACGACTTGGCGCTGATTCCGCTGCGGACCTTTCAGCGGCGCATCGCCGGCAATCAGGACATCGGCATCATTCAGGTTTCGGTGGAAAAAGGCGCCTCCACCGAGAAGGCCGCCGGCGATATCGCCGGACTCCTGCGGGAGCGGCGCCGCATTCCGGCCACGCAGGAAGATGATTTTCACATCGCCGACATGAAGGAAATCGCCGAAACCCTTACCGGAACCACCCGCGTGCTGACCGCGCTTCTGGGCGCCGTCGCCGCAGTCAGCCTTCTGGTCGGCGGCATCGGCATCATGAACATCATGCTGGTTTCCGTTACCGAACGCACCCGGGAAATCGGCATCCGTCTGGCCGTCGGAGCCTTGGAACGGGAGGTCCTGCTGCAGTTCCTGATCGAGGCCGTGGTGCTTTCTTCGATCGGCGGGGTCATGGGCATTGCGCTGGCGCTGTCGGCTTCTGCATTTCTGGTCCGCATTCTGCAGGTTCCTTTTATTCTGAACACAGGCATCATCGCGCTGTCCTTTGTTTTCTCGGCGGCCGTGGGCGTCGTCTTCGGGTATCTTCCCGCCCGGCAGGCCGCGCGGCTGGATCCGATCGAGGCTCTGAGGCACGAATGAGATGATCAAGAAAAAGAAAATGAAACTGTTCAGTTGGATCTGCCTGACGGCGTGCCTGATGTTCTGGGGCTGCGCGGCTGTGGGGCCGGATTACGAACCTCAGGCGCCTGCGGCGCCGGAAAAGTGGCTCAATGAACCGGATGCCGCATCGGCTTCCGGTTCCGTATCCATGCAGACCTTGATTCACTGGTGGACGGTCTTTAACGACCCGGTTCTGACGGATCTCGTCGAGCAGGCGGTTCAAACCAATACCGATGTTCGAAAGGCCCGCGTAAGAGTGCTCGAGGCCCGGGCCCGCAGAGGAAAAAGCGCGTCGGAACGATATCCCGTTCTCGACGCCTCGGGGTCGGCAACCTACAGCGGTGCCCGACAGTCCTCAGACGGCTGGCGGCATGACGAGTCATACATGCTGGGATTCGATGCGGGTTGGGAACTCGATCTCTTTGGGGGCGTACGCCGTTCCATCGAGGCGGCGCAGGCGGATCTGGAGTCGAACCAGGAAGCCCTGAACGACGCATGGGTGAGCCTGGCCGGCGAGGTGGCGCTCAATTACGTGGAAGCGAGAACCCTGCGGTCGAGGCTTCGATCGGCCGAAGCCGGTCTGCGGATTGCGCAGGAGCTTTACGATCTGGCTGTGATTCGGTACCAGTCCGGGCTTGCAAGCGATCTGGACGTGCAGCAGGGCCGGGCATACCTGGAAGATGTCCGGTCCGGCATTCCTTCATTGCGAAGCGATATCGAGGCGGCCGAAAACCGGCTGGCCTTTCTGCTGGGCGCTTATCCGGGAGCGGTACGGGAAAAACTGGCCGAAGAACCGCAATCCATACCCATCGGCCCCCGTGAAATCGTCTTGAAGGCGCCGGCCGAGGTGCTGCGAAACCGGCCCGATGTGCGCGGCGCCGAGCGGACTCTGGCCGCGGAGACGGCGCGGGTGGGCGTTGCCGAGGCCCAGCTTTACCCGCGGTTTTCGCTTTTCGGTTCCCTCGAACTGGACACCCCGAACCTGTCGACGAGCGCGAATCGATATTACAGTTTGGGGCCGCAGCTTTCCTGGAATGTTTTCGATGCTGGCGCCATTCGCAGGGACATCGAGGTTCAGGACGCCGTCCGCATGCAGGCGCTGATCGAATACGAATCCGTGATGCTGGCCGCCCTGGAAGAAGTGGAAAATGCGCTGAAAGCCTTTGCCGAGGAGCAGGTGCGGCTACAGGCACTGGAGGCGGCGGCGGCCGCTTCCGAACAGTCCCTGGCCCTGGCCCGGAACCGGTATTCTGCCGGATTGATCGATTACCGGGATGTTCTCGATATCCGCAGTTCCCTGCTTTCGTATCAGGATCAGACGGCGATCAGCCGGGGCGAGGTGGCCTCCAATCTGATCCGGCTTTACAAGGCCCTTGGCGGAGGATGTCCTGCTTCGGCGCCCCAATAGGTCCTGCGGCCATCCGCGATTTGTCGAAGGCGGCATGATGCTGCGCTCCCCAAATTCTTTTATTGACCCGCCGCCCAAAAAAAATTATCAGCAGACAGATTCGCCGCATGATTTTGACTCCGGCGATCGAACCTTAATCGAGCCCGAGGGTTTTTCGGTGCGGATATTTTGTGAACAGGAGGAAACCGTTGAAAATCTTTGATTCATTCAGGAAAAAGGGCGGGGCAAACGACGCTGTGGAGAAGGAGGAAATTCAGGATCAGTCATCACAACCGGCCGCAGCGGAAACATCTTCAAGCGATGCATTAAGTTTCGCCGTCAGAGATGCCAGAAAGCAGGCCCTGTTAAAGGAACACCAGTATCGCGCCGGCATCATCAGCTTCGTATCCGTGGTCATGGATGACCTGCAGTCGGCGAGTGAAAAGAACTATCCGGCTGTGATCAGCATGACCGTGGCGACGCTGAAAAACTTTATCGAAGCGGAAAGCAGGGCCAATGCCGATCTGCTGGGATCTCTGAAAGATTCGGAATGAGCGGGACGGGTCGGCCGCCGGAATGCGGACCGGTGCGGGAGTGAGTCCATGAAAGGAAACAAGGAAGATCGCGCCTGCCTGCTCGACTCGATTCGGGTCGTGGAATGCGGAGTGTTTCATGCCGGACCGGGCGCCGCCGCCATTCTGGGAGAACTGGGGGCCGAGGTGATCAAGGTGGAAACCCTGTCCGGTGATCCGGAAAGAACCTGGTACGGCCTGGGTCATATCAACCTCAAGGCTCCGGATTCCAATTCCATGATGTTCGAGGTGTCCAACCCGAACAAGAAAAGCATCTGTCTGGATATCGAACATGCCCAGGGACGGCAGGTGTTTGATGAATTGATTCGAACCGCAGACGTCTTCATCACCAATCTTCGCCAATCGACCCGGATTCGCCTGAAAATAGATTACCCGTCCCTGGCGGGAATTCGTCCGGAGCTGATCTATGCCGGCATTTCGGGCTTCGGTCCGAAGGGCCCGCTGTCGGATGCCGGCGCCTTCGATCCCATGGCCCAGGCCCGTTCCGGCATGATGTTCGCGACCGGAAACGGCGAACCCCTGGTGATGCAGCTCGCGGTTCTGGACCAGGCCGCGGCGATTTCCGCATCCCAGGCGATTCTCGGTGCCCTGTTCTACCGGGAGCGGTTCGGCACAGGGCAGGAGGTTCATGTCTCGCTCTATGGAACCGCCCTGTGGCTGATGCAGTCCAATGTGACGATCCGGGGCATGTTTTCCCTGGATCCGGCCGTTCTCTGGGCCCGCGAAAACAACTCCCCGCTTCGAAACAGCTTTCTGTGCAAGGACGGAAACTGGATCATGGGAACCCATCATCCCGAGGAAAGATACTGGAAGCCGTTCTGCGAGGCCACCGGCCAGAGCCGGCTGCTCGATGATTCAAGGTTTTCCGATGAAGCCGGCCGCCAGCAGCGCTATCCCGAGCTGGTCGCGATTTTCGATCCGGTGTTTGCCGGAAAAACCCGGGATGAATGGATGGAGATTTTTCCGGCATACGGCCTGATGTTCAGTCCTGTACAGAGAATCGAAGATGTGCTTTGCGACGGCCAGGCCCTGGCCAACGGCTATGTTCGGACTTTTCAACATCCGGTTTACGGGGAGGGCAAGGCCGCCGGTTTTCCCGTTCATTTCGGCAAGGCCCGCACGATTGCCCGAAAATCCGCGCCTGCGCTTGGCGAGCACACCCGGCACGTTCTGGGCGATCTGGGGTATACGGAGCGGGAGATCGATCGCCTTTTCGCCGTCAAGGCCGTAGGATGACCGCCGAAAAAGGGGCGCCTTCCGCCGCCGCGGTTGACGGCGGAAGGCTGGAGGAGGAAAAAATCAGCGGGTCAGCGTAACCACCTTGAATCCTTCGCGCGGTCTTTGAATCAAAAGGGACATGGACTGGTCCTTCTGAATCTTGTCCATTCGGGCCGTGAAGGTTTTGATGTCCGGAACCGGTTCATGATCCATTTCCTTGATCAGATCGCCCCGCTGCAGGCCGGCTTTTTCCGCCGGACTGTTTCCGCTTACGCCGGTCACGAGAATGCCGGTTTCATTCTTTTCAAATCCGAATTGCTGTTTGATCTCAGGGGTGAGTTCCGTAACCGCCAGGCCCCAGTCGTCGCTTTGATCCTGACTCCTGGCCGGGCGGGATGCGGTCTCGGCCCGCTTGGCCAGTTTGACCTCGATGGTTTTCCTTTCTTCCTTTCTCACGACGGAGAGCTTGGCCGCATGGCCGACCGGAAGATTGGCGATGGTGGCGGATAGCTCCCGGCTGGTCGAAACCGGTTTCCCGTCAATGGCAACGATCACGTCGCCCGCCTGAATTCCGGCTTTGTCCGCCGGGTCGTCCTTGAACACCTCGGTCACCAGAACGCCCTTTTTCTCGCTGATCCGGTAGTATTCGGCGAGTTCCGAAGAAAGATCCTGAATGCTGACGCCCAGCCAGCCACGGGTCACCTCTCCCTGGGTCTTGAGCTGCGCGATGATGCCCTGGGCCAGGTTGATGGGAATGGCAAAGCCGATTCCCTGGCCGCTCGAGACAATCGCCGTGTTGATTCCCACCACCTCTCCGTCCATGTTCACCAACGGGCCGCCGCTGTTTCCGGGGTTGATGGAAGCATCGGTCTGAATGAAGTCGTCATACGGACCGGAACCGATCACGCGTCCCTTGGCGCTGACAATTCCCGCCGTAACGGTTTGCTCCAGGCCAAAGGGGCTTCCGACGGCGAGCACCCAGGATCCAACGTCAAGTGCGTCGGAATCGCCCATCTTGAGGAAAGCGATGTCCCTGGGCGCCTTGATCTTGATCAGCGCGATGTCGGTGTTGGAATCCCGCCCCACCAGTTCGGCGTCGAACTCTTTTTCATCGGAAAGCCGGACGATGATCTCATCGGCGTTATCGATCACATGATTGTTGGTCACGATATAGCCTTCGGCATCGATGATGAATCCGGACCCCAGGCTTCGCTGCTTGAATTCCCGGCCCTGGTCGTTTTCGGGAAAGAGATTGAAAAAATCCTCAAAGGGGTTCTTGCCGCCGAATTGATCGCCGAAGCGGTCGCCGAAAAAGTGCCGGAAAACGCGCCCCCCTCCTTTGATGGTTTTGACGGTTCGAATGTTTACCACGCCGGGGCTCACCTTTTTGGAAAGCTCGGTAAAGCTTTCCGGGACCCCGGCCTGCGACGCATCGACCCATGGCAGAAACGCCCCGAATCCCGTCAGCATGAGCGAGGCCAGCAAGACGGAAATCGATTTTGAAAAACGCTTCAGTGGATTCATGATGATTCCTCCTGTAACTTGATTAAATGATTCATAACGACACGGCAGTTTCGTTTTCCTGCCTGATCGAACCATAGCACGCAAAGCTTACCGGAATATGACCGAAACATTACCATTTGGTCATGTTACCGCGGATCCGGATTTTTTTCGAAAGTATGCCGGTTCAAGGCGGTTTTCTGCATCGGATTTTTCGGCAGAAGAATCCGAATGCGAGTTCCACGGCCCGGTGCACTGTCCACGGCGATCTGCCCGCCGTGAAACTGAACGATGGCTTTGACCAGGCTCAACCCCAGTCCGCTTCCGGGTTCGGACCGGCTTTGATCGCACCGGTAGAAGCGTTCGAAAACATGCGGCAGGTCTTTTTCCGAGATGCCGATGCCGGTGTCGGATACCTCCAGCCGGACATGGCCGGTTTCCTCCGCCAGGGTCAGGCTGACGGAGCCGCCCGAAGGCGTATATTTGACGGCGTTGTCGATCAGGTTGGCGACCATGCGCTGAATCTTTCCGATCTCGCCCTGGATCACGGCCTGATCCGGCGCGATGCAGGACAGGCCGACCTTTTTGTCTTCGGCAAAGGGCTCGAACAGTTCGCAGGCTTCCCGGATTACGGCCGCCATGTCCAGGGACTCGGGCTGCAGCCGCTGAACGCCGGCCTCGGCCTCGCTGATGACCAGCATGGTGTTGATCATGTCCAGAAGCCGGTCGCATTCCTCGACGGTGCTAGCCGCCATAGCTTCAAACGCGGGAAGGGACCGGTCCGTGGTCAGGGTGACCTCGGCCAGACCGCGGATCCGGGTGACCGGGCTCTTCAGGTCGTGAGCGATATGGTCGTTCATTTCCCGAATGCCCGATACCAGGCCCTGAATGCGGTCGATCATCTCGTTGAAGGTGGTGGCCAGCCGGTTGATCTCGTCCTGTCCCGGCAGGGAGGGCACCCTTTTTTCGAGCGCTCCGTCCGCGATCTGGCGCGCGGTCCGCGTCACCGCCTCGACCCCGGACACGGCCCTGCGGGCGATGAACCATCCGGCCAGGGCGGCCAGCACCACGAGCAGACTCATGGTGGCGATGAAAATCTTTTTAAACGCCTCGATAAAACGGGTGTATTCCTCCATGGACTGCCCAAGCTGCAGCAGAATTCCCGGACCGATCATGCCGTAGCAGACCCGGATCTCCGATTTGCGTTTGGCAATGACCATGGTGTCGAAAACCGGGGAGCCCCGGCTGAGAACCTGCTCCAGTGCCCCGCGGTTCACATCGATATCCTGCCAGTAGGTCATGTTGGATGAGGAAAAGATCTCTCCGTTCCGGTGGAGCAGGCGGATGAAGATCTTTTTGACCCCCGCGGCCTGGGCCTCCAGAACCGCGACCCGCTTGACCGCATCGACGCCCTTGACGGAAAGCAGGGTCGAGAACTGGTTGACCTGGCTGAGCAGATCCGCATCGATCCGCTGCCGGATTACGGAAATGATCAGCATGTAGAACATCAGGAAGGCCACGCAGGAGGTGAGGGTGAATATCCCCGCATGCCAGAGGGTCAGGCGAAAGGCCAGGGTGTGGCGCAGCCTATTCAGCTTTCTTAAGAACATAGCCCACTCCCCGCACCGTATGAATCAGTTTGGGTTCCATGCCCTTGTCGATCTTGTCCCGCAACCGGCAGATTCGAGCCTCCACCACGTTGGTCTGGGGATCGAAATTGTAGTTCCAGACGTGCTCCATGATCATGGTTCTGGAAACCACCCTTCCGGCGTTTCGCATCAGGTATTCCAGAAGCGAAAACTCCAGGGGCTGAAGATCCAGCTTTCGGTTTTTGCGAAATACCTCCCGGGAGAGCAGATCGATGGTCAGGTCCTCCACGCTCAGCCGGGTCGGATCGGATATGCCGCCGGCCCTTCGAATCAGGGCCTGAACCCGGGCGAGCAGTTCGGAAAAGGCGAACGGCTTGGTCAGGTAGTCGTCGCCGCCTGTCTGAAGCCCCCGGACCCGGTCGTCGATGGATCGCCGCGCGCTGAGAATTATGACCGGAATGTTGATTTTCTGCGAGCGCAGGCGTTCGATCAGGCTCAGGCCGTCCAGTCCGGGCAGCATGATGTCGATGACCGCGGCGTCATAGGGACAGGATTGCGCCAGGAACAGCCCCTCGTTCCCGTCGGCGGCCGCATCCACGGCAAATCCGGCAGCGGTAAACCCTTTAGTGATGAAAGAGGCGATCTTTGTATCGTCTTCGACCAGAAGAATGCGCATAAAGGTTCCTTAATGACAATTTTTGAAAAATATAAGCAAAAATTGATTCATTGGCAAGGACAAGGAAATCGATGGGCAGCAGCATTGGAAATTCAGCCGTGTGTTTTGCCCGGAAAAAGCGGTTGAGAAGGGGCGTCGTGCCAAATGGTTTGGAATTTATTTTTTTGGAACGGAAATTGAATGTATGTTATAAAAAAAACCACGTGTAAAAAATCATTGATCTTTTTCTTGGGTGCAAGGAGACGCCAAAGTCTTATGAATGACCCTCAGCGTACACGCAGCGACCTTCTGAGCACGGAGGATCACGCGGCTGTTTTTGAAGAGATCCGATACGTCATTTCCCTCATGGATCCAATGTGCGATTTTCTGACGTTCGCGTCGGTGCAGGCGGATGTCATCCGTCTTTTTCAGGGCGATTTTCCAGGGTATCGGGCCTGTAACACGAGGTATCATGATCTTGAACATACCATGGCCGTTACGCTGGCGGTTGTCAGGCTGCTGCACGGCGCATTTGTCAGGGGCATTTCTTTCAGTTCTCACGAGTTGACCCTGGGATTGATCTGCGCCCTTTTTCACGATGCCGGGCTGATTCAGACAGAGAACGACCTGGAAGGTTCGGGCGCCAAGTATACGGCAAACCATGAGGAACGAAGCATCGACTTCGTGCGGAGCTACCTTGCGGCCAAAAATTTTTCGCGCCAGGATCTTGACGATTGCGCGGCGATCATCACCAGCACCAAGCTGAGCGTGGTTCCCACGGATATCGAGTTTCGAAACGAATCGATTCGAATGCTCGGAAACATACTGGGTTCCGCGGATCTGCTGGCTCAGATGGCCGATAGAAAATACCTGGAGAAGCTGCTGCTGCTGTTCCAGGAGTTTAACGAGGCCGGACTTCCGGGATTTAATTCGGAGCTTGAACTGCTTCGAAAAACAGAGGACTTTTACGAGCGCGTGGTTCAGAAGCGTCTTTGCCATGATTTTAATGACATCGGCTGTTACATGCGCGATCATTTCAGAACCCGATGGCAGATCGATACGGATCTTTACAGGGAGTCCGTTCAGAGGAATATTCAGTACCTGCAGACCGTTATCGCCGAGTGCAAGGACCATCGCCAGTGCGGTCAATATCTTGAAACCCTTCGCCGCAACCATATGAGCGGAAAGTCGGACTGCCGGTAAATCTTGTCCAAACCGTCATTTTTTAGATCACGGTCGCATGCCGTCCAGAAAGATCATTCTTTCCACGCGCTGAAGCAGCGTACCCTTTTTTCTGTCAAAATCCCGTCGTTCCCTGCCCGGCGCCAGCGTTGTCACGGACGCGCAGCCGATGATGGCGCGATCGGATTTTCCAAAAAGACCTTTTGTCGGTACCCCCCAGGTGTTGTGAAATACCAGGGGCTCATTCCGAAAGCCGCCGATGTAGAGCATGATGTGGCCCTTGAACCAGAGCAGGGTGGCAAAGGGAACGCCGTCCGTCAGAATCCGTGTTTTCTTTTCGGCGTCCGGTAAATTGCGAAGATCGATAAAGCGGCCCTGTTCAGCTTGTTCGGATGAGTTTCGCGGCAGCCAGATTCCGAAAGGGGCGAACAGGTCCTTGATCATCGCCGAACAGTCGCGGTTCATCAGAATGCCTCCCCAGCCATAGGGCTCGCCGGACAATTCCATCGCCACCCGGGCGACATTGGCCGTGGTCATCGCCAGGGGCTGAATGCAGGCAAGGGATGCTTCAACCGCAGCCGGTTTGATGACCGCCCGGCGGTTTTCGTCCGGAACCGCGATGCGGATTCTGTATCCGGCATCGTTTTTTGCGATCAGAGGAAATATGGATCCCAGGGGCGCCTTGAAATGATACGTGCCGGATTCGTCGCAGATCGGCGCCTCATCCTTGACCATGCAGATATAGCTTCCGCATTGCCAGGCCTGAATGAAAGCCTCATCCGTGCGGGCGATATCCGCGGCCGGAATCCATCCGAGGCAGTAATGCGATTCGGCCAGAACCCAGGCACGGTCGCGGGAGACATGGCTGACGAAGACCGGCGTATTGACGGCCATGGACGATTCCTGCAGGTTGTCAAAAGGATAGCCTTGGCCCGGACTCTGAAAGCTGGTAAAGTGGGGTTTATGTGTCGGAAGGGCTCGAATGTCCGTGTTGCGGATCGTGATCGCGGGAAAACAGGCATTCGGATAGGTGCCCATATCGGCGTTCCGGGTGATGCCTCGAATCCATGCGGCATCGTGCGGTCTTCTGTTTTCCCCGTATCCGGGATTCCTGCCGAATTCGAGCAGCTTTTGCTCCGGAAACGATTTCGAATACTCGGGCGCCTGCCGGTGCCAGGGCGCAAACAGGCGGTCCTGAAAGGCTTTGCTCTCGATCAGCTGGCTTTGAGCGTCCATGATCGGACGGCCGGAATCCACGGGGTTCAGATGGGCCGCTGGATTCTGATCCAGAATTCGAAGATCCTGAATCGGCTCGAGTCCGCTGCAGGCCCCAAGCACAAGTAACAGTGCAATGACGGCCATTCGGAGCATTCGATTGCCGGCTGGCTGAATCACAGGCGGTTTTTGCCGCATTTTCATAAATCCGGAGAGGTTCCTTCCTCGTTTGGTTGCGCAGCCATCTACTGTGAATGGTATAATAAATTATTCTATAGATCGCCGTTTCTTGCAAGCCGCAACTCGAAATCGTCGCTACCGGTTTCAAGACCCGGAGCTTTCAAAACGCCCGAAGGGGGATCATGATCGAGCGCGTGGACGGTGGGTATGCCGCGACCTATCTGATTCACGGAAAAAACGGGTGGGTCGTGGTCGATCCGGGTACCCGGCTTGCAGCGGATCTGACGGCCACTCGGATCGGCAAGGCCCCGGTGAGCTTGATCTTCGCGACGCACTTCCATATCGATCACATCGGCGGAATCGAGAGGCTTCTGGCATATTATCCGGACGCGGTCGTGATGTTTTCCGCCGGCGCGATGCCGTATGCAAGCAAACGTAAACGGATTCCGGTTCCCCGGTTCCGGCGATGGATCGTCGGTCTGATTCCCATCATCCCGCGATTGAGCCATCCTTTGAGAAACCTGTATCAGGGAGTGATCAGCGCAAAGACGGGCATGCCATTTTTCGTTTTCAGAAAAGCGTCAAAAGTGGGGTATCCTTTTCAGTGCCGGCTTCAGGAAGGTCAGGATATTCACGGTCTGGAAGGGTGGCGGATCATTGAAACGCCGGGTCACACCCCTGACAGCATCTGCATCTATCATCAGGATTCCCGGTCTCTGATCAGCGGGGACACGATTCTGAACATCAGCGGCTGCGGTGAGCTGAATCGTTTCTGCTGCAGCTGGACCGACATAGAGAAATCGTTTCGAAAACTTTCAGCCCTGCCGGTGGAAAACCTGTATCCCGGGCACGGCGCTTCCCTGTGCGGGATTCAGGATGTTCTGGCCCGGGTTCAAATACGGCCATGATATTTTGATTCCCTCTTCGGAGTGTGATATGAATGAAATTCAAAAACCGGTCAAAAACAGGGGAGGCATTCGGCTGCCGACGCCGGCAATGCCGTATTCCCCGATTCTGATCGAATCGCGGTGCGAGGTATCATGTATCAGTATTTTTTCGGATTCAAGGAAAGACCCTTCAAACTGGTTCCGGATCCCGATTACCTGTACCTGAGCGCCAGCCACAAGGAAGCGCTGGCGCATCTGCGGTATGCGGTCAAGCACGGGGACGGGTTCGTCAAAATCACCGGCGAGGTGGGGACCGGCAAGACCACGTTGTGCCGGGCTTTTCTGGAAACCCTGGATGAGGATACCGAGGCCGCTTATATCTTCAATCCCAGACTCGATCCAATCGAATTGATCAAGGCGATCAACGATGAATTCGGCATCGATTCGGCTTCCTACCATCTCAAGACTTTGATCGACGCCTTGAACGCCTTCCTGATCGAACAGAAGCAAAGGGGGAAAAATTCGATTCTGCTGATCGACGAGGCTCAGAATCTGCCTCCCGATGTTCTGGAACAGCTCCGGCTGCTCTCCAACCTGGAAACGACCCGTGAAAAACTGCTGCAGATCATCCTGGTGGGACAGCCCGAACTGGGTCAGCTGCTGGCCACCCATGCCCTGAGACAACTCGCGCAGCGCATTACCCTGAGTTGTCGTCTCAGGCCCTTGAATTTTCGGGAAACGCAAAATTATATTCAGCACCGGATTCAGGTTGCTTCGCTCCATTCCGGCGTGGTTTTTGACTCCGGGGCCCTGCGTGCGATTCATCGATACGCCAAAGGCATTCCCCGGCGAATCAATATCGTCTGCGACCGCGCGCTGTTGACCGCCTTTGGCCTGGATCAAAAGCGGATTACCGCGGCCATTGCCGGAAAAGCCGTGGCCGAGATCAGCGGAAAAACCCCGGCGCGATTCGGCGGCTGGTTGAAATGGGCGGCGCTTGCGGCCGCGCTGGCTGTCGTTGGAACCGCCGGCTTCTGGATGCACCGAACGGATACAACCCGGATCGAGTCATCTTCCGAAATATTTCCATCTCCGTCCCCGGCCGTGGCCTCGAAAGTGTTGGAACCGGACGCTGACGCCGTCTCTTCGGCAAACACCGAACCGCTGGCTGCCCCCGCGGAGACGCGCCCGACCTTTGACGATTCCGCAAGCCTTGCAGCCTGGATTTCAGGAATCGATTTCAGAGCATCCCGGTACAGCGCGCTGGAAAATATTCTGTCGCTCTGGGATTCGAACGTGAAGATCCGTCCCTACCTGGATGAGATTGCAAACGATGCGGACTTTTTTCAGACCGCGGCCGGACAGCACGACCTGAAGGTTCAGGCCTTGAATTGGCATATTGACAAGCTTGCGGCCTTGAATCTTCCCGCGGTGATCGAACTGAAACTTCCCACAGCCATATTTCCCCATTATCTGAGCCTGGAGGGTTTTGACGACTCGGGGCGTCTGGTCTGCGGAGGCGTAGGTGAACGGATTTTGATCGCTCCCGAAGCGCTGGCGCCTTTCCGGACAGGATATGCCTATGTTTTCTGGAAGGATTTTTTTGCCTACCAGGGCACGGTTTCATTGAATTCCGGTTCGTCCGCGATAGTGTCGCTGAAAATGAACCTGAAACAGATCGGATTTTCAGACATCGACATGACGCCATTTTACGATGCAAAAACCAGGCAAGCCATCGTGAATATTCAGAAACACAACGGCATTCCCGTGGACGGCTTGGTCGGCCCCCTGACCCAGATGGTGCTGTACAATCATACGCCGTCTTTGTCCATACCCCGTCTTCGTCCGAACCTTCCGGTTCAGGATACAGATCCCCGAATGGAACAGAAAAATTGAGCGCGATACTCAAGGCCTTAAAAAAACTTGAAGATCAGACTACCGATGGATTTGCCGCCGCTCGAAGCGGCGCACAAATGCCGCCGGAAAGACTTCCGGGGCATGCGGTGCGGAAAACATCCTGGCACAAACCCGGTTTCTGGGCGGTCGTCATGGCGTCCCTTGGTTTTCTGACCGCCGGCGGCGTGTGGATACACAAAACCCTGCCGGTAAATTCCGCTTTCCAGGACTCGGAATCAAAGAGTGAGGAAGGTTTCAGAAGCGCGGCGCAACCGATCCGGACGCCTCATCAAGGGCTGCCCAAGCCGAAGGACGTCCCGGTGAAACCGGCCCCTCCGCAGAGCGGCGCAAATGTCCCGAAACATGCGAAACCGCCCATTCAGAATGTGTCTCCCGCGTCGCCGTTTCCGGATTCGAAACCTCAGGTTAAACCCAAATCGAATGCGCCGCCCGCTGTTCAAACGTCGCAGGATACGCCGGTTGTGCATGATGATCCACCGCCTCCGCCTTCGATGCCGCACAGGTCCGCGGATAATCCCGTCCCCAAAAGTGCTGCTCCGCCGCTTTTGAAGGATTCTTCCTTGAGAATTCAGGCCATTGCATGGGCCGAGGATCCCCTGAGGCGGATTGTGGTGATCAACGGCTGCATTCTGCACGAGGGTGAGACGGCGGATGATTGCTACATTCAAACGATTCACCCCGAGGCCATCGAGGTCCGGCAGGGAGAAAGGTTGTGGACGGTTGAGTTCAGGATCAACTGAAAGGCGGAAAATGCTGCCGGAGATTGCGCCATGGAACCACACGGGATGTTAACCGCGAATTTTGGAAAAACCGGCCGCCGGGTCACCCGGGTGGGACTTGGCGGAGAAGGTGCGTTGCGCACTTACGGAAAACCCGAGCCGGCCTGCGAGGTGATCCGAAAGGCGCTGGACTGCGGCATGACGTATTTTGATACGGCAAAGGCCTACGCGGACAGCGAAAGATATTACGGTTCTGTCTGGTCGGAAAGACCCCGTATCCGGTCCCAAATATTTCAGGCCGGCAAATCCGCCGCAAGAGACCGGCTTTCCGCTCTCAGGGACCTGGACGAAACCCTGGAGCGGCTCCATACCGACTATCTGGATCTCTGGCAGATTCACGACGTGCGGACCCATGGAGAGTTGGACCTGATCGCCGCGTCTGGCGGCGCTCTGGAGGCATTTGTCGAGGCCAGGGCTGCCGGAAGGGTTCGATTGATCGGTGTGACAGGACACCATGATCCGGCCGTTCTGACGGAAGCGGTTTTGAACTGGCCCGTGGATGCCGTGATGATGCCGGTCAATCCGGTGGAGGCCTCGCTCGGGGGGTTTTTAACCTCCACGCTTCCGGCGGCGCTTCAAAAGGGAATCGCCGTGATCGGCATGAAGGTGCTGGGCGCCTCGCATTATATCTTTTCTCATGCCGGAATCAGCGCGGAACGCCTGATTCGGTTTGCGCTGTCCTACCAAATTACACTGGCAATCGTCGGTTGTTCGACGGTGTCGGAAGTCGAAACCCTCGCTCGAGCCGCAACGAGTTTCAACCCGCTTTCTTCATCGGAAATGGCGGATATTGCGGCGCTTTATCAGCCATACGCTAAACAGCTGGCATTTTACCGGGGAGTGATTTGAGTGGACGATTCACGAATTCGGGCGAACGAGGATCCGCTGTTCCGGTTGAAACCGGTTCTGGTGACCGGCGCCACCGGTTATGTGGGCGGTCGCCTGGTTCCCAGGCTGCTGGAGGCCGGATACCGGGTTCGCGTGATGTCCCGTTCGATGGAAAAGCTCTCCTCCCGGCTTTGGGCCGATCATCCCATGCTCGAAGCGGTCAAAGGAGATGTGCTGGATCCGGATTCGCTGCAAGGGGCCGTTCAGGGATGCAGGGCCGCATACTATCTGGTGCATTCGATGAATCCCCATACCGAAGATTATGTGAAAACCGACCGAATTGCGGCCCGGAACATGGTGCGGGCCGCCGCTCAAGCCGGCATCGAACGCATCATCTATCTGGGCGGTCTGATTCCCGATGAACCGAATCTCACGCATCATCTGAGTTCCCGGGCCGAGGTGGGACGGATTCTGCAATCCGGGCCCGTTCCGGCCACCGTTCTGCAGGCCGCCATGATTCTTGGATGCGGCAGCGCCTCGTTTGAGATGATGCGGTATCTGGTGGAACGGATGCCCATTCTGATCACGCCCAAAGGCATCCATAACAAGGTTCAGCCGATATTCATCCGCAACGTGCTGGCTTACCTGGTCGGCTGCCTTGAAAACGAGGCCGTGCGGGGAGGCGTCTTTGATATCTGCGGCCCCGATATTCTGACCTACCGGGAGCTGTTTCAAATTTACGCCGAGGAAGCCGGCCTCAGGCCCCGCCTGTTTGTTGTCCTGCCGTTTGTCAGCGAGAAACTCAGCGCATACTGGATTCATCTGTTTACGCCGGTGCACGCCTCCCTGGCCCGCCCCCTGGCCGAGAGTCTCCGCCATAACGTCGTATGCCGTGGAAATTGCATTTCCCGAATGATCCCTCAGGACCTGATGGATTGCCGGGCCACGATTCGAAGAATTCTCCAGGTACGTCAGGAAAAACGGGTCGAAACCTCCTGGACCGACGCCGGACTGATGATTCCTCCCGAATGGGAACAAATCGGCGATGCGGACTATGCCGGCGGAGAGGTCAGGGAAATCGCCTGCCGCATCCGGATTCAGGCAAAACCCGCTGCGGTCTGGGACCTGATCGTCCGCCTCGGCGGAGAGAACGGATGGTATGTCGCCGATGGGGTCTGGAGATTCCTGGGGCGGCTGGACAAGCTGTTCGGGGGCGTGGGCATAACCCGGGGCCGGCGACATCCCGTGAAGCTTTCCGTTGGAGACGCCCTCGATTTCTGGCGCGTTCTGGAAATATGGCCATCCCGGCGTCTGATTCTGGTGGGCGAAATGAAAAGCCCCGGAGAGATGCTGATGGATTTTCAGCTCAGCGAATACGGAACCCGGTCGACGGAACTGAAAATCATATCGCGGTTTTTCCCCAGAGGCGTGGTCGGACTGACCTTCAGCGTTTTTTTGATTCCGGTCTTGCGATGGATGTGCAAAAGAATGCTGATTGCCGTTTCAAAAAGATGTTCCGAAGATCATTTTCAGGCACCCGAGTTTTTCAAGCCCACCACGGAAGAACTCGCCTGGCGAAAGGTACAAAAAAAAGGGTAACCAGCATGAAACCATCGGTTGTTTCTCCTGCAAAGCTTATTGAGATGTCCGGCGCCTACTGGCAATCGTGCGCGCTTCATGCGGCGGTCGAGCTGGATGTATTTACGGTTCTGGCGGATGAGGTCCTTTCCGCTGAAGCGCTGTCTTCAAGACTCAAAACCGATGTGCGCGGGCTGAGCGTTCTTGCAAACGCCCTTTGCGCCATGGGACTGTTGACCCGAAACCAGGATGGCTACCAGAACACCGAAACCGCTCGAACCCTTCTGTCCAGGGATGCTTCCGGATATATCGGTTTTATCATTCTGCACCATCACCACCTGGTCGAATCGTGGGCGCATCTGGATAAGGCGGTTCAGACCGGAAAGCCCGTTCGAACCCGGTCTTCCCACGGCGATGCCGTTCAGCGGGAAAGCTTTCTCATGGGCATGTTCAATATCGCCATGCATACGGCGCCCGGAATCGTTTCTCAAATCGACCTTGCCGGTCGAAAGAATCTTCTGGATCTCGGCGGAGGACCCGGCACCTATGCGATTCATTTCTGCCTGGCCAATCCGGATCTTCTGGCAACGGTATACGATCTTCCGACCACCCGACCCTTTGCGCTCAAAACTATCGAAGGCTTCGGACTTTCCGGCCGCATCGGGTTTGAGGCCGGCGATTTTCTGAATGATCCGATTCCCGGCGCCTATGACGTGGCCTGGCTTTCTCAGATTCTTCACGGCGAGGGGCCCGCGGATTGCGAGAAAATTGTCGAAAAGGCCGTCTCGGTTCTCAGACCCGGCGGCATGATTCTGATTCACGAGTTCATTCTCGATGACACGCTGGACGGCCCCCTGCATTCCGCCCTGTTTTCGCTGAACATGCTTCTGGCGACCGACCAGGGCAGGTCGTATTCGGATCGGCAGATTCGGAACATGCTCGTTCGCTGCGGGATCAGCGGGATTCAGCGTATGCACCTGAAAGGCCCCTCCGGTATTTTGTACGGATTTGCGGCCTGATGGAAGGATAATTCATGAAGATTTCAAAGTGTATCGTTTTGCTGGTCGCAGGACTTGCATCGTGGGTTTTTGCCGACAGCGCCTGGTCCGAATTCTACCGCTACCTGGACAGGAACGGAAACGCGCATTATGTGGATGATCCGGGCAAAATTCCGGCCGAATATCTTGAAGCCCAGAAAACTTATTCGGAACAGGATGATTTCCTTTCCCCGGATGAACAAAACGCCCTGAAGGAAAGGGAAAGGGCGCTTGAAGAAGATCGGGACAAGGCGTTCGAAGAGCAGATCGCGAGGCAAAGTCAGACCGATGTTTCCATTCAGGGAAACCGGGTTCTGGTGCCGGTTGAACTGGGCTGCGACGGTCGCACGGTTTCAATCCAGCTGGTTCTGGATACCGGCGCCGACATGGTGGTGGTGGATCAGTCCGTTGCCAGGCGTCTGGGACTGAAGCCCATCGCGAAAGGGAAAGCCAGGGTGGCCAACGGCGCCGAGGTGGATGCCCAGCTGGCGGAATTAAGCTATATCGAGGTTGGACCGCATAGAAAAACCAACATGCGTGTGTTGATTATCGATCAACAGGATGGCGATGCAACGCACAGCGGGTTGCTGGGCATGAATTTTCTGCGGAACCTGGACTATTTTGTCGATTTTCAGAATCGGGTCATTCGATGGAAACCGTAAAATCATGGAAACCAACCGGATGAAACAGGCGGGAACGAGGCATTCAGGGTCGGCTTCCGGAGATTTTTACGTCTGGCTGGATATCGAATCAAAGGTTTCAATCAGGAACCGTTCGTACCACCGGGGTTTACAGAGATCTTGAACAAAACCGTTGTGTCCTCCGTGCGGATGAATGATCAACCGGCCGGAATCGTCGATGTGAAGTTTTTGATAATCCTCAACCGGAATAATGGGATCATCGGCGGCGGCGATCAGGACAGCGGGTATTCGAAATCTGAAAGGATGGATTCCGGTCAGCGTGTACCTCGAAAAATAATCCGCGGCATTTTGATAATCACTGTAGGTCGTGATCAGCGCGTCGGTGATTTGCCCGCAGGAATTCAGAGACAGGACGTCGGTGAAATCGTAGAGATTCGGAAACGCCTGCTGCTTTTTTCTCAGGGATTTTCGCCATTTTTTCAGAAAATAGCCGCGGATGAGGGGCTCTGCATCAATGGCCGCCGTGGCCTTCCGAGGATCCAGTACCGGGCTGATCGCCGTGATATGCCGCAGGTTTATCGCGGTTTGCGGTAAACCGGATGCGGCAATTCGCAGCGCGAAGTTTCCTCCCAGCGAGAATCCCACGAGAAAAGCCGGTCTGTGTCCGGCCATTCGAGCGGCTTGTGAAACGGCGTCTTTGACCTCATCGAGCAAAGTGGCGTAAAACAATCCGGAATTCAGTCCGTGACTTTCTCCGTGGTCTCTGAGATTCAAACGGACCACGGAATACCCGCGGTCATAGATCCACCAGCCCATATGCAGGATATAGGCGGATTCGGCGCTTCCTTCCCAACCGTGAATCAATATGACCAGCCCCTTCTCCTGCCCGAAGGGGTGCGGGGAATGATATGCCTGCAGCCGGATCCCTTCAGATGTCGAAAAGATGATCTCCCGTGCTGCCGCTTTCATGGCGTTCTTGCCCCAGGTCAGGGGTTTAAAACTGGCGATGGCCGTCTGAACCATGGGGGCGCGCAGGTACGGGACCGGCTCGAAATTTTCCAGAATACTCATCACGACAGATCCTTGAATGATCGATCATAGTAGCGCCTGAAACAAATGCTTGTCCAGAAAAACATAGGCAACGGCTTGTTTTGTGCCTGAAATACCGATTGTGGCCGGGCGGCATTTCTCATATAATTTTTTTAATTCAGCGTTCGTTTTGATTAAGTCGCTGCAGGAGGAATCCGCTGCAAACCGTCATGGTTTTTTTTCGATTTCTCCTGATTGTGGATTCAGTTTTGACAGACTAGGCATATTTGTATATAGTCCAATCATATCTCAAACTGCGTTTACCGATCGAAAGGAGAATGGAATGAAGATAATGGTGGGCTATGACGGTTCCTTCGTTTCTCAGGACGCTCTGAGTCTGGCCATGAAACACGCAAAGGTTTTTGGCGCCCATATCGATGTGGTCACCTCCATGGTCAAAGGCACCGAGCATCAAATGGAAGATATTCAAAAAGCCGAGCAGGATCTCAAGGAAATAAAAGAGATGCTGAAGCGGGAAAATATCTCATGCGAAACGCACCTGCTGATCCGAGGCCTGGAACCCGGAGAAGATCTGGTTCAATTTGCCCGGGAAAATAATGTGGACGAGATATTTGTCGGCGTCAAGAAGCGTTCGCAAGTTGAAAAGATCCTTCTGGGTTCGTCGGCCCGATATGTGATTCTCAATGCGCCTTGCCCGGTCATGTCCGTGAAGTGATTCCGCCATCCGAATATTCCCGGAATCATGCCTGGAGACGGGATGCGCAACAAAATTCCGGGCTCCTGCGGATTCCGGGTCGCACCATTGCACCGATGGAACCACGAAAGTATATTTTCAATTGTTGCACGATCCTCTCGAATTCCGAAATGCCCTGACATCCTGGTATCTGAAGCATGGCCGGAACCTGCCCTGGAGGGAAAACGCAAGTCCTTATCGGATATGGGTTTCCGAGGCAATGCTTCAGCAAACCCAGGTTAAAACGGTCATTCCTTATTATCAAAGATTTGTTCTGAAGTTTCCGGATGTCGACTGCCTGGCTGCGGCCGAGATGGAAGACGTTCTCAAAGCGTGGGAAGGCCTGGGCTATTATGCGCGTGCGCGCAACCTTCATCGAGCTGCGCGGAAGGTCTGTCTGGATCATAGCGGCTGCGTTCCGGACAGCTATGCGGCTTTCAGAAGCCTGCCGGGAGTCGGCGACTATATCGCTGCGGCCGTGCTGAGCATCGCTTTTAATCAGCCGCTGTGCGTGGTGGATGGCAATGTCAAGCGCGTGCTGGCGCGGCTTCTGATGATCGATGACCCGGTCAACGCCGCTTCCGCCCGTGAGCGGTTTCAATTTGAGGCCGACCGTCTTCTGGACCGGAAGCATCCCGGATGTTTCAACCAGGCGATGATGGAGCTCGGAGCTTTGATATGCCGGCCGAGCAATCCGCAATGCGGCGAATGCCCGGTGAAGAGCCGGTGTCTTTCATATCAAAACGATCGCACTCGTGAGTACCCGAAGCGCGAGGTCAGACCGGAAAAGCCCCTTCACCATCTGGTCGCGGGAGTGGTTTTTAAGGATCATGAAATTCTGATCGCGCGACGTCCGATGGAAGGCCTGCTCGGAGGCCTCTGGGAGTTTCCCGGAGGAAGGGTCGAAGCGGATGAACCGCCGGAAGTCGCCTGCATCCGAAGCATCGCGAAGACGGTGAACCTCCAGGTGGCGGTGGATTGCCATGTAGACCGGATCAAACATGCCTATACCCATTTCAGAATCCTGATGGATGTATTTGTCTGCCGGCATTGCGGAGGCACGGTCCGGTTGAACGGACCTGAGGCGTACCGGTGGATATCCCTGAATGAAATCGAAAAACATGCTTTTCCGGCAGGGCATCACAAATTTATTCCCCGCCTTCGGACGATTCTGCAGAGTTTCCTTGAACCGGAGAGGACGCGACGGTCATAACAGACTCAGTTGAACCGCCCTGCCTGGATCGCTCCGACCGTCCTGTATCGCGGGGGCCGTTTCGCATTCATCGTATCCTTCCTTCAGGCTTTCCGAATAAGTCGCTTCAAACCGGCAGGGCCCCGCAGGCGCAATCGATGTCAAGGGATAGAACCGCAAATCCACCTCCTGGCGGGTCATCACGGGAAACCGGTAATTCCGGCTGAGGTGTTTCATTTCGCCCTGATCGTTCTGTATGCGGTTTTCGACAAAATCCAGATGGGACCGGATTCTGCCCCGAAGTCTCTGCTGCGCGAGATCCACGCCGCGGATCAGCTGATCGGAGATTCTGCTTTCGAAACTTGAATCGATTTCAAAACCGATGCTGTTTCGGCCGGCCGCCGCGGCCGCCAGCATGGCAACTCCGGTTCCCAGAAAAGGATCGATCACCGTATCCTGGCAGACGGAAAACATGTTGATCAGACGATAGGGCAGTTCAAAGGGGAAAGCCCCGCTTCGCCGGCGGGCTTCATGGCCGTTGAGTTTCTGAACGGCGCCTTTCAGGTCCATCCACACATCCGAAAACCAGACATTGCGCTCTTCCCAGAAAAATGCGCTCTGACGCCTGCGCATTCGATCCGGTTCGGACTCGAATTTTCGTTTGTTTCCCTTTCGAACGATCAGAATGTGTTCATGTTCCAGGGTGACGTATGCTCCCGGAGGCAGCATGCCGGATCCCATGAACTTGTTCGGGGCATTGGTCTGTTTGCGCCAGAGAATCTCCGGCAGGGCGCTGAATCCGGTTTTCTGAAGCGCGTTGAGAATTCTGGCATGATTGGAATACAGTTGAAACCGGTCATTCAGAGTTCTGACGGCATCTCCGATGTTGATGCATGCGATGCAGCCGGGTTTGAGAATTCTGTAAAGCTCGCGCCAGACTTCGTCGAGGAGTTCATGCATCAGGGAAAAGGCTTCAAGCCCGCTGCCGGCGCGCAGATGATCGGCGATGGCCGGATTCTGCGAGGCAAAGACCGTATCCCACATTTCAATCATGGGGTAGGGCGGAGAGGTAACCACCAGTTCGACGCTCTCCGGCGCAAGGTCGCCCATCTTCCGGGCGTCTTTAAAAATGATCCGGTGCTGTGTTTTCATCAATTGGCCGAACCGCTTCGTGAGCCGCCGGGTTCAGAAAGAATCCTGTCCATGGCCTCGAGCGCCAGTAAGTATCCCTGAAACCCCAGCCCGAGAATCTGGCCGGTCACGATGTCAGTGATCATCGATCGGCGCCGGAAGGCTTCCCGCTTGTGAATGTTGGACAGGTGAACCTCGATGGCCGGAAGATTCAGAAACAGCAGGGCGTCTCGAATGGCCACGCTGGTATGGGTGAAGGCCGCCGGATTGATGATGATGCCGTCAAAGCGGCCGGCAGCCTGCTGGATTCTGTCCACCAGCGCGCCCTCATGGTTGGATTGAAATGTTTCCACCAGTATGCCGAGATCCTGGCCGCGCTGTTTCAAACCGGCGTCGATCTCCTCGAGAGTCGTTTTCCCGTATATCTCCGGTTCCCGCAGGCCCAGCAGGTTGAGATTGGGTCCGTGGATCACCAGAACTTTCCGCTCGGTTTTCATCATAAACGCTTTCCATGACTTTGCAGGCAACAGGTTAATGATTTTGAATCCGGCTGCGCAGGGCCGCTATGGCCTTTCGATAATCCGGGGTGTTGAAAACAGCGGAACCGGCCACAAATATATCGGCCCCGGCCGAGGAGATATCGGCGATCGTCTCGACGTTGACCCCTCCGTCCACCTCGATGGACACCTCGAGTCCCCTTTTCCGAATCATGTCACGCAGGGCTCGAATTTTTTCCAGGCTGTTGGGAATAAAGGCCTGGCCACCGAAACCCGGATTCACGCTCATGATCAGGATGAAATTCACGAATTCGAGGGACCATTCCAGAACATGCAGGCTGGTTGCAGGGTTGACGGCCACGCCGGGTTGGGCGCCGCTCTGCCGGATCAGCGAGATGGTCCGGTTCAGATGAACGCAGGTTTCCGCCTGAACGGAGATATGCGTGGCCCCGGCCCTGGCAAAAGCCGGAATATAGAGATCCGGATTTTCGATCATCAGGTGAACGTCTATGGGAAGCTGCGTGGTGCGGCGAACGGCTTCGACCACCATGGGCCCCATGGTGATGTTCGGCACAAAATGACCGTCCATGACGTCCACATGAATCCAGTTGGCTCCGGCGGCTTCAATGGCCTGTATTTCCCGGCCGAGTACGGCAAAGTCGGCCGACAGTATGGAGGGTGCGATATATTTCATGGCTTCTGGGTCTCCGGTTTCAAGATTTACAGGCATCGGCCTGCCTGAAAAATTCAGGTTTTGAATCATCGGGTCGTCCTTACGGAAAAACGTCGATGCGTCAGAAGGCGCGTCTGAAACGCGCGGCAAAAAAACCGTCCATGTCGTTGATGAACGGACAGGTCCGCAGATATCCTTCCGGCGTTAAAAGGCTTTCGGCCTTTTCACCGAGTCCGTCGACCGCTTTATCGATAGCAAACTCTGAATGATTATTCAAAAAGGATTTTACCACCGATTCATTTTCCTCGGGTTCCATGCTGCATACCGCATAGACCATGACCCCTCCGACCTTGACCAGAGGGGCCAGATTGTCCAGAAACAAAGACTGGCGCTTTGCAAACCGGTTCAGATTCGAAAGATCTACGGACCATTTGGCATCCGGATTTCTGCGAAGAACCCCCAGACCTGAGCATGGCGCGTCGACCAGCACGGCGTCAAACTCCTGGCCGGTTTCCAGCCCAGCAGGTTGATGAAGGTCGTGAACATGAGTCGATACGATGGATACGCCCAGGCGCCTCATCTCTTCCGAAAGACGCCGAAGCTTTTCTGCGGAATTGTCCAGGGCGACGATGCTGCCCCGGTTGTTCATCATCTGCGCCAGATGTCCGGTTTTTCCCCCCAGACCGGCGCAGGCATCCAGAACCTTCTGGTCCGGCCGGGGGTCAAGCATCCGTCCCACCAGTTGAGCGGCCTCATCCTGAACCTGGAAACCGCCTTCGGCAAACCCCGCAAGATCAAAAACAGCCGTATTCAGGCCGTATAACCGGATCCCGTCCGGCGAGAAATTCGTTGGCTCCACCCGGTCGCACTGAGTTTCCAAATCTTCCGCCAGCTTCCGGCGTGAGGTGTTCAAGGTACAGGTTCGCAGGGTGGTCGGGGCAATGGCGTTGATGGCGGTGCAGATCTGTACGGTCTGTTCGAATTCGAACCGTTTGAGCCATCTTCGAATCAGCGGTTTCGGAAACGAATGGAAGGCGGCCAGCCAGCCAACTGGATCATTTTCAGGATCCGGAAAAGGCGTCTGCAGGTGATTTCTGGCGGCATTTCTCAAAACGGCGTTGACAAATCCCGCCACCCAGGCCGGGGCCTGGGTCTTGGCCAGTTCAACGGCGCTGTGAACCGAGGCCGAAACCGGAACGCGCTCCAGGTAGAGAATCTGAAACAATCCCAGCCGAAGAATGTTTAAGATTCCCGGTTCGATGCGGGTGATCGGCGTTCTGGAAAAATGGGCCAGAATCCAGTCCAGCCGGGCCTGCCAGCGAAGCACGCCGTAAACCAGGGCATACATCAGGTCCCGGTCTCTTTTGGGAAGATCGATGCCGGCCAGTATCCGGTCCAGCGTGATGCGATGGTTTTGCAGAGAATTGAGGGCCTGCAGGGCTTTGATGCGCGCTTCGCCGATCATTTTTCTGGATCCTGTGGGTTAAGGAAGGCGTTTATGAAAAAAACCGGCCTGCGGCCAATCGACATCCCCGCAGAAAATCCTCAATTAGCATGCGCTTTCCGGATTGACTCTGAATCTCCAGAATCGAGAGAACGCCGTCTCCGGTGGCGACCCGCAGCTCGCCGGGAAAGGATTTGATAATGCTTCCGGGCGCTGCATCGGTCTTGTCGGGAAGGGGAATCGTCTTGAAAATTTTGAACATTCTGTCTTCGCAGGTCGTATAGGCACCGGGCCAGGGGGTTGTGCCGCGGATCAGCGCGTCAATGGATTTTGCCGAACGGCGCCAGTCGATTCTGCCGTCGGTTTTTTTGAGCATGGGCGCGTAGGTTGCCTGGCTTGCATCCTGGGCAACCGGACGCAGGGTTCGGGCGGCCAGTCCGTCCAGAGTTTCCATGATCAGTTCGGCGCCCATGCGAGAGAGACGGTCATGAAGCGTCTGGGCGGTGTCCTGCGGAAAAATCGGCGTTTTCTTCGCCAGCAGCAGGTCTCCGGTATCCATTCCCGCATCCATGAGCATGGTCGTGATGCCGGTTTCCTGTTCGCCATTGATCACGGCCCGCTGAATCGGCGCCGCGCCCCGGTATTTTGGAAGCAGGGACGCATGAATGTTGACGGCCCCGAGCCGGGGAATTTGAAGAAGCCCTTTGGGCAGAATATGCCCGAAGGCGACCACCACGAAAAAATCCGGAGCCAGACCCGTTATGCGCTCGATAAACTCAGGGGTTTTAACCGATTCGGGCTGAACGACCTTGCAGCCGAAAGTTTGGGCCGCGATTTTAACCGGAGGCGGCTCGACCCGGCAACCCCGTCCCCTGGGACGGTCCGGTTGGGTGACGACCAGGACCACATCCTGAGCGTTTTGATGCAGGGCCTCGATCGTGGGAACGGCAAACTCCGGCGTGCCGAAAAAAACAATTTTATAGGCGCGGTTCACTGTTTCTTGAGCTGTTTCATGACGCGCCGTTTGTACAACTGGCGCTTTAAGGGGCTGATGCGGTCAATAAAGAGCATTCCTTCGAGATGATCGATCTCATGCTGCAAGACGATGGCCAGCAGGCCCTCGGCATCGATCTTCACCGGTTTTCCAAAACGGTCCACGCCTTCCACCCTGACCGCCTCGGCGCGCTTGACGTCAGCCCGGAAATCCGGAACGCTCAGACACCCCTCGGCTTCGGAAATCATCGAACCTTCGCTGGTGACGATTCGGGGGTTGATCAGAACCTGCAGGTTGTGTTTGTCGTTTTCCACGATGTCGTAGACGAGCAGGCTCCGGTTCACACCAACCTGTACCGCGGCCAACCCGACTCCAGGGGCGGCGTACATGGTTTCCGCCATATTATTGATCAGTCGCTCCAGTTCCTCATCGATGTTTTCAACCGGCTCGGTCTTTTGTTTCAGGATGGGCGCCGGATATGTAACAATTTCAAGTACGGACATTTCTTGCCTTTCAAATGGTTTCATACAAAACATTCCATATATAGCATATGATTCACGTCGTTCAACCCAAAATCAATGATATTCCGGGAAATCGAAAGCGGATTTTTTCCTCGGTCGCCAGTCCTGCAAAATTTTCGTCCCAACGGCTCTGATTTTTCGAGTTTGATTTTGAAATATTCATTTTCACCCAGAGCATGTTAATATCATGACAGTTTCAAAAATAGCGTCGTCAGGAAATTACGATAATTTATCAAGAAGGTGGGCATGATGGCTATGTCTCGAACGCAAAAAAACGGGTACGCTTTGGTGATGGCATTATTTTGGCTTTTGTTGCAGGATATTGCGGAAATATCCGGAGACCTGGTGGCCCAGGATTCTATTGGACAAGGTTTTTCCACGGTTCAGAATGCGGCTCAAAATAAACCGCTCAGGGAGATCTGGTCTTCAAACCGAAAATACTTTGCGCAGACCTATTCTGAAGGCGCCACTGTGGTGAACCAGGTTTCCTGGCAGGGGAACATCGGCCGGTTTGAAAGGTTCTGGTCGGCAAAGACAGGCGGTGAAGCGGCTGCCCTCTCCAATACCGGCGAGCATCTGGCAGTCGTTTACACAAGCGGCGGCATTCTTCCCATGGATTACGACAGCAAACAAATTCTATTGCGCTTTTTTAATAAGGAAAAACCGGTCGCTGAAATTGAACTGGTTGCGATTGTTTCCGATCTTTCCAAGCTGCGTAAAGAAGATTCCGGATATTACTGGGGAAAATGTCTTGGGCTCAATGCGGTCGGCTATTATGTTTTGGAAACCGTTGAGGGGAAAACGATTTTAATTGACCTGAAAAGCGGAGTGTCTGAGGAATTCAGATCCGGACAGGGCTCTGCGGCGCCTGGGTGCAAGGTATTTGAGGATGTCATGCAATGGTTTGAATTTCAGTATTCAGAGGAGTTTTCCCTAAAAACATACATGAGGGACGATCGTATACCGACCGAGGCGATCTTTTTTAAAAACGGGCGCCGGGATTGGATGCTTCGTGCCATTGTGGAGATGATGCCTGATTTTTCTGCTACCTTGAATTCTGCCAACAGTTCTTTTGATGATTTTGCACTGGATCAGTTCAAGGCGATGAATTGCGCCGACGGTCCGGAAAGCTCCCGTTACATTGACGGAATTGCTGAAAAGCAGGCCTTTGTCAATTCCCATGGTCTTAAGGTCCTTGAGTTTTATCTGACACTGGTCGATGAAAACACTGAAGGGGACGAAAGGCGGATTGAAAGAAGAACCATCGGCCCGGCTTACGCGGTTTTGATTGCCCATCCCGGTGAAGCGCGTCGCGTTCTGTTTTTTCAGATGAATCCGGATGCAAAAGAAATTCAAGCTGCGGCAGGGGAATTGAGCAAAATGGTCCACACGGTTAAAGTGCTCAGATAGAAGACAGGTCGGCTTTGCATCGGCAAAAGCCGTTACGCCTTCTCGGAAATCCGCCGGATGTCGACGCTGGCGATCAGGGCCGAGATCCATCCGACCAGGATGACGGGAAACATCTGCACCGCATGATTGGCCAGGGTGAAGCCGGCCGCATCGGTTGAAGAAACGCCGAAAAGAGACAGCGCAAATACGCCGCCGGCTTCCCAAAGCCCCCAGAATCCCGGCGCCGAGGGAAGGGCGATGAAAAAGCAGACAATAATCATCACTGTCGATATTTCGCTGAACGACAAGCCGATTCCAGGGCTTCCCAGCATCATCAGATAGTACGAAAGCGCTGAAAGCACCCAGATGAGAAGAGACAGCCCAAGGCAAAGGAATATGCTTTGCGGATAACGAATCAGGGAAAAACCACCGGCGATGTTTTCCACTATGCGAATCAACGGGATAATGATGCGCTGCCGGATTTTATCTTGAAATGAAATTCCGGTGAAAAAAAAGAATCCGGGAAGCTTTTCCATCACGCGGATTATATACCTGCGGGTAAAGCTTACACTCACCGCGATGATGCCGGCGATCAGCACAAAACTCAGCTTGACCATTCCCGAGAATACCATCTCCAAGGCTGCGCGGTTCAGTTCATAACCGCCAAAACTCAGGCTGATGTTCGGATCGATATCGACCAGCGTCATGACCGTTGAAAAGAAAACGATCAGAAGAATCACGTCAAACAGGCGTTCGGCTGCTACAGTGGCCAGCCCCGTGGTGAATGGGACTGCTTCTTTTTTTTGAAGGACGATCGGCCGGGCCACTTCACCCACCCGGCCCGGGGCCACGCAGTTGAGCATGAATCCGATCATCAGCGGATGGAAGGCTCGCCAGAAGCTGACCGGCCTGTTCGCGGCCGTCAGAATGATCTGCCAGCGAAGTGCCCGCAACAGGAAACTCAACGCCACGACAGCCGCCGAAGGTATCACCCAGAGATACCGGATGGTTCTCATGTAGGCGACCAGTTCCCGGAAGGGGACGTTTCGGAAGGCCAGATACAAGGTCGCAATCGATATTGCAATGCCTGCGGTCAGCGTGGCAGCATGTTTTTTCATGGAGAGTTTCCGGATTCATTTGTGATTGGCAAGGATCTTCCGCGTCTCGACGATGTCGGCTTGAATCTGCTGTTTGAGTGCGTCGATGGATGAAAATTTGATTTCGTCGCGGATTCGCTCGATAAAGTTGACGCGAATCTTCTGGTTGTAGAGATCCTGATTGAAGTCCAGGAGATGAACCTCGACGGTATAAATCCGGTCGTCAAAGGTCGGACTGTATCCGATGTTGGCCACGGCCTGATAGGTTTTTCCGTTGTATTCAGCGGTGACCGCGTAGACGCCGTTTCTGGGACAGAGTTCATCGTGCAGGCGGATGTTGGCCGTGGGAAAGCCCAGCAGTTTTCCACCCCGGTTACGGCCGGAAACCACCGTGCCCCGGATCTGATAGAAGCGGCCCAGAAGATGCCTTGCTTCAGCAACCCGCCCATCCATCACGCATTCTCTGATGCGGGTGCTGCTGATTCGGCCCGATCGGGTAAAGGAGGCCTGAATCCAGTCCGGAACGATCACATCATAGTCAAAGCGTTTAGAATATTCCTTGAGAAATTCGACATCTCCCGTGCGGTCTGCGCCGAAGGTGTAATCCGGTCCGACCACGATGATCTTGGCGCCGATTCGACGGACCAGGATGTCTTCGACAAATGTTTCGGCGGAAATGCGTGCAAACTCGAGGGTGAACGGAACACAGATCAACACCTGAATGCCGGTTTTTTCGATCAACTCCACCTTTTGCTCATAAAGAGTAATCAGGGGAGGGCGCCTCTCGGCGCTCAGTACGCTGATCGGATGCGGCTCAAAGGTCATTCCGACGGACGTTCCGTTGATCATTTCGGCCTGCTGCACCACCTCTCTGAAAAGCGCCTGATGTCCGATGTGGACGCCGTCGAAGTTGCCGATGGTTATAACGGCATTCCTGAATGGATTTTTAATGTTATCAAGGTGTTCGATGAGTTCCATCTTGTCCGTTCAATCCCGAATTAAACGCTTGACACGGCTGGTGAAAGAAAGTATATAGGGCAAACTCAAGCATTAATCAATGCTTTTGTGCCGAAGTGGCGGAACTGGTAGACGCGCTAGGTTCAGGGTCTAGTGAGTGTACGCTCATCGGGGTTCGAGTCCCCGCTTCGGCACCAAACGAAGGAATGGAGGGATGTCCGATGGATCGGTCATCCCTCTTTTACTTTTGAGAGTACGGGTTGATCGATGCCCGGGTCAACACATTTCAAAAGCATTCCACCCACCTGGCCCCGCATTTTGGGCAGGCAGTGCGAAACATTCGGAAGTCATTTGTTTCCAACAGCCTTGAAAAAAGTGTAGCAGAATACGCCATCCGGCTCCGCAGTCCGGTACAGGTCCCGAATGCCTTTTTCAATAACACGGGGTTCGATGATTCCTGCCTGAATAGCCGGTTCGCGGATGCCCTCGATCATGGCTGTGAAGGTTTTTTTCGTAAATCCTTCAACCAGTTCAGGTTTACTGGAATCAACGTACACCATTCGAGGAGATACGCGAATGGATCGATAGCCTGCTCTGTGCAACAGCGGATAGAGTTCTCTCCCTATCATGGCGTTGCCGCCGGACCGTCGTTGAAGTTCAACCTGGCACTGAATCGATCGGCGCGCGGCTTTGCTGTCAGGGTGAAAACAGACGGATCCGTGGTCCCCTTCAATGACCGTGATCGTGCCGCCCGGCCTCAAATGGTTTTTCAGCGTATGCAGGGCCTCGACAGGCCGCGAAAGATGTTCGAGAACGAAACAGACGAAGATATGATCGAAGAAATCAGGCCCGTACGGGAGATGAAAGATGTCTCCCTGTTCGAATCGAACATGGTCAATGCCTGCTGCCGCTGTTTTTCTTCTGGCTTCGGCGATGGAAGTCTCGGATATATCGACAGCGGTAATCTGCGCTTCCGGGCTGTTCCTCGCCAGGGTGACAGTTTGCGCGCCGACCCCGCAACCGGCTTCCAGGATACGGCTTCCTGCCGGATAGCGGGTGTCGGAATGCAGCAGTTCGACCAGGGTGGAGGCCTGGTCCTGCAAGCGTATGTTTTCTCGATGATCGTAGCCGTGAACGTATGTGCTATTCATGCTTTCCCTTTCGTGGAGAACCATTGCCATTCGAAATATCCTACATTTCGATCCGCGAGAAAATCCCCGGTTGCCTGATTTTACAAAAAAACTGTTTTATCGGCTGTGTCAACATAAAAGCGCGTATATGAAAAATCACCGCCTGTTTCGAAGGCGGATCGTGAAAAAATCTGGAACCAGACTCACAAGGGCGTTGCAAATATTCGTTCAAGGCCTTATTCTGGGTATCAAATTCAACAGCTCCAGGATGGTTCAGGTGCTGTTGACCGGTGTATCCGCAGGGAGAAGGATTCTATGAAAAAATGGGTCGGGAAATTCATCGGCGGTGCGGTCGGACTTGCCGTGGGAGGGCCTGTGGGCGCCGTGGCGGGCGCGGCGCTGGGTCATGCCTGTGACGAAGGCTGCGTCCCGGGTCTGCGCGATTACGAACCGCTGCTTTCCCGTGACAACAAGACGCGGTTCGTTTTTTATACCGCGACCTTTTCCATGCTGGCCAAACTCGTTCATATTGACGGTCGCGTATCGCAGGAGGAAATCGACGCGATTGAAGATTTTATGATTCGGGACCTTGAATTGAACACCGAAAGCCGGAACCTTGCCGTCAAGGTCTACCGGTCCGCATTGCAATCCGAAAAAAGCTTTCAGGATTTTGCCGTCTCCTATTACCGGCACCTGCATGCCCGCCCTCAAATGCTTGAGTTCATGATCGACGTCTTAATGCGGATCGCCGTGGCGGACGGCAGCCTGAAGGAATGCGAGGAGAAACTCATTCGTTCGGCCGCCGCCATATTCAATGTTTCCGATGATGCCTATCGCGCCATCCGTGCAAAACATGTCAGTCCCCTGGATCAGGCCTATGCGGTTCTGGAATCCGAACCCCGGGATTCATCAGAGACGATCAAACAGAAATACCGCCGCCTGGCAGCCGATTACCATCCGGATAAGATCGCATCCAAGGAACTCCCGGAAGCCTTCGTGCAGTTTGCCCAGGATAAGTTCCGGGAAATCCAAAGCGCCTATGAGACCATCCGGCATGAACGGGGCTTTTAACAAATCAAGACATTTATAAAACCATTTCCGACGCCGTCGCCGACCGCAGTCGTGAGCCCGGCGCTTCTTTTTTATCAGGCAACAAATCGCTTTTGGCGCTGAAGCCTCATGGTATCATTGCATAATCAAAATTTCAGGATCCATTAAACTCGTCCGTTCGACGTTACGGAAAAAACCGTTAACAGATTTTTGATCGAATCCTTCAATCTGGAATTGAAATTCTGGAAATTTGCGGAAGAATTTGATAAACTTACTACTTTGAATAAAGAGGGGTTATGAAAATTCCTTCCATAGAGCAGTGTTATGCATTGATGGTCGACACGGCCATGCCGGATCATATCGTCGCGCATTCTCGAAGGGTATGCCAGGTGGCCATGTCGATGGTCGATCATCTGCCGGCCGAAGATGCGCGTGTGAATCGCGAGTTGGTTCGGGCGTCGGCCCTGCTGCACGACATTACCAAGTTTCAGAGCTTCACAACACGGGAAAATCACGCCACAAGCGGTGCGCGTTTCCTGGAAACTCTGGGATACCCTGAGGTCGGCGCCGTCGTCGGTCAGCACGTTCTGCTTGATTTCTATGATCCGATCGGATTGCCCGGAGAAGCGGAACTCGTCAATTACGCAGACAAGCGGGTGCTTCATGACCAAGTGGTTTCCCTGGAAGATCGAATGTGGTATATCATGAACCGTTACGGGCGTTCGGAAAACGACCGGCTGCGGATTCGATGTCTATGGGATGCAACGGCAACACTGGAAAAGAAACTCTTTGGATTCCTGCCTTTTTCTCCGGATCAACTTCTTGAAAACCTGGGGCCCTTTTTTCCTGAATGAATCCGATAGAAAGCGGCTGCTGATTTGAATGATGAGTGGAGGACAAACGCATGAGAATCATCACAAGAGCTGATTTCGACGGCGTCGTCTGTGCGGCGCTGATCCGCGAGGTCGAAGATATCACCGAGCCCATCGCGTGGGTGGAACCAGGCGACATGCAGAATGACCGGGTGGCGGTGCGGCCCACGGATATCATCGCCAATCTTCCTTACCACGAAAACTGTGCGCTCTGGTTTGACCATCATTTTACCAATGAGCTGGACAGACCCTTTAAGGGCGCGTTCTGGATTGCGCCTTCGGCCGCCCGTGTGATTTTTGATTACTACAAAGGCCGTTTCAAAAGGGATTACACCGAACTGGTGCGCCAGACCGACAAGATCGATGCGGCGGACCTGACCGAGGACGAGGTACTGTATCCGGAGAATTATCCTTATATTCTGCTTTCCATGACGGTGTCCAACCGCGGTTCGGCGGATGAACCCTACTGGAACCAGCTGGTCGAACAGCTCGGACAATGCGGTATTGAAACCGTGATGCAGGATGCCGAGGTTAAGAAGCGGTGCGCGAAGGCGATCGAACAGAATGTCAACTTTCGAAAAATCCTTCAGGAACACACCCGGGTGCTGGGCCAGGTCGCCGTGACGGATTTGCGTTCGTTTTTTCCGCCGCCCTCGGGCAACCGGTTCCTGGCGTATTCTCTGTTTCCGGAGACCGTGGTCAGCCTGACCCTCCGCAGAAGCAGTCAAGACCCGAATGTGATTGTCGCCAATGTGGGGCACAGCATTTTCAACCGAAACTGCAGGGTCAACCTCGGGTTGATGCTTTCCGAATTCGGCGGCGGCGGTCATCGCGGAGCGGGTTCCTGCCGTTTTCCTCTTAAAGACTCGGAGGCGGGCATCGCCAGACTGATCGATATTCTGGTCAAGAACGAACCCAATGAACCGTGAAATACGATTCAGAACGGCGCTCAACAAATCATGGCGCCGCTGACGAATTCGGCGGCCGCCTTTTCAATTCTGACGCTGGCCAGAGCGTTTCTCAACGAGTCGTCTCCGGAAAGCAGGACCGGAACATAATTTCCCGTAAGCCCCTTTAATTTCCCGGAAGTTTTTTTCCTTTTCCCCTCGATGAGAACCTGTTCGGTTTTCCCCTCAAGACTTCTGTAAAACGTCCATTTTTTCCGGGCGCCGATTTCCCGGACCATGCGGCAGCGATCCGCAATGGCGTCCTGCGATATTCTGCCCTCATATCCGGCGGCCAGGGTGCCTTCTCTCGCGGAAAAGGGAAATACGTGAAGGTAAGTCAGCGGCAGGTCCTCAATCAGCCGGCAGGTGTTTTCAAATGCCGCCAGGCTTTCTCCGGGAAATCCCGCCAGAATGTCCACCCCGATGCCCGCGTCCGGAATGAATTCATGAATCATTCGAATTCTGTCCGCAAAAAAGGACCGCGTGTAAGGCCGGTGCATGCGTTTTAAAATACCGTCATCGCCGCTTTGAAGCGGTACGTGAAAATGGGGGCAGAAGGTGTCGGATTCGGCGACCTGCCGGATGATCTTCTCGCTCAGCTCGCTGGCCTCCAGGGAACCGAGGCGGACCCGGCACCGGATCGGCGATTCGGCGATCCGGCTCAGCAGGCGCTCCAGATCGAGCCGCGGATCAAGATCCAGGCCGTAGCACCCCAGATGAATGCCGGTCAGGACAATTTCCCGGTATCCGGCGTCATTCAGAGCCCTGATGTGTGCAAGGACCGCTTCAGGGGGCATGCTGCGGCTTCGTCCCCGGGCGTAAGGAACGATGCAGTAGGTGCAGAAACTGTTGCAGCCGTCCTGAATTTTTAAAAACGGCCGGGTGCGATTGCCGAAAACGACGGGATATTGACGGTACTTTTTTTCGCTGTCCAGATTTTGACGCAGTATCTGACCGGAATTGTTCGAAATGCCATTGGATAAAATTTCCGCGATTCGATGCTTGTCCGAATGGCCGATGACCGCATCAACGCCGGGAATTTGCCCTACCTGATCCGGCTCGGTCTGAGCATAGCAGCCGGTGACGATGATTCTGGCCTGCGGATGATTCCGAATGATCCGGCGGATGGCCTGCCGGGACTGCATGGAGGACTTGCGTGTAACCGTGCAGGTGTTGACAATGCACGCATCCGGTGAATCCTTGAGGCCCGCCAGACGCCAGCCCAGATCCTCGAGTTGCTGTGAGACGGCGTCGGATTCGTACTGGTTGACCTTGCATCCCAGGGTGATGATGGAAAACTTTTTCATGAAAGCCCTTGTGAATCGAAAATGGGGCCTGAGTCAATCCACCCCCCGCCGAGCACCGCGTCATCCTGGTAAAAAACGGCGCCCTGGCCCGGAGTGACCGCATACTGCAACTGATCGAATCGAAGGTGGGCTACGGTTTCATTGACAGGCGTCAGGACAGCGGAAACAGCCGCATGGCGATACCGGATGCGGGCATGAACGCGCATGGCGCTTTCCGGCATCGGCGCGATCCAGTTTATTTGCGTCACCCGGCATTGCCGGACTCCGAGCCGGTCCTTGAATCCCACGATCAGCCGGTTGGTCTCAGGCTCAAGCCTGACCACATAGTAGGGGGCTGCGGCCGGACAGTTGATTCCCCGCCGCTGGCCCACGGTAAACCGGTGCAACCCTGAGTGCTCGCCCAGAATGCTGCCGTTGAGATCCACAATCAGGCCGGGTTCCGGGCAGAATTTTGTCTCACGCAGGAGAAAGGATTCATAATCGTCCTGTATGAAGCAGATATCCTGGCTTTCCTTTTGCGATGCCGGAACCAGCCCCATTCGATTGGCCAGTTCCCTGACCCGGGCCTTGGTCATGTCCTGTAGCGGGAAACATGCGCGGCGCAGCTGGGATTGGGTGAGAAAGGCCAGAAAATAGGACTGATCCTTTTGCGCATCGGCGCCCTTGTAAAGCAGGCGCCGTGCGCAGGAATCTTCGGTGATCCGGGCGTAATGCCCCGTAGCCAGACGGTCCGCGCCAAGGCGTCGGGCCTCGGAGAGAAGATCATCGAATTTGATCGTCGCATTGCAGACCAGACAGGGGTTGGGAGTTTTTCCGGCAAGATAGGTTTGTGTGAAATATTTGACAACTTTTTTTCGAAACGACTGGCTCAGATCGACGATATGCACCGGAATTTGAATCTGTTCGGAGATGAGTCTGATTTTTTCAGCAATGGCCGGCAGTGGAATATTCTCATATCCGGTCAGAAAATGAAGGCCGAAGGCATCTTCTCCGCTTTGCGCGACCAGATGCGCCGCAACCAGAGAATCGATTCCTCCGCTGATGGCAATGGCAATGGTCATTTAATAAAAAGAATTCTTTGAAGGACGGACTTCCATTGCGCGGCACGGGCACGCGGTAACGCAAAGCTGGCATACGCTGCATTTTGTCTGATCAAAAACGACCCACATTTCCGGCCGCCGGATGTAAAGCGCATCGGTGGGGCATACCGCCGTGCATGCGCCGCAGTGAATGCACCTGCTTTCGTTTCTGCTCACTTCCTGGGAGGCGTTCTGAACCTGGACCCCCTGTTCCTTGAGATAGTTGACGCCGTCTTTGAAGTTTTTTTTCGAACCCGAGAGCTCCAGAACCATCATTCCTTCCTTGCGGGGGAAAATGGTGGCGTTCAGAATGGTGAAGGTCAGATCGAAATCTTTGACCAGGCGGCAAACCGTGGGTTTTTGAACCCTGTTTTTGGGAAAACGCAGTACCAGAATTTTTGAATACAAGGCAGCCTCCGGAAAACATTATTAAAGAGCGTATCATTCATAAATGGAATTCGGGGGCCTGTCAACTTCAACCTGAGATCAAAACAGACAGTACGGCCTTTCGGCGGCCCATATTTCAACAATTTGAAAAAGCCGCTGTTCCAGCCCTTTGGCAAGGTAGAATTCGGGGTGCAGCAAATCGTCTTCGGGGTGAATGACGCCTTCCTCAATTGCGCATCGCGCAAGGGGGGTGTTCGGATAGATTCGAATGCCGGCGGTGAGTTTCAGCGCATCCAGTTTCAGGCTTTCGGCAAATGCAAGGCTTTCCATCACCGTATTCAGGTTTTCGCCAGGTCCTCCCAGAAGCAGAAAACCGGTCCGGCGTATTCCGTTTGTTTTCAAAAGGTCAGAGCATTGGCGCACCTCCTGTGGCGTGAACTTTTTGTTCATCCGGCCGAGAATTTCAAGGTTCCCGCTTTCAAAGCCCAGGCTGACCTCCGCGCATCCTGCTGCGGCCATTTTTCGGATCAGGTCCGGATCCGCCTTCCAGGGATACAGAATGCAGCGCCAGCTGATTTTTAAACCAGCCTGTATGATCGCCTCGCAAAGGGTTCTGGCGTAGGAAGGGGGAATATTGAAGGTGTTGTCGACAAAGAAAATGCGCCTGAAGCCTGCGGCCGCATACCCTTCGAGTTCCCGGATTACGCGGTCGACGGGCTTTTGGCGCAGAATCTCTCCCTCGATTTGCGGAGTTGAACAGTAGCTGCACTTCATCGGGCATCCGCGCCGGGTCTGACACGGAAGCCAGAAATCCTGTTTTTCGAGTCCGGTTGAAAGGCTTTTGAGCAGTTCTAAGGGCGCCATCGGGTGGGCATCGAGTCGTTCCGGAACCCGTTTTGCGGATAGCGGCGTTTGTCCGGCAAGCAACAGGCCGGCGATGTCCTGTATCGGCTCATGGCGGCTGATCCGTTCAACCAGCGCAGGAAAGGCCGACTCGCCCTCTCCCTGAATTCCCATATCCGCACCGGTGAAGCGCAGAACGCTTTCAGGAAAGATGCTGTAACCGGCGCCGCCGAGCACAATCGGCGCTACTGAAAGACGGCGGCAACAGGAAACCGCGGATCTGACCGGGTCCAGGAGAAAAACCGGGTTCCGCATTTTCTGATCGTCAATGTTTCGAACCGAGATGCCGATGATGTCCGGCGTGAAATCGGACATGGCGGCGCCGATCATCGGGGCAATGTCCTCCGGCGACATGGACACGGATTTCACCGTATGTCCGGCGTTTTGAACCGATGCCGCGACACAGGCCATGCCCAGGGGCATGACCGGTATGTTGACGTTTTCGGTAATGACGTAGATCAGTAAAATTTTCAACTTTTCAGCCGCTTTCCGGAAAATATTGCCTGTTTGAGGCGTTGGTTCTTATTTGTCCATAGCCGATTGCTTCAATCCGGGCAAGAGATCTGTTGCGTCTAATAATTGAATTCGTGAAACAAGACAAAAGCTTGACAGGCGCGCAAAAGAGGGTGGGAGGTTTTTTTGAGAACAGGGGAAATGCGGCGGCTTGACGCGGACCGCATTTCCCCTCAGTTAGGAGGTTAAACGATTCCTTCTATGTCCTGAGCGCTCAGAACACGGTCAATGTCCAGAAGAATTTTGATGCTGTTGCCCATCTTGGCCATACCCAGAATAAAATCGGTATTGATTTTGACGCCGAAAGAGGGCGTGGATTCAATGTCGCTTTCCTTGATGTGAAAGACTTCAGATACTGAATCCACGACAATCCCCATGGGAATTGCACCGGCGCCCTGGGCGAATTCCACAACCACGATGCAGGTTCGGTCGTTGCGCTCATTAGACCGCATTCCGAATCTCACCCGCAGATCAACGACCGGAATCACCTTGCCGCGCAGGTTGATGACGCCAAGGACAAAATCCGGCGTCTGGGGAACATTGGTGATCGGCATCATGCCGATGATCTCCCGGACCTTTAGAATCCGAATTCCGTAATCTTCCTTGTCCAAGGTAAAAGCAAGGTATTTACCTTCCTTCTTTCCGCAATCAACAGGTTTGAACGAGTCGAAGGACTCGGTCTGACCTGGTTGTCTGGTTTCAATCTCTTGCATCATATGCGTTATATCCTTTCGGCTTTTTGGCCTGTTGCGGATCGGTTCTTTGGTGCCGAGCCGTCAAATCCTGTCCATCTCCGGCAACTAAAAGTCCGAAAAGCCGTCTTCATTCGCGTTCATTGGAATCACCTGCTCGGGGTTAACCACCTTTCCCTTGTTGTATACCTGGAGCTGTTTTCCTTTTTTGCCCGGCCCGGAAAGCGCTTTCATGCTCCTGGATCTGTCGCTGATGGACACCGCGGTCCGACCGTTTCCCTGCTGGCTGCCGCCGATGATATCCATGAGCGTATGAGCGGTCTGCTTCATCTGCTCGGCCTGGGCATTCATTTCTTCGGATGCGGATGCGGATTCTTCGGCATTGGCTGCGGTCTGCTGGGTGACCTTGTCCATTTCAGCGACGGCCTTGTTGATTTGAGCAATTCCCTGAGCCTGTTCATTGGAGGCTGCGGCGATTTCACTGAGCAGCGATCCGACCTTGGAGGAACTGGCCGCCACTTCGCAGAAGGCATCATTGGTTTCGGTTACCAGATCGGAACCGGCCTTGATTTTCTTGACCGTTCCTTCGATGAGTCCCGCGGTGTTTTTTGCGGCGTCAGCGGCCCGCATGGCCAGATTTCTGACTTCTTCGGCCACCACGGCAAATCCTGCGCCCGCTTCGCCGGCCCGCGCTGCTTCCACCGCGGCATTCAAGGCCAGAAGGTTGGTCTGGAACGCGATTTCATCGATCGTTTTGATGATCTTGGAGGTCTCTTCGCTGGCGGAACTGATTTCGTTCATGGACTGCGTCAGGCCCTTCATGGATGTATTGGCTTTGCCGACCACCTGATTGGCCTGTTTCATAAGGCTGTCGGCCTCTTCGGCGTTGCCGGCGTTCTGCTGAATCATGGACGACATTTCTTCCAGAGAGGAAGAGGTTTCCTCAAGAGCCGAGGCCTGCTCGGAGGCCCCTTCAGCCAGAGACTGGCTGGCGGAAGCAACCTGACTGGAGGCGGAAGCAACCTGATCCGCGCCTTCGTTCATCTGCTCCACGGCGGATTGAATCGGACGGGTAATGCTTCTGGCAAAGAAAAGAACGCCGATGATGGTCAGAACGAGAAAGAGAACGCCGATGATGACAATGACGTTTCTAATCGAATGGGCCGCGGCAAGAAATTCAGCCTCGTTCTGGGTGACGCAGACGCTCCAGCCCGTGATGTTCACAGGTGCAAAACCGGCGATTTTGGGAACGCCTTTGAATACATAGGATTCCACTCCGGCCTGAAGGCTGGCCATCCTCTGGGTAATGGCCTCCATGCCGGTCAGAGCTGCGAGATTCAGCGAAAGGATGTTGTTCTTGTCCGGATGCGCGATAACCAGCCCGTTTGAATTCGCCATGAATCCATAGCCGGTCTGCCCGACCTTGGCGCATACCTTGTCCACCAGATAGTCGATTTTCATGACGATGGCGGCGGCTCCCGCAAATTTCCCTTCTGAAGAGATGATCGGCGCGCAGATCCCGGCAATCGGGTTGCCGCTGATTTTGGATTTCACCACCGCGCCGACGTTAGCCTTTCCATTTTTGGCCGACTGGAAATAGTCACGGTCCGCCAGTGAAAGGGCCTTGTAAGTTCCTTTAGATCCGTCGGCGATCACGGTGCCTGTGGCATCGGTCACTAGGATTGTTTCATAATCAGCGCCGACGGCGCCCATGATGCCGGCCAGCTGACGGTCCAGAGCAGTGATATCCTCGGCAGCCTGGCTGGCTGCGGCCCGGACGGTTGTATCTGCAAGGGCCAGTTCGGTCGCTACCTTGATTTCGGTGCTCAACGCCGCCTGAACCATGTCGGCGATATCCTTGGCCGACTTGGATGCCTGATATTTGGCGGCCGATTCAAGGGATTTTGACGCCTTGACGGCTGAAAATATTCCGACTGCCAGAAGCGGAATCAGGACAACCAGAATTCCTCCGGCGACCAGTTTAAATCCGAGTGTTCGTTTTTGCATAAGTTTTTCTCCCTGTTTAAATTTGATTTGATATGAAGTCATTCCATTCATAAATGCCATGAATATGAAACAATGCACTAAATTCATGCAAACGGCTTGCCAATAATTGTGAGGATGGGCGATCAGCTTTTTAAAAATCAAAAATTCGAGGCCGGATGACCGAGGTCGGTCTTCAGTGGCGCTCATGGCGGCACCGACGATCTCGCCGGTACGCATATCCATATGCCAGGGATACCCGTCTCCTCATCGGGACATAAGATCCCCATGCTTCAGAAATGTTTCCTGCACTCGGCAATCTGGTTTGAATGGACCGGATAACGCTGGGGCAGCCAAACATCGTCCGGTCGATGTTGAACAATTTTAAAGCGGCTGTCTTATTAAAACCTTCCCGAAAGTCCCCCTTTCTTAATGTTTCAAGATAGAGTATATTTTAAATGATAATCGATAATTAGGATGCGAGCACAACGGATATAAGGCGAAAGGGTCTGAACAGAAAGAATATAATACGATGAGTTTTTTGGAGCGGTTGAGGAGACAGGACAGATGAAGCAGATACTGTTTGTGATCTCGATTCTTTTATTAACGGGTTGCGCTACGGGCCCCGTTCTTTATCCCAATGCGCACCTTCAGGAGGTCGGAGAGGCGCAGGCCCATCAGGACATTGCGGAATGCGAGCTTCTGGCCGATCAGTACGTCAAATCCGACGAGGGCATTGCCGCAGCCAAAAGCACGGCCGTTGGCGCGGCAGGAGGCGCCGTGGTGGGGGGCGCCGTTGGCGCCGTAACAGGCAGCTTTGGGCGGAGCGTTGGCGTCGGCGCTGCCGCCGGTGCGGCGACGGGTTTGGTGCATGGCATCATCCAGGCTTCGGAACCGAGCCCCATCTTCAAGAACTTCATGATCCGGTGCCTGCAGGAAAAAGGGTATGAGGTCATCGGTTGGGAATGATGATCCGCGCCGTTGCGCACGGAACCCCTGAAGGGTCTATCTCCGGAATGCGGTTCCGGAGATAGACCGCAGCCTTGCGTCGTCTTTCCATCCAGGGGCTTGTAGATTTTTCCGGATTGAATCCCGTAACGGCATTTTCGTGACGCACTGCTGCCGCTTCGAGCGCATGGAGACGCCCCTGCGTTCGCCAATTTGTTTTACCGGACTGGTTAAAGCGCCTTGGTGAAGGTCAGCACGGCCATCGTGCCCCTGGGCCGGTCCTGAGTTTCGATCTCCCACTGAAGCCGCATGGAAACACCCGTTGTGATGGACGGCAGAAAAACACTGACCTCGGGACCGACGGCAAAAGCCCTGTCGTGAACGTCTCTGTCCCAGGTCACGTCCGTGCCGCTGTCGTCTTCGACCTGCCAGCTGCAGTAACCGGTCAGCCCCACATCCCAGATTTTTGCCAGGGCTTTGCTCACGCCCCACTCAAACAGAAAATTATCGCCCGGCGTAACATCCGCATCCCTTTTTTCGCTGTGCATCTCGTATCGCATGAGAACCGACGCCGCCCATGTTCTGTCCGCATCCAGATAACAGGTTCCGCCGGCGGTGACCATCAGGGTCCAGAAGTCTTTTCCGGGCGAGGCGGGTTCGGACTCGTCATAGGCCCCGGTCGGCATCCAGAGAGACAGGGAGGCGGCAGCGTCATACCGTTGACCGTGCCAGGCCAGGCCGAGGGGTTCGATGTTGATGTCGCCCAGGCCGAAGCGCGTATCGGAAACCCCGGTTTCCCGGATGGAGATATCGGTGTAACTCAGCGGGATGGTGGCGTCCATGAAGAAGTCTCCCCCCAGAATCTTCTGGCCCGTGACCCAGACAAACCGGCTGACCGGTGCAAAGACCGTAAGGTCAAATGAGAGGGGGACCTTGTCTCCGTTCTTGTCCCTGAGTTCATCCGATGTGTACAGCGCATTGTACAATTTGTAGTACACGCCCGGCGGGGGAAGTGTGCTGCATTTGATTCCTTCGACGCCGCTGACGTAATGGCCGGTTTCACCCGCTAAAGCAAAGCCCGTGCCGCTGAAAAGAATTAAAACACAGATCGCCGCAACTGTTTTTCTCATTCGTCCTTTTCAACCTCCATTGATTTTTCGGCCTGGGTGCGGGATGCAGCTGCCATAAAAAAGCCCCGAAGCCAATTTGAAATCAGCCTGGGGCTTTACCATTGCCGCCAAGAATTACGGGCCATTCGGCAGGTCTTCTGACTCGCGGATCATCCTGTTCCCCGCGCCTTCCCGCATCGATTCGTATTGTTCTTTCGATGCAGTGGCTTCCTTGCGGGTTTCGTCCTCGCTTACAGCGGCGGGTCCGTGCCGGATTTTCACCGGGCTTCCCTTTTTTCCCCCTTTTGGGGCAACCGAATGCCAACACTGTTATTTAAGAGGTGCTCCTATCACGGGGGGCAAAAAACTGTCAATAAAATAAAGAAAGGAAAGGGGGGCATCGGTTCCGGCGATTTCGGATCTGGTTCAATTGTTTCCAAAATTCATGAATTTGAACGGTCAGCCTTGTCATCGACATTGACAGGAAAACCCCGGCTGTGGTTTAATTCCCATAATGACATCGAGAACAGGCTACGGCATGAACATCAATGCAGGGCAGTTGCATATGAAACCCCGATCCATGTCCTGATAACCCGACCGCCGTTGCGGATAACCGCGGGTGACTTTTTGCTGGAGAAAAAATTGAAGACCCCGCTGATCAAAGAATATCCTCATCAGTATGAATCCCGGCTCAGGCTCAAGAATGGCGCCGGGGTATTTCTCAGGCCCGTGATGCCCGCAGATGGTCAACTTATTGTCGATATGTTCAACAAAATGTCTCCTCAGTCGATATATTTTCGATTTTTGAGAAATCTCAACGCCCTTCCGGAAAACATGATCTGTAAATTCACACACGTCGATTACAACAGCGAATCCGCCCTTGTCGCGATAATTCAAGAAGATGGAAAAGACGCCATTATAGCCGTCGGACGTTACGGATATGATTCCGATGAAGATATTACGGATCTGGCTGTTGCGGTTCGCGATGACTGGCAGCATCTTGGCCTTGGTAAATCCTTGCTGAAAAAAGTCGTTGATATTGCAAAGGAACATGGTATTTCGCGTTTCACGTGCATGATGGACTCTCGGAACCACAAAATCAAAAACATCTTATCGGCACTGGGTTACAACGTGAAGTATTTTCCAGAAAACGGTGTTTCCCGGGTAGAGATCGCTGTTTGAATGGGCGTATAAGGATTTCCCGTGTTCATGCGTTGCTGTTTGTGCGTCGTGGCGAATGATTTTTGGAATACTGATCGGTGAGTTGACGAAAGCCTTGGCGGATGGATTGAAATTTCCTTGCGATGGCGAATCATCCTGCGAGCGGCGTCAAAAGTTCGAATGCGTTAATAATCATTTGCCTGTTCAGTAATCAAGCGGTATAATCAAACATTAAAAAAATCTTGAACAAATTAGATTTGACAACCCAAAACCCGACACGAAGAAGCGAAGCGCTGTTGCTGAAAAGCATAAACTGCTATTTGACCACAGAACTCTGATCTAATAGACAAACATTATACATGAAAGGAGTAAAAGATGAAAAAAATCATTTGTTTTGTTTTTTGCCTGGCATTTTGCTTGGCAATCGGTTTTACGGCATGGGCTGTTGAAATAGATCCGGCAGCTGTGAAGGCGGAGAATTTTCCGGCAAGTTATGCAACGGAAAAGGGGGGAAACATCGTTTTCGGGAAATCGGCAACCGCATACAGCCCCGACGAAATGGATACAATACTGAAGGCTTATGGCGGCACTCTTCAGGCGGATGCTAAAGTTCCGGCAAGTTATTCAAAGGGAAAAGCGGCAACCGCATACAGCCCGGATTTAACGCATGAAATTCTGACGGCTTATGGTTTCAGCACAACCCCTGAGGCCATTGAACAACTTAAAGACCCAGCTGGTTATGCAACGGTCAAAGATGGAAACATCGTTTTCGGGAAAGCATCGACGGCATACGGTGCTGAAGATTTTAATAGGGTGATGGCTGCTTATCGGTTGCCCGAAGTCCCGGCCGTCGTTGCGCCAGCACCAGTTGTCATACCGCCGCCGCCAGTTGAAAAATGTATTGATGTCGACGAAGACGGTATCTGCGATAATGTTGACAAATGCCTGGGTACGCCTAAAGGCGCAAAGATTGATGAAAGAGGATGCTGGGTAATCGGCGTTCAGTTTTTTGATTTTGACAAAGCCGTATTGAGGCCGGATCATTATGCGGAACTTAATGAAGTTGTGAGCGTGATGAAGGCAAACCCGGATCTTAGAGTTGAAGCCGACGGACATACATGCGACCTCGGCCGAGAGAAATACAACCAAAAACTTTCCGAAAGACGCGCCAAAGCGGTAGTGGATTATCTGGTAAATAATGGAATCGATCCGCAACGGCTTTCATGGAAAGGATTCGGCGAAACTCAACCCGCATATCCGAATACCTCAGAGGAAAACAGGGCCAAGAACCGCAGGGTTGAACTGACCCCAAGCATCAATTAAGAGCAGTAAGAAGATAATAAATTCCAGGTTCGATCTTTTGCAAAGGCGGCGGGCAGCGAGAAAGGTAATGGCCTGTTTTTGCTGCCCGCCCCCCTATTCGGTTTATCAGCATGCTGTTTTTACGCCATACTCAACCACATACTGAATAGGAAAATACGAATACATATTGCAAGGGGGGTTACAGGTGGTCTGGGTTCTTCGGACAGGAAACAGGGATTTATAAGTGTGGGGAGTATTCAAAATTCTGTGTCACGGCTTTTGATTGTCAATCCGCCACCCAATCGAGCGGAAGCGAAAGACAGCTCCGAGAATGGGCCAATTAACAAGCTCGTCGGAGGAGCTGTCTTTTGCTGGAGCGGTCTGTAAGAATAAATTTATCAAAGTTTCAAGTCCTTATCCAGCCTTCCCTCAAAAAATATCGCCAACTGAGAAATGGTCAGTGACCAGTTTTGGATCGGCATCGTCCATTTCCTGCTGGCATTCTGAATCCCCATATACAACAGTTTCAACAGGCTGTCCTGATTTGGAAAAGCGCCCTTGGTCTTGGTCAGTTTCCGAAACTGACGGTGTACCGCCTCAATGGTATTGGTTGTATAGATAATCCTTCGAATATCTTCAGGATATTTGAAATACTGACTGAGTCG
>DDYB01000004.1 GCA_002347265.1 Desulfobacteraceae bacterium UBA2245 | reverse complement strand
CAGCTCCTTATTCCTTTTCCCGCATCGTCAGCCAGGCGGCGTAGAGGCTCAAAAAGATAATGCTTAAAAAATACAGAATATCCCTGGAGTCGATGATGCCTCTGGCGATGTTCTGAAAATGAAAGTCCGCGCCCAGATAACCGATGGGGCCGACCAGAAGCCGGGGAACGAAAAAAAGCATTTTGTCGATCATCGTCAGCCCGAAGCAGATGAGAACGCCGATGATAAAGGCCACGATCTGATTGCGCGTCAATGAAGAGGCGAAAAGGCCGATCGCGGAAAAAGCGGCGCCGAGCAGCACGGCGCCGATATAGCCGCCGACNNCCCCAGTCCAGACTGCCCATCCAGGATATGGTCAGCGGATAAGCCAGCGTGGGGACCAGCATGGCCGCTGCAAAGGCGCTCGCGGCCAGGAACTTGCCCAGAATCACATCCTTCAGGCTGACCGGAAGCGTGAGCAGAATCTCGTAGGAGCCCGCATGTATCTCTTCGGCAAAAAGGCGCATGGTGACCGCCGGCATCACAAAGGCGAATATCATGGGGAGAAGCGCAAAGAAATTTCTCAGACTCGCCTGATTATGCAGAAAAAAGGCGGCAAAGAAGAACCATCCGACGACCAGCAGAAAAATCGATATCACGATGTAGGCGATCGGCGATACGAAGTAATCCTTGAATTCCTTGGTGAATATGTGAAGGGTCTGTCGCATGTCAGTTCTCCTTGGTCAGTTCGCGGAATATGCTTTCAAGCGTTTGGGTTTCCAGGACAAATTCCATCAGAATCCAATCGGTCTCCTTGATTTTTCCGTATATTTCGGACCGCGGATCCGCTCCGGGCTCGCAGTCTATTCGAATGCCGAGCATATCGCCGCCGGTCGACCGTATCCGTGAAATGCCGGCAATTGTCCCCAGACGGTTTTCCACTTCTCCGGCGTCCGCGCCGATCAGCGTCAGATTCAGGCGGCGCCCGCCGCCCAGGCTCTGCCGGATGGCATCCGTACCGCCGTCTGCGACGATCTTTCCGCGGTGGAGAATCATGATCCGGTCGCAGGTCGCTTCGGCCTCGCTGAGAATATGCGTGGACAGAATCACGGTTTTCTCTTTGCCGATGCGCCGGATGATCTCCCGAATCTCCGCGATCTGATTCGGGTCCAGACCCGAGGTGGGTTCATCGAGCACCAGAATTTCCGGATCGCTCATCATGGCATGCGCCAGACCGACGCGCTGTTTGAGACCCTTGGAAAGCTCCCCGATAGGCCTGTGCATGATCTGATCCAGACCGCAGAGCTCGGCAAGCGTCTTCAGCCGGGCGGATCGGGCATTTCCGTGAAGATTCCGGATGGCCGCCACGTAGTCCAGATAATCAAAAACCAGCATGGAAGGATACAGGGGAGCGGATTCGGGCAGATACCCCATCATATTCTTGATTTTCAGCGCATCGGTTTCCATGGAACAGTCCTTGACCCGGATCGTTCCGGAGGTGGGCGGAAAATATCCGGTCAGCATGCGAAGCGTCGTGGTTTTACCTGCGCCGTTCGGCCCGAGAATACCGAGGATCTCCCCTTTTTGAATATTCAGGCTGATGTGATCGACCGCACAAAAATCATCGTAGTATTTGGTCAGCTCCTCGACACGGATCATGTCCTTCTCCTGTTATTTCAATATTTCCAAATTCTTATACATATCCTTCGAATGAACGTCTCCTGCATGAACGCAAATATCCGGGGCTCCGGATTTCCAAGGCTTGGCGCAGCGGCCTAATCCCGAATGGTCTTTTTGAAGTCGGGCATGGTTTCGGGCTTGTTTCTGACGACGTAACGGCTTTCACCGCTTCTGGCCGTCACATTTTCGTAGATCCCGTCATCCCGGCGGACCAGCTTGGTAAAACCCCGGTCACGCAGTTCCGAGTTGGTTTTGGGAGAGCGGATGCTGGCTCGGGAAATCAGTTTTTTCACCGGCCCCCCGCATTCCGGACACCGGGTAAGAGGAGTATCCTCCAGAGCGTGCCGCACCTCGAAAATTTTTCCCATCCCGCAGGGGTCCTGCAGATGTTCGTATTCATAAACCGGCATAAGCGCTTCGGCTCCCTGGGCAATCCCATCATCTTTGAAAAAGTTTACACAACAATAAATTGAAAAAATAATCAAAATATTTTTTCTGTCAAGCGATTCCCGCAGAACGGTTCACCTGCGTTCATCCTTTAAAAGGCTTGACACAAAAGCATCGATCATTTATTCATATGCGTCAAACACAAGCGTCTGCGGAACGGCGCAATCATGGACACATAACACGCCTGCGCATTTTGTGCAGGTTTTTGTTTCTATACGCCATTGAATGCATCCAGATTCATTTTAGCCGCCCTGAGCGGCATTCTGATGACCGCCGGATTTCCCGGACCGGGATTTTATCCTCTGGCCTGGGTCGCCCTGGCACCCCTGTTGCTTGCCATTCGNNTTTCGAATCGGCTGGGTCGCCGGCCTCTGTCATTACCTGACGCTGCTCTACTGGCTGGTTTTCACCATGAATACCTACGGAAACCTTCCGTTGCATCTGTGCGTGCCGCTGCTGTTTCTGCTCTGCGCCTATCTCGCCCTTTACTGGGGAGTTTTCTGCGCACTTTTGAATGTTTTGCGGCCGCGCCCGGTTCACATCCTGTACCTGATTCCGGTCTTCTGGACCGCCCTGGAATATCTGCGGGCCCATCTTTTTTCGGGCTTTCCCTGGGGGCTTCTGGGATACAGCCAGCACAAAGCGCTTTATCTGATTCAGATCGCCGATGTTTTCGGCGTCTGGGGAGTGACTTTTCTCGTTGTCTTTTCAAACAGCGTCCTGTTTACCTTTCTGCTTTATAAAAGCGGANNTAAGCGTCATTCAGGGCAATATCGATCAGGCCGTCAAGTGGGATCCGGCGTTTCAGATCTCCACCACCAAAAAATACATCGATCTTTCCCTGTCGGCCGCCGTTGAGAAACCGGACCTGATCGTATGGCCGGAAACCGCCGCGCCTTTTTATTTTCAGCGCGGCAGCTGGCTGGCGGAAATGGTCAAACAGGCTTCTGCCGAAATGCAGACCGATCTTCTGATCGGCAGCCCTTCGGTGGCAACGCATGAAAACGGCGCGGATTATTTTAACAGCGCCTATCTGGTTTTTCCCGACGGTGCTGCGCCGCTCCGGTACGACAAGGCGCATCTGGTTCCTTTCGGAGAGTACGTACCCCTGAAACGATGGCTTCCGTTTCTGGGCAAGATGGTCGAACAGGTCGGAGATTTTAAATCCGGCGCCAGGGGAAACGCGCTGACCTGGAAAGAAGGCGCCATTGGAATTCAGATCTGCTTTGAAATCATCTTTCCCGGACTTTCCCGGGCCATGGTTCAAAACGGCGCCGACTTTCTGGTCAACATGACCAACGATGCCTGGTTCGAAAAAACCGGCGCTCCGTATCAGCATTTTTCCATGGCGGTTTTCCGGGCCGTGGAAAACCGCAGGGCCCTGGTGCGCGCCGCCAACACCGGCATCAGCGGATTTATTGATCCGGCAGGCCGGGTTATGATACAAAGCGATCTGTTTCAAGAAGCCGTGCTGACCCGGGACATCCCCCGCCTCAAGATGCAGAGCCTCTATACAAAGTCGGGCGATTTTCTGCCCACGGGATGCTGGCTGGCGACAGCAGCGTTCTGCACCCTTGGAATTTACAGAAAACGGTATTATAATAATTAAATTAAAACGGCTTTATGCCGCAAAAGGAGAAAATATCATGTCCGCAGAACTCAAACAGACCTTAAAGGATCTNNCGAAAAGCTTCAACAGCTCAAGAGGTATCTTTGACCTGGCCGGCAAGGAAGAACGGCTGAACGAAATCGAAAGTCTGATCTCCCAGAAAAAATTCTGGGACGACCCCGAACAAAGCCGCACCATTCTGAAGGAACGCACCCAACTTTCCAACAAGATTGCCGAATTCAGACGACTGGACCAGGACATCGAGGATGCCCGCAT
>DDYB01000032.1 GCA_002347265.1 Desulfobacteraceae bacterium UBA2245 | reverse complement strand
TTGCCCGTTTATGGATGGACACTAGCTATCGCCATAAACGACCTATAAAAAATCTGGAAGTTCAATTTTACACATCAACCGATCAAAAGGGGCGGGTCTGTGCAATTGAAGTTGCTCCAATAAAAGGGCATAAAAACAATGGTAAAGAATTTCGGCAAAAGTTCTTTTCCTTAATCTTGTTTAGTATTTTTTTTGTTGTTTTGTATTTCCTCTTTGAATCAAATCTAATTCCAATCGAACTGGTTAGCCTATATGCAATTATGAGTGTCGCAGCATTTTTAATGTATTTAAAAGACAAAAATGCTGCTGAATGGGGTAAATGGCGAATTGCTGAAAGTACTTTACATTTGTTATCACTATTAGGTGGTTGGCCAGGCGCCAAGATTGCACAAAGTTTTTTGAGGCACAAATCCAAAAAATTATCTTTTCGACTCACGTATTGGGTAACTGTTATAGCAAATTGTGGTACTCTATATTGGCTAATCACCCCAAAAGGTAGTATTTGGTTGAAAAGTATATTAAAAAATATAAAATTCGGTTAACCAGCCGTTCGAGTCGGACTCGCTGAAGCTCTCCACTCAACACAACGTTATGTGTGAAAAATCGAGGTAACAAGTGGAACCTTCTGAGTTCTATAAAATAAGGAGGCCTGAATTTTTTTTCAGACTCTAAAATAATTGATGAAGCTGTATTACCCAAAGAAGTTTTAGCATACGAATTAAGTAACGGTTTGGGGGTCGGGCTTGGGGGTCGCGGGCTTGGGGGTCGTACATAAAAATATAAATTGATAAAGGCAACCGAATTTTTGATGGAAGGCAAAGGGGCTAAATTTCGGATTTTGAATTAACAAGAAATGTCACCATTCAAGTATTGCCATCAAAGCTTATAGCATTATAGGAGTGCCAGATGATCATAAAGCGCATGGATTCAAAACAAGATGAGATGGAAGCACTATCGTCATTGCTTGAAGAACCGATTAACGCCAATCAGAAGTTTCTCATCGAGCGGGAACTGAAGGCAATGAAAAAAGGAGTCCATGGTGAGGAAGATTCCGCATACTACATCAATTTTTACTACGGCGATTCAAAGAATTGGGCCATCATTCACGATCTGAGAATTGAACATGAAAATCAGGTCGCCCAGATTGACCACCTCCTGATCAATCGGTTTTTCGAAATCTACGTGCTTGAATCTAAAAATTATTCCTACGGGATAAAGATCACACCAGAGGGGGAATTTCAAGCCTATTACGGAAAGCAAACCTTTGGCATCCCCTCGCCCGTTGAACAAAACAAGAGGCACATTCACCTTCTTGATCGTTTTCTTAAAGATAACAACCTGCTCCCGAAGAGGCTTGGAATTTCCATACGACCCAAGTACCTGAACTTCATTCTGATATCGCCTAAATCGCTTATCACGCGGCCAACCGCAAACAAGTTCGACACCAGCACGATCATAAAGGCAGACACCCTCAAAACCAAGATTGATAACGATATAAATAAGTTCACCCCATTATCGGATCTGAGCGCTGTGGGCAAGATATCATCTGCGGCTACGATAGAGGAGATGTCTACGAGACTGGTCTCCTTCCACAGACCTTTGAGCATTGATTACAGGGCAAAGTTCGGACTGCCTGCAAAGTCGTATTCAATTACCCAAAAAAATCCGACAACTGTTAATGATGAGCGGAACGCATTCAGTACCTCCAAATTCTTTTGCTGTAAATGCAAGAAGTCAATATCAGAAAAGGCTGCCAAATTTTGCTGGCAGAACAAGACGAAATTTGGCGGAAAGGCTTACTGCTTTGATTGTCAGAAGGAATTTTGATGCCTTGTAGAGGCACTTTTGGGTATGGAAGGGGGGCGTCTATGATTTTATGCTTTTCAAAGGCTGATCATCCGTTGAAATCGCAATAAAGTTCGGAAAAAGCTATCCGGCGGTAAGTCGTGCGGCAAAAAGGTTTCCCCATTATTTCCTTTTTGGGAACTTGGCCTCAGCGCGGCGGATCTGGCCGGAGTACTTGGCATTTTTCAACCCACGGACAGCCAATCGGTCAAACAGGGCGAAAAGATCGTAGGAGTTAAGAACCTCAAGGTTCCGAAATGATTTATGCCAATATATCAATGCCCGTTAAAAAGTTCTAGACCATTCCAATTCACGGGGCGCATACGAAGCTTCAAGTATGCCTTCGCAGGCATCTGGACGATGCTCAAGTCTCAACACAACGCCTGGGTGCACGCATGCGCAACCGTTGCCGTCATTGTGGCAGGGTTGGTCTTCGGCGTGTCATCGTCCGAGTGGTGCTGGCTGGTTCTGGCCATCATGGCTGTCTGGACGGCTGAAGCCCTGAACACGGCCTTCGAGTTCCTGGCAGATGTTGCATCGCCGGAATTTCATCCGTTGGTCAAGCATTCCAAGGACGTTGCGGCTGGTGCCGTGTTGATTTCCGCCATCGGAGCCGTGGTCATTGGGTTGCTGGTCCTTGGGCCACATGTCATCGAATGGATCAGATGAGAATTGCGAACGAAGGGGACAGTTGGGGACATCCTATATCCTCTCTGTCAACACAATTTTGAATTTTGGGGATGTCCTTAAATATCTCAATAACTTGAACGATTCCCCTGCCCGTGATATTTGAAAACCCATGCCGAGATCAGCCAGATTAGATGCGCGGAATTCTGTACCGCGCGATAATCCGGGGCATTGAACGCCAGGACATTTTCCGGGATAAAACGGATAAGGAAGTTTTTGCCGACCGGTTGTCAAGGCTGGTCCCCGAAACCGGGCAAGCTGTTGTGCATGGGTTTTGATGACCAATCATGCACAATATGGCTTAAAATAATAATATAGTTAGTTATTTAAGGACATCCAGCACTATCCCCAGAATTTTGAATACTCCCAGGCGTGATGCAAATCATGAAAAATAGTTTTTCATGGCCTTCACAATATCCTGGATCGCCTCGTGCATACCCTCGGCGCCGGAGCCTATTTTCGCCGCTTCTTTCTTCTCCTTCCTGCTCTGAACCTCGTCTTTGATTCTTTTCAATTCCTGAGCTTGTTTTTCAAACTCCATGAGACGCTCTTCTTCCATGTCTTTGATGGCATCGGAACGAATCTGTTGAATGAGTTCATCGGCCTCAGCCAGCAATTGCTCGATACTCTTGGGTTCTAAGGTCTTTTGCATAATATTTCCTTTCCCCGATTATTTGGTTGTTCAATCCAATTCCGTCGCTGTTTCATTGCTGCCCTTTTTCCGATTTGTCATTTAATTCTTATCACATAGAAGCCTTCAATGAAATGGGAGGCATTCAGAAGGTGGTTGATCGGGTCTCAGCGGCGCTGCTCCCGGTGCATGCGGCAATCGGCGACAGGGCGCGTCGGGCGCTGGTCTACCATGTAGATGAGACCGGATGGCAGCAAAGCTACACTGGACTAAGCCGAATTGGCGCCACGACCACTTCTACAAAATGTTCTTTATGATCATCCGTCAGGGGAATCGTCTGTGCCCGTTGTACGACCCCGTCAACGGTTACGCTCTCCACCCCTTCGTCCGCCCGTCCCTGCACGACCTTTATATGGTAGACGGTCTCCCGGTACCGGTAGTGCAACGTGAAGCCCCCCCAATCGGCAGGGAGGCAGTGCTCAACATGCAGCTTGTCCACTTCGAGTCGGATACCCAGGAGTGATTCCACAATCAGCCGGTACATCCATCCGGCTGCGCCCGTGTACCAAGTCCATCCGCCACGACCCGTGTGGGGCGGGACGGCATAGACGTCCGCCGCGACTACGTAGGGCTCCACCTTGTACGTTTCCATCCCTTTTGTCGATCCCCCATGATTTACCGGGTTGATCATGGTAAGGAGTTCCCATGCCCGTCTGTCGTCCCCCAGGGCAGCAAAGGCCATGGCGGCCCAGATGGCCGCATGCGTATACTGCCCGCCGTTTTCCCGAACACCGGGAACATATCCCTTGATATAACCGGGATTTAAAGAAGACTTGTCGAAGGGCGGATCGAGAAGCTGAATCAACGAGGAGTCCCTGCGTACGAGGTGCTTATCCACTGCGTCCATGGCCATGTGTGAACGCGTTGCGCTCCCTGCCCCGGACAGGACCGACCAGCTTTGCGCAATGGAATCGATCCGGCATTCGGGATTGCCTGCTGAACCGAGGAGCGTGCCGTCGTCAAAAAAAGCCCGAAGGTACCACCCGCCATCCCAGCCGTGCTCCTCAATGTTTCGGCGGAGCTTGCCCGCTTCTGCCTCACAATGCTCGGCAAAGGGCAGGTCTCCGCACATGCGCGCAACCTCCATGAACTTCATCAGTACGTCATAGAGGAAGAATGCGAGCCAAACGCTTTCGCCTTTGCCGTCTTTACCCACCATGTTCATGCCGTCGTTCCAGTCACCGGAACCGATGAGCGGCAGGCCATGTTCGCCAAATCTGAGGCCCCTCGTGATCGCTCGTACACAGTGGTCGTAGAGACTCGTCTTTTCTTCGGACCTGCCGGGCAGATCGTAATAGGAGTCCTCCTCGGCGTTGACCGGGCGTCCCTTAAGAAAGCGGACGGGTTCATCCAGCACCCCCGTGTCCCCGGTAGTCAGAACGTAGCGACACGTCGCCCAGGGAAGCCAGAGAAAATCATCCGAGCAATGGGTTCGCACGCCCCGTCCTGTGGGTGGATGCCACCAGTGCTGCACATCTCCTTCCGGGAACTGTCGTGACGCACTGAGGAGGAGGTGCTCCCGAACCAGGCGTGGTTCGGCGTGAATGAGGGCCATCACATCCTGCAACTGGTCACGGAAACCAAAGGCGCCCCCTGACTGGTAGTAACCGCTCCGTCCCCAAAGACGGCAGGTCAGGGTCTGGTATAGGAGCCAACCGTTGGCCAGGACGTTGATGGACGGGTCCTTTGTCTCCACCTGAACGGCGCCGAGGGTGTGGTTCCAGTACTGCCATGTTGCTTCAAGGGCCTCACGGGCAGCAAACGATCCCTGGAAACGGCGTGCCAGGTTGACGGCATCATCGGCATCCTGTCCGGCGCCCAGGGTGAAGACAATTTCGCGCTCTTCCCCGTCTGCCAGCTCAAAGGCCACCTGGATAGCGCCGCATGGATCCAAAGCGGTCCCTACCCTGCCGGAAAGCCGCGACCTCTTCATAGCGGCGGGATTGGCGAGCGTTCCGTTACGCCCAAGGAACTCCGTCCGGTCTCCGCTCATGGTCCGGGATGGATCGTCCACATTAAAAAAGGCCGTTCGTTTCCCGAATTCAGCGTTGTAAGGGTTACGGGCAAAGAGGGCGCCGCTCAGAGCATTGATCTCTGTAATGACGTGCATGGCGGTTTTTGGTCTCAGATCGCCCAGCACCCATTCCACATATCCGGTGGCGGACAGTCTCCTTGACCGGCCTGAGAGGTTGCGCACTTTCAACACCGTAAACTTGACCGCAGCGTCCAAGGCCACGTACACCCACACCTCTGTGCCGATACCGCGTTCCGTGTGCTCGAAGACGCTATAGCCGAATCCGTGGCGGGTGACGTAAGGCGTGTTACCGCAGCTGGGCCGCGGCATGGGTGACCAGACGTGGCCGCGCTCTTCATCGCGTATATAAAAGGCCTCCCCACCCGTATCACTGACAGGATCGTTGTACCATGGCGTGAGGCGGAACTCGTGGGCGTTTTCGCTCCAGGAATAGGCAAGACCGTTCTCTGAGACAACGGTTCCGAAATGCCGGTTCGCCAGCACATTCACCCATGGCGCCGGCGTCACCTGCCTGCGGGCAGTTGAAATGATGTACTCCCGGCCATCCAGTGTAAAACCGCCCAGTCCATTCCCAAACATCAAATCCTGGCGAGGTTTTGCTTCTATTTCCGGAATTTCGCGCCGTGTTGTGGCTCTGGTTACCAGAGTGGCCGGCAACATTCCTTCCATAAAGCTCCGTCCCTTGATCTGGTCCGTGAGCGTTCCCTTGCGGTCAGTGATGATAACGCGGGCAACCGCCTGGAACAGGACGCGGTCCTCCTTCGATATCTGGTCTGAAGGTCTGACAAAAATACCGCCCGGTCGATCGGCCAATTTCGCTTCTGTGCCTGCAGCGATGAGCCCCATGATCTGCTCGTGAAGAAGTTGCCGGTAACCGGCGCGATCTTCGTTCCAGATGACCAGGTCCACAGCCAGTCCTTTGAGACGCCAGTATGCATGGGCCTGAACGAGTTGTCGCACCAAGTTGATGTTGGCCGGATCTTCAATCCGCAATAGCACGATGGGGAGATCGCCGGAGATAGAGTATCCCCAGAGGCCGGATTGGCCACGACGGTTTTTGATGATAGCCCCCGGATCGGCACGTAGTGACAAATTCGCGTATAGGATAGAGGCGGCAAGACGTCCATAAAGTTGCGCATCGGCTTCCGTGGCATTGATCTGTCTTAGCAGCACCTGGCTATGGGTCCACGCCAGATCAAAGACACGATCGGCAAGATGCCGGTCCTGGTATTTCCTGACAAGGTCCAGGCAGGCATTCCGGGTTTCGGTGATCCCGGTGACGATAATGATGACTGCCGATTTCCCCGGATCGAGGGTTATTTGACGCCGGATCGCTACAATCGGATCGAGCACTGAGCCCTCATTGTCCGAGAGCCCGGATGAACCTCTCATCGCTTCCGGATCGGCAAGAGTGTTCCCACGGCCGATAAACCGCATCCGGTCGGTCTCATAGGATACTTCACCGGTCTCGGCCCCGTGCACCGCCATGAGATGGAACATCCATGGCGACTGTTCTCCAAGGGAACGGGGCCGGCGCTTGCAGAGTATTGCCCTCTGCTCGCGGATGATCTCGGTCTGGATAAAGAGATTGCTGAAGGCCGGGTGCAGCGTGTCCTGCGCGGGCGGTGCAAGAACAACTTCCGAGTAACTCGTTACCTCAATTGTTCTTTGCATCCGAGCCCGGTTGGCGATGGTGATTCGGCGCATCTCGATGTCATCCTCAGGTGAAATCACAATCTCCGTATGGGTGTCGAAGTCCTGATCCCGGCGGCGAAACTCTGCTCGTCCTACCGAGAAGATTGCTTCGTACTGCTTTGAAGGCTTTAGGGTGGGTTGGTATGCCGTTGACCAGAAAGTGCCGGTTGAAAGGTCACGGATATAACAGAATGCACCCCAGTTATCGCAGGTGCTGTCTTCGCGCCACCGCGTCACTGCCATGTCTTTCCATTGGCTGTAGCCGCCGCCTGCGTTTGTGATCATCACGTGATATCTCCCGTTCGACAACAACTGCACTTCCGGTATGGGTGTGTCGGGGCTTTTGTAAACGCGCACCGGCATATCTTCTATGTCATGTGAGACTGCATCCACCTCGGCAAGTTCGGCCGTTCGTGAATAAAAGGCCGTGGCCTTTGGCACCCGTTCCTGAAGCAACAGCATAATTGCCCGAAACGAGGGGTCTGACTCGAATCGGTTCTGCATGGGGCGGTTGAGGAGCGAAGATGCCAGCGAGAGGAGGGTCATGCCCTGATGATGGGCCATGAAGGAACGAACCACCGCGCTCTCATTCCCGTGGGGCAGGTGGGAGGGGGTGTAGTCAATGGCTTCGTAAAAACCATACTTTCCCTCAATGCCCTGAGCGGAGAGTTCCTCAAGATTGCGACATGCCTCTTCAGGGGCTACCAGGAGCGCTAAAGCTGAGGCATAGGGGGCAATAACAAGCTCGGAGAACCCGCGTTTGAGCCCCAGGCCGGGCACGCCAAAGGCGCTGTACTGGTAATTGAGATGACCGTCGATCATGTTATAACCGGATTCCGAAATACCCCATGGCACCCCCCGCTGTTTCCCGTACTCGATCTGTCTTGCCACAGCGCCCTTACAGGTTTCGTCGAGGAGTGTCTTCTCATAAGTGGGCATGACGAGGAGAGGCATGAGGTATTCGAACATGGAGCCGCTCCAGGAAAGGAGAACCGGTTCTCCGCCGGCGGTGGTGAGCAGGCGCCCCAAGGCAAACCAGTTTTCCTGCGGCAATTGTCTCTGGGCAATGGCGACAAAACTGGAAAGTCGCGCTTCCGACGCCAGTAGATCATAGTAGCTCGCGTCCCGTCGGTTGTCACTGAGGTTGTAGCCGATAGCCAACAGATGGCGAGTCTCGTCATAGAGGAAGTCATAATCCATATGGGCAAGTAAACCGGATCGCGCTACAAGTTTTTCGATAGCGACGATTCTCGCCCTGGCCCTGTTGCTTGCCTCGATGATGGCTCCTCGAAGCGCATCAATCTGCTCACTTTCCTTCGGAGTCCCGGCGTGAAGATCTGTCATTGCCGGCAGTAACTCTTTGTCAAAATTGGCCAATGCTCGCAGCGTCGGAATTTCGCCGAGACCCGGGAAGGTGTCGAGCACCTCGGAAGGGAGAGGCAGTACGATCCATGGCGCAAGAAATTCCAACTCATCGAGGGCGGCCCTGCATTGACCTGTAAAGGCCCGTGCCCACTCTGCGGCCAGGCTTTCCGGTGCGGCGTCAAAGCCATGAAGTCCTTCCAGGGCGGGCAAAGCGATCCCGCCAAGGACCTCTCGTGCAGCCGCAAGCGTATTCGGACTGGCGGCGCAAAGAGACTCCAACGCTTCCCGCAATCGAGAGAGCCGGTGCGGAACGGGTTCACCGGCGACGTCCAGAAGAATTCGCGCCGTATCGAGGAGCCCATCAAATACCCTTGGCCCCACGATCCTCTCATCAGGGAGTGCAGAGAGCCCTGCCCGCAATGTCAAAAGATGGGCCGCAATATTTCCGCTGTCCACAGTCGAAATATACATCGGCAGGAGCGGTTCCAGAGACTCTGTATCGTACCAGTTATAGAAGTGTCCCTTGTGGCGCTCCATGGATCGCATGGTGCGCAGCGCATTGGCCGTGCGGTCGATGAGCTGTCCTGTAGAAATGTAGCCAAAATCCCAGGCGGACAAATTGGCAAGGAGTGCAAGCCCCATATTGGTCGGCGACGTTCGATGGGCAACCTTGGCAAAAGGATTTTCCTGATAGTTGTCGGGCGGAAGCCAATGATCCTCCGGGCCGACGAAGGTCTCGAAGAAGCACCAGGTCTTTCGGGAAATCTTTCTCAGAAAGTTGATCTGTTCTGAACTGAGTCTTTCCTTCCGGCGGCCAAGCGGTTTACTGGTCCACCATGTTACTCCGGGGGAGAGAAACCAGAAGATGAGCACAGGCAGGGCAACGACCAAAGCCTCCGGCCTGTAAAGTGCAAGATGGATCGCCGCAACGACGGCAATGACCGGGGCTATCCACATGGTCCGGTAGGCGCCGGCCAGGTCCTTCCGGCTCGTGCGATGTGAGTCGCCCGAAGGGTTCCATTCGAGAAGCCGCTTGTTACCAGTCAGCATCCGCCAAATGGTGCGCAGAACAGCGTCCATACTGAAAAATGCTTCATAGGGCAGGCAGAGGAGGGTAAATACAGCTTGGCCATGGTTTATACCGCTCCCCCGCATCGTGGCGAGAATATGCTGACTGGGAAGGACATCATCTGACTTCTGAAAAAGATCCAGGAGAGACATAATCCAGGGGGGGATCAGGACGATTCCCATCACCGACAGGGTCCAGAACCAGGGCATGGGTAAAACGGTCCAGCCCAGGAGAAGCAGAAGGGTCATCGCCAAAGGCAAGAGGCTGCGCCGAAGGTTGTCGAAAAGCTTCCATCGGGAAAGCAGTGACAGGGGATTCTTCTGAAAACGCACATCCGGGCCGGGAACCCCCGGCAGCAGCCATCTAAAAAGCTGCCAATCCCCGCGAATCCATCGGTGCCTGCGGCTCACATCTGCGCTGTAGCGAGCAGGGTATTCCTCATACAGCTGAACATCGCTCAAAAGACCAGCCCGCGCATAACACCCTTCGATGAGATCGTGGCTCAAAATCCGGTTCTCAGGAAAACGTCCCCTGAGGGCCTGCTCGAACGCATCAATCTCATAGATGCCCTTGCCAATGAAGGAGCCCTCGCCAAAGAGGTCCTGGTACACATCAGAGACAACACGGGTATAGGGATCGATGCCTGCATCACTTCCCCACATGCGGGCATAACGTGTCCGGTTCGTGCTGGGCAGACTCACGGCCACCCGTGGCTGAAGGATGCCGTATCCAGCACAGATACGTTGCTTCTTTTCATCGTATTGCGGACGATTCAACGGGTGTGCCATAGCCCCCACAAGCTGCCACGCCGCGTCACGGGGTAGTTGTGTATCCGTGTCCAGTGTAATGATGTATTTCGCTTGCTCCAATCCTTCCGTATTACCAACGATGAGCGAAAAGCACTCTCTTGAGCCCCCACGAAGAAAGGAATTCAGTTCCGCAAGCTTCCCCCGCTTTCGTTCGTAACCCATCCATATATGGTCCTGGGGATTGAAGCGGCGTGGGCGATGGAAAAGAAAAAAGGTGTCGGTTTTTGAAGTTCTGTATTTTTCGTTCAACTCTTCGATTCTCTGCCGGGCCAGCACCAGGAGCGGCCCATCGTCAGGCAGGATTTCCTCTTCGGCATCTCGAAAATCAGTGAGCAGGCCAAAACGAAGGTTTTTGTCTCTATTGGCCAGGAATCTGACCTCCAGTGCCTCCACCAGATGATCGATGCTCTCCGAGCTTGTGATCATTGTAGGAACCACGATCAGGGTAGCCGATTCCGAAGGAATTCCTTTGGAGAAGTCCATGCGGGGCAGGGCATGGGGCGCCACGATGCGTGTCGTAAGCCAGTTTACCAGGGCTATCGCTAACTGGCTTACAGAGAGAACCGAGATTATGCCGATAATCCACATCCAGTGGCCGCGTACCCCGTTGGAATTGGCCTCTGCAAGCAAATACCCGGTGAAGATCGCGGTAAGCAAACAGATCGTGCCAATATAAAAGAGCAAAGGAAATCGATGAATTACTTTCCGAATCCCCTCGGAAAAAGACAGGCGCGCCCCAGCAAGCCCTTCGAGTTGAGTCAACCCTTTGTCGATGAGGTAGAAGCCGACATGATTCGCCCGACTGTCACTGGTTACCTTACCTTCGCCCTCCCCGGCAAGACGGATCGCAACGCGTGCCACCTCGTTTTCGGACAAGGGACTGCTCTTCGCTATCCTTTCCACGACGTGACGGTATGAATCACGAGTGGCGAAATCCATCCTGCCATACACATAGGCCGGATCCTCGCAGAGGGTCTGCTCGACAACGCTCATGGTTTCGACGAATTTGCGCCAATCCGTGGCGCCCAGGAAACGAAGGCTGCCGATACTGTTGCTGATCGAAATCTGATCTTCCGCCTGTTGCAGGGCTTCTGACTGTACTAATTGTTCAATCGTAAGACTTGACCCGGAGAGTTGCTGATCAAGCCAGGCGAGAGGCAATCCGAGAGCGGGCCCCCGACCCTGCAGACGGCGTGTAAGCTCTGCGACAAAGGAACTGACCATGGGTGGCTTCGAGCGCGCCATGTCGGCAATGGCCAGGATTAAATTCTTCGGGTTCCGCTCGGCGGTCTCAACAAGCTGATCCGCCCAGTAATCGGCAAGGTTCCGGGCAGTCCTGCCGGCAGCAATCCGCACTGCCGCACGCCGGAGATTCTCGATAAGAGCCAGGCGCAGCATGATGGGGATGGCCCATAATTCACCCAGCGTAAGCTCGGTAACTGTCTGATAGGCTTCTACGAAACGGTTGAGACTCTCAGGATCCACCCGGCCATCGCCGTGGGCGACCATCTCCAGGGCAATGTCGTACACACGGGGAAGACCTGTTGACGGACCCTTTTTCAGGCAGGGCAGTCCCTTGCTGTAACCCTTTGGCAAGTACCTTTTAGCCGTGCGAATCTGTTCTTCAATAAGGTAGAAGTTGTCGAGGAGCCATTCCCCCGCCGGGGCAATCCTCCGGCTTTCTTTCATGGCTTCTGACAGGAGCTCGCGAACGTTAAGGAGTATGCCTTCATTCTCACCCAGCCGTGCCAACAGTTGTTCTAAAGGACGGCCTGCGCTCAACGTGTGTGCTGCGGCAAGGGTCTTGCCGTGTTGCTCCATCTGGGGGGCGCTGAGCAACTCCGATCTAAGGGGTGGCTCATCACCTACGCGCTTGTGCACCGGGCTTTTTCCATGGAGGTTCGCCCATAAGTGGTGCAGACTCTCGATAATGGTAGTGCTGAGGGGCGCCAAGTTGAATATATCCTTGTTGAGAGATTAAGCGTAAATCCACTGGATTGCGAATATGGTAACGTCCTGGACTCCCATTCCTCAGTGATCACGGGGTGTGTTATTCGAAGAGGGGGTGGGTCACGGTATGCGTATATAGCATTTACCTTGACAAATCATGCAATCTGATAGGGAGTTCTTCAATATATAACCAATCTGAGAATTTACCAAAAGTCGAATTACCAATATGAAAGAAATAAAAAAATCGCCAAGAATCTAAAGAGCATGGTGGCCGCCTTTGCACTTCAAATTCTTATAACCCGATTAACTGTATCGCATTGACTTAAGACCATAGCGATGTACCTACGGTTTATGAGAAATGATACGTTGCTGTTTACGCAAAGTCAAGACATATTTCTTTATATTTCAATGATTTATTCGCAAACTTATAAAGCGGTCATTTTGTCAGCTACCGGAATCTTCCCCCCTGCGGCATATTGGCCGATTATGCACGGATTGAGGTGCAGAATGGATGAATTGAAATACGATCCTGTTTCTCATGATCACAAGGCTTTTCTCAAGAAAGCTCAAAGACGGGAAGGATTCAGCAAGGCATATAATGATCTTGAAGAAGAATATACTCTTGTCCGCGAGATGCTGTCGGCACGTTCTAACAGGGTGTTGAAAAACAAGAATCAGGCCGTCAGGCAAGGGAATTTTGGGGATGTCCTTAAATATCTCAACAACTTGAACGATTCCCCTGTCTGTGATATTTGAAAACCTAGCGGGCAGTTGGGGACGGGCATTGATATATTGATTGACATGATTTTACGTTTCGTCTATTTAAATCAGCATGCCACGAAAATCCAGAATTGACGCTCCGGGCGCCTTGCATCACATTATTTTTCGCGGAATCGAGCGCCGCAAAATCTTCTATGACGATGCGGACCGCGACGCCTTTGTAACCCGGCTCGGCCGGATATTGATTGATACGCACACCGATTGTTTTGCATGGGCTCTGATGCCCAATCACGCGCATCTTTTATTGCGCACCGGTCTTACGCCAATTGCCACAGTCATGAGAAGGCTTCTGACAGGATACGCCGTCCAATTCAATCGGCGGCATCGACGTCACGGCCACATTTTTCAGAACCGCTACAAGTCCATTCTTTGCCAGAAAGATCCCTATCTGAAGGAACTGGTTCGCTACATTCACCTGAACCCCTTGCGAGCCAGGTTAGTTCCTGATTATAAAAGTTTGAACGGATTCGTCTATGGCGGGCATTGCGCCTTGGCCGGCAAGTGCCAAAATGATTGGCAAAACACCCAGTATATATTGTCCTTATTCGGGGAAAAGGCATCCGAGGCGCGGCGTTTGTACGTCAAATTTGTCGAGAAAGGCATCATCGAAGGGAAAAGGCCGGATTTGGTCGGCGGCGGTTTAATACGAAGTCTGGGCGGGTGGTCGGCCGCAAAGGCTTTGCGAAAAGCCAAAGAGCACATAAAGGGAGACGAACGCATCCTTGGGGACGGCAATTTTGTGCAAGAGGTTTTGGAAAGCTGTCTGCAGCAGTTCGAGCGCCGTTACCATCATCAGGGTAAAGGACATGATCTGGATTGGCTGACAGGCCAGGTGGCAACCCTGCTGAATTTAGAGCAGGATGTTGTTACGCGACCGGGAAGGTATCCGGACACGGTCGAAGCCCGCAGCGTGCTATGTTACTGGGCAGTTCGGGAGCTTGGCCTCAGCACGGTGGAACTGGCCGGAAGGCTTGGCATTTCTCAACCCACGGCCAGTCAATCGGTAAAACGGGGCGAAAAGATCGTAAGAGACAAGAACCTCAAGGTTCCGAAATGATTCATGCCAATATATCAATGCCCGTCCCCAAAAAGCCCAAAAAGCGTTTCCGACGGTACGCCGCAACGGCGCTCGGGGTCGTAATGCTTGTCAGCATGGCGCTGACCCTTCCCTGGCGTTGGATCGCACCCCCCACGACCGCCTTCATCCTTCAGGGCCGGTTGCACCACAAAGGCCGTATCCACCAGCGGTGGGTTCCCCTGAATGAGATCTCCCTCGCTCTTCCCATCGCCGTCGTTGCGGCCGAAGACCAGAAGTTCCCGCACCACCATGGATTCGACTTTCAGTCGCTCTCGGAGGCGCTCCGGGAAGATCGCCGACACCGACGCGGGGCCAGCACAATCTCCCAGCAGCTTGCCAAGAACCTGTACCTTTGGCCCGGCCGGAGCGTGCTTCGCAAGGCTCTCGAAGCCTATTTCACCGTGATCATAGAGTTCACATGGCCGAAGCGCCGCATTCTGGAAGTCTATCTCAACGTCGTGGAGTTTGGCCCGGGAGTGTACGGAGTTGATGCAGCGAGTCGATTGTTCTTTGGCAAGCATCCGAGCCGAATCACCTCCCATGAGGCAGCGCTTCTGGCCGCCGTGCTTCCCAGCCCGAAACGCATGTCAGCGCACCGTCCTTCTGAGTACGTTCGGAAGCGGGCCTTTGAAATCGAGGCTGCAGTCAGAGCCCTGGGCGGGCCCGGGTATCTGGCTCGGTTGTGAGCCGGCCGCCGCCTTTCTCGAGGAATTTTGGAGATGTCCTTAATTATCTCATTAACTTGAACGAATTTTCTGTGTCTGATTTCGGGTCGAACCTGTCCAGCAGCTCGAAGCGGCCCCTTCGAACCATCGAAGTGCCGTCGGAATGGGCGTTATAAATAAGAGCCTTAATGATGTGCAGGGGTATCCCATCCTGTGCCGCTAACTACTTCTTTGCAAAAGTAAACATTCTAATGACAAAACAAATTCGATTTATTTTCATCTTTTGGGGCCTTCTTTTGACCGCCTTTTTGTCCGGTGTTTTTGCGGAGCTTTCGGTTGCGGAAATGTATAAATGGGTTGATAAAAACAGGGTAACGCATTTTTCAGATACGCCTCCTGCCGGCGCCGAGAATTTAAGGATCGAAACGTTCCCGACGTATAAAACAAATGAAAACAACGTGTATTCACCAGAAAATGAATCCTCGGAAAGCAAAGACATCCGGTCAAGGCCAGCGGATCCCATTCAGGATCAACCGGAAAAGAAAAAGCCAAAGGTTGAGCTGTATACGACAAGCTGGTGCCCCTGGTGTGAGAAGGCCAAATCTTTTTTCCGGTCCAGGGGTATTGTATTTGTTGAATACGATATTGAAAAAGACGAAACAGCCGCACGTCGAAAAGATCGGCTGGATTCCCGAAAGGGCGTGCCTTTTGCCGTCATAAATGGAGAAGGCATCCACGGCTATAATGAAGCGGCGTACACCGTTGCTTTAAGACAATAGCACGATCAATACTGAAAGATCGCAGCGGCAGTATTTGGCAGATCGTAAAATATGCGGATCGGGGCCGGATCGGGGGTCGGGCCGGATCGGGGGTCGGACCAAGCCAACCTCTTGACATTACGGGATAAATCGTAAAAATACAGCACCAAAATGATCTTAGCCGTTCAATTTGGGGGTCAAAAACCGCGTTTTAAGCGAAATATCGCCGATGGCACGAGCCGGATCGAAAACGGTTGTGAACGCATAATTTCATCGACTTGGGTCGGTCCGACCATCGAAACGGCAACTTCAGTCCGCAATGCCGAAAGCATTCCAGAATTCCTGAAACCGTTTTTCCGCATTCTCGTATTCGCCCTGGGCCTCGAGCAGGGTCTTTGGATCCATCTCCCCTGACTGCAATTTTCTCTGCGCCAGCTCGTATGTCAGTTTCTTGATCAGATAGTCCTGTTTCAGTATGGTTCCTCTCACAGTTCCCGCATGATTGACGAACCCCAGATTCTGCATTTCCCAGCCGGTATTTCCGATTTCTGCCAGCTTCTTTTCGGGTATTTTGTCAGCCGCCGCCTTTGTGAGTTCTCGGAAACTGTCCAGCGCGGATTGAATTGCGGCCAGGCTTTCCAGCGAACGCCCGGTGGAAAACCTTTCCTCGAATGTATGGCTGGCCGGTTCATCGGGATGAACCGGCTTCAAAGGCGGTTCACCGTAAGCCAAAGCACCCGTGACGATGATCAAACAGACAAGCAATACACGCAACATAACTCACCCTCCTTCTCATTCACCAGGGATTCCCAATCGCGCCGCCATGCAGATCCGCCGGAGCATCCGTTTCAAGGCCGCGTTGTTTCGCATGGATGGCGCTTTTCCTTTCTTTCTACTACAGCCTCGAAATAAAACAACCATTTCGCATGCAGGCGGAATCCGGATACTGATGGGGTCTCAGCCCTGATATCCGTCAGGCCGGTCTTCTCGATGTTTGGCTTGTCATAATCTACTAGAAATGCTAATGAACAGGAATTGTCTGACCGCTTGCGCACCTGACCAACCGGAACAGCATGGCGCACCGGGGGATCGGGGGTCGGACCAAGCCAACCTCTTGACATTACGGGATAAATCGTAAAAATACAGCGCCAAAATGATCTTAGCCGTTCAATTTGGGGTCAAAAACCGCGTTTTAAGCGAAATATCGCCGATGGCACGAGTCAGATCGAAAACGGTTGTGAACGCATAATTTCATCGACTTGGGTCGGTCCGACCATCGAAACGGCAACTTCAGTCCGCGATGCCGAAAGCATTCCAGAATTCCTGAAACCGTTTTTCCGCATTCTCGTATTCGCCCTGGGCCTCGAGCAGGGTCTTTGGATCCATCTCCCCTGACTGCAATTTTCTCTGCGCCAGCTCGTATGTCAGTTTCTTGATCAGATAGTCCTGTTTCAGTATGGTTCCTCTCACAGTTCCCGCATGATTGACGAACCCCAGATTCTGCATTTCCCAGCCGGTATTTCCGATCTCAGCCAGCTTCTTTTCGGGTATTTTATCAGCCGCCGCCTTTGTGAGTTCTCGGAAACTGTCCAGCGCGGATTGAATTGCGGCCAGGCTTTCCAGCGAACGCCCGGTGGAAAACCTTTCCTCGAATGTATGGCTGGCCGGCTCATCGGGATGCACCGGTTTCAAAGGCGGTTCACCGTAAGCCAAAGCACCTGCGACGATGATCAAACAGACAAGCAATGCACGCAACATAACTCACCCTCCTTCTCATTCACCAGAGATTCCCAATCGCGCCTCCGTGCAGATCCGCCGGAGCATCCGTCTCAAGGCCGCGTTGTTTCGCATGGATGGCGCTTTTCCTTTCTTTCTACTACAGCCTCGAAATAAAACAACCATTTCGCATGCAGGCGGAATCCGGATCCTGACGGGGTCTCAACCTCGATATCCGTCAGGCCGGTCTTCTCGATGTTTGGCTTGTCATAATCCACTAGACATGGTAATGAACAGCATGCCGTTCCGCCATGCTTCACCGGCAAACGCTCCGTTTGAGGATACTGATGAAATCTCTGTTCATAATTGCCATCATCGTACTGTCGACCGCATCCGCTCACGCAGACTTCTTCTACAAACTGGCAGGCTATGAATGTGATGAGAAGGCGGACGCGGTCATTCTCACGTACGTCGGCGCTCATGACGAGGCCGGGAAGAAAATGATGAAGAACAAAGGCGCCCGGCAATGGGATCCCTGGTCGCTTGTGGTTAAAGACAGGAAGAACGGAGACTCCATCGCTTCATGCAAAACGGTTCACGGCCAGTGCAAACTCAGTGACGGCATCTACGACATCACGATCGGCGCATTGCCCGGCAACGCCAACCTTCAGGGCAGATGCGGCGGCTTCATGTCCGCCTGGGCCGAAGTGAAACGAAACACGGAAACAGTGCTGTCACGCCATGAGTTTGAATTCGGCGACTGCCACGTTGCGCAGCCGGTTACAACGAAGATTACCATACAAGCGGGCGGCAAGCCCGATATTGTGAAAGTTCCCTGGGATGACTTCTATAAGTAAACCCCTGGACTGCAGCCGGCCGCAGAGCCGAGCCGGGAGGCCCGGCGCCGCCAGGTTTTTGTCAACAATGCCATACCGCAGCCACGATCATGTTGAACATCCTCTATGGCGAACAGAATGAAGACCTGCCTTGACCGGCAGCGGGTCCGCGGCAGTAAGCAGCAAAATCAGGAGCTGAAATATTGAAGGAATATATCGGTTGTTGTCTCAAGAGAAAAGGAGGCCTTGTCATGTCACGGATCAGTTTGGCGATTCTGTTCATCCTCACGTTCGTCTCGGGCTGTGCAAGCAGCCAGGACGGCGCTTCCCGCCAGTTATCGCGGTCCGGCGTGTTTTCCGAAGTGTACCGGCCGAATGAATACACGGTTACCGGAACGATCCATAAAGGGTGTGTGGAATTCCGTGATCCGGAAGAAGTTGTGGGCAAGGGTCCGATCACCAGGGTCGAGGTTGCTTCCAACGGATTCATTTACGGGATCCGCCTCTATTACGGCCAGGACGGTCAAGGTCTCTTTCACATCGGCCCTGCCGAAAGCGAGCTTCCCGGCCGGTCCGTATGGAGAGTCCCGGAAGGCGAGAGAATCGTTCGCATTGAAGGAGAAATCGCGGGGAACTATATCAGCCGGCTTAGATTCTTCACCGACGGGGGCTCCGCATCTCCCCAGTTCGGCGGGTTGTCCGGAAAGCCGTTTGTTGTCAGCGAATCCGGCATCGGCGGGTTGAGAACCATCAGCGGACATGTCAACAAAAGAAGGCACAGCGCGCAAAGCATTCGCCGCGCCGTCACCAGCATGACCTTTCATTTCGGCGCGCCCTGCTACATCAAGGATATTAAGTACGACCTCGCCGCGCTCGAGGCCGCCAGTCTGAAGGCGGTTCCGGAACGGCTGGCGCAGCAGGAGATACCCAACAGAACTTCGGTCGAGCAGACCGTTGCCTACAAAGACACGAAGAAGGTCACCACGACAAAAACTCTGACATTCAAGGCCTCGGTCGGATTGAAGTTTGGCGCGGAGGTCTCGGCGGGGTTGCCGGGGGCGGTCGGCGCCAAGGCGAGCTTTGAAGCGTCCGCTTCCACCGAATTCGGCAACTCTTACGAAAACACCAGCACGGAAGAGGTGTCCTGGTCTGTTCCCGTCAGAGTGCCGCCGGGCAGGAAGATCGTCGCGCTTTCGACGGTCAAGCGTTACCAGGCCACCGTACCCTTCACGTACACGGTTGCCTGGTACTGGGGGACAAAGGACAATATCCTTAAGGAAGCCACGCTGCCCGGCTTGTACGAGGGCATCCACGTCGAGGATCTGAGACACGAGTTCAGGGAGGAATCCCTGGACTGAGGCTGCCCTGAATGATGCAAACAACCTCCCCTTGATGAGTGTGGCGGAAGGGGCCGTTTGTGTTCGATATCGGGTCGAACCCGGAGCTTGAGGAGACTCCGCTGTTTTTTATGGCGGCCACAGGACTTGTGAACAGCGGTGAAGATACAAGAAATATATTCAAAATCCATTCTCTCTCCGTCAAAAGTTTTCGACTACGTCATCAACCCCTATGTCGGATGCCAGCATGCGTGTTCTTACTGTTATGCCAGGTTCATGAAGAGATTCACCGGGCACCGGGAACCCTGGGGGGATTTTGTGGATGTCAAAATCAACGCGCCTGATTTATTGAATAAAGAAATCCGGAAGAAAAAGAAGGGAACCGTCTGGATCAGCGGCGTGTGCGACCCGTATCAGCCTCTGGAGGCAAAATACGGACTCACCAGAAAATGTCTCGATATTCTGGTTCAAAACGACTGGCCGGCGGTCGTTCAGACGCGATCCCCCCTGGTGCTTCGGGACATGGATATATTCAAAAAATCAAAAGACATCGAAGTCGGGCTTTCCATCACCACCGCAAATGATGAAATCAGAAAAGTCTTTGAACCCGATGCGCCTTCCATCATGGAACGGCTGAGAGCGGTTGAGACGCTGCATCAAAACGGCATCAGGACCTACGCGATGATTGCGCCGATGCTTCCTGAAGCCGAGAATCTGACCTCAATGCTGGCGGGAAAAGTCGACTATATCATCATCGACCGCATGAATTACCGCCACGCCGACAGGATCTACGAAAAACACGGGTGGAAGGAGAAGAATACCGATGCCTACTTCAAAATGATTGGAAACCGGATCGCAAACGACTGTTTGAGATGGGGAATCGAGTGCCGGCCAGCTTATTGATTTGACTGGAAATTCCGGAAATGCCCTTGACAACCGGTCAGATCCGGGCCGGGAAAACTGAGCATGTGCATAATTGTTAAAGCTGCGCTATAATGCGTGCAAAAAACAACTATTGCAAGCACCGTGCCGCGATATTCAGAATGCATAGAAGATCGCCACGGGCGGTGCATATTCATTTGAAAGCGAAGGAGCATTCTCAATGGCATATAAGGATATTTTAAAAAACGGGATCAGGACCTTCGAAGACCTGGAGAAATGGCTCAAGGGGCGGAAGGCAAGAGTGGATCCCAGGCTGAAGGACGTTATTGCCAGATATCCGATGCGGGTCAATACGTATTACCTCGGTCTCATTGAAAAGATAAATGACGGCATCTGGAAACAGGCCATTCCGGATGTCGAGGAGCTTGAGCATTATATGGACCTGTCGGAAGATCCGCTGGATGAAGAAGGAGATATTCCGCTTGGGGGCCCGAGGACAATCATCCACAGGTATCCGGACAGGGTTTTGCTGTTTGTCTCCAACGAGTGCGCGATGTATTGCAGATTCTGCACCCGGAAACGAAAAGTCGGCGACAACCTGAAAAATCCAACCCTGGAGGATATCAACAAGGGCATTGAATACATTGCTTCGCACCAAGAGATTCGAGACGTCCTGATCTCGGGCGGGGATCCGTTGCTGATTCCGACCAAACGACTGGATGAAATCCTCGGAAAACTCAGGGCAATTCAACACATTGATCTGGTAAGAATCGGCACGAGGGTCCCCTGTGTCTGGCCGCAAAAAATCATCGAAGACGCCGAATTCATTGCCATGCTGAAAAAGCATACGCCCCAGTCGCTGAAAGAGCCGCAACTCTTCATCAACACCCACTTTAATCACCCGAATGAAATCACCGCCCAGAGTTTTCAGGCTGTTAAAATTTTAAGGGATCTGGGCATTCCCATCGCCAACCAGAGTGTTTTGCTCAAGGGCGTGAACGACGACACCGATGTCATGAGAGACCTGGTGCACGGCCTGGGCAGAATCGGCGTACGGCCGTATTATCTCTATTACGCGGATCTTGTTGAGGGCACGGGTCATTTTAGAACCGCGATCTACAAAGGCAAGGAAATCTGCAGAGACCTTTGCGGCAGCACAACGGGTTTTCTTCGCCCGACCTATGTCGTGGATGCCCAGGGCGGCAGAGGCAAGGTGCCGGTGGATCTCGGGTATACAGAGGGCATCAGTGAGGATCGAAAAGGCGGGGTCATTACTTCGGCGATCGGACTGGGGAAGGTCTATGTCAATGACCCCATTGAAAGAATAGAAGGAAAACCGAGAAAACACAATCCGCACAGGAAATAAGCGAAGACAGCATTCATGAACTACGGCGTTTCCATGTTTTAAGCGCGTTCATCAAGGGATTGTGACGATAGCCGTTATCATGAAGCAACGCGTGTGAATATATGGGGATCGGTCCTCAACAGAGCATGGTTGCCGCTTTTCTTTTTTCAGTCATGCTGTGCGCGGGATGTGCCTCGATGGCCGAGCGCGGCCTGCTTCCGGACATCCAGGGGCGCCGGCCGCCGGTCCCTGGCCATTGATTCGGCCGGAAAAGTTTTTGCGGCCTGGGAAGACACCGAACACAGGATTGTCGGAAGATGGATTCTGCGGAATGAATAAAGGACGTGCGAAATCCATATGACGCCATGTATAAAGATCGCCCAAAAAGCCGGAATCGCTTACCAGCTTCATGAGTACGTTCATGACCCCTCGCGTGAATCCTATGGCGCCGAGGCCGCCGAAAAACTGGGCGTGCCCGAAGAAAGGCTTTTCAAAACACTGATCGTGAGCCTCGACAGCCGGGATCTGGCGGTCGGCCTGGTTCCGGTTTCGTCCATGCTGAACATGAAACGCATCGCAAAGGCTGCCGGCGCAAAAAAGGCGGGCATGGCGGCAGCCGCCGATGTGGAGCGTTCAACCGGCTATGTTCTGGGAGGGGTGAGCCCACTGGGTCAAAAGAAGCGGCTGAAAACCATCATCGATTCCTCGGCTCAAGATTTTTCAACGATTTACATCAGCGCAGGCCGTCGAGGACTGCAGATTGAATTGAGCCCGGACGACCTGCGAAGGCTGACCGGCGGGGCGTTTGCCAGTATATGCCAGCAGGAGTGAAACTTCGGCCTTATTTGCCTGCCGCGGCAATCGCTTCGAGTATGCCTCTTCTCATCAACATGACGGCAATCGCCGCAAGGAACAAACTGGCAACCTTGGACACGCTCCTGGCGCCTGTCCGGCCGAAACGTCTGGTAATGGGATCTGCAAACCAGAAGACAATGCCGGCAATGGCAATGTTGACCACGACCGCCAGGGCGGTGATGAGTTTTCCATGAGTGTTGGCCAGCAGAATGCAGGTTGTCAGAACAGCGGGACCCGTGATCAAAGGAATTCCGAGGGGCACTGCTCCAAGGCTCTCAATATCGGCCTGCCGCTGCCTCTTTTCTCCGGTCAACAGATCGTTCAGAGAAATTACCAGCAGCAGGATGCCGCCTGCAATCATGAAATCGGGAACCGTTATGCCCAGAAAAGCCAGGAGAGCGGGACCGAATACGAGAAACGCAACGGCGATAACCGATGCCGTCGCAACCGACTGGAATATGACGGCATGAAGACGCGTTGCTTCAAGGCCCTCTGTCAGGGAGACAAAGATCGGCACAACCCCGACGGCATCAACCGCCACAAAGAGCGGAACAAAGCAAAGCCAGAAATCATTCATATCATTTATGCGTCGTGTAAGCATGATCAAGCGGGTTTGGGAATGAATTCATTTCAACCCATCCGCATTCAGACTGATTAAAAAAACAATACACTGGAATGCCGGGATCCGGCAATAGACTTCCGCCTTAAGGCAGATTCAAATTCAAGCGCACAGTAAAGGCGGCAAGGCGATGTCTTGACAACCTGCAATGAACCCGGGCAACAACCTTGTTTAAATCTGAAACCGCTTTTTTCTATGGATTGTACGTGAGCGTCGCCGTCCTGCGGTTGTTCCCCTTGTTCGTTTCGGAGATGCGGTTGTTGTAATCGAGGATGACCTCCACGGTGAATGTATATGTATGTCCCGCAACAAGATTGATGGCGTCGAAACCTGTGTTGGGCCAGGAGAAATTGAGATGCCGGGTTGTACTGCCAAAGGGCAGCCCTCCGCCCAGAGGTGAATCCTGACCCCGCTTCAGGATCCCGCCGGGGTCGATATCTTTCATGTGCAGGCTCCTTTCCAGGGGCCTCTCGACACCGCTCACCCTCACGCGAACGTAGGATGTGCTGAAATCCTGGTCCGGGATGGTGCCTCCGGCGTTGTGCATCCTGAGCACGATACGTCCGTCAGGACCAATTGCAACGCTGTCGAGGACGAGATCGACAGCGTCCGGAGGACGCTTTGCCTCAAAAACAAACTCATGACGGTTGTTCTGAGGATTTTCGTCGCCGATCTGAAGACCTTCCGTGATGATGATAAGGCTGAGCTTGTATGTGCCGGGATAGGGTATCGTGATGGTCTTGGATATCTTCGCCTCGGCGCCCGGCGCCAGCGTCGGAATGTTGTTCGCGTACCAGGGTATGATGCGGTTCCGGTAGTCCGGTTTCGTGTCCTGATTATAAAGATCCATCGCCAGAGAACAGACCTTGGGAAGCGCGGCGTTGCCGGCATTTTTCACCGTCACCTCGATCGTGATCATGTCTTTCTGAGCCCTCGGAGGATCGGGCTTTATGCTGACCCCGGACACCAGGATGTCGGCCATCGGTTTTTTAAATGGAACCCTGGGTTTCTGAGCGTATGCGGCATCCGCAAAAACGAACGCGGCAAGGATCAAAACACAGGAATATGATACAATGCATCGTTTCATGGGCGTCCTTTCATTTTCGCTATTTTTACGCTCCTGCAGCATGCCGTCAAGCCTTTTTTACCGGAAGCGCGCGGGGTCCGTGAATAATTCAGCAGGTGCTTTTTTGAGCTTTTTGCGGCATTAAATAAAGCTGTCTGCAAGCGTTCCGCGCTTCCATGAGTTGCAGTAATAGCTTTGAGGCGTTATTGACGCCCATGGAATTGCGCGTTCCCATGTTTTTTAAGATGTGATATAAAAAAGTCATGCCGAGACAATCGAGAACAGACACATCGGAGGCATTGCATCCATGTCGTCATTAATTTCGAGACGATCCTTTCTCAAGGCCGGCCTGATTACCGCAGGAACTGCGGCCGCCGCCGGAACCGGCCTGGCATCAGCCATCCGCGCCGCTGACGGACCCAAAACGGAACTGTGCACCCTGCTGGACCTGAACAAATGCATCGGCTGTGAAGAATGCGTCCGCGCCTGCCGGGAGATCAACGGCCACAAATTTCCGGAACCCGAGGGGCCGCCGCCGATCATGCGCCCGGTCGAACGGGTCAAAACCGCTGACTGGTCGTCCCCGGAAAAACGGACCGTTACCGACCGTTTGACGCCTTACAACTGGCTGTTTATCCAGCGCGCTCGGGGCGAATACCAGGGCCAATCCTTTGAATTAAACATTCCCCGCCGCTGCATGCACTGCCATAATGCCCCCTGCTCCAAGCTGTGTCCCTTTGGCGCGGCCTATCAGCTCCGCAACGGCATCGTCCGCATCCATCCGGATGTCTGCATGGGCGGGGCCAAGTGCAAAACGATCTGTCCCTGGAATATTCCCGAGCGGCAATCCGGCGTGGGACTGCACCTAGACCTGCTGCCCCAGTACGCCGGCAACGGGGTCATGTACAAGTGCGACCGCTGTTATGACCGGGTGGCCGAGGGCAGGCTGCCGGCCTGCATCGAGGTATGCCCGGAAAGCGTTCAGGAAATCGGCCCGAGAAATGAAATCGTTCAAAAAGCGCGCGACCTGGCCGGAAAAACCAGTGGGTTTATTTACGGCCTGGAAGAAAACGGCGGCACCCATACGATTTATGTCTCGCCAGTCCCGTTTGACGTCCTCAACCAGGCCCTTCGCAAGGGGCCGGGCCGGCCGCAGCTGCAACCGGTCGAGAATGTCATGGCCGATGCCAACCGCTGGATCGGTGCGCTGGCCATCGCTCCGGCAGCCGGCGTTATCGGCGCTTTGGCCCGCTTTAAACAGACGGCCGGACAAACCCAGAAAAAAGAGGACAAACCGTCATGAAGCCGCATCAGGCCAACCGGTTGTCCGAATGGCTCTACCTGGCCGCCATGGCCGTTGCCTTCTTTACCGGTTTCGGCAACATGCCGCTCTACCAGCGCTATTATGTCACCGACCTGCCGGGATTCGGCTGGGCCGCGAATTTCATGATCAATGTCGAGGTTCATTATATGGCCGGGGCCGTTCTCCTGGCGCTGGCGGCTTATTTTATCGTGTCCTGGATTTTTTTGAGAAAAGAAGGCCTGCGCCTGTCGCAAACCGGCAGAATCCGAGCCATTGTGCTGGGGCTGGCGCTGCTGACCGGACTGGCCATGGCCGTAAAAAATCTGTCCGGGGTCGTTTATCCCCTGCCCCTGCTGATCGCCATGAATTTTCTGCACATGAGCCTGGCCGTGTGCTACCTCCTGCTGGCCTTGGGCTGCCGGATCGCCCGCGCTCCATGGCTGCGGAAAAATCAGCGATAGACAGTTCTTGCCAGCGGCAAAATTTATGACCTCCCGTATCTCCGGCCTGTGTTTCAATCCGCATCCGATGGCGTGCTGCCGAACTTTCCATTTGACAACCCAGTGGAGTATCCGCTAAATTTCAAAAGCTTTTATTCAATCAAAAAATGTCGTTCATTTTTTAAAGTCTGCACGGTTCGTCGCGACAGAGGAGCATCAAATGCAGGATCTGCTCAAAATAAATCAGGAAATCATTCGAGAAAACGCCTTGTTAAAGCAGAGAATTCAGGAACTGGAAAAATCTGAAGCAGTGCGCAAACAGGGGGAGGAAGCACTTCGGGCTTCCGAACTCAGATATAAGGCCATTTTCGAAACGACTGAAACCGTGATGCTGATCGTTGAGGAGGACATGACGATTTCCCTTGCTAACGACCGATTTGAAAGCCTGACCGGTTACAAACGTGAGGAAGTCGAAGGAAAGAAAAAGTGGACGGAATTTGTTGAAAAAAACGACCTGGAAAAAATGGTGATTCGGCATCAGCTGCGAAGGGCGGATCCGGGTCTTGCGGCAAAAAGCTATGAGTTCCGGCTTGTGCACCGAGACGGCAGCCTGAAGAACATCCTCTTAACCGTCGATATCATTCCGGGTTCCAAAAGAAGCGTCGCTTCCCTTCTGGACGTCACCGACCGCATGCAGGCCGAGGAAAAACTGAGGGAAAGCGAGAGGAAATACCATGAACTGTATGATTTTCTGCCGATCCCGATCTATGAGATGGATCTGGAGGCCAATATTGTTTCCGCCAACCGGGCTGTTTATGAAACTTTCGGGGGCACGGAGGCGGATTTAAAAAAGGGTTTTAAGGCATGGCAGATACTTTCGCCGGAAGAAATGGATAAAGCGGCTCAAAACATACAAAGGCTTTTAAAGGGAGGACCAAGAAGGCGCACCGAATATACCTTAAAACGGCTGGATGGATCTGTTTTCCCCGCCATTATCATATTTCGAGCGCAATCCGCAGGGACGGTAAAATTGCGGGAATCAGGGGCGCTGTCGTTGATATGACGGAAAACAGGCATCAGGAAGAGGAATTGCGCCGGGTAACCGCGTTTCTGGACTCGATTGTCGAGAATATTCCGGACATGATCTTTGTCAAGGATGCCGGGGATCTCCGGTTCGTCCGCTTCAACCGGGCCGGAGAGGAACTGCTGGGTTATTCCCGGGATGACCTGCTGGGGATGAACGATTATGATTTCTTCACACCGGAGCAGGCGGACTTCTTTACGGAGAATGACCGGAATGTTCTGAACGAGGGCAGGATTGTGGATATTCCGGAAGAACCCATTCAGACCCGCAACAGGGGAGAACGCATCCTGCACACCAGGAAGGTTCCGATCCCGGGCGTGAACGGAGAACCCGAGTTTCTGCTTGGAATCTCGGAGGACATCACGGATCAGAAGCAGGTGAGGGAGGCGCTGCGTAAGAGCGAGACGCGTCTGCAGCGGGCGGAGAAGATGGAGGCGCTGGGCATCCTGGCCGGAGGCGTTGCCCACGATCTCAACAATGTGCTTGGCGTGGTCGTCGGCTATGCGGAATTGCTCCTTTCCAGCGTGGACAAGTCAAGCCCGATCAGACCCCGTCTCAAGCATATTATGAAAGGAGGAGAACGGGCTGCCGCGATTGTTCAGGATCTGCTGACCCTGGCCAGAAGAGGGGTCTCCGGCAGACAGGTGCTCAATCTGAATCAAATCATCTCTGATGTTCAGCAGCTGCCCGAGTATCAGAATCCGTCCCTCCATCATTCCTCCGTGCAGATCAAGACCGATCTTCAGGCCGACCTGTTGAACATTTCCGGTTCCTCCGTGCATCTCGGCAAAACAATATCCAATCTGGTGTTAAATGCCATTGAGGCCATGCCGACTGGCGGCACGGCAACCATTAAAACGGCCAATCAGTATCTCGACAAACCGATTCAGGGGTATGACGAGGTCAGGGAAGGAGATTACGTTGTCCTTTCGGTCTCCGATACGGGCGAAGGCATATCCGCGGCTGATCTCAAACACATCTTCGAACCGTTTTATACGAAGAAGGTCATGGGGAGAAGCGGAACGGGACTGGGGCTGGCGGTGGTCTGGGGTACGGTGAAGGACCATAACGGATACATCAACGTTCAGAGCATGGGGGGCAAAGGAAGCGCCTTTACCCTCTATTTTCCGGTGACCAGGGAAAGCATCTCCTCCGAAGCCGCCGCCCCCTAGATTTCCGAATGCATGGGAAAAGGCGAATCCATTCTCGTTGTGGATGACATAAAGGAGCAGCGCGAACTCGCGGCAGAAATGCTTCAGCAGCTGAATTACAGTGCGGCTTGCGCGTCCAGCGGTGAAGAAGCGGTGGCGTACCTGAAGGAGCATCGGGCTGACCTGGTCGTTCTGGACATGATTATGGATCCCGGCATGGACGGGCTGGAAACCTACCGGAGCATCCTGGAGATTCATCCGGAACAGAGGGCGATTATCGTAAGCGGTTTTTCCGAAACGCATCGCGTGAATGCCGCCCAGGCTCTGGGCGCGGGCGCCTATTTGAGAAAACCCTATGTCATTGAAAAAATCGGACAGGCTGTAAGGAAAGAGCTGGACAGAAAACACACGGCGGCGGCATCTGCAATACCCTGATTTTCTCGATATGATGATTCCTTCAAACCTCTTTTGAGGCGGATCGGCAAGCTGCCGTTCTCGCGGGCTTCAGCCCGGCCATCGGCGCGGCGGAGGGCGTGAAAACCGCGCCTCAGATAAAGCGCTTCATCAATACGTCGATTGTCGCATCGACATTTTCAGGGGTGATTCCGAGCTGACGGCTTGCCTGCTTTGCCTTTTCCATGCGAAACGCATCTCTCATGTCCTGGAGGCTGGAAAAGATGCCCAGCCTTCTTCCCACCTGAAACAGACACTGATTTTCCGAATCCATTGCCAGAAAGGCGCGAAGCGGCGCTGTCATCCTCTCCCGGTCTTCGGGAAGCCTTCCTTCCACCTCCTGAAGCAGATTCAGAATGTGGTCGCTCTGCACAAAGCTGGTGATGCCGTCCAGAGTTTCGATAAACCTGAGGATTTCTTCTGCGGTCTGCCTGTCCGTGAGCTTTTCAAACCGGCCTTCTTTCCACAATTCAGAAAGGCCCACGCTGTCCGGAACCGCCAGGGTCCGCAGGCGTATGAAATCCGGGTTGATCCGGTTCAGAGCATCAGCGGTTTCAAGGGCATGGACATCCGACAGGCTTTTCCCGCCCAGGCCCGGCATCACGTATTCGGAAAGCTCCATTCGGGCCTGTTTGACCTTCAGCCCGGCGCGAATGTGAATTTCCTGCGTGGCGCCCTTTTCAACCAGTTTTAAAACGGCATTCGAACCCGATTCCATGCCGATGTGTATCCGGTTCAGGCCGGCATCTCGAATCGCCTTCAGGTCGGAATCGGAAATCCGGTCGATGGTATGGGATCTGGCATAGGAGGTGATGCGGGAAATCCATGGAAACCGTGCTTTCAGATAGCGGAGGATTTCAATCAGGTCCGCCGGTTTGATAATCAGACTGTTGGCATCCTGAAGAAACACGGATCTCATGCCCCCGACAAACCAGTTGAATGCGGCGTAAAAGGCGTCGATCTCATCCGGGGGCAGCTTCTGCCCATACGCTTGAACCTCGGCCCTGCTGATCCGGTCGGCGCCTTCGGAAAGCTTCCTGAGGGAGTCCACGTGACGGGCCACCGCATCGATGTCCTGCCGGACGTGGGCCACTGGCCGGATGGAAAACCGCGTTCCCTTGTAGACCGGACAAAACGCGCACCGGTTCCAGGGACAGTTCCGGGTAATGCGGATCAACAGGCTGTCGGCCTCGCTGGGGGGACGGATCGGCCCCTGCTCAAAGCCCTGGTAAGCCTTGGTTTCACTCTTCAGAATCATGCCTATCCTTTTCCAATCCGGATACCGGCGCGTTTCCGCTTCTGCCAGCCCGGATCATGCCGGAAATCAAGCTGTGAAAATATCATCACCGCTCTCAATCATTCTGCCGAATATTGCAGCAAGGGTCAACAACCGCATTGTGATCCATTTCTTTCATGCAAATCGCGCTCCTTTGTTTTGGCGTCAGGACAGGATGACCCGAAGGTGGATTGAGTGCATCGATTGCATTGAACTTCCGGATTTTTTTATCGACATGACAGCTATGGGATCGGAGCAAATTCGATGGGCACCCAGGCGTAACCCTTTTCGCCCGCAAACCGGATGTGGCCGATGCCTGGAAAAGGCATGTGCATGCCGCCGATCAATATCCTGCTGTCGGCCGCACGCCTGAAAAGGGCCTGCCTGACGGAGATGGCCTGTTTCTGATCCCGATCGAACAAAATCGCCGCATCTGGAAGCGCGAACTGGATCGCCATGCTGTGTACCAGGTCGCCGATAATCAAAAAGGCATCACTGCCGGACCGAACTTCAAAGGCACAATGCCCGGCTGTGTGTCCCGGAATGGGGACCGCTTTGATGCCTGGAAGCGACAGATCGCCGTTTTCGAATGTCTTCCATCTTCCCAAAGCGACATAAGGATCGGCGGCATCGTGAGCGATGTTAAACAGCGCCTTCATCTCAGCCGGCGCCTTTAAAGCTTCGGCTGCCGACAACCAGAAGTCGCTCTCCGCTTTGGAAACATGGACGAATGCCTTTGAAAAAGCCGGCTTGTTTTCCGCGTCCAGCAACCCGCCTACATGATCCCCGTGCATATGCGTAATCAATACAGCATCGACCTGTTCCGGATCATAACCCGCCGCCTTCATGCTGCTTTCAACCTCCCCGAGAGTCGGGCCGAACGCTTTACCGCCGCCGGCATCCACCAGCACCAGCTTTGATCCTGTGTTGATCAGATAGACGTTCACCGCTGTCTTCATCTTGGGAGAGCTCGAAAAATTGAGGTCCAGCAGGCTCTTGATTTTTGTTTCGGAAACATTGTTCATCAGTTGCGTATCCAGATCGATAAAACCGTCCACAAGCGCCGTTATTTCGAACTGACCGAGCATCATGCGGTAGTAGCCCGGCGCCTGGGTTTTGACCATGGGAGCCTCGGCATAAATAATGGACAGCGGGCCGGACAGCAGCAACAGGCTGACAAGCATGCAGATAACGCGTAAAATTTGAGGCGACCTGATGCATTTCATGGGAACCAACTCCTTTCCGTGATTTGTTTCGTTCAGTTCCCATCGTTATTCCGGGAACATCAACAAGACAAGCTAGGCCGTACGCCCCTGGGCAGGGGAAACCGGTTTTGCAGATTCTGGAACAATGATTGTACTTTTCTACAATTCTTCCGGCGTCGTCAAGGGAAAGCGGAACGCCGGGACTGACACAGTTTGCGGAGAGAGTTTTCGTCAGCGATTTTTACAAAACCGCGCTCAGAGAACTTTTTCTGTTGTCAGCAGGCCGCTCTGTTGATAATTTCAGCCGGGTACAATCATTTCGAAACCTTCATCAGGAGGCGTAACATGAAAATTCTGGTGCTGTACTGTTCCAAAAGCGGAAATACCAAAAAACTGGCCGAAGCAATCGCTCAGGGCGTTAATTCGGTTGAAGGCGTTGAAGCCGTTCTCAGAAATTCCGGGGAAGTCGGCAAGGAGGATTTTCTGGAAGCCCAGGGCATTATTGCCGGATCTCCGGTCTATTTCGGTTCGATGGCTGCGGAGCTCAAAAGCGTGTTTGACCGGTTCGTAGGTGTTCGAAGCAAGATGGAAGGCAAGGTCGGCGCGGCCTTTGCCACCTCGGCGGACCCTTCCGGCGGCAAGGAGACCACAATGATGTCCATCATTCAGGCGCTTTTGATCTACGGCATGGTGGTTGTCGGAGATCCCCTTTCCGCCACCGGCCACTACGGCACATCCTGCGTGGGAGCGCCGGATGCGGGCAGCATTAAAAATGCCGGTCAGCTTGGCAGAAGGGTTGCCGAACTGGTCATAAGGTTAAGGGGATAAAGGATGGCCATGTCCACGCAGCCAGCCAGGCTTCGCAAAATGATCGGCGAAAAGCGGATGATCGTCGCTCCCGGCGCATTCGACGCCCTCTCGGCCCGGCTCATCGAGCAGGCGGGATTTTCCGCTTTGTATGTCACCGGCGCCGGGGTGGCCTCGAGCCGACTGGGGGTTCCGGATATCGGTCTGACCACGATGACCGAAATGCTGGATGCAGCCAGAAACATTGTAAACGCCGTCGGCATTCCGGTGATCTGCGATATGGATACCGGATACGGCAATGCCCTGAACCTGATGCGCGCCGTACGCGAATTCGAAGCCGCCGGCGCTGCCGCACTTCAGATCGAGGATCAGGTGACTCCCAAGCGCTGCGGTCATACCGAAGGAAAACAGCTGATCGAAAAAGCGGAAATGATTCAAAAAATCCGGGCGTTCCAGGAAGCCAGACGTTCCAGGGACCTCGTTCTGATTGCGCGCACCGATGCGATCGCCGTAGAAGGATTTGAAAATGCCTTCGAACGGGCGCGGGCATACGTAGAAGCCGGCGCCGACGTGCTTTTTGTCGAGGCTCCGAAAACCATCGAAGAAATGAAATGCATCGTCGAACTTTTGCCCGATGTTCCCCTGCTGGTGAATATGGTGGACGGCGGCAAGACCCCGATGCTTCCGGCCCGGGAACTTGAAGCCATGGGGTTTAAAATCGCCATCTATCCCACAACGGCATGGACGGCCGCCATCAAGGCCATGCAGCGGGTTCTGGGCCGTCTCAAGGAGACCGGAGACGCCGCGGCGTTTCATGAAGACAGGGTTTCTTTTGAAACCATGTTTGAAATCGTCGGCCGATCGCAATATCAGCGTCTTGAAAAAAAATTCCTGAGGATGTAAAAGGTGGCGCCCGATTGAATCATCATAGCTCATAGAAAGGAATTGATGCGTCATGGAATACTGCCCGTGCGGATCCGAAAAGCCCTATGAAAACTGCTGCGAACCGATGATCAGCGGCCGGCAGGCGGCCGGTACCGCCGAGGCCCTGCTGCGGTCCCGTTACAGCGCCTTTGTTAAAAACCAGATTCAGTATATTGTCGACACCATTCACCCGGAAAAAAGAAAAGGCTTTGATGTCCAGTCCATCGAAAAGTGGGCCGGAGAATCGCAATGGCTGCGCCTGGAAATTCTGGACACCGAAGCCGGCGGAGAAAAAGATTCGGATGGAAAAGTGGAATTCATTGCCCACTACATCGAAAACGGCAAGGAAACCGAACACCATGAGCGTGCGCAATTCAAAAAAGCCGACGACAGATGGTATTTTTTCGATGGAAGTGCGCCGACAGCCGCGCCCTTTGTCCGCCCGACTCCTAAAATCGGGCGCAACGATCCGTGCCCGTGCGGTAGCGGGAAAAAATTCAAAAAATGCTGCAGCGCATAGAGGATATTGGAAACCCTTGCGGACAGACGCCCCGGATCGGAGACACCCGCTTGAATTTGAATGCGGAAATCAATGACGGGGCATTTAACCTCAATACGCCCCCTGATATTCCATCAATCGTCCAAACAAGGCATTTCAGACGATCACCACCGAGTTGTCGCTATTTCCAAAAGGCGCCCGGACGTAATTATCGGCGCACCAGTCGTTTTCCCAGTACTTTTCATCAATCAGGTAACGGTACTGATACTCCCTGCCCGCTTCCAGATCCAGAGTAACGGTAAAGTTGCCGTTTTTCAGCTTTTTCATTGGCGTGGCGCGGACATCCCAGTCATTGAATTCTCCAACGATATTGACCTGGTTGGCGGATCGGGCCGCTTCCTTGGGAAGACAAAAAGTGACCTTGCAAACGGGCTTGCTCTTCAGGTACTGTTTCTTGATGCTCATGACGGCCTCCTGTTATTCTGCGAATATCCTTTTTCCCACATCATCGCGCATTGAGAAATTTAAGTATAGTATAAATCTTTCATTCCGGACATATCAATCAGTTTTATCGGCTGACGGGTTGTGCGATTGAAATTTTTCAGCCGATGCAAAGTCTGTTTCCGGAAAAAAACCTCGAAGACTTTGAAAAAACTCCCGGCGATTCGTATAGAAAATTGCATTTAATCCCTGAGCGCGTGCGCGTTCGACATGGGCCTGGTGATCGTCCACAAAAACCGCCTGGTCGGGCGCTGCACCGATCTTTTCAAGCACGTAGGCAAAGGTTCCCGGATCTTTTTTGGTCCGTCCCGTATGAAACGAATTGAACACGAAATCAAAAGAGCTGAAAAATCCGTCTCTATCGTTCAGTTCATCGAGCCAGTGGCACTGATCGCTTAAAATTCCCGCAAGCACTCCGTTCTCTCTCAAGATGCGAACCGTCTCCAGCATCCAGGGTCTGAGCACGAACCGGGAAAGCACGGCCTCGGTCAACTGCTCATCCTTGCCTGTAATGCCCGTCTGATCGCGAAGAGCGCTCCAGAACCGATCGGATCTCGTCATACCGGTAACAAATCCAAGCTCGTAGACCAGAGAAAATGCCGTCCGTATCAATTCATCCGGATCCCGGCCGTTGTTCCGGGCAATATGAAACAGCCCCGCCTTGAAACCTTCCTCGGCCAGGACTCCTCCGTAATCCAACAAAACTGTACGAATCATCGCGCTCACTTTCTTTAAATCGTCCGCTCCGCGATCGCAGGAAGCTCAAACCGGTTCGAGGCTATTTTTATAAAATAACCGAAGATCGATCAAACGCCGCAACCCATTGATCGGGCGAGACCTGATTCCACTGCCCGTCCGGCCCGAAAAGCCGGCTTTCCAGAGCCTTCCCGCAGGGAAAACCCCGTGTAAAATCCGCCATCCGTCCCAGGGTGTCGGCGTTTTCAGAAGTTTTAAGCCAGATGGTGCTGCCGGGCGCATACACTGCGTTCAGCGATTTTAAAAGCGCTGCAACCGCCGGCGTGTGCGCCTGGCAGATCAGAATGCCCTGCGTTCCAGGATTAACCGCAAAGTCCACGCCGGTCATAAAATCCGCATACGTTTCCGGGCCGAAACGGATACTCCCTCCGAAGGCTGCGGCCATTTCCCCGGCCTTTTGTCCCCACAGCGGGTTCCGCGTCAGCCGGGCCAGACGGAGCAGATTGGCATAGGCTGCGGCATTGGCCGATGGAACCGCGCCGCCGTAGAGAATCTTGGGCCGGACAATTCCGTCGTCATGGGCTGTCGTAAAAAATCCGCCCCGTTGGGCATCCCAGAACCGATCCACCATCTTTATTTGAAAATCTTCGGCAAGAATGCCGTAATCCGGATTCAGAGTCGCCCGGTAAAGCTCCAGAAGGGCCAGAATCAAAAAGGCGTAATCGTCGGCAAAACCTTCCACTGCGGCCTGACCTTGAAAATAGCGATGATACAGCCCCCCCTTGCCGTCTCCCATCTGATTGATCAGAAAAGACACGGTTTTACGGGCCGACGCGACATGCGGCGGCCTGTCGAGGATGCGTCCGCCTGCGGCCAGGGCCGCGGCCATCAGGCCGTTCCAGTCGGCCAGAATTTTCTCATCGCGAAAAGGGCGCACCCGCTTTTCCCGCACCGCGAGCAAAATCTTTCGCGCCTGTTGCCAGCGTTTTTCCAAGGCCTCGACAGACATTCCGAAATCGCCGGCCAGCGCGTCCAAAGGCGCGTTCAGGCGTAAAATATTGGTCCCGGTTTGACGGCCGAAGGCTTCATCGGTAAAATTCCCCGCACGGCTCAGCCCGAAAGCGGACTTCCACAAATCCGCCTCTTCCGAAGAAAAAAGCTTTTCAAATTCTTCAATCCGCCAGAGATAGAAGGCTCCTTCCCGGCTCTCGCTGTCCGCATCCTCGGCCGAATAAAAGGCCCCTTCTTCGGATCTCAGATCGCTAAGCGCATAGGCAAAGATTTCTTCGGCGGTCTGTGAAAACAGCGGAACCCGGGTACACTGCCAGGCTTCCAGGTACGCCATTGCCGCCAGGGCCTGGTCGTAAAGCATCTTTTCAAAATGCGGAATCAGCCATTTTTCATCCACCGAGTAACGGTGAAAACCGAAGCCGACATGGTCCCAGATGCCTCCCGTTCGCATCGCCCGCAGTGTACGCACGACCATTTCCAGGGCCATGGAGTTGCCGGTGCTCCGGAAATACCGCATTAAAAAAAGGAGTCGGCTTACAGTCGGAAATTTCGGCGCCGGCGAAAATCCGCCAAAGACCGGATCATAACCTTGGACCAGATGGTTGAAGGCCGCATCGAGCGATGCCGCGTCCGGCGCCGTGCCAGGCTCGAAAACGAAGGCTTTTTTCAGACCGGCGGCGATCTGTTCGGCGGCGGCGGTAATCTTTTCGCGCTCATCGGCCCAAAGGCCCTTGATCCTTCGGCAAAGCTCCATAAGACCGGTCTGTCCCAACCGGCTTTCCCTGGGAATAAAGGTGGCGACATAAAACGGTTTTCCGTCGGGAGTGAGAAACGCCGTAAGAGGCCATCCTCCTGCTTTGTTCAGCATCTGACATGCGGTCATATAGATCGCATCGATGTCGGGACGTTCCTCCCGGTCCACCTTGATGCAGACAAAGGCGTCATTCAGAAGCGCGGCCATGCCGGCGTCTTCGAACGAATCTTTTTCCATGACATGGCACCAGTGACAGGAAGCATATCCGATGGAAAGGAAAATCGGCTTTGCCCCGGCCTGGGCCAGATCAAAAGCCGCTTGATTCCAGGGACGCCAGTCGACCGGATTGTGCGCGTGCTGAAGCAGGTACGGGCTTTTTTCATGAATCAGCGAGTTGGGAGCCATATCGGTCTCTGAAAAGTCTTCCGATGATTTACAATCGCGACCGCAAAAACAAAATCTTCCTTTTCAGGCTTTCAATGACGCCTGAAAACCCGGAAGAAAATTTAAGAAAAAAGGATAAAATTAAGTCCGAACCAGATTTGAAAGGGCTGCAAGGGCATTCGGAAATTGAAAGTCAAATCCGGCATTCATGAGCACTCGAGGGGTCACCCGCTGGCTTTGCAGCAATGTTGAGCCGAATTCTCCCAGCACCAGACGCAGCATTATACCGGGGGTCCTGAGAAAAGCGGGCTTTCGAAGCACCTTCCCTAATATTTTGGCAAAATCACCGTTTCGCGTCGGCTCGGGGCTGCAGAAATTGACCGGCCCTCGAATATCGGAATGTTCCAGAACAAAGGCCATGGCGCGAATCAGATCATGGCGGTGAATCCAGGAAAACCACTGACGTCCGGATCCTGCCGGACCTCCCGCGTAAAAGCGGAAAACCTGAATCATCTTGGTCAGAGCCCCGCCGTCGTCGGCCAGAACCACGCCGAAACGCGTGGTCACAACCCGCGCGCCGTTATTCTCGGCACGGAGCGCCTCGGCTTCCCAGTCCCTGCATACACTTGCCAGAAAGCCGCTCCCCGGAGGATCGGATTCGGTCAAAAGATCGTCTTTCCGGTCTCCATAATATCCGACAGCCGAAGTGCTGATCAGGGTCGGTTTGCCTGAATTTGCAGACAGCCCTTCCACCAGATTGCGGGTGGTCAGAATCCGGCTGTCATAAATCGACTGTTTGTAAGCCGCATCCCATTTCTGGAATATGGGACGCCCGGCCAGGTTCACCACGGCATCCATATCCCTGAGCGCCTCCTGCCAGGCCCCCGGGCGCGTGGTGTCTGCCGGAACATACAAAAAACGGTCGTTAAAAATCTGGCTTTGTCTGGGCCGTGTGCCGGTGGCAACCACCTGATGACCGGTTTCGAGAAAATATCGGGTCAATGCCGTACCGACAAATCCAAGTCCGCCCGCAATCAATATCTTCATTGCCGTCATCCTTTCAATCAGAAAACAGGCTCCGGCCTGGTTTTCTGAAAACCCGGAATTTTAAGCCAACCGACCCTGTCGCTTCAATTGTATCAGAGAACCATTAAATATGAAATTTTCCGGCTTCGATATAGGGCGTATCTTCCACATCCAGCGCATGCACGACATTCTTGTACAGGCGTTTTTTCATTTCGCGGATAATTTCCCTGTTTTTATTGAGGTCTTTGGCAAAGGAAAGAACCTCGCGCATCAGCTGATCCATGTGAAAAGTCTGGTGCACGATGTGGTGGTCCATACATTCCTGGGCGGTCAACCGTTTGGCGGTGTACTGCATTTCCTCAAACTTGTACATGGGAACGGCTTTTTTGATCAAGGCCAGCATGCCGGGAAAAAAAGGAATTCCCAGATCGACCTCTGGAAAGCAGAAAAATCCACGATCGGAGCGCATGAACCGGAAATCGAACGCACAGGCGAGAATGGCGCCGCCGGCAAATGCATGCCCGGTCAACGCGGCAATGGTAATGGCGGGATAAAGCAAAATCCGCTTGAAAAGACGGTTGAGCAGCACAAAAAAATCCTTCACAGCCTCATGATCGCTCCTTGCAATCAACGGAGACAGCCAGTCCAGATCCAGCCCGTTTGAAAAAATCTTATCATGGGACGACCGGACCACCAGGACTCTGGCATCGGTCTGCTTTTCAACCGTATTTAAAACGTCATGAAAAGCTTCCAGAAATTGCGGGTTCAGGCGGTTGTCGCCGCTGTTCATCGATATGACCGCCACATGCTCGTCCATCTTATATTCCACCAGTGCCATTCAGACGCCTCCGAAGATAGAAGTCATTGATTCGCTTGATATAATCCGTTGGATCAAAAATAAAATTATCATACGATGTTTCAGGCGTCAACCGCAATCCTGAAACATCGCAGGGTAACCGCATTTGGATTTTTTTGCATAGCGATCGCAATATGCGGCGTTATCGCCAATTCAGACAGCTTTGAACATATTGCCGAATTCGGTTGGGCAAAACATGAATGGATTAGAGGGTTCCTGGAGCTTCCTCAGCTTTTGAAGATTCCGGCAACTGAAGGATGCGTTGGGACCATCGATGCAATAAAGACGACAGCAGGGTCAGAAAGGATAATGCCCCGGAAAACGTCGCGGTGCTCAGGCATGTTGCCTTGAACATGATAAAAAAGAAACGCCTCTGAAAAAAAGCGTCAAATCCAAACGGCTCAGAGCCGGATGGGAGAACAAGTACCTGATGAAAATTTCAGACGGCTGATTTCCAGATGCGGTTACCCTGATTGTATGCGCAAGATCCGTTGACACCCGGTCGACTATGGGCTATTTAGCCCGAAATACACTTTCCGCATAATGCAATATTCCATGAAGGCAGGATTTCCTCGGCGGCTTTTCGAGGGCTGTGTGCAAGGTTTTACGCTTGATTTTTTTCGGATGGGTCTGTTTTATGTTCAAAAGTTCTATAAAAATAAAAGGACGGTTGTTTTGAAGGGATGAGAACGGGCTGGTCATGGGTTTTTGTATTGCAGCAAGTCGGCGATATGCTGAGTGTCCATCGGATGAACGCGATGAGTGTCAAGGGAGGAACGGATGAAATATGCCCTGGTTGCATCTGAAAACCGCGTTGCGGTTGACGGCATTCGGACGAGTCTGAAATCCCGATATCAGGTGGAATGCGCCCGCAGCAAGTCCCAGCTCATGGACATGTTTCGGGCCAGGCGGTATGAATTTGTTTTCGTTGATCTGGAGATGCTGCAAATTTCCGGAACAAATTCGGATTACAAAAAAAATCTGCAGCCTTTCTGGGAGGCCAATCCCGCCGCTACTTTGGTGGTTCTGGTTCCGAATGATTTGATTCGTGAAGCCGTCATGGCCGTAAAGGCGGGCGCCAGCAATTATTTGACCTACCCGATCAATACGCATGAGGTCAGTTACGTAGTCGAAAGCATTTATCAGTCTTTATTGGTAAGGTCCGAACTGGATTATCTTCGGGATCAGTTTTGGGACAGCGATTCTCTGGAGATGGTTCAAACCCGGAGCACTTTGATGCGGGCGGTTTTTGATAAAATCAAATCAGTTGCGCCAACCCGGAGCACCGTTCTGCTGAGCGGAGAAACCGGTACGGGAAAAGGGGTGATGGCCAAATTGATCCATCGCCACAGTCGGCGCCAGAACACGCCGTTTATCAGTGTGCATTGCGGCGCTATTCCGGACACGCTGCTTGAAAGCGAGCTTTTCGGCCACGAGAAGGGCGCATTTACCGGCGCGATCCGCCGGAAGATGGGCAGATTCGAAGTGGCCAAGGGCGGAACGATTTTTCTGGATGAGATTGGAACCATCACCCCTTCGGCCCAGATCAAGCTATTGCAGATATTACAGGATAGCATTTTTCAGAGACTGGGAGGCGAGCAGTGCCTTGAAGCGGATGTAAGGGTTATTTCGGCGACCAACACGGATTTAAAAATCATGTGCGACCAGGGAAGATTTCGTCGGGACCTTTATTATCGTTTAAACGTCTTTCCCGTCGAGATTCCGCCTTTGCGGGACAGACGAGAGGATGTTCCGGTTTTTGTGGAATTGTTTCTGAAAAAGCTGAACCGATTTTATCCGAAACAGATTTATGGCTGCGAACAAAGCGTTATGGAGGCATTAATTCGCTATTCGTGGCCCGGAAACATTCGAGAGCTTGAAAATTTAATTGAGCGCGCCTTTATTCTGGAGAACTCTTCACTGCTTTCACCATCCAGTTTTCCGGCAGATATCATCGAGCCGGCCGGGCACCGGGCGGCTTTTCATCTGGATACACGCATCAGTTTGTCTGAGGCACGGCGAAATGCCGTGGAGCATATCGAACAGCAGTACTTAAAGGAGCTGTTGACCCGGAAACATGGAAAAATCAATGAGTCGGCGGCTGCGGCGGGGATGACCACCCGCCAGCTGCACAAGTTGATGAAGAGATACGGAATTCAAAAAGAAATCTTTAAAACACGCAAATAATATCTATTTTTCATGGGCCCGGGCTTTTCAGGCGGAATTCGCTTTAAAATCGGAATAATTAATTCTGAATATCAGATAAAAGAACTTTGAGTTCTTTTATCTGCAGCCTGCTTTTTTGCTTACAAGTCTGGAAGGTTCTTATGGCCATAACCCAAAACGATTGATTGGATTGAAACACAAACGGAACTAAAAGTTCTGATATGGATTTTATCCGTTAATTTTCTTATGATATCAAATGGTTGTTCATTGGTATACCTTTTGCTTGATAAAAATCTATTGGGCGCATCATTATCAACATTTTAAAATTTTAAAGGGTATGGCAATGAAGGATCATAAATGGCTACGGGGTATGGCGTCTTCAGCGGCGGTGGTTTTGATGCTCGTTACTATTGCTGCCGCAAGTTCGGAAATCCTCACGGTAGAGGGCACGATTATCAATTATCAACTCGTAGCCGCGGATGGGCAAATTTACGAGATTGCGGTCAACGATGTAGGTGATCGGCTCGTGGAATTCGTCGACACACGGGTTCGTGTTACCGGATTTGTCGAGAATGAGGATGGAATCAAGGTGTTCACGGTTTCTTCTTACGAGGTTGTACAGGACAACTCCTGATTGGAGAATTCCCGCCGGTTGCTGTTTCGATGCCTTGATTTCAGGATGAACATCGCACAGAAAACAAGGCCAGGGCGGTTGCTGCGGGCAAACAGCAATGTGAGCGGCGAAAAAAAGAATCCATTTCCGAAAAAATGAGTCCGGCTGATTCCGCCGGATCGTAATCAATCGTCGGCACGCATAAGATAAAGGACGAATTCGTCGGACATTTGCACAGGTCCGGCGAATTGCCATTTTCAGCCAGAACTCAAGGGGGTGATGTTTATCGCGATAGCTGCCGCCCAACCGGCATATAATTTTATCCAAAAAGCCTTTCCTGGCGTTCTTCCTTGGATTTACAATCAATACACTGGGTTGTGACCGGTCTGGCCTTGAGACGTTCGATAGAGATTTCATCCCCGCATGTTTCACAGATTCCAAAAACTCCGTTTTCGATTCGATCCAGGGCGGTTTGAATTTTTTTAATCAGACGGTTTTCCCTGTCTCTGATTCGAAGCTGGAAGTTGATGTCGGCTTCCGCTGCTGCCTGGTCTGTAGGGTCTGCATAATGATCCTCATTGCCTTTTAATCCGGAGACTGTGCCGTTGGCCTGGCTGAGAAGCTCTTGGAGACGATCGTTTAAAAGTTTTTTAAAAAACTGAATATCTTTCTCTTCCACTTTTCATACCTCAGTATTTCGAATTAATGGGTTACCGTCATAATTTCCTGGCCTTTGATACGCAATATTCATTCCGATAAAGTTATCTCCCATTTTTTATTCGATAAATCATAAAAACCAACCCTGATAATCCCGTTGCACCACATTTGTTCGGGCGCTCGAAACAAGGAAAACACCACGATTTTCGTGGGCAAGACTGGGCGAAAGTAGCTGCTTTTTTGCTAAAAATCAATAGCTTCTCTTGACATTTGGATTTGTATTGTTCTAATAAATTGACATTTTGCTGGATACAACGAACGAATATAGAAAAATTAAGAGGTTGCGTTATCGAAATCATCGCTTCCGCCAAGAAAATGCAGGACCGTGCTGACCGGCTTCGACGCGAGGGCAGAACAATCGCTTTTGTGCCGACCATGGGATTCCTTCATGAAGGCCATTTGTCCTTGATGCGGGAAGGGCGTCGCCGGTGTGACGATCTGGTGGTCAGCATCTTTGTCAATCCGACGCAATTTGGCCCCGGAGAAGATCTTGGAGCCTATCCGAGAAATCTGAAAAGAGATCTGGAACTGGTGGAGCAGGTCGGGGGAGATGCTGTTTTTACCCCCTCTGCGGAGGAGCTCTACGGGAAAAATTACCAGACATACGTTTCGCTCGAAAAACTTCCGAGCCATCTGTGCGGGCTGTCCAGGCCGACCCATTTTCGCGGAGTCGCCACTGTGGTATCAAAACTCTTCAATATCGTCAAACCGCATGTGGCCGTATTCGGCGAGAAGGATTTTCAGCAGCTTGCCGTGATTCGACAGATGGTTGAGGATATGAATTTTGATGTCCAGATTATCGGTTCCCCCACCTTGCGGGAAGCAGGCGGTTTGGCCATGAGTTCCCGCAACTCCTATCTTACCGCAGGGCAGCGCAAATCCGCCTTGTGCCTTTACCTTTCACTGCAAAAAGCGCAGGAAATGGTTGCCGCCGACATCCGCGACGTCAAACGGATTGTTGAGGAGATTTCAACTTTCATCCGCTCTTTTCCTGAAACGCAGATCGATTACGTGGCGATTTGCGATCCGGCAACCCTGGATGATGTGGACATGATTCAAGGTCCCTGTTTGATGGCGCTGGCGGTGAAGGTCGGAAAAACTCGCCTCATTGACAATATGATCTTGAAGCCGTAAGCAACGGGTAAATATTTATCCGCTATTTCGAATACATCCAAAGGAGCATTTATGAGCAGCAGGAGATTTTTGTTTACGTCAGAATCCGTTACCGAAGGGCATCCGGACAAGGTGGCCGATGCTATTTCGGATTCCATACTGGATGCCATCATGGCTCAGGATAAAAGATGCAGAGTGGCGTGCGAAACTCTGGTGGCTACCGGGCTGGCCTTTATTGCAGGGGAGATTACCACCGATTGCTATGTGGATATGCCGCAGATCGTTCGAAACACCATACGCGATATCGGTTACTGCTCTTCCCAGATGGGGTTTGACTGGCAGACCTGTTCGGTGATTACCAGCATCGGACATCAGTCTCCGGACATCGCCCAGGGCGTCAATGTCGGCGAGGGGCTTTACAAGGAACAGGGCGCGGGCGATCAGGGGCTGATGTTCGGTTTCGCTGCGGATGAAACGCCGGAATTAATGCCCATGCCCATCATGTATGCCCACAAACTTTGCCAGCGTCTGGCAACCGTTCGTAAAAACGGGGCACTGGATTTTCTCAGGCCGGATGGCAAGTCTCAGGTTACTGTCGAGTATGAAGACGGCACGCCCAAGCGGATCGATACGGTGGTCATCGCCGCACAGCACAAACCGGACGTCACCTATGAGGAGCTCCGTGAGGCCATCATTGAAGACGTCATCAAAAAAGTGATCCCTCGAAACATGGTTGACGGCGATACCCGGTATTTTATCAACAGCACCGGAAAATTTATCATCGGCGGGCCGATGGGCGACAGCGGTCTGACGGGCCGGAAGATCATCGTGGATACGTATGGGGGACAGGGCAGCCACGGCGGCGGTTGCTTTTCGGGCAAAGATCCTTCCAAGGTCGACCGCAGCGCCTCTTACATGGGCCGGCATATTGCCAAAAACATAGTCGCTGCCGGAATTGCAAAAAAATGCGAGGTTCAGGTCGCCTATGCCATCGGCGTGGCCTGTCCTGTTTCGGTCATGGTGGACTTCAAGGGGACCGGTCGCATTCCGGAGAGCCGAATGAGCCAGATCATCGGCGAGGTCTTTGATTTAAGGCCCGCCGCCATTATCGAATATCTGGACCTTCTTCGCCCCATCTATCGAAAGACGTCCGCGTATGGGCATTTCGGAAGAAATGAACCTGAGTTTACCTGGGAAAAAACCAACATGGCGCCGCTGCTCAAAGACAAGGCGGGTATCTGAAGCGGATGTTGAATTCTTGAGGAGATTTTATGCAATTTGATGTTAAGGACATTAACCTGGCTTCGTCCGGGGCGCTTCGGATCGAATGGGCCAGACAGAGCATGCCGGTGCTGAACCGCATCCGCGACCGGTTTGAGACCGAAAAACCCTTAAGCGGTATTTGTCTTGCCGCCTGCCTTCATGTGACGACGGAAACCGCAGCCCTCATGCAGGTGCTTCAGGCCGGCGGCGCGTCGGTGGTGGTTTGCGCATCCAATCCCTTGAGCACCCAGGACGATGTGGCCGCATCTCTGGTTAAAAATGACGGCATACCGGTTTTTGCCATCAAGGGGGAAGACAACAAGACCTATTATCGCCATATCCATGCGGCCCTGGACTTTAAACCTCAGTATACCATGGACGACGGGGCGGACCTGGTTTCCACCCTTCATTCCGATCGTTCTGAATTGCTGGATATGGTCCGCGGCGGAACCGAGGAGACAACCACCGGCGTCATCCGCCTGAAAAGCATGGCGGCCGAAGGCGTGCTCCGGTATCCGGTGATCGCGGTCAACGATGCGCGCACCAAGCATCTTTTCGATAATCGCTACGGAACCGGGCAAAGCACCATCGATGGGATCATTCGCGCCACCAATCGACTGATTGCCGGCAGCGTTTTTGTGGTGTGCGGTTATGGATGGTGCGGCAAGGGCCTTGCCATGCGTGCCCGGGGCATGGGTGGGCATGTGGTGGTTACCGAGATCGATGCGGTGGCGGCCCTGGAGGCCGTCATGGATGGATTCGCCGTTATGCCGATTGCCGATGCCGCTCGAATCGGCGATTTTTTCTGCACGGTCACCGGCAATATCAACGTGATCCGCCGGGAGCATTTTGCCGTGATGAAAGACGGGGCCATAGTGTGCAATTCCGGGCATTTCAACGTGGAACTGGAGCTGAACGGCTTGCAGAGCATCACAAGGTCCAGAAGAACCATCCGGCCGTTTGTAGAAGAGCATGTTCTTGAAAATGGCCGGCGGATCAATGTCCTGGGCGAAGGAAGGCTGATCAACCTGGCTTCCGCCGAGGGACATCCGTCCAGCGTGATGGACATGAGCTTTGCCAATCAGGCGCTAGGCATTGAGTACATGCGGAGAAACGTGGATTCTCTTGAAAATAAGGTGTATCCGGTTCCCGAAGTCATTGATGCGGCGATAGCAAAGGAAAAACTGGCGGCCATGAACGTGGCCATGGACAGTTTGACCGAAGAACAGAAAAAGTACCTGACCTCCTGGAGTATGGGAACCTGAGGTGTTTTAGTATCCATTTTGATAAGAACGGGGCAAGCTGCGAGCCTGCCCCGTTCTCTTTGCAGCTAAGGCGCCTTCATTGCAGGATCCGATCGTGCTTCTGATTCCATCGAACCCGGTCATCCATGTCTCTTCCCCACTGAAGGAAAACGGCGGAATCGCCGTACCATCCGGGCGCACAACAATCTGCTGAATGGACCGAACAATGCAGGTCCCCTGATCCATGCATACGGGTTTTGGGCCTTCGATCGGATGCGGAACTTCCACGGCCGATCCATCCAGCAGGTTAACTTTGGTTGTCTGTTCTTCGATTTCTACCGGTACGGCGGAGGATTCGGCGAAAACAAGCCGCGGGACAGCCAGAATCATCAGAAAGGCAATACCCGCTTTTGCATCATTCATGGCAAGCGCTCCTCCATGAATTCGCCCGGATTAAAGTTGATTTTTCAGGGCCCGAATGCTCAACAGGGCATCGGCGCCGGAAACCGGTCCCATGGGATCAAACTCGCCGGATGAAAGATTCCGGGCCGCCATGATGCCGCGGGTGGTGCAGATCATCACCGCGTTGAAATAGGGCAGATCACTCCTCACATCCGGGAACGGCGACGTACTGCCGATAAAGCGGGTGGCCAGATCGTTCACCTGTGTGATCTTGATCAGAATATCTTCGATCATCATGGCAAATTCAGCGCGGTTAATGGCGGCATAGGGTTTAAAGGTATGATCCGGAAAAGCCTCAAGGCCTTTAATGCCGACTTCCATGGCTGCTTCAATATCGGTTTTCAGAACATGATCTTCGATGTCGGTCACAACCGGCGCCCTGGCATGCTGTCCGGTGATGAATTCCTTTTCCGGGTTTTTATATGAGGCGTCAAAGGTTTTTCCGGTTTTTTTCCTGTAAAGCGCATCCACCTTCAGCTCTTCAATAAAAAGAGCCGCTGTATCTCCCCGCGTTAATTTTTCGACCAGCGCGATCCGCTTTCCGACCTTGCTGCCGGGCATGGCTCCTATAATTTTCCGAACAAGGGCGTATTCCTTCTCAGCTTCCGCAACAAAATTCTGCCCGATGTCCAATACCCTGGAGAACTGATCCGCAGCCTTGTCGAATTCATAACCCTGTTTAGAGGCCATTCCCATGTAATAATAGGGTTCCGCTCTGTCGGGGATCAGATTGACGGCATCCTCGAATTCGGAACGGACGCGCTTAAGCCAGTTTGTATAGAGTTTTTCACCGCCCACGGTGTAAAGGCGCATGTGGCCGATGTGGATTGAAGCTTGCTGTTCTTTTCCTTCGGCGAACTTGTTAGCGGTTTTGAGGTTTTCCAGACCGGATTCAAAATCTCCGCGATATGCATCGAACAAGCCCAAACCGACATAGGCCGGGGCGTATTGTGGATCCAGTTCTCTGGCTCGCGCAAATTCACTGAAGGCCGCATCCAGCTTGCCGGCCTTAAGCAGCTTGTTGCCGTTATTGGCATGATGCAGCGGTGTATCAAGCTCCGCACGGATCGGCAGAGGCTTGGGAACGCAAGCGAACATCATCAGCATACTCGCGGCAGTCAAGAGAATGAAAATCTTTTTAATTGCCATAGTGCCTCCCTTTATAACATGGGCGTTGAAACGGCCATTTTGACGACATGCAATGCCCCGAGTTGGCGTATGTCGGATCAAGTGATTCGGAAATTAATCCACCACGATCATGACGCGACATCTTTTAAGGAAAGAAAGGTTTTCAGACGCGCTGCGGAGTTGAGATGCATCCGAAGCACCGATAACAATGTCTGATGATTCGCCGGGGCCTTCCGTTTTCAGCCCTTTTACGGTCAAGGGGTTGTTGGTGACCCTGGGGTTGCGCTGCGCTGAAGCCAGGTCCCTGGCATAACCGCTCACCCCCTGCTGAACGGCGAATTCACGGCTGACAAAGGCGGAACCGTAGACTTCCCGGCCGTTTTCATCCAGAATTCTAGGTGCCATGGCCGGCCGGGCGCTCAGTCCGCGGGCATCAACCACCATCCCTGTGAACATCTCGGATGTGGGTTGATGCGACGGCTGAACCGGCGGCGGTGTTGTCGGAGTTACAACCGGCGGTAGGGGCTGAACAGGAGGCGGCACAGGCGGCTGAGGAATCGGGGGTTGCGGCAGCACGGGTTTGATGGGCTCGACCTGTTTGATTTCAGAGGGCAGAACCAGTTGGGCAAATCCGCCATTCAGACTCATCTGAATGGTGATTTCAACGGTTCCGTCGGAAAGGTATTCCCGCTTGACGATTTGCGCACTTTTTACCATGCCTTCTACATTGGATCGAATCTCGTCGCTTTCGGTCACAAAATCTCTGACCAGGGTGGAAGAACTGATCCTTATGCCCTGAACCACCTCAAGAAGATTTCTCATCGCATCCAGACGAGCGGCGCTCAGAGCCATTGGGCCTGCCTGAGGCTTTCCGTAGTATTTTTCAGGGGGAGCGCCAATCCCCTTGGCCTGCATGATTCCCTGTGTCCAGTTAACCGATCCGCTGCCCATCTGTTCCACCAACTCATGCCATTCGGCACCAAGGCCCAGAACCGGTATGATCATCAGCACAAAAAGCGTCAATGCCGCTACTGAAAACTTTTTCATATGACCTCCTTGGCTTGCAACCTTAATGTCTTAGACAATCAATAAATCCGCTGTGGTTTCAGACATAAAGCTATTTGTCGGCTTATTTTGCAAGATAATATTTTGCCTGCTTGTTCCCTGTATCCATCCTGACGGCTTTTTGCAAATACGAAACCGATTCTTGTCTGATACCGGCTTCAAGGGTGCTCCATGCCCGTTCCTTGTAGATTTTGGCCCGATTGAACGGAGCGTCGCGATGCCGGTTGTTGATGGACAGGGTTTTCCCCCCTTGCGCCCCGGCTTTTTCAAATTCTACCTGGTTGTAATAAATCCAGCCGATTTCATTGATTGCCGGTGTATGGTTCGATTTGATCTCAATTGCCCGCTGATATTCCAGCAGCGCATTGTAACTGCATATCCACGTTATGAAAGGCTTTGGCAAGTCGAAAATGCGTGCCTGCCTCATCGGAATCTGCATCCCCTCCTTTTTTCAGATATTCGATGGCCATGGCGGGGTTATGCTGAAAGTTATACACGGCGCCAAGAAAATAATATGTTTCGGCATTGCCCGGATCCAATTGAAAGCTGGCAGCCTGCTGAATGCACGCCGCAGCTTTGAAACAAAAGCCCTGTTTGAACCTTTCCTGCAAGATTTTGGCAAATCGTCCACTTTCATTCCAGTAGTTCGGCTGCTCAAAGTTAAACAGAATTTTTCCGACATCGATATAGCTATCTTTTTTCTTGTGCGGCACGCCGTATTTGAATACCGATTTTTCATAGACGGCAACCGTTGCCGCTTCCTCGCTTGAGGCGGTTCCTGAGCAATAACAGGTTTCAGAGACGTGTGGAGAAAAATTTTCGTTGGCATTGATGTGAAGGCTGATGGAAAGGTCCGCCTGATACCGGCTGGCGGCGACGGTTCGTGCCCTCAGGGAATATAATAATCGCCGGTCCAGGTGAGAAAGGATTTTATTCTGCCGCATTTGTGACTTAATTTAAGTAGGTTACGGAGACAAGCCTGACGCCTTGATAATAATACTTCAGGATGTCCTGGTATTTCATGCCTGTGGCCGCCATTTGCCGGGCGCCCCACTGACTCATGCCGACGCCGTGACCGTACCCCCTTCCCCGGAATGTCAGTCCGTTGGCTTTCGGTACAATGTCAAACAGGGTGCTCTTGATCTGGGTGGCATCCATTTTGATTCGAAAATTATTGCTGGCTATTTCCGAGGTTTCGGATTGGTCGGCGACACGGATCCTCAGTATCCGCCCGGAAGCGGTCCGGCCGTCGTGGGAAAGCGCCTGAACGCGGCCGATGTTGAGGCCGAACCGGTTGAGCCGTTCCGTAATGGCGTTGTAGGTCAGAGAGATTTCCCAGGAAACATTGGGGGCCTGATTGCTGTAAGGATCGGGGATGCCTTTTAGATACGGAATGTCCGCGCTCCATACGTTTTTGGCGTCTTCGGTGTGGCCGCCGCTGTTGGAATGAAAATACGCGATGATCAAGCGGTTGTCGTAGGACAGTACCTGGCCGGCTGTTTCATCTGCCGCTCGATTGGTTTCGGTTTTCTCAGCGTCATATCCTCCGTAAACCTGCGATGCCGTAGTGGCCAGAACATCATAGGGCTTTTCTCCGCTTTTCTGCTTGATATAAAGCGCGTAGGTCCGGGCCGCGACAGCCTGAGCCATAAGGGCGGCTTTGGGCCATTTGTGGGGCATCTCCTTGGGAACCACGCCGTAAAGGTAGTGCTCTATGTTTACATGATTGACGGCGCGAAGCCCGTCGGCTTCGGAGGTGATCTCAACAGCGCCCCGGAACTTTCGGCCGTTGACGCCGATGGGTCGGGCCGAGTTTGCCCGCAGGGCGGTTTTCTCAAACATGCGTCCGTTGATTGCCAGAGCGTTTCCGTAACGTTCTATGGTGACCGGTCCCATGCCGTTGAAAACAACCTTTCCTGAAAAGGACGCGGAAAGGGTTATCGGAGCGGCGGATTCAATGGCGAGCCGGGTTGCTTTCTCCTGAATCAAGACCCTGATGACGGAGTCAGAGATAATCATGCGTTCCCAAGGCTTTATCTGCGGCAGTGTTTCGGCTATCAGCGATCTTGAGCTGTCGGCCCAGACTTCTGCCGACTGCCGGCGGATGCCCTGAGGGTATTGTTGCAGGTATCTGAGGAAGATCTGATAGGCGTCTTTGAACCGGCCGGTTTCATAGAGCACCATGCCGGTGTTGAAAAGCGCATCGGGTGCTGACTGGCTCCGGGGATACCGGTTCATGACCGTCTGAAACTGGGTGATCGCCGCATTCGGTTGATCCAGGTAGAGCCCGAAGGTGGTTCCCATGAACAGCAGGGCCCTGGCGCGAATGTTGTCATTTTTGGAATAGTTGGAAATTTCCTGGTAGGTTCCGAGGGCTTCCAGGTACATGCCTTTGTTTAAAAAATCGGCGGCCAGTCTGAATCCGCCTGTATCGTCGTATGCCGCATGCACAAAAACAACGGGGTACAGGAAACAGAATGCCGCCGAAATCAGGATATACCGCAGAGCATGAACGGCGCCATTATGTTTGAGATTCATGATGCGTTTCCTCCAGATTATTGATCTGGGAAAAATCGATTTGTTTAACCCGGACATTGCGCGAAACAGGCAGTAAAATCTCTACTATTATGTTATATATCAATTGGTTATATTGGATAAACAGAAGATTTTGCCATAACAGTTCGTACCACAAAAGACATAGAGTTTTCAAGGTGTAAAGGTCGTAAAATTGCACGGAGGTTCGGTGTCAGAGATATCACTTCGAACAGAGGTGTTCTGCTGCTGAGGGAGGCGTGCAGAAAACGCGGCGACAAACTGATCCCAGACAGATAAAGGGCGCATGCGCGGAAGGTGGTGACAGGGGGTGCACACAGAGGAACCGACCGGAAACCTTTTTTCATGAATTCCGCATCTTGATCCGCGGCTTTCTCTCAGGAAGTTTTATCGGCCCGCGTTGAAAGTGTCCAACCAATCGATAGTGCTGCAAAATAAAAGAAAGGGGCCGCCGCAATATGCGCGAAAAGAGTAAAGAACAATTGCCGCCGATGAATCCGGCTATCGATCATCCGCAAGCTGGGGAACTGGAAAGCGTCAGCTGGATTTTCGATCCGAAAGCCGCCATAGTGGATATGGTTCATCAAGACCTTTGTCTGTGTTCCTGCTTCTTCAGCGTTTTTGTGCCGGGCAGTTCCTGAATTTCTCTGATGCCGGCTCCGTTCATCAAAAGAAGGACCGCGAAACACTGCCTCTTCAAGCTTATTCTTGACTTCCGGAATGCGGACGTCTACATCAATTAAGAAAATTGTACCGTAACAAGTTCCGTGGACGGCTGAGCGGTCCGTTATGATTTAACTAATACTATCAAAATTCAATAGACATCAGGCAAGGTCTATGAACACTCAGGGCGCCTGAAAAAAGAAAGCATCAAATAACCCTATCTGCATGAAAGCGGCGGACGAGAAATGAAGATCACGGCGGGCGAATCCGGATCGATTCTGGATGTTCTGAAAAAGGCGATGGGGACTGATTCAAGCACCCGGATTCGAAAATACGTCCGTCATGGTCGGGTACTTTGCAATGGCCGGCAGGTCATTCGTCCGGACATGAACGTCAATTCCGGCGACGTCCTGGAGGTAACGCGGGATCCGGCGGCAGGCGCGCACCGTGTTGAACTGCCTGTGCCGATACTCTATGAGGACCATGACCTCATTGCCGTTGAAAAGCCGGCGGGAATGCTGACGGCAGGCACCGGATCGGGAAAAAAGCCTTCCCTTTACCATCTGGTGAATTTCTATGTTCGGCAAAACGCCTTTCATCGGGCTGGCGTTTTCGTGGTTCACCGGCTGGACCGGGAAGTTTCCGGAATCGTCATTTTTGCGAAAAGCCGGGAGATTCAGATGCGCATCAAGCAAAGCTGGCCCACGACCGAGAAACGCTATTACGCGCTGGTGGAAGGCCGGCCGCCCAAATCCGAGGGAACCGTGGAAAGCTGGCTTGCCGAAGACGGGCAACAGAAGGTCCGATCGGTTCCAAAGTCTACCTCCGGAGCACGAAATGCCGTGACGCATTATCGGACGCTCAAGGTGATTGCGGATCATACGCTGCTGGAAATTCTCCTGGAAACGGGCCGGAAAAACCAGATACGGGTGCATATGGCCGATATCGGCTGCCCGATTGTGGGTGATCGGCGGTATGGCGCTTCCGGCCGTTTTGTTCGGCGGATACGGCTTCACGGGTTTTTATTTGAGTTCAATCATCCGGTCGCCGGGAAACGGATTCGGATCGATTCCCGGATGCCGGCAGGATTTTTAAAGCTCGGACAGAAGGACGAAAAATACAAGTGAATTTGATTCCGTAATCAGCTCGAACACTTCGGTTTCAAGCAGAAAGCGCTGAGCGGATCTCCGTCGACCTCTTTTTTGCACAACGAACATTTCAGGGCAGAGATGGCTTCGGGCAGATAGCGCCCGTACATTTTGACCGGCAATTCCGGAATGTTGATCGTGGGCGATGACGCCAGTACGAGCAGATATTCAATCAGGTAGCCGGCGTTCTGTGCGATGGGGCCGCTGTAAGCCTGCCGCTGCCGGAGACGCAGCACACGGAGTTCGTGGATCGAACGGCCGAATTCCGATTCCATGAGTTCTTCATAAGTGGTCAGAATGATCTCCACCCGGACCGTCCTGGCCCCTTGGGCCGCATAGGCGAAAGCATTCCGACGCACCTCGTCGGCGTCCAGACCGCGCCGGTCAGCGATGGACCAGTCTATTTCCGCCAGATGCGCCCCCAGCGCAGTGGGCGCCGGCAGATCGATGTCCACCAGCAGATTGACCGCATTGTAATCGCCAACGTGTCTTTCGGTCTCCACGAGGGTGATTCCGGGTTCCAGGTCCAGCAACATCGGCAGACGTTCGATCAACTCCGGCTCGCCGATTATTTTGAGGCCGATAATGTCGTTGATGGCCAGTGCCTCGCGGGCAATGCGCACGTTTTTGCTTTTAAAACGGCTGGCTACCGCTGCTTCGGCCTGAATAAAATCCTTTTGCATGTCTGCGGGAGAACTTTCGAGATCGGCCAGCGGCACCCCGGCTGCAGCGGCCCTTTGCCCGGCGATATGTCGGGCTTCGGCCTGAATTTCCCTGAAAAGGGCATCCACGAGGCGGAAAGAGACCTTTTCCGCCACACGGGTCAGGCGCTTGATACGGGCGATAGCCGAAAGGCTTGAGCCGGAAGCGGTTATCAAGGCTGCGTCAAGAGGAAGGCGCGGGAAAAAATATTCCGGGTTTTCTTCAAAATCTTGGATCAACTGGCAGATCCGATGGTTCCGGAAAGGCAGGTGCTGAATAATTTTTTCGCGCAAAACCTGTTTCTGGCAAACCCTTTGCGTTTGAAACGTGCAGTTCAGCAACTGACTGAGAAATGCGATCATGCGATCAATGACAAGGGATGAAATGGCGCTTTCGTACAGAAATATCCGGGTAACGGCTTTCCCGTCTTCCGGATTGAAATCATCGTTCATCCATCGCAGGGTGATATCGAAAAGCTCATCCCGATGGGTCATGGCTGAGAGATACATTTCATGCTCCCGGTTTTGAGTGTGTAATTTCTTTAGAACCGGTTGAGTAATGGCTGCCTGATTCTTCCGACCTTTTGATGCGTCGGCGATAGCATAAAGGCCTCCGCTCGGAAGGTGCGGTTCATACCGCAAGGGCCGTAGAATGCACCAGATTAATTAAATATGATATTCTGATCCCAGAATGCAAGTCCAAAACCAGGGCCAAAGGTAACGGATTGAGCTGGAAATAGATTGATTTCGGGGATAACGGTATCCGTGCGCCCTGATTCCCATAAATTGACCGAAATACGACAAAATTCCGGAAAGTTTTTGCATTTCGGGAACCAATCGGTCTCCAGGCAGCATTTGGCTGCCAATTCCTTGATAAAAATTGATCCGGTTTTTCGACTTTTGGGGACTCATGAAATATCCGGGTTAAAGCCGATCTCTTTCCTTATTCTGAACCCGAAATCAGCGGTCTATCGCCGCAGGCCCTTTTCTTCTTTGAGACACGGATCTGGCTTGTCGCATAGTCCCTTGCCTTAAAATTTCGGCCTTCGGAAAATCAACTTTTTGACATCCGCCGCTACTTCAGTTAAAATCATTTTAGTGAAATTTCGGAAATGGCCGCTTCAGGTTTTCGTCCAGAGTCCGGCTTGTATGGGTTTATTCGGCATTTTTTCGGAACCGGGTTTTTAAGCGGAGGCAACAATGGGCGTTTTTTCCCGTTCAAAATGTTTTCTTGCGGTTCTCCTTGTCACCGTCCTGAGCGCATGTTTTGCAGGATGTTATTCAAAAATTAAAGGCTGGTCTGAGGAATCCTTCCGCCAGGAATCATTCACCGAATCGGTTCTCAACCATGAGGGACTTGCCCTTCTTCCGGTGATCGTTCTGATGCGGCCTGTCGAGAAGTCGCCGGAAAAAGGCGGTGAAATTGTTTCCGCCCCCTACGCACCGGGAAAATCCGCCGAAAAACCAGAGGAAAAACAGGGCAATGTTGCCAGCGCCTACCGGATCATTCTCAACGAAACGCTGCTCAGCCAATTTCAATCCAAGCTGCCTGAAATCCGCCTGATTACACCCGGCGACGCCCTGATTCGCTTAAACGATGCCGGCATGGCCGCCGCCTACAGCAAGTTCGATACGGAATTCACGCAAACCGGCCTTGATGCCAATACCCTTCAAAGCTTTGGAAAAGCATTAAATTCCCGTTTTCTGTTCATCAGCATCGCCGTCGTATCCGAATACAAGACCGATGCCTCCATGACACTGGTCTGGACCATTGGCCGGAAATCCGAGTTCAGATCGGTAAAAATCTCAGGGCAGATCTGGGACACCAAAACATGTCAGCACCTTTGGGAGGGTTCGGGCGTGGGATACAACCGGCTGGCTCCCTTTGAAGGAAGCCCTCTGCTGGAAGAAATGTCCAGCCAGGCGGTTAAAAGCCTTCTGGAAGCAATTTTCCGATAAATGCCAGTATACTGAATACCATCCTTTATCCTGCTTTTTCAAAGGTCAGGGTTCAACCTTTCATATCAAAAACATTCCGAGTGGACTCAGTACGACACAAAAAAGCAATCATTCCGGCCACAACAGGCGGGAATTTTTCATGAGATAATTTGCCCTCTTGCCGAACAGTCGATTTTAAACTAACTTGGAAGATATTCATCTTCATTAAGCATCGCAACCAAAGGCAAATACAAAGGTTTGCAGTTTTGGTCGGCGGTTTTTTTAAGCCAGACATTACCGTTTTCCTTGCAGCCGGCATCTTTTGAAAGGAGAGTAAGAACGTGGATGAAGATTCGAGGAATAAGATTGCTTCATACATCAATGAACGGATGGGGCGATTCAGATTTCCGTCGCTGAATCTAAGGCTGACGCGGGCCTGGAAGTTCCTCATCATCGGGGTTGTGCTGGTCTTTTTCGGCTTCAACCTCTTTTTCGTCTACATCCAGCCCGATGAGTACGGCATCAAGGTGGCCCGAATCGGCATAAACCGCGGCGTCCAAAAAAAGATCCATCAGGCGGGCATAGCTTTTGTTCTGCCCTTCGGGCTGCAGCAGATATACCGCCTTCCCAAGGGCATTCAGGTTCTTGAACTGACCAATTTCCCAGAAACCGCCTCAGGCGCTGCCAGAAAAGACCGGGCGGCCCACATTCAGACATCGGACGGCTTTTTCGTGGATGTGGACGTTTCCTTTCTCTACCACGTCAAGGACCCCTACCTGGTTTTTACCACCATCGGTCCCGGAACTCTCTTTGAGGACAACGGCATCATCCCCAAGGCCGAACCGGCGTTGAAGGAGACCCTAGGAAAGTTGACCACCGAAGAATTCTACAACAGTCCGATGAGGGTCCGGAAGACGGAAGAAGCCAAGCAGAGACTCAACAGCGAATTGAATTTAAAAGGCCTTGAAGTGGATCAGGTCCTGGTGCGCTATTTTATATACAGTAAGGAAATCCAGAAAAACATAGAGGAGAAGAAGCTCCAGGACCAGATGGTGTTTACCAATCAGGCGGCGGCCCGCGCGGCCAAGGAGGAGGCTGAATTGAAGAAAATCGTTCAGGAAGGGATGGTTATCGCCGCCGTTGAGATTGAAAAAGGCAAGGCCTACGTCACCCGCAAGATCGCCGAAAAAGATCTCTATGTTCGCAAGAAAAAAGCGGAAGCCGACCTGCTGGTAAAACTGGCGGAGGCGGAACGTGTACGCCTGAAAAATGAAGCTCTGAAAGGAATCGGCTCCGAACGCATGGTGGGGCTGAAAATGGCCGATGTATACAAGGGACTGGAGATGATCATACTGCCCAGCGACGGTCCCGTCGGCGTCAATCCCTTGAATCTGGACAATGCCCTGCAATTATTTGATGTTCGCAAAGGAGACGGCAAATGAAACGCTTTTTGATCCGGATTGTTCTCATGACGGCCGTGTTTGCCGCGACCGGCTGCGTTCCCCATACCACCGGAGAGACGGAGGTGGGCGTCAGAACCCGCAAAATCGCTTTTATCGGCCCCAAGGGCGTTGAGGATCGGATCTACGCTCCGGGCGCCACCTATTTTTTCCTTCCGTTTATTAACGATTGGCATGTTTTTGACACCAAACTGCAGAATCTGGAGATGACGTATTCGCAGGTGAAGGGGGACCGCCAGTCCAGAGACGATTTATTGCTTAAAACCATCGACGGAAACGACATCAGCCTGGATGTGATCATCGCCTATCGCATCGATGCGGACAAGGCGCCCTATATTCTCCAGTATGTTGCCAGGGATGTCATCAGCCTGCGGGACAAAGTGGTGCGAACCGTTGCCCGCAGCAAACCGAGGGACATTTTCGGCGAACTTAAAACTGAAGCCTTCTATGTTGCCGATGCACGCGAAGCCCAGTCTGAAAAGGCCCGGAATGCGTTACAGAAAATTCTGGGGCCCATGGGCATCATCGTCGAAAAGGTGTTGACCAACGATTATCGTTTCAACCCCGAATATCAGAAAGCCATCGAAGACAAGAAGGTGGCTGATCAGCAGGTGGAGAAAAACAAGTCCGCCCAGCATGCGGCCCGTGAAGAATACAAACGCAAACTTGAAGAAGCCCGCGGAGAAGTCAACAAAATGGTGGCAGACGCTGACGGCCAATATCTCAAGGAAAAAATCGAGGCCGATGTATACCAGGAACAGCAGGAACTCCTAGCCAAGGCCATCCAGGCCGAAGGCATTGCGGAAGCGAACGGGATCAGGGAAATGAATAACGCTCTGGCAGGGAACGGGGGTGAAGCGATTGTAAAACTGAGAATCGCCGAGGCGATTCAGGGAAAGCGCATCATGCTGCTGCCGGTCTCAGAGGGCGGGATGAATTTAAAGACCACCGACATCAACCGTCTGATCGAAACATGGGGCGTTAAATCGCTCTCCGAACGGAAGTGACAGCGGAAGGTTAATCGGCCTTAAATCCAAGCTCCGGAAAGGCGCGGTGATTCTGGAAAAACGCATGCCTCGGGTTGCCTTTCCGAATGAGGTTGACGAAAATTTTTCTGTTCTGAAAGCTTTTTGCCATGTTTCGAATCCGGCGAATATTTGATGATGTACATCCCGCCAATCAGCACGCAATCGGCCAGATCCGGGAAATTCTGGCAACTCAGTTCCATGCGGTCAACGGCGCCAAAATCGACAAAATTCCGGAAATGCTGAGAAATCCTTTCAAGTACCAGTTCCGCTCCATGATCTACGTCACCGAGAGCCTGGGGGGAAAGGTCCAAAGCTTCGCGCTTCTTTCGCATGATCCGGAACTCGGCTTCTGTTATCTGGACTTTTTATCCTCGGCGCCCGGTGTACGGGGTCGCGGTGTGGGCAGCTCGCTTTATGAACAAATTCAGGAGGAAGCGCTCACTCTGGGCGTGATCGGTCTGTTTTTTGAGTGCCTGCCGGATGATCCGGCGCTGTGCAGGGACCCCCGGATGCTCATGAAAAACAGGGCCCGGCTGAAATTCTACGAAACACACGGCGCACGGCCCATCATCAATACCGCCTATGAAACCCCGGTAACCCCCGGAGGCGACAACCCGCCGTATCTGGTATTCGACAACCTGGGGCAGAATCGGCCCCTGAGCCGGAACCTTGCCAGAAAGGTGGTGGCGGCGGTTTTAACCAAGAAATACAAGGATCTGTGCAGCCCGGTGTATGTGAAGATGGTCCTCGATTCTTTTCAGGACGACCCGGTCCGGCTCCGGGAACCGCGTTATGCGCGGAAAGAGGAGGCAATCATCGCCCCATCGGGTCGCCTGAAGCGTATTGCCCTGGTTGTGACAGATCAGCACCAGATCCACCATGTTCACGAGCGGGGATATGTGGAAAGCCCGGTTCGAATTCGATCGATTTTAAAATCCCTGGAAAAAGCGGACATCTTTGAACGGGTCATGCCGAAGGAATTTTCCGACAAGAACATTCTGGCGGTTCACGACGCCGGCTTTGTTAAATACTTCAAACGGGTGTGCGCTGCCATCGAACCGCATCGTCCGATATATCCTTACGTGTTTCCGATTCGAAACGCCGCCAAGCCCCCCCGGGATCTTGCCGTCCGGGCGGGGTATTACTGCATCGACACGTTCACCCCGCTGAGCCGAAATGCGTTCACCGCCGCCCGGAGAGCCGTGGACTGCGCGCTGACAGCCGCATCCAAGCTGATGGAAGGCGCGTATGCGGCTTACGCACTGGTAAGGCCTCCGGGCCACCATGCCGAGCACCGGGCCTTCGGCGGATTCTGCTATTTCAACAATGCGGCGATCGCGGCAAACCATCTGAGCCGATACGGAAATATCGCCATGCTGGATCTGGATTACCATCACGGCAATGGCCAGCAGATGATTTTTTATCGGCGAAACGATGTGCTCACCGTTTCGATCCACGGCAAACCGTCCATCGCCTACCCTTATTTCAGCGGATTTTCGAAGGAACGGGGCCAGGACCAGGGATTTGGTTTCAACATCAATTATCCGTTGCCCGAGCAGGTGGACGGGAGCAGATATATGGAAACGGTCGATCAGGCACTGCACCGGATCAGACGGTTCAAGCCGGCGTATTTGGTCGTGTGCCTGGGACTGGACACGGCCAGGGGAGACCCTACAGGCACCTGGGCTTTGACGGGAAACGACTTTGAAGCGGTCGGCCGGCGCATTGGCAAACTGAGACTGCCGACCCTGGTGATTCAGGAAGGCGGATACGACAACCGTTCGATCGGCGCCAATGCCAGGCGCTTTTTCATCGGGCTCTGGCGGGGAATGTTTCAGGACGTTTCCAGAATTCCGGCAAAATCCGGATCATCATGAATCGCGAAAAGCGTCAGCCCGATGGGTCCGTTCCGGGGGAAAAGGTTCGGTATTTTTTGAAAACAGCCGCCCTATAAAATTTTTTCCATCAGAGACCGTGCCTTTGCGGCATGTTTTCTGGTTTCATTCTCAAGCCTGATCATAACCTCCTTTATACGGGCGTCCATTGCCTCAAAACGGGAAAAGACGTTTTTTTCAAGAAGTGATTTTTCCAGATCCAGGGTATGGGCAACCGCACTTTTGAAATCGATTTCGTCGTTTTCCGCCTGTACGGCAAGGCTTTTGACATGCTCAATGAAGGTCGAAATGCTCTGCGCTCTTATTTTCCCCTCTCTGAAAGAGACCCAATCCTTTTTTCCGGCCTGATACAATTTTTGGATCAACTCGGCATGCCGGGCTTCCTCTCCGGCAAGATCGGTCCAGAAATCCGCGTATTCAGCGAACTTGGCGGCAAATATCTGATAAAGCTTTCCAAGAATCATTTCCTGTTGATACAGCAATTCGACAATCTCTCTCTGATCGGTTTCGAGCATTCATAACCTCCTCGACCGGATTGAAAATTATCAAAAGCCGGCGATAAAAATCATTCCAAGCCGTGCACTTTTCCTGGCCGTAGACATGGACCTGATTTTGAAATATTTTCGAATTTATCAGAACGAAGCCCTCAGGTCAAAGCAACTGCCCTATTATTTTAAAAATGTTCTATTGACACATTCATTTCCCTTACTTTATATTTTAAAAAAGCCCGCACACAAAGATTCAAATCAACCGATTTCTCAATGCCTCTGATTTCGCAATGGGTGGCATTCAATTTTGATAAAGCGGATCAGCGCTGAAACAACAGAATATTTGGGCCATCTCCGGATTTCCTGCAAACAGGCAGACAATAGCGATTCTGCATCCGGATAGAACATTTCTGAGCAATAATTTTTCGATGCGCCTTGGCATGTTGAAATCAGCGCTTTTTTTGCCGGAGGCTTTCACCATAAACCTTCCGGAAAGCAGCTGTCAGGAATTGTGCATCATGATCAACAACATCAGCAAAGGAGGTCATTATGTTCAACAAGATTCTTGTACCACTGGATGGCTCCAAAATGGCGGAAAAGATTTTGCCGAAAGTCATTGAATTCGCCAAAACCAGCAATGCCAAGGTCGTTCTGCTGCACGTCTTTTACGCGCCTGTCACCGCGATCGCGGCGCAGATGCCGCCCAAACTGGAGGAAAAAGCCGAGGCTTCTGAAATCGCTCAGTGCGCCGGCTACCTGGGAGAAGTCGGCAAACAGTTTCAAGCAAAGGGTGTGCCCTTTGAAGTCCAGTGTTTGAAGGGCCTGCCGGCGCGGGAAATCGTCGCCTTTGCCGATGAAAAGAAGATGGACCTCATTGCCATGGCAACCCACGGAAAGGGAGAGGTGGCATGGACCCTGGGAAGCACCGCCGAAAAGGTCGTCACGCATGCCACGGTTCCGGTGCTGCTCTTCAGGGTGCTTGAGCCCAGAGTTCCTCTGCTCAAAGCCGATGTTCCACCTATGCCCTGAACGCAAGCCGGTTCATCATTTGGAATACGCCGCTTTCCTTGCGGCCGCCGGAAAAACGCCGGCGGCCGCGGACCGGAATGCGACGGCTGATGGCTCATCTTCTGAAGACATGCGCGTCTTCCGACAGTATCCGGTCCAAAAGAAGACATTGCCCGGAATTTGTCAGGGCCGAGCATCATTCCAGCCTGGTTAGTCCCCGTTGATCTTGACTTTCTGACTGCTCACCCTTTTTGCCCAGTCCGGATCGCCCTGCAGATAGAGTTCGGCCAGACGATTCCATTCCCGGGCCTGGCGAAGGTCGCCCTTAACAAGCCACGCCTCGGCAAGATAGTAATAATTCCGTCCGTTTTCGGGGGAAAGATTCACGGCACTTTCGAAAACAGTCATTGCTTCATCCACTCTGCCCTGTTCAAGAAGCATCCGGCCCTGCTCCGTCAATTCCAGGGACGCCAACGCTCTGGGATCGGGTTTTGCCGGTTTCGGAACCGGAAGTGTTTCTTCCTCTATCGGAAACATCTTCTCCGGCGCTTTTTCAACCACAGGCTTATGGCTCTCCTCAATGGATGGCGTTTTTTTTACCGTTGCTTCAGCCGGCTCGGTCTTCGCTTTCGGAGGCGTCTTTTCCAGCGGTCTTGCATATGGATCGATCATTACCCGCGCACATCCCGATGCGGCGATGGCGATCAAAAGAAAGAATGTCAGCAGCCATACCCGTTTTTTATCTGTCATAACCTATTCCTTTAAGAATCCGATCCAGAATTCCCGCCTTGTGCAGCTCACATGGATCAACGGGCGCATTCGTTGACAAAAAAACTTCTTCTATCGGTTCGGGGCAGACGCCCTTAACGGCCAGCGCGCCGCTCTGAGCGCAGATGACTCGGGAGATCACGTCCGGCGGCTGCCGGAACCAGTTCTCCGACGCATACTGTGGCAGCTGCCGCATCAGTTCCGCCCATATCGGAAGGGCGGCGACAGCGCCTTCGGCATGGATCGAATCACCGTTGTCGAAACCGACCCAAACCAGGGCGAGAATATCCGGCGTATAGCCGACAAACCAGGCATCCCGGTAATCATTCGTGGTGCCTGTTTTGCCTGCCGCCGGAAAATCAATGCCCCTGAGGGCCAGTGAGGATGCGGTCCCCTCCGTCACCACGCTCCGCAAAAGAGAATTCATGATATAGGCTTTTTCCGGAGAAATGATCCTTTCAATCCGCATATGCCGCTGCTCCAGAAACTTGCCGGTCTCGTCCGTCACCGTTTTCATGGACAGGCAAAGGGGTTGTACGCCCTCGGCGGCAAATGTGCAGTACGCCCGGGCCAGTTCCAGAGGAATCACCTCAAAAGCGCCGAGCGCCAGAGAAGGCTGGGGCGACATCGGGGTGGAAAACCCGAAGGTTCCGGCCGTATCCACAATGTTTTTGAGCCCCACTTTCATGGCCAGATCCACGGCGGCCAGGTTGTCGGACTTTGCCAAGGCCGTTCTCATTCGAAGGCCGTGCTCGGCTGGAGCGTGCGTGTTCCGGGGCCGCCACGGCTTTCCGTTGATCTGGTATGTTTTCGGTTCGTTGGAAAACAGAGACGAAGGGCTGAACCGGTCCAGGGCGGAAAGATAGACGAAGGGTTTGAAGGCGCTTCCCGGCTGCCGTATTGCCTGAGTGATTCTGTTGAACTGGCTGATCGCGTAATCGCGTCCGCCGTCCATGGCCAGAATATAGCCTGTTTTAGGCTGCATGACGATCACGGCGCCCTGTAATTGCTGATCGGCCTGCTTTCGTTTCAGGGCGGGGTAGCTTTTTTCCAGCCGGGCAAGCCCCTTTTCCAAGGCGCTTTCCGCTGCTGCCTGCACCTGGGTATCCAGAGTGGTGTAGATGGAAAGTCCCAGAGATGAGAGATCCTCCGGCGAATATAACTCCGGAAGCTGCTCGCAGAGATAGTCGATAAAATAGGGGGCTTTTTTCCCGTAGGTCTTGTAGCCGGCGGATTTGACCGGGGATGTCAGGGCATCATTCTGTTCGTCTTGTGTAATCCATCCGTTCCGGCGCATCTCCTGCAAAACGGCGTTGCGGCGCTCTTTGCATCGCGCCGGGTCCGCATAGGGAGAATACCGGTTGGGGCCTTTGATCAGGCCGGCAAGGGTGGCCGCCTCAACCAGCGAAAGCTGTTCGACCGGTTTCGCGAAATAAAAAACCGAGGCCTCGCCCACGCCGCAGACCGAGATCGATCCTTTCTGGCCCAGATAGATCTCGTTCAGGTAAAGCTCCAGAATTTCGTTTTTGTCAAACATGGTTTCCAGGGTCAGTGATATGAAAAGTTCCTTGAACTTTCGACGCAGTGTGCGTTCCGGCGTCAGAAAATAATTTTTCGCAAGCTGCTGGGTCAGGGTGGAACCTCCCTGGCGGATCTCTCCGTAACGGATGTTTTTATAAAGCGCCCTTAAAATCCCCAGGGGATCAACGCCGAAATGGTTATAAAAACCGGCGTCTTCGGCCGCAAGTACGGCGTATTTCAGCGTGTCCGGAACCTGATCGATCGAGACGAGCTGCCGCTGTTCCCGATTGCCGCCGAACAGCAGCATGATCGGTTCGGGTTCAAGCTCCAGAATGGGCAGTTGCTGCAGACTGTCCATTCGAACGATGGATTCAATCCGGTTTTTTTGAAAACTGATTCTGACCCGGAACCCCTCCCGCTGTTTTGCAGGCATGACCAGATCGTGAAGATACACATCCCAGAAAGCGCCGGATCTGCGGAGTTCGCCTTTGCGCTGGGGTTGACCCGACACCTCCCGGTATTCCAGATCCCTGAGTTTTTCGAAAAACAGGTTCGTGTTCAGCGCCTGGCCGGGATAAAGCAGCATGGCGTCCGAATAAACGCTGGAAGGCAAGCTCCAGCGCCGGGCGGCAAACCGGTTGTCGATCATGGTGAAAAGATGCCACATATAGATTGCCAGCAGCATGGCGGCGATTCCCAGCCCCGCAGCGGCAACCACTGCAACGCGCTTGAATGCACTCTTTTTATTGATGCGCTTTTTCTTTCGTTCCATGGAATACTCTTTTAAATCTGGTCAGGATATATTGCAAGCAACATGACGGTATTTTCGAATTTACGCTTCCGGCTGGTTTCTGCTGATGAGACGAAGGATGGAAAATCACGGACCGGTGGTCAGATTTTTCCAACCGGCGCCAGATACACGGCAAACTCGTCGGCGCCGTCGATCTGAAGCAGTTCGTCGAGCTGTTCCTGGTCGTAGGCGCCGACAGCGCAGGCGCCTGCATGAATGGCTTCACACGCCAGATAAAGATTCTGACATACATGCCCCGCATCGATCAGGATCACCCGGTGCGCCGCCAGATCGTATCTCCATTCCATGCGATAGGGGACGGCGGCCCAGACAAATGTGGCCGCTCCTTTTGAAACAAAATCCTGTCCAAGACAGGCTCGGGAAAGGCGCTTTTCCATATCCTCCACTTCGTTGATCCACAGCAGCTCGTTTTCAATCGGCAGATAACGGTAAAGCCCCTGCGCAAGGCCGTCGACGCGCATCGCGAACAGGTAGGTCTCAAAGCTGTGGCGGGCCCCTGCGGACGGCACGATCCGGTAGGCGAAATGCGCGCGCGCAGGCTGCCGGATTCCCTGCGTGGCCCAGAGCAGAAAAGCCAGTTCTTCCATGCTCAGGCCCGCGGATCGGAATTTTCTGCGGCTCCTTCTGCCGGACATCGCCGATACCAGATCCGTCTGATCGATGTGCGGCATCCATTGATCGGGGCGCGGCAGCTTGATCCGCAGGGCATCCGGATCAAAGGGCTTTTCGATCGGCGGCGCCGGCAGGCCCTTGCTTTGATCCGTGGTGCGGAAATCAATCGCCTTGCGGATGCTGTCCTTGAGAAAGTTCCGGTAAATTTCGATTTTATTCATTCGGGCGCCTTTCTGATGGCTCCTGTCAGGATTTCAGAGCGGCCGCAGGAAGCAGCCCCTGCCGCTTTTCGGCCATTTTGCGGTCTTCCTCGTTCTGGTACTGTGCGAAAGCCACCCGGGGCTTTCGCACATCCTGACGCCGGATGGGCTCGGATTTCCAGGTCTCGTCCGAACTCCAGCAAAAGGGAAGCCTCTTCACCTCACCGGGGGTTTGAAGCGTATCGAAAGCCAGAAGCGCCTCCCGGACAATGGCTTCCTGAAGTTCGGGATCACCGGGCTTCCCGCAGATATAGCCGATGGGATAATCCAGAAAAGCGATTCTTGGCGGATTGACCGATCGGGTGATATCCAGGGCGCTGCTCAGACACAGGGTGCTGATGCCCTTTTGCTCGAGATGACGGGCCACAATGGCCGCAGCCTGATGGCAGACCGGGCAGACCGGAACGAGCAGGGCCGCTTCGGCCCGGTCTGCCATAAGACTTTCGGCCAGAGCCGGCGCCAGTTCCTCGGAAACCTTTCTGGCCGAGTAAATTCCGCCCATGAATGTAAAGGCATGATCGGTCAGAGCGCCGATCATGCCCTTTTGAACCAGGCGTTTCAAGGCGGCCAGGGGAAAAACGATGTTGGGATCTTTTCGGGACTCGGTCAGATCAAAGGCAAAATGGGTGACGCGAAGATCCGCTGGCGGGACATCGACCGGAATAGCGCGAAACGATGTGTCGTCCTTGTAGTGAAATGCCGTCTGGCCAACGGCGTAAATCCCGCCCGAGGCCGCCAGGGCAAGGCGGGTGCGTGCAAGGGGCCTGATCATGGGCTTCCAGGCCGGCGGACCGGCATTTTTCACCCACTGGTAAGCCGCATACCCTTTGGCGGTGTATTTCCCGCTGATCAGCGGAATGTAAGCGACCGGTTCGATTGCGCACTTTCCTGAATCCTTCAAATCACCTTCTCCTGTTCCAGTTGCCGTATCTGTTCCGGGCCGTAGCCCAGCGCCGACAGGATTTCATGCGTGTCCTTGCCGAATTCCGAAGAATGCGTGCGCAGTCCTGCCGGCGTTTCGCTGAGTCGAATCGCGGAGCGCAATACCAGCCGCCCGTTGATTTCCCCTGCAAGGTCCCGCTCTTTGAAGTAATCCCCGGACAAAACCTCGGCAGGGCTTGAAACCCGGCTGAGGCATACATGCAGGGATTCAAAGACCTCCAGCCAGTGGGCGCTGGGCTTTTCGCCAAAGCGCGCCGCCAAAAAATCGATCAGCTCCCGCCGGGATTTGGAATCAAACTGAAGATCGATATACTCCGGAACCTTGAAATAATGGCAGACCTTTTCCCAGAACGCCCTTTCTATGGCGGCCAGGGCCAGGTGCCTTCCGTCCGCGGCCCGGTAAATATAATAACAGGCAAAAGCGGGCGAAGCTATTCCCTTTGCGGTCAGAGGCGCAGGTCCCAGAGCATCGGGCCATCCGTCGGACAGCGGCAGAAGCGCGGCCAGGGAATCGGTCAGGGCGATTTCCACCTGCTGACCCATGCCGGTTTTCTTCCGACAGAGCAGGGCCAGCAGAATTCCGGAAAAAGCGTTCAAGGCGCCGGTCTGAGCGGCCAGGGCGATGCCGGGAATCCTGAAATCATCGCGCTGCATCAGGTCCAGCACCCCGCTCTGGGCCATGAAATTGATGTCGTGGCCGGGCTGGTCGCAAAAAGATCCGCTCAGTCCGTAGCCGGTGATCGAACAATGAATCAGTCCGGGATGGACGGTCTTCAGGGTTTCGTATTCCAGGTTCAGGCGTCTGGCAGTTGCGGGCCTGAATCCGCAGATCACCACATCGGCGGTTTTGACCATTTCAAGAAATACGGCACGGCCTTTTTCGCTTCCTAAACTCAGCGACATATGGGCCTTGTTGCGGCTGAGCTGGGCCACGGGCAGAAAGGAGCGTTTTTCAAACAAGCGGTCTTCAACGCAAATGACCCGGGCGCCATGGTCGGCCAGCATTCCGGCGCACAGCGCTCCGGGCAGAAGCCGGGAAATATCCAGCACCGTGAAATCCGTCAATACGCCGTTGATCATGGGATTCCTGTTGTTCATCGCCTGTACACACAAATTTAAAAAACACAGCGAAAAGAAAGTCCCAGACCGGCGTCTTTTGCGGAAACCTGAATCCGGGCGTTTTGTTTCAGTTCCTGAATAAACCCGCGAGCCTTTGCGCGGTTGTATTTATGGGCCGCAGAAACCGAGCCGTGGATGTTTCCGGCGTAAAATCCGAATTCCACAAAACTGATCACTGCGCCCAGGGCGTATTGCTCGTTGTCAAAGGAATCCACCGCTGCCCAGATCAGGGCGCCGTTGAGCAAAAACGCCACCAGTGCGTCCCGGTATCGCTCGCAATACAGAAACCCGCCGCCGGGAACCACCGATAGAACCCCGGCGGTCGTCGGATCTTTCATTTCAAGAGCATCCGCGCGCGCAAGTTCCCGGCCCAGGTCGTCCAGCCGGTACAATGCCCTGTTTTCCGGACTGATCCGGTCAAAATAAGATTTCGCCTTGTCCCACTGTCCGTTTTCGATCTGAATCCATCCCAGGCGGTGATGGGCCCGGTCGATTACGGCCGGATCATCGGAAATCGAGATCAGGTTGTGCATCACGGCCTCGGCGGATACCGGATCACGTCGCTGCATATGACACCGGCTGATCTGGAAAAAGGCGTCCACGGCAAGCGCCGTATTCGGAAACCGGTTGATCAGTTCTGAAAAAGACTGGATCGCCTCATCCGGACAGCCGGCCTGAAAATGGGACTCGCCGATTCGAAACATGGCCTTTTCCACCCGCGGGTCATTTTCAAAAAAATGGATAAACCGCTGATATTCGAAAACCGCCGATGGGTACTCCTGCTTGGAAAAAAGTAATTCGGCGAAGGAATACTGCCGGTCCGCATCGATCTGAAGGGTCTGAGAAAAAGCCGGCGGGCCCAGGATTTCAAGGAGCGCAACCATGCCGACAGCAATCAACAGGGCTTTTGTTTTATTTGAGTTCATGAGAATCTTCCCACCAGAAATCATTGGCGCTGACCGGATCATGACAGCGTTTTTCGCCGTTGATCCATATCGAAGGGGCGATGGCGACCTCGTCGCGGCCGCAGCGCATCAGCCGGTCGCAGCACATGATCCAGCCCGCAACGGAACCGTGCTTTTCGATCGCTTCCACGCAGTAGGCCGAACAGCTCGGGTTCATGGAGCACCGATCCCCATCGGCCCCGGAAAGGTATTTCTGGAAAAACCTTACCGGCGCCGCGCTCCAGGCGCTTGGGGCCGTATCCACTGCGGCGGGGTTCCGGGAAACCGCACAGCCCATGAAGAATAACGCCGTCACGCCGATGAGCCAATACCGTCTCAGGTTCATAAATCAGGTACTATTCCTCAAACTGATTCAATTTCAGACGCCCGAATGGATTTTCTCGCGAAATCTTTTATTCCATTGCTTCCTACCAGAAAACGATGCTGAAAACAAATCGGATTGCTTCTAAAATCCTGCGGGGGTTATCCGGCCATGTTTTCAAATGAAAAACCGGCAATTCCGGTGCAGTCGGCAGGAAGATGCCATTGAATTGTCGAATGCGGGGATTCGTTTTCAGGGGTTCTTTGCGCACGGCTTATCCAGAAGACGAATGAACATGCTTATCTCTGGGTGACCCGCAATATCTCTTCAATAGTGGTCAGACCGCTTAAAACCTTCTGTATTCCGTCCTGGCGCAGCGTGATCATGTTCTGAGCAACGGCCTCGCTCTTGATGCGGTTTGAATCAAAGGTCTTGAGAATCAGGCTCTTCAAGCTGTCGGTCATCACCATGATTTCAAAGATGGCAAGACGGCCCCGGTATCCGGTGTGAAAACATTTTTCGCACCCCCTGGCCCGGTAGACAACGGCATCCTGAACCTGACCGGGTTGCATGTCGATGGTCTTCAGGGCCGCGGCGTCCGGAACATAGGCCTGTTTGCATTCCGGACACAGCACGCGAACAAGCCGCTGGGCGATTACGGCGATCACCGACGAGGAGATCAGGAACGGCTCCACGCCGATGTCCACCAGGCGCGTAATGGCGCTGGCCGAATCGTTGGTGTGCAGGGTGGAAAAAACCAGGTGGCCGGTCAGAGCCGACTGCACGGCGATCTCGGCGGTTTCCAGATCCCGTATCTCACCGACCAGAATCACGTCCGGGTCCTGGCGCACGATGGATCGAAGGCCCCTGGCAAAGGTCAGATCGATCTTGGGGTTTACCTGAATCTGGCTGATGCCCTTGAGCTGGTATTCCACCGGATCCTCGATGGTGATGATATTGATGTCCGGGGTGTTGATGGAGGACAGAATCGCGTACAGGCTCGTGGTCTTGCCGCTTCCCGTGGGCCCGGTGACCAGAATGATCCCGTTGGCGGAAGAAACCAGTTCTTTGAAAAGCGTCAGTCTTTCAGGCTCCAGCCCAAGTTCGGAAAGGGAAAGGATTGAACCGGATTTATTGAGAAGCCTCAGGACCACCCGCTCTCCAAAGGTGGTGGGAAGGGTTGAGACGCGTACATCGATGTCCTGGTCTCCCATGCGCACGTTCAGGCGGCCGTCCTGGGGAAGACGCTTTTCGGCGATGTTCATCTTGGCCATGACCTTGATTCGGGAGATCAGGGCCGGCTGAATCCACCTGGGCGGGGTGAGCAGATCATAAAGAATGCCGTCCACGCGGTACCGGATCTTGAAGCTGTCCTGATAGGTCTCGATATGAATATCGCTGGCCCGGGCCTTGATGGATTGTGTGAGCACGTGGTTGACCAGTCTGATAATCGGCGCATCGCTGGTATCGTCGAGAAGATCGGCCGTATCCTGAATCTCGCCCAGAATCATGGAGTCGCTTTCTTCCATGTCCTGCACCAGCTTTTCCGCGGAATCCCGCCTGCCTTCGTAAATCAGGTTGATCATTCCCAGAATCGATTCCCGGGTCGAAAGCATCACCCGGAAGTCCTCGGCGCCCAGCAACCGGAGCAGATCATCCAGGGCCTGAAACCGGCTGGGATGATTCACCGCAATGGTATAAACGGTTTTTCCGCCGGACACGGCGCCTTCCGCCGTTTCCTGCCGGAAAGGCGCCATCAGATACTTCTTCAGAAACCACGACGGAACCTGAAGCATCCGCTCGTCGACCTCGGGAACCGGCAGCATCCGCTGGAAATCCATGTCATACACCCTGGCGTAGGCCTGAAGCAGAAGATCCTCGTCAACCAGCTTTTTCTGAAGCAGTGCCTCGCCCAGATCCATGTCCTTTTCTGTACAGGTCTTGAGCACATCCGCGTAATCGGCATCGGAAATATTCAGCGCCTCTTTTAAAGACATGGACGGATGCATTCTCATAAGACGGCCGTCATTTCTGCTCTTCAATGATTTCGACTCCGGGTTGATTCTCAGGGGTCGATGGTTTCGAATAAAGCTTGATGTTGTTTTCGCGCACCGTGTCGTAATGGGCCTTTTTATCCTGATAGACAGCCTCGGCTTCGGCCGGGCTCTCGATCACCCTGGGTGTGAGAAATACAAAGAGATTGGTTTTGGAGTTGCCCCTGGCCACGGATTTAAAAAGATATCCGACCAGCGGCACATCCCCGAGGCAGGGAACCCGGTATTCGGTATTGGTGATGTTGTCGTCGATCAGCCCGCCGATGACCACGGTATTGCCGTCTCGGACGATCACCGTAGTGTCCACGGTGCGCTTGAGCGTGGTTGGCCGGTAGTCCGTGGTGGACTCCAGGTCCGTTACTTCCAGGGAGATGTTCAGCCGCACCATCCGGTCCCTGGTGATCTGGGGAGTGATGATCAGCGTTTTTCCGACATCCTTGTATTCAAAAGAGTTGTAGGTGTCGTTGTCCGTGGTTGAGGTGCGGGTTTGAAACGGCACGTTTTTGCCGACCGTGATCTTGGCCTCCTGGTTGTCTGTGGTCAGCACCTGCGGCGTGGACAGAATGTGGACATCCTTGTCCTTCTTGTAAGCCTGAATCACCGCCCCGATGCTGGGAAATGAGATGCCGCCGATAGACAGCGCCTCTCCGAAGATGCCCATGGAAAAACCGGGGGGAAGCGGTACGCCCTTTTTTATCGTTGTCGATCCAATCACGGTTTCGGTTGACAGATTCTGGTACCCCTCATCGCCGCCGGAAGCGCCGCCGCTGAATCCGCCGCCGTAAACCGCGTCTCGATCGTTAAAGGTCGTATCATCGCCCACCACCCATTCGGTTCCAAGGCGGAAATCCTTATCCACGTTGACTTCCATGATCAGACTTTCGATATAGACCATGGCGCGGGGGATATCCAGCTTTTTGATGATGTCTTCGAAGACCTGATAGTCTTCCTTGTCGGCCATGATGATCAGACTGTTGGTGGCCTTGTCCGCGGTGATGCGAGATTTCTCGGACACCACCGGCATGTTTTTGGCGCCCGGCTCACCGCTTTCCTGCTGTTTGGAGGGAATCTCCTGAAGCACCTTGGCCAGATCCTCTGCATTAGCGTTTTCAAGATAATACACACGGATCCTTTCGCTTCCGCGGGGAATCTCCTTGTCCAGCGTGGCAATCAGGTCCTTGATCTTCAGGGTTTTATCCTCGGTGGCCAGAATCACCAAGGTATTGGTGCGTTCGTCCGCTTCAAACCGGATCGTGTCCTCCGGATTGGTTTTGGTCCGGGGTCCGCCCTTGGCATCCTCGAAGATCGACCGGAGCAGATTGACAAAATTCACCGCATCGGCGTATTTGAGCGGAACGATGGAAAGCTGGAGGCCGCTGCCTTCTATGTCAATGGTTTTCAGTATGCGCATCAGACGCTGAATGTTGGAGTGGACATCCGTGATGATCAGAAGATTGCTTGGAGTATAGGCCAGCATGACACTGTTTTTGGAAATCAGCGGCGCCATGAGCTTTTTGATTTCTTCGGCATCGGCAAATTTGAGGGGGATCAGCTGGGTGACCACCTTGTCTTCCGGAGACGTCAGCTCCTGGTGCAGCCGGGTTTCGATGTTCATGGCCCGGGCGTCGGGGGACGGGACGATCTTGATCACCTCGCCGGCAGGAACCGTTGCATATCCGTTCACCTCAAGAACGGACTCAAAAACCTTGTATGCCTCCTCGACCGAAATCCGGGTAGGCGAAATAATCGTGACCTTGCCCTTGATCCGCTGATCCACGACAAAATTTTTTCCGGTCAGCTCGCTGATGAACTTGATGAAGACCATGAAATCCACATCGTTAAAGTCAATGGAAACAAAGCGTTCAGAGGCTGCAGGCGTTTTGTCGGAATTCGGAGGTAAAACACTGGAAGGCTGTGCCCAGGAAACTGTCGTGATCAGGCAGAAACACAGAAATGCAGCCGTCCGCACCATCCACCCCATATCCAAATGTCTCATGATTTGCCTCAATTTATCACCTGTGTTCCTGTTTCTTGGATAATCGCATCCGCCCGCTTTACTGAATCCGGTATTCAATCGCCTGTTCCTGCCCCTGACGCACAATCTGAAGCTTGACCCCGGAGGACTCCTTCATCCCCTGGTACAGCTGCAAGGCATCATCTACCGATTGAATCGGGTTTCCGTCCACGCCGACAATCACATCTCCGTTCTCCAGGCCCATGTCGCTGAAAATCGAGTTGTCCTGAATGCGGGTGATGACCAGGCCGGCGGGCTTGCCGTCCTGAAAATGGGGCCGGATTCTGGCCTGTTTCATCAACTCGTTGATATTTCCCGTAGCATCATCAACACGTTCTCGCGGCACACTGACGCTTTCCGGACTCTCCGGCGGGATTTTCGACGCTACCGCCGGCCGTCCGGGTTCCGCACCGCTCCGTTCTTCCATCTGCAGAACCTCGTCCCGTCCATTGACATTCAGGACGACCTTTTCCCTGAATATCATCCGGATCTCGGCACCCTGAATGTTGTCGCCCGCCCTGTAAAGGTCCTGGGTCTTTTTGGCGCGGTCCTCGATCACGGCATAAGCACGCTGACCGCTGCCGGCCACCGTTCCCCAGAGCCTCAGGTTCAACTCCGTCTGTTTGAGCGCTTCGAGGTCAACGGATCTGGTTTCCGGCTTGGAATCGGCCTCTGTCTGAAAAAGGTTCCGGGAAACGATGGTTTCATACCGGTCCATCGAAATTCTGTCTCCATCGCGGGCCGCCTGGTTCGACTGCGGGCGTTCGGGCGCGCCGGCGTCCGGATCCGTCATTCGCACGGTCATCATCTTGTAAACTCCACTGATGCCCAGATAGATGATCCCGGTAACCAGCAGAATATTGATCAGCGTAAAATATCGTTTTATGACCATCGGCCTGTCCGTGACTTGTTTCCGATACTGCTACCGGAATGAAAACCGGGGCATTTCCAGTGTATTGTAAAAACGAATCGGAATTCCATTTTTCCCGGTTCTTTGATTGCTCAGCAGCTGCAACGGCAGAACCTGTCCGACCTTTGACAGAAAAACCGGATGCGGCTGAAGGGTTCCGGAAACCTTGATGTCGCTGGTTCCAATCGGATTTTTCATAAAAATCGTTCCACTGAATCGGGCATCCAGATCGCTTCCCTTCAAATCGCACCGGGCGATCGCCAGCTTTGCGCCGCTGACCGTCAGATCCGCTTCAAGGCTGTGAAAGCTGATAAGATCCAGATCAAAAAGCGGCGGCTGAAGCGCTATGGCAGCATCAATCGCCTTGAGCGATGCCTCTCCCTTCCTTTTGTCCGGACCTCCCCCGTGATAGGAAAATGTGCCGTCGACCTGTCCGGACAGTTTGTGCGACATCAATCTTTCCACCGCGGACACCCTGGAGATCTGAAGCCCGGAAAGCGTTCCTTCGACCAAGGGTCCGTCTTTTCCCAGACCGATTCGACCGGAAACAAGTCCGTCAAAGACCCGGGCTGAAAAAGGAAAACGGCCTGTAAACGCCGATAAGATTCCCACTCCGATTCTCAGATCCGCCGCATCCAGCACAATCACTTCCCGATGGTTCAGCCGGGCGGATTCAAAAACGATGCTCAGGGGAAATCGGAGTCGTGCTTCGGACAACACCACTCGAGATTGCGTACACAGCCGATTGACGCGTGTTTCTATGTAACTGCCGACGGCCTCCGACGGAAACAGACGATACGCAAAAAAAACAGCGGCGGACAGAATATAAAGGCTCCACAAGAGCCGTCGATGCATGGGTTTCATCATTCCTTCAGATCCGCCCTCCCGGCACGGAAAGCAACATGTCCGGATCAGAGTTCCAGGGTTTCCACCTGAAGAACCCAATCCACCGATTTTTCATTTTTTCCTTTTTTGGTAATCGACATCCGTTTGACCGAAACCATCTGATCGGAAGCCTCAATTCGAAACAGATAGGTCGCCAGCTGCTTGAGGGTGATGTCCTGCAGCTTCATCTCCACTTGGGAAAGCTTGTAGGGGCTGTCCTTCTGTTCGGTCTTTGCGGGCTTCATGTACGCAATATGATCCTTAATGCGGGTTTCTCCAGCCAGCTGATCCATGAAGGAAAACAGGGTAAAATCCGGGCTTCTGTTCTCGTAGCGTTCAAGGGCCAGATCTCCCTGGCTGCGCATGGCCTGGTACTCGGCCCTCAACGCCGTGATCTGCTCAAGAACGGCGGCCTTGACTTCAACGCCCCGCATCAGCCGGGAACGTTTCTCCGCCAAAGGAAAGATTCCGAACTGAACGATGAGAAACAGGCCGAGAAATCCGGCTGCCGCATAAACGATCATTTTTTCCCGCCGGTTGAGTTTTCTCGCCATGCGTCGCGTTCCTTAAAATTGCAGTTTCAGCTTGAACTGAACCCGGTTGCTGGTGCGATCCATGTTGGCTGCGGTGATGGTCACGGTTTTGAAGAGCTCTCCCTTTTCCAGACGGTTCTTGATTTCATCCACCGCGTTGAAGGTATCGGTATTTCCGGAAACAACCACACCGTCGCTTCCGGACACGAAACTGGTCAATTCCACATCCGCGGATAAAGGAATCCGGGTGCTGATTTCATTGAGCATATCCAGGTGCCGGACCGGGTTTTCGCCGGATTGCGGTACGGCATACCGGCTTCGAATCTCATTGATCTTCTGCTGCATCTGCTGAAGGGGATCCACGACCCGGGTCACCTCGGGAAAAGTTGACGCAAACTGGGCATGGATGCGGCTGTCGAGCAGGGTCATCCTTTTTTCCAGGCCATGGAGGTCCGTGAAAATATTAATGCCGGCGAGCAGCAACACCACGCCCGCCAGAACGCCGGTCTGAATCAGGGAGTTTTTGTGTTCAGCCCAGCGTTTTTTCAGGGAGTTTCTTCGAAAACTTATTCCTTCAAAGCGATTATGCGCAGTCAGGGCAAGGGCAAGGGCATAGTCCATCTGCGGGCTTTGCCAGAGACCGGTCCGGGACCGGCTCAGTCCGTGATCAATGTCCTGAAAAAGATTCACACGGACAACCGGACAGCCCATGGCATCGGAAAGCGGAACCAGGTTATCGCCCGAATCCGAACCGCCCCCGCACCAATAGATTTTTTCGCAGACAGCCTCCTCGGCCGCTGTTTCTTCAAAAGCGCTCAGGGTCTGAAGGATGCTCCGGCGAATGGCCGCCGTCCGATCCGATTCGATGGGCAAGGCAAATGAACGCAGAACCACCAGCTGTGCCCCGAAAATCAAGGCCAGAACTCCATGAGCCGCCTCGGTGCACAGGATCAAACAGTTCTGGGGAAGGTTCCCGAGATGCATCAGGCACCGGACCATTGCATAAGCCCGGGGAGTAATAATTTCTGGTTCAATCCCGGCATTTCGAATCGGTTTCAGAAAGGACTGAAGCCGGGATTTCTCGATGGCTGCGGCTATAAGCCGGTTATGATCGGCGGATTTGACTGAATGAAAGTCAATGTCCAGTTCATCGATCGGAAGGGGGAGATGGGCTTCCAGCTCAAAGGGCAGAATCTGTCGAATCTTTCGGGTTTCTTTGAACGGAACTCGAAGATTGCGAAAAAAAACCTCATGCGAGGGAAAGCCCGCCGCGCACAGGCATCCGGCCGGATCCAGACCGGCGGAGATCTCTTTCAGGCGTCCGGCCAATCCTTCCGCTTCCGGAGGATTTGAAGGAAGGGGAAGGCTAGCCTCAAAATCAATCCACGAACCTTTCAGACCGCTCTTGATGATGACCGCCGATACGGCTTTCTCCTGAATGTCCAGCCCCAGTATCGATTTATTCATTCAATTTTCCAAATTCAAAAATATCCGCGGAAGATGAGGGTATTTATGCCTATAAAATAAAATCACTGCCATTGCAATATCCTGCATCGCCATACGCCGGTTTTCGAATCCTGCTCCCGTTCGACCACGACGTCGGCGGCATAACGCATTCCGGGCAGCTCGGCCGTGGCTTGAATCCTGAAAATATCGCTTTGCGTGGTGATCAAACGGGCGTCAATCTGAATGTCGCTGAACCCCGGAACATCCTTGTACCAGGTTGGAGACGTAAGATCGTGGATAAAGACGCCGTCCGAATTTTCCAGACGGTATTCGTAAATGGCCAGGGCCAGGTCCTGATTTTCTCCAGGCAGCAGAGCGGCCAGTACGGGTATTTCGGCGGTATTGATATTGATTTTTCCTGAATAGGAAAAACGGTCTTCGGAGACTGCGGCCCCGTATACCGTGATGAATTCGGAAATGCCGGGAATATCCGCCCGTCCGTAAAAAAGCTCGGGAAGCACCCCTTTGACCTGCAGCAGTTCTCCTGCATGGGTAAGCGGACCGTTGCGGCAGGAATAGGGAGGATTCAGGGACTGATAGTATTCGGACTCGGCCCCGCTGAGTCCGGTGATGGACTCGCCTTCCCCGGAATCGATCCAGTCGATCAGAGAATTGACGATCGCCGTGGGCGAACTTTCCTCGGGAAGATCTTCATATGGGAAGACGGCAATAGTGAAGGCCCGTTCCCAGATCAGGCGAAGCGCGCCGTCGGAATCCGTTCCCTCGGGAAACATGACCAGGGCGTTGACCTGAAGCCTGGCCATCTCGTCGCTGATAACACAGCGGACCTCCCCTCTTTCAAACGAAAGTTCGTCCAGGGCCTGCCGCACTTTTTCAGGATCGGCCCAGTCTTCCTGAACCGAATCGATATCCGATTCCATCCGGTCCTGAATCAGCATCCCCATGGCCGCCTGAACGGCCGAAGCGGCCATCTGGCCGAGGATCAGACGGTCTTTGACTCCGCCCCCCCTGATGGCGGTTTCCCGCGACTGACGATGCAGCTCCAGAGCCAGACTGACCAGAAGGGACAGTATGCCCAGGGTGATGATCAGGGCGATGCCGCTCCGATTCCGCAGAATTTTACGAATCATTTCAAGGGTTCCCGAGCCACGGGCAGATGAACCCGGGTCTGATAAACCTGCGCATTTTCCGAATCTCCGATCTCAAGCCGAATGCCGACAGCCGAAGGGGTTGCGTGTTTACAGGCATCCGATTCAGAGTCCCAGGCATCGAATTCCCGCCCCGCGTCGTCATAGTAGGTCAGCTTGAAGCCCCGTACGTGAAAACACAGCGCCGGATCATTATGGTCCGAATCCAGGGATTCATCCCGGAACAGCCGGTCCGACCGTTTCAGGACAAAACCGTTCCGCGCGTCATTTTTCACCTGATAGACGATTTCGGCCACCCCTTGCGGAAAATCCCTTCGGGAGGGCACATGCGAAACAGATGCGAACTTGAGACGCGAAAAATTTTCCCGTCCCTCCGCAACCTGATCCCCGACAACGGCATAAGGATCTGCGGTGGAGTCGGAATTCGAGGGCCTGTATTGAGGGGGCAGCATGACGTGAATGCCGGTCAGATCGATGGTGATCCGTTCGAGGCAGTTCCTGGCCATTTCAAAGTCCGTGCGGAACTGCTCCAGAGCGCCGGCATTGGAAAAAACCGCTCTGTAGGCGCCGAAAAGCGTGGTGACGATGATCGCAAGCATAAAAACCGAAATCATCAGCTCCACCAGCGTAAAACCGGCGCTGCGGGGGGCGTCGGGCCTTTCCGTTCCGAACTCGCTTTGGGTCCGTCGAAAGATGATCATCCTGTGCTCACGGCAATATGTATCGATAGGTCCGCAGTGCGAATTGATCTTCATCCGGATTCCGAATGAGGATATCGATCTTTTTCAAACGCCAGCGGGAGTGTTCGGAAAGATTCGAAGCCACATCCTCTACAAGGATCTGCCAGGAATATCCGGAGAATTCTTTTTCAAAAACGCCCGATTCAACTGCCGGAATGCCGCCCTCGATCTGAGCCAGCTTTTCCTGAGCCAGCAGGTCGGCAATCGTATTAAATTTTGCCTGGCGATCGACAAACAGGGTCTGTGAATGCATCCGCAGTACGGCGGTCAGCACGATGGCAAGAATGCCGAGCGCCACCATGATCTCCAGCAGGGTAAAACCCGATGCCATCCGTTGAGGCATCCCCTCGCGCGGCGTTTTACGGCTCAAACCCCAGATATCCCTCATGCTGCTCCACATCATTGAGAAAGGTTTCCACCAGAAACGAACGTTTCCGGTCATCTTCGGCCAGATGAATCCATGCCCGGTCCGAAAAACCGCGGGAATAAAAACGAATTTCGGCGCTCCCGCCGGAAAGGACCGGTTCTCCCGGAAACTGTACGTCCATGATCCGAATGCTTCCGGAAAGTCGGAATCCCTCCTTCCGGGCGGCGTCGCGCTGTTCGCCGGTCATGCCGGGGCTGGAAACCCACAGAATGCCGTCCTGCATATCCAGATGGAGCGACAGGTCGATCTGCTCCCGAACGGCCCGTTCCCTTAAACGGGGAACATTGATGACCAGCCACTGGGAGGCTTGCCGCATACTCTCGGCCGTATGAACCTTCTCAAGGCGGGGAATGCTCAGAAACAGAACCAGGCTGATCAGAGCGCACACCACCACCAGTTCGATCAGGGTAAAACCATGGTCTTCGGGCATTCCGCGTTGATCCATGTTAATTACGAGCCCTGGCTATTCGATCTCCCAGCTGTTGATGTCCATGTCGGCATCTTCTCCGCCCGGAACCCCGTCGGCCCCATAGGAGATGATGTCAAATTCACCGTTCACGCCCGGGCACAGATAGATGAAATCATTCTTCCACGGATCCTTGGGAATCCTGTTCTTTTCCATATATCCGCCCTTTCTCCACGCCCTGGGAACCGGCGGCGAGGCGGGCATCTCCACCAGAGCCGCCAGACCCTGTTCGGTGGTCGGGTACATGTCGTTGTCCAGCCGGTACATCTTTAATGCGGTTTCCAGGCTCTGAATCTGCATCTTGGCCTTCAGTTGCTTGGCCTCGTCCGGGCGGCCCATGATTTTGGGCAAAAGGACTCCGGCGAGAATGCCCAGAATCACGATTACCACCATCAGTTCGATGAGGGTAAACCCGTGCGGATTTTTCAGTCTCATAAAGGTCTTCCTTTTCATCCGGCCTCCAATCGGTCTCGTGAATATTCACTCTCAAATCAACATCCCCCTTCAGGTATTGCTCAGAGTATCATATCCCTTTACGGCATGCAAACCGCCCTTGCCCCAAGCGCAATGACAAAAAGAACAGTATTTCCAAGGACATGAACCACAATCGGAACCATCAGGTTCTTTTCAATTTCGTAAGCAACGGCAAAGGCAAGTCCTCCAATAATCTGGGTGACCGGAACTCCTGAGAATGAGTGCGCCGCCGCAAATGCCGCCGTACTGCCCAGAAGCGCCCATCCGACTCCCCAGGATCTGAGATATCCGTAAATCACGCCGCGGAAAAAGAACTCTTCCGCCACAGGTCCGAGCAGGCTTCCCACGACAAAAAACAAAACCATGTTGCCGGCCGGAAACCACACATGAAACAGCCGGAGTGGATCGATATGAAACATCATCAGGCCCAGCGCCAGCAGTGCGGCAAAAACGGCAAAACACGAAGACCAGAGCAGCCCCCTGCAAAGACCTGTCAGTATCCGGTTTTTCGTCAGCCCCAGGCATGCCAGGTTTCCCGCTTGAAAACGAACGATCCCTGCCAGCAGGGCGGTTTCAACCATCCGTGCGCCGGCAAGAAGCCAGAGTCGATATTCGGGCAGGCGGAAGGATGCCGCCGTGAGAATGAGATCGAGTGTAAAAACAGCGGAAACGCTGATCAGGAGGATTTTTGCATCAATATGGCGGGTCTCCATCCCAGGCTCCTTAATGCCCTGTATGCATACCATTGAACATAGCCGTGCCGCAGGCCTGCGATCCGGGAGACGATGACTTCCACCGATCGTGAATTACCGCGCCTCCCCAAGGCCTGGAACGCCATACAAGCCACATTGGCCTGAGGATCATCGAGAAAATTCTGAATCAGGGCAAGGGTCTCCGGTTTGCGGCTGACTCCCAGACATTTAACCAGCCAGTAGCGTTCGACGGCATGTTCACTTGAAAGCAGACCTGCATAAACCGGGTAGTCAGCGATTTCCAGGTTTTTTCTGGCAATCGTTTTCAGCGCTGCCACCCGGTTCCGCGGCCGTGAAGTTCCCAGAGCATCCGGTATCCGGTCGTTATCGAGATCTCCGGGCCGGCTTGCGTAAAAAAAAGCCAGAAGGACCACTCCGGCTCCCAGGCAGACACCGGCGGCCCAAAAGGAAGCGTGTCTGGACTTCAAGGTTCGGGCGATCATGGCCGCCGTACCGTAGATGCCCATATAGCAGAGAACCGGCAACCCGATCAGAACGGATGTCAGAGTAAATCGCCTGTAAAACGGCCATCGATCGGTTTTTTCTGAAAACTCGGCGATGATGCGAGAGGTCTGTGAAAAAAAAGTCTGAACCGGGGTCTGAACCACCGATTTCGAGTCGTGTTCCAGCACCAGAAGACCCCCGGCCTGCCGGATCCAGAGATCGCAGAGGGCCGGATGCCGCATTTTCAGATAATCAAAATCGACAAGCCTTTTTTCAATCTCTGCCTGTAAAGCGGGTTTCACGCCCGCATCAAAGCCGACGGTTTTGATCAGTTTCTGATTCATCGATTTGAAGACTTCTGCGGGATAAAGGGTGTAGCGGTAATAAAAATCGTTTATGTTCCGGCCCAGGGAATTCGACAGCAGCAAACCGTCACGAATATCGATCATCATGTGCGCGTCCATCTGACTCAGCCACATTCCGGCCAGAATCGCCGCCGGAAGCACGGCAGCGGCCAGACGCCTCCGGTCAAGCCCTTCGGCGGGCATCCATCGGATTGCGACCCCAAAGGTGACGGCGGGGGCTGCCAGGAAAACGGCCGTAATCCAGGGGCAGAATCCCTTTGCGTTGACCGCACAGATACAGGCGGCCCATGGCAGGCACAAAGTGTTCAGAACCATCCGCCTTCGGCCGCCCAGCCGATCCCATATCCAGGCTCCGGCCAGAGCGCCCAGGCTCAGGAAGGCGCCGACGCTCAGGGAAAAAAACAGCGCCCCGTAAAAAGCGGAATCGATTCCGGTCAGATTGATGGCGGTCGCTTCGTTGGGAACCACCAGATACCCGGCATCGGCCATTGCCTTGATCCGTTCATAAAGCTTGTGGTTTGCAGCGTATATCTGCAGAGAAAATAGCATCTGGGATGTCAGCAGACCGGCTGCAAGGCTCTTGAAGACGTATAAGCCGCTTCGTGTCCTCATGAAGGTTCTGTTCCGCAAATGAATGAATATTTCGGGAGCGCCGCCGAAAAAACTTTGAAAACCTAACACGCTTTCAAGCGGCAAGCCACTGATTTTTAGAAAAGATCCATTGACGCCGGATTCCTGAAAAATTATCGCACGAGCACCCTCACTGAAATGGCTGACGGTCTTGCAGTATTTTATTAAAACCAAACCGTATGGATCAACCCATCAAATCGGACAAAAAAACCGGGAAGCAGCTTCTGCTTCCCGGTCAATGTATTTTGATTTGTTTCTGAAGCGGGCGTTGTATGTCCGATTACCGGCCGCCACCACCGCCGCCGCCACCGCCGCCACCGCTACCGCCGCTACCGCCGCTACCGCTACCATTAGTTCCAGAACCGGGGCCTGATGAACCGCTTAGGCTCTGAGCACTCTGACCGAGCTCAATTCCAGCTGCATAGGCTTTGGCAAGCCCATTTACGGAGGAGTTGCGTGCTTGGCTGGCAAAGGATTGCCGCAACGTCTTCATGTCCATGTCGCTGTAACCATGTCTCAGCGCATTGGTCATCATATCGACCGTCATATCCTCCGGCACGCCCAGCCTCACCATATCACGGGTTGTCAGCATGGTTTGAACGCACAGCTCGGATGTATTGACCGTCATGGTTCGAACCCGGTTTTCAAGCTGGGCCATGATACGTTCCATGAAAGGCGTCGTCAATCCCGCCGCCATCGCATCCGCGGCAATGCCGCCGATTCTTTGAACCGCAGCCGGATCTTTCGAGAGCTCACGTGCATATCGATATGAAAAGGCATACCGGGATTGCACCTGCCGCATGGCCGCAACGATTTGCTGCGCATCCACCTGCTTGGCCATGCCCTCGTAAGCCTTGTTCAAAACGGCTTTTTCAGGCAATCCCTGGGTCCGTGCTTCGATCACTACCTGTTGCGCCGCGATGACCTCGCGTTCCTGAAAACGGTTCTGAATCATGGCCCGGGTTATTTTGATCGCTTCCTCGCTGTCCACGCCGGCACCAATCATGGTACGGGTATTGGCTCTGAGCTGGTTGCTGACAGGTTCGGGCAACAGCTGATCGACTTCGTCGGCCCATGCCGCCGAAGATACGCAGAGAATCACCCCCAGAACGAATGCAAAAATATTTTTCATATTTACTCCTTATTTCGCTTTTTTGTTTTGGAAACGATTCTTATCCGGAATGGTTACAGCTTCGGCACATAAATACAGCTTTTGGATCCAAAACCATCGTATTCCGTATACCGGCAGTCAGGCGGCAGGAAAATACGTCCGTCGACCTGGTAAAAATATCGAAACTCAGCCTTCTCTGGCACGGTGACTCGCCAGAAGTTCTTGCCTTCCTGACTGGCCTTCTGCGGCCGGTAATCATCTATAGATGTGAAGAAATAAACCTCGCGCGCCTCGGCACGCAGTAAAATATCCACTGAATTGCCGGAAACCCTGTAATAATGGTTCGAGCATCCGCTGATCATCAATGCTGCCGCAACCATACAGAGCTTTTTCATATTTTCTCCCCTACATGCAAAACAGAATTTTCACCGCCGAAGTCATCTTTTTCCCGGGTTAAAATGGTTGGGTCCGGCAGACGCCCGACGCCTTCGATCAGATACGAAAACCGGTGCTCACCCCTGGGAAGATCCAGCACGATTTCCCAATAGCCGGTAGCACCGATCCGGTTCATGGGCGTTTTCTTCCACTGGGTAAAAGTGCCCACAATGTCGGTCTGGCCTGCTTGAGGCTGATAGATGACAAACCGGTAGGGCGAGGCCGTAGCGTTGGTTTCCGGTCCGCGCATCGGCATGAAAAAAAACAGCACCGCCGCTGCGATTGCCAATGCCGACACAAGAGGCCACAGCCGGTGCCATTCAGCAAACCCGCGCCGCTTTTGCGGAAAAACCTCAACAACCGGTTCCCGGTAAACAACTTCCTGCCGCAGCGTTTTTTCGACCTCAATGAGTTCTATTGTTTCGTCTTTAAAACACCCGTCGTCATGAATTTTTTCCACAAACTGAATTTTTTCATCCATGGTCAGTTCATCGTCAATGTACATGCTGATCCATTCATGCATGATGAACCTCCTATATTTCAAGAATCTTCTTGAGTTTCAGGCGAATTCGGTGAATTCTTACCTTGATGTTCGACTCGCTGGTTCCTACAATGCACGCAATATCCCTGTAAGACAGATTGCCGCTGACGGCCAGGGAAATAATGTCCCGATCATCAGCCTCCAACTGCTGCAAACCTTCCAGAACCCTTCTGTATTCCTCACGCACCATCATCTGGCGTTCTTCGTCAGTCTCGTCGGGAAGATCCTGCTGAATTTGCGTCTGCCGGGCCTGTTTCCTGAAATGATCGAAAAGGGCATTGCGCGCAATCGTATACAGCAGTGAGACATGATTGTTTTTGTGATCTCCGTAATGTTCCAGATGCCTTGCGAAGCTTTCCTGCATGATGTCGCCGGAAAGCTCGAAATCTCCGGTCATTCTCATCAGATATGAAAAAAGCTTCGACTTGTGCTGGATATAAAAGGCCCTGTATGTATCCATTATAGTAAATAAACGTGGAATATCGGAAAAAGTTACATGTTCAGCCTATCAGCTCTCAAACGCCATTCACAATAAAAATCCATGGCCCCGGGACTTGAGAGCTTTTTCATCAAATACAGTCGCGATTGAAAGACAACTTTAAACAAGCATGCTGTCCGCGGTTATTCGATTTCTATCGGCCCGTTACTTTACAAGCCGCCGGAATATCTGGTAGACAGGTCTTAAATTCAATATTTTCATGGTCTGAATTTTTTGCGAAAATTACTGTTGCCGCGCCGTCAATAAGGAATGGGTCGATGAATGCGGAAATTATCAGCGTATTGATCATCCTGCTGGTTGCTACGGTTTTTCTGGTCTTCGAATGGATTCCTGTCGAGATCGCAGCGCTGCTGGTCCTGGTTTCGCTGGCCGTATCCGGCGTGGTTCCGCCGCTTGAAACCATTTCGGGTTTCGGCAGCCCCGCCGTGGTGACCATCTGGGCGGTTTTTATTTTGAGCGGCGGCCTGACGCGCACCGGCGTCGGGGATCGCATCAGCCGGCTGGTGCTCAAATTTTCAGGCCGCCGGGAGCGGGTGGTGGTTTTGACCATCATGCTCAGCGCCGGGATCATGTCGGCCTTCATGAACAATACGGCCGTTGCGGCCCTGATGCTGCCCGTTGTCGCCGACATCGCCCGCCGGACCGGCATATCCCCCTTTCGCCTGTTCCTGCCCCTGTCCTACGGTTCTCTGCTGGGAGGTCTGACCACATTGATCGGTACCTCGCCCAACATTCTGGTCAGCGAAGCGCTGGCCCACCATGGGCTGAAACCGTTCGGATTTTTTGATTTCACGCCGATCGGTCTCTGCGTGATGCTCATCGGCATTGTCTTTATCACCTTGGCCGGCCCGTACCTGCTTCCGGATCGGAAGCCCCCCGCATCACAGACCTGCGAGCCCTGCCTGGAAGATCAGTACGGCCTGCAGGACCGCTTGTTTCTGCTCAGGGTTCCGGAAGATTCCAGGCTTTCCGGAAAAACGCTGGCTGAAATCCGCATGGGCGCCCTGCTGGGTTTAAACGTGGTCACCATCTACCGCAAGGATCACGCTGTTTATATCCCGGGCCCCCACACCCGGATTCAGGCGGCAGACCGCCTGCTGGTCACAGGTCACATCGAACAGCTTGAAAAACTGCGGAACTGGCTGAAGCTGACCATCGAACCGGCCGGAATCACTTTCGTTGAAATGATGACCGAATCGATTCAGGCCGCCCGCGTCGCCATCGCCGAACAGAGCGACTTGAATGGCCAATCGCTTTACCAGGCTGATCTGCGCAACCGGTTCGGCATTCAGGCGCTGGCGATTCTGGAGGGAGGGCGCCTTCGGGAGGGTCATTTTCAGGATGGTCCGCTGAAGGAAAACGACGTGCTTCTGGTCTGGGGTCCTGAGGATCGGATGGCGGAGTTTTTGTCCCGGCCCGGACTTGCCGACGCGCAGAAACTTTCGTCCCTGGAACTGTCTCAGGCCTTTGGGCTGGACCGCCGCCTGTTTTCGCTGCAGGTGCCGCCCAAATCCCCGCTTGCCGGAAAATCGCTCCGATCCGCCCAGTTCTCCCGGGCACTGGGCATGCAGCCTGTGGCCCTGATTCGAAAAGACGGCATCTTACCGATGCCGGACCCGAATGAGACGATCCTGGAAGGCGATCGTCTGGTGATTCTGGGAAGAGTCGAAAATATTCTATTGCTGAAAGATATGGAAACGCTTTCCGTTCAGACCGAAATGCCGGATATCAGTGCGCTGGAATCCGGAGAGATCGGCCTAGTTGAAGCCATTGTTTCTCCTCACGGACGCCTGGCCGGAAAGACCTTGCGCCAGCTCAATTTGCGGGAAAAATACGGTCTGAACGTTCTGGCCATATGGCGCGAGGGCCGTGCCTTTCGAAGCGAGCTCAGCGACACGGCCCTTCGAATCGGAGAAGCCCTGCTGCTGCTCGGGCCCCGGAAAAAACTTCAGATACTGGCGGCGGAAAAGGATTTCATCGTCCTGAGCCATGCGGTACAGGAAGAACCCCGGCGTGAAAAAATTCATGTGGCCATCGGCATCATGTGCCTGGTGCTGATTCCGGTGCTTTTTGGCTGGATTCCCATCTATGTTTCGGCTGTTCTGGGGGCCTCCCTGATGGTGATCAGCGGTTGTCTGACCATGGAAGAAGCCTACCGCGCCATCGATTGGAAGGCCGTGTTTCTCATCGCCGGCATGCTGCCCCTGGGATCGGCCATGGATCAGACCGGCGCGGCCCGGTTTCTGGCGGAAAATCTCCTGTCCGTACTGGGGCAGTTCGGCCCCATGGCCGTCATGGCCGGATTGATCGGCATCACCTTTCTGGCCGTCTGCTTTATTCCTCCCACAGCCCTGGTGGTGCTCATGGTTCCCATCGTGCTGAGCACGGCGGCCGATACCGGCATATCTGCACAGGCCCTGACCATGGCCGTCGCCATGGCCGCCGCTTCCAGCTTCATGACGCCGATCTCGCATCCGGCCAACCTGATGGTGATGGGCCCCGGAGGCTACCGGTTTTCGGATTATATCAAGGCGGGCCTTCCGCTGACCCTGGTTATAATGGCCGTTCTCATGGCGCTGCTGCCGGTCTTCTGGCCGCTTTTTCCATAAGACGGCCGCCGGTTTTCCAGTGGCGGGCTTTTGTCAGAAATGTATGCGGATCGGATCTGGACAAGCCTTTTGAAACAGTATATGGTGCAACCGTTTCAATGCTCTGGAGAGATTTTGACGGACGGCCCTTCCGAAAAATCCTGCAACGGACCAGAAACGCTTGGATTCAGAGAAACCATGCCCTGCGGCATTCTCAACATTAAACTCCCTTATTTTTATTGGTTCTTATGATACCGTTTGAATACCTGCAAACCGGCCGATTCTTCGCTCAGGTTTCCGAAGATGTCAAAGATATCGGCATCCGGGAGCTGTCGGAAAATCAGGCCAGGGATATCGAACCGGGTTACGCCGGAATCTATTTCTCGGCGGACAAGGCCGATTTTTACCGGATTCATTACACGACCCGGATTCTGACCCGGATTCTGGCGCCGCTGGCCGTCTTCACCTGCCGGGACAAGGATGATCTTTATTCTAAGATCAAACAGCTTGCCTGGCCCGAAATTTTTTCGGTCAACAACAGTTTTGCCGTATTTGCCAATGTATCCAATCATCCGAACATCACTCATTCCCATTACGCATCGCTGTGCCTGAAAGACGCAGTGGCCGATCATTTCCAGCAGCGCTTCGGAAAACGGCCCTCGGTCGACACCCGGACCCCGGATCTCTGGATCAACCTTCATATTCGTGAAAATCAGGCCACCGTCAGCCTGGACACCTCGGGCGGATCCCTGCACCGCAGGGGGTACCGTACGGCCCAGGTAGAAGCGCCGATGCAGGAGAATCTGGCCGCCGCCATCATCGAGCTCTCCGAATGGGACGGGTCCCGGCCCCTTTACGATCCCATGTGCGGTTCGGGAACCCTGATCAGCGAAGCTCTGATGCGTTACTGCCGGATTCCTGCCGGAATTTTGAGAAAGCACTACGGGCTGGGGTATCTTCCGGACTTTGACGCCTATCTCTGGCAGAACGTCGTCAAAAAGGTCAATGAAGCCATCCGCCCCCTGCCCGTCGGACTGATCGGCGGCAGCGACATATCTTCCAGTGCCCTGGCCGCGACCCAGACCAATTTGCAGAATCTTCCCTTTGGCGGAAGGATTCAGCTGGAGGTCAAGGCATTTGAAAAAATCCGCAGCCTGACCGACAGCATCATCGTCACTAACCCGCCTTACGGCATCCGTCTGGGAGAAAAATCCGATGCGGAAGCGCTGCATGAATCTTTTGGAAACTTTTTAAAACAACGATGCAGGGGGTCTGTGGCCTATGTCTATTTCGGAGACCCTGAACTGATCAAAAAAGTCGGCCTGAAACCAAAGTGGAGAATGCCGCTTTCCAACGGCGGACTGGACGGCCGTCTGGTCAAATACGAGATTTTTTAAGGAGGTTGAACACCCCATGGCGAATGAGCCCAACAAGATCATCTACTCCATGATGCGGGTCGGCAAGCTTTACAACCGCAAACCGGTGATCAAGGATATTTCCCTGTCTTATTTTTACGGCGCCAAGATCGGCGTGCTGGGACTGAACGGGTCGGGTAAAAGCTCCCTGCTACGGATCATGGCCGGCGTGGACCGGGAGTTCGAAGGGCAGGCGGTTTTAAGCCCCGGATATACGATCGGGTTTCTGGAACAGGAACCCCGGCTGGATCCGGATAAAACCGTCCGGCAGATCGTGGAGGAAGGCGTTCAGCCCATCGTGGATCTGATCGGGGAATACAACCGGATCAACGAAAAATTCTCCGAACCCATGTCCGACGCGGAAATGGACAAGCTCATCGAACGCCAGGGCGAGGTGCAGGAAAAACTCGATGCGCTGGATGCCTGGGATCTGGACGCTCGTCTTGAAATGGCCATGAACGCGCTCCGGTGTCCGGCCTCAGACACCCCGGTCCGGGTGCTTTCCGGCGGTGAAAAACGCCGGGTGGCCCTGTGCCGTCTGCTGCTGAAAAAACCCGACATCCTGCTGCTCGACGAGCCCACCAACCATCTGGACGCCGAAACCGTGGCCTGGCTCGAACATCATCTTCAGCAATACGAAGGCACGGTGATCGCCGTTACCCATGACCGGTACTTTCTGGACAACGTGGCCGGATGGATTCTGGAACTCGACCGGGGATACGGCATTCCCTGGAAGGGCAACTATTCGTCCTGGCTGGAGCAGAAGCAGCAGCGGCTGTTGCAGGAGAAAAAGGCCGAGGGCCAGCGGCAGAAAACCCTGGAGCACGAACTGGAATGGATACGTATGTCTCCCAAGGGACGGCACGCCAAATCCAAGGCCCGGATCAAATCCTATGAAGCCCTTTTGAACCGGGAAACCGACAGGCAGGTCGGAGAACTGGAGATCTACATTCCGCCCGGACCGCGCCTGGGAGATGTAGTCATCAAGGCTGAAAATGTCTCCAAGGCCTTCGGCGACCGGCTGATCATGGATGATGTGAGCTTTTCGCTTCCCCCCGGCGGCATCGTCGGCATCATCGGCCCCAACGGCGCGGGAAAGACCACGCTTTTCAAGATGATCACCGGCCAACAATCGCCGGATGCCGGCAGAATCCGTGTCGGAGAAACGGTAAAACTGGCCTATGTGGATCAGGAGCGGGACGACCTGGATCCGAAAAAGACCATCTGGGAGGTGATCTCCGACGGTCAGGACACCATCACTCTGGGCAGCATTCAGGTCAACTCCCGGGCCTATGTGGCCCGTTTCAATTTTTCAGGCACGGATCAGCAGAAAAAGGTCGGAGAGATTTCCGGCGGCGAGCGCAACCGGGTTCACCTGGCCAGGATGCTCAAACAGGGCGCCAACGTGCTGCTGCTCGACGAGCCCACCAACGACCTGGACGTCAACACCATGCGGGCGCTGGAAGACGCCCTGGAAAACTTTGCCGGATGCGCGGCGGTCATCAGTCATGATCGGTGGTTCCTGGACCGGATCGCCACGCACATACTGGCGTTCGAGGGAGACAGCAGGGCCGTCTGGTTCGAAGGCAACTACTCGGAATACGAGGCGGACAAGAAAGCCCGGCTGGGAGAGGACGCCCTGATACCCAAAAGAATCCGCTACCGCCAGCTGACCCGCGGATAGAAAGATTTGATGGCGCAGAAGCGCCGGAAGCCGGCTGCACCACTGAGCCGGACTATCCAGAGCAGGCGTCCTGTCCCCTCTTTCTGAAATATCATGACTCGATTGTCGATGCAGCAGCGGATCCGGTAAGGCCGGATGAAATCGGGCTGGTCTTTGCAGGCTTCCAGAAATATCTGCATCAGCCGCACACCGCCGCATGACAGGCATCAACGCGAACCGACAAATCCTTTCCGCATCGCCCTTTTTACCGGGAACTATCCTTTGACACGCAAGCTGCCCCTGCTTTATACTCGAACGCTATAAAAAATTATTATCAACTCAACTTTCGGGGTTGGCTGACAAAATCCAGAAAGTTGCGTCCGCAAGGAGAACGCCATGAAAACCCTGATCGCAGAAGACGACTTCACCAGCCGCCTTCTCCTGCAGGAGCTGCTGAAGATCTACGGTCCGACCCACATCGCCGTCAACGGCAGGGAGGCGGTTGATGCCGCGCGCATGGCTCGTGTATCGGGCGAACCCTACGACCTCATTTGCCTGGACATCATGATGCCGGAAATGGACGGTCAGGAAGCGCTGAGTATCATCCGTCAGATGGAAACGTCTCCTGCTGCCGCAAGGGAAAACCGCACCAAAATTGTGATGACAACTGCCTTGGCGGACAGGGCAAATGTCATGAAAGCGGCTCAGCGGCAATGTGACGGTTTTCTGGTCAAGCCTATCGAGAAAGCAAAGCTGATAGAAACATTGCGCAGGCTCAACCTTATTTCGTGACCTGGAGGGATGAACCATGCCCATCCTGATCGTCGAAGATGATTTTGCGTTCCGCATCCTGCGGCTCTCGACCGGATGCTGCCGGAGATGGACGGGCCGGCGGCCGTGCGCCCTGCCCGCGACCGCACCGAAGCCGACTTCAACCGCGGCATCGGCTGAAGTGCGTGAAGAAACTGCATCCCGATTTCTGTAAAGACGGCGATGACGACGCCGGAAAGAGGACGACATGAAAAAAGACACCTCCAAACCTGCCGTGGCCACCGCCATGTTGGTCAATGACGATGCAACCCAGCTCAGCATGCTGTCCGGTCTGGTGCGCAAGGCGGGTCTCGAGCCGCTGCCTTTCACTGGGGCCGAGGCCGCCCTGGACGCCATGGACCGCGAGCATCCGCCCGCCCTCATCGTCACTGACCTCTACATGCCAGACATTGACGGCTGGCGGTTCTGCCGCCTGCTGCGTTCAACCGAATACGCCGCTTTCAACAAGATCCCCATTCTGGTAGTTTCGGCCATCTTCGCGGGCGATGAGCCCGACCGCATTGCCGCCGATCTTGGGGCCGACGCCTTCCTCTCCTCCCCGGTGGACGGCAAACGCTTCGTCGCGCAGGTCCGGGCGATTCTGCGCGGTGAGCGGAAGCCGACATCCCTGCGCGTCCTGATCGTCGAGGACAGCAAGACCCTGGCCGGCATATTCAAGAAGGCCTTTACCGCCGAAGGCTGGCAGGTGGACACAGCGCTTACGGCCCGGAAGGCGGTCGAGGCCTTTACCGGAATTGCCTACGACGTGGCCGTGCTCGATTACAATCTGCCCGACGGCACGGGCGACGTCCTGCTTGATGCGTTCCGGGCGCAGCGCCCCGACTGCGTTTACATCATGATGACCTCGAATCCGGGGCAGATGCTGGCCCTGGACTGGATGAAACGGGGCGCTGCCGCCTATTTGCGTAAGCCCTTCGAACCGGCGTACCTCATCGAGTTGTGCATCCGCGCCAGAAGGGAACGCGCCCTCCTGCGCGCGCAGGATATGCTCGAAGTGCGCACCCGCGAACTGCGGGAGAGCGAGGCCTTCGTCAGATCCGTCATGGATCATCTGCCCATAGGCCTGGCTGTGAACTCGGTGGACCCTGCTGTTGAGTTCGCCTACATGAACGACAACTTTCCCAGGATGTACCGGACAACGAGAAAAGCGCTTGCCGACCCCGATGCTTTCTGGAATGCCGTCTATGAAGATCCTGTTTTCCGCGAAGAAATCAAGAAAAGGGTATCGGATGATTGCGCCAGCGGCGGCCCGGAACGCATGCAATGGGAAGATGTTCCAATCACCCGCAAGGGGGAGCATCCCGTCTTCATCTGCGCCCGCAATACACCCGTGCCTGGAAAGCAGTTGATGATATCGACCGTTTGGGATGTCACCGACCGCAAGCGGGCCGAGGAGGCCCTGAAAACCAGTGAAAAACTGTATCGCAGCGTCATTGAAAATATCAGCGACACCTTTTACCGGACCGATTTTAAAGGAAACCTCGTGATGGCAAGCCCTTCGGTCAAGAAATTGCTCGGTTATGATTCGGTTGAAGAAATCATCGGGCTCAACATCGCCGAAAACTTTTATTTTTATCCCGAGGATCGTGGCATTTTCCTGTCGGCAACAGAAAACCAGGGGGCTGTTGCCGATTACGAGTTAACGCTCAAACGCCGCGACGGCACTCCGGTAGCGGTGGCCACGAGCAGTCATCAATATTTTGATGAGGATGGAAACCTGCTCGGGATCGAGGGCATTCTGCGGGATATTACGGAACGGAAGCAGGCGGAACAAACGCTGCGCGACAGCGAGTCGAAATTTCGCGCCCTTGCGGAAAGCTCGTCTTCCGCAATTTTTCTGATTCAGGGCACAAAATATATTTATACGAATCCGGCATTCGAGAGGATGAGCGGTTATACGATGGATGACCTTGCCGGCATGAATTTCTGGGATTTTATTCATCCGGATTTCAGGGAGTTAGTGAGAAACAGAGGCCTGAATCGGCTGAAAGAAGAGGGCCCGCCATCAAGATACGAGATCAAATATATCACCAAGCATGGCCGGGTGAAGTGGGTTGATTTCTCCGCTACGGTCATCGACCTTGAAAACAAACCGACGATCATGGGATCGACGTTTGACATCACCGAGCGGAAAGAGGCGGAGGAAGCCCTTCGGGAATCGAAACAGCAGTTGTCTTATATTATTGATTTTTTGCCGGATGCAACCTTTGTCGTAGACAGAACCGGGAAAGTTATCGCCTGGAACCGGGCCATCGAGGAGATGACCGGGATCAAGGCTGCCGATATGCTGGGCAAAGATGATTTTGAATATTCCCTGCCGTTTTACGGGATTCGCCGGCCTCTGCTGATAGATCTGGTATCCATGTCCGGTCAGGAAATCGAGAAGAACTATCATTCCGTAAGGAAAGAAAGGGACATTATTTTAGCCGAGGCCGATATACTTCTAAAGGGAGAAACCCGTTCCCTCTGGAATATAGCCAGACCTTTATACGACAGCGAGGGCCATGTCGCGGGAGCCATCGAGTCCATCCGCGACATAACCGATCAGAAAAAACTCCAGATCCAGCTCCGCCAGGCCCAGAAGATGGAGGCCATCGGCACCCTGGCCGGGGGAATCGCCCACGATTTCAACAATATCCTGAGTTCCGTCATCGGCTATACGGAAATGGCGCTTGAAGAAGCCGATGCAGGCGGTCGTCTCCGGAGCTACCTTGATCAGATTCACAGAGCCGGTGAGCGGGCAAAGGATCTTGTGCAGCAGATTCTGGCATTCAGCCGCAAGCAGGAACAGGCACGGAAACCCGTTCTGGTTGGACCCATCATCCAGGAGGGAATCAAAATGCTCCGGTCTTCCCTGCCTTCAACCGTCCAGATTACCCGGCGCATTGCACAGGCGCCTTTCATGATTCTTTCCGAGCCCGCAGCAATCCATCAGATCCTGATGAACCTCTGCACCAATGCCGCCCATGCGATGCGGGAAAAGGGCGGGATTCTGGATATTCAACTGACACAGGTAAAGGTGGACCTTGACCGGGAAATGTACCCCTTCAATCTTGCCGCAGGCAACTATGTGAAATTAACCGTCAGCGACACCGGGCATGGAATCGATGCGTCCGTTATGGAGAGGGTGTTCGACCCCTTTTTTACCACCAAAGGTCCGGGTGAAGGAACCGGTCTCGGTCTTTCCGTCGTGTACGGAATCGTCAGAGACCACGGCGGCGCCATTGATATTGCGAGCGAAGTCGGAAAGGGAACGACCTTCAGCGTGTATTTTCCGCTCGAAGAAATGGAGATGCCGTTACAGGAACATGCGCCCGAGCGGATTCCCGGAGGCAGCGAGCGGATTCTCTTTGTCGATGATGAAGCGGCCCTAGTTGAACTGGGGGACATCATGCTGACATCCCTCGGATATCATGTAACATCCAGAACAAGCAGCATCGAGGCCCTCGAGCTCTTTCGCGCCCGACCCCATGATTTTGATCTGGTGATCACAGACATGACCATGCCGAATATGAGGGGAAACGATCTTGCACGGAAGCTGTTAAAAATACGGCCGGACATTCCCATCATCGTCTGCACGGGTTTCAGCGAGATGATCACGGAAGAGAAAGCAAAGGCTCTCGGCATTCGCCGGCTCGTTATGAAGCCCATCTTCACGAAGGATATCGCCCGGGTGATCCGGGAGGTTCTGGGCAATGGATAGTGGAGGAACCTGTTCGAGCAGCCGGTCCGTCCGAAAGTACCCGCCAGCCAATCCCTCCGAACCGGGCCGCAATCGGTTGTTGACAGATTAAAACAATTGTTTTAAAAAAGATGCATCCGTTCAGATTTTCTGTTTTTGTCGCTTTCAAGGAGGAACCGGCATATGGAAACCAGACCAGGTGGCACGCGGGAGCGCATTCTGGATGCGGCCGGAGTGATCTTTGCCCGGCGCGGGTTCAAGGCGGCCACGGTCCGGCAGATCGCCGAGGCCTCCGGCGCCAATATCGCCGCGGTCAGCTATTATTTCAGGAGCAAGCAGGGCCTTTACCGGGCGGTTCTTGAGGATCTGCTGGCCGGCGGATTTGAAAAATTTCCCGCGGACATGGGCGCCGATGCGTCCTCCGGACCGGAAGACCGCCTGAGGGCGTTTGTCCGGTCTTTTTTTTACCGGCTGCTGAGCCGCGAAGGCTGGGGCGGTTATGAAGGCAAGGCGCGTCTGATCGCAAAGGAATTTTCCGACCCGTCTTCGGCCATGGGCAAGGCGGTGGAAAAGCATATTCTGCCGCACAAGCGGATGCTGGTACAAATCATTTCAGACCTTCTGGGACCCGACGCCGGGCAGGAAACGGTTCTGCGGTGCGCTTTCAGCATTATCGGACAGTGCCTGTACTATGTGCTGGCCCGGCCGGTCATCGACCGGATCGCGCCGGAGGGCGCGCCCGCCGAGGACCGGATCGAAGCTCTGGCCGACCATGTGATCCGCTTTTCGCTGGGCGGCATCGCCCGTCTCAAAACTTCTTTTCAAGCCGCTTCTCAACAGGCCGTAAAGGAGCGCGCATGAAAAAGCGTCTGTGGATCATTCTTCCGTTGCTGCTGGCGGCCGCGGCTGCCGGAGTCTATTTCGGGATTTTGAAAAATCACAAAAACTCGGGAGGGCTGATGGTCTCCGGCAACATCGAAGCGACCCAGGTGCAGCTCGGATTCAAGATTTCAGGAAGGTTGATCCAGCGACTGGCGGACGAGGGTGACAGGGTCTTTGCCGGTCAGAAGATCGCGGTCCTTGATGCGACGGATCAGCGGATCGCCGTGGCACGCGCCGAAGCCGAGCTTTCATACCGCAAGTCGATTGCGGCCGAGTTGGAGGCCGGAAGCCGGCCGGAGGAAATTCAACAGGCGGCGGCCCGCGTCCAGCAGGCCCGTTTCGCCCTCGATGAACTGGTCAGCGGGAGCCGGGTTCAGGTGATTGCCGATGCCCGTTCCGAGCTGGACAGAGCGCTTGCCGCCGAAAAAGCCGCCGCTTCCGAGCTTGAACTGGCCAGGGCCGACAACAGCCGGTATGCCGTCCTTGTGAAGGAAGAGGTGGTCAGCCAGAGGGACTACGATGTTGTCAAAACGCGGCTTGACGCGGCATACAACGCCTGGCTGGAAGCTCAGGCCAGAGCGGAGAGCGCCAAAGAACGGCTCAGTCTTGCTCAGGAGGGCCCCCGGACCGAACAGATTCAGCAGGCACGGGCGGCCCTGCGGCAGGCCGAGGCCGAATATGCGCTGGTGCAGGCCGGTCCCCGGTCCGAGACCATTGCTCAGGCCCTGGCTCAGGTTGCGGTTGCCGAACAGACCCTGAGCCATGCCCGGCAGCAGCTTGCCGAAACCGAGCTTTTTGCTCCCATCGACGGCGTGGTGCTTTCCAAGTCGGCCGAGCCCGGCGAGTTTCTCAGCCCCGGCGCGCCGGTGGTCATGGTCGGTGACCTGATCAACACCTGGGTGCGGGCCTTTGTCAATGAGAAGGATCTGGGCCGGATCCGGCTCAACCAGCCGGCGCAGATCACCACGGACGCTCATCCGGGAGAGGTTTTTAACGGGAAGATCCGCTTTATCGACAGCCAGGCGGCATTTACCCCCAAATCGGTTCAGACTTTCGAGGAGCGGGTCAAGCTGATGTACCGGATCAAGATCGAGGTGATCAACCCGGATCTGAAGCTCAAACCCGGAATGCCCGCCGATGCCCTGATCCTTCCGGAGCCCTGAGATCATGGCATCCCCTGGAATTTTCGCCGACGAGCTGACCCGGCGGTTCAAGGAGCTGGTCGCCGTGGACCGCCTCTCCCTGAGCGTTTATCCCGGAGAGATCTTCGGGCTGGTCGGCCCGGACGGCGCCGGAAAGACCACAACCCTGCGCATGCTTTCCGGAATTCTTTCGCCCACGGAGGGAGTGGCCAGGATTGCCGGATTTGACACGGAAAAAGAGCATTCGGCGGTCAAGGACAGCCTGGCCTACATGAGCCAGCGTTTCGGGCTTTACGGGGACCTGACCGTTTACGAGAACATCCGGTTTTACGCCGACCTTTACGGCATGCCCCGAAGGGATCTGAACCGGCGCGTCGATGAGCTTCTGAATTTCAGCGGCATGACGCCGTTTCGAAAGCGCCGGGCCTCGGCCCTTTCCGGCGGGATGAAGCAGAAGCTTCAGCTGGCCTGCGCGCTGGTGCATACGCCGAGGGTGCTCCTGCTCGACGAGCCGACCAACGGCGTGGACCCGGTCAGCCGCAGGGATTTCTGGAAGATTCTCTACCGACTGCTCAAGCAGCAGGTGACCATTCTCGTGACCACGGCCTATCTGGACGAGGCCGAGCGGTGCAGCCGGGTGGGTCTTCTGGACCATGGCCGGATGCTGGCCGCGGGACCTCCGGGCGAAATCCGGCGAATGATGAAGGAGACGATTCTGGCGGTTCAAAGCTTTGAGTCACGGGCGGTTCGAAACCTGCTTCGAAAGCATCCGGAAACGAGCCGGGTCATGCTTTTCGGAGACCGGGTACATGTGGTCTGCGAGGATTTTGAAAAGACCGCCCAACAGGTGAGACGGATTCTGGATGACGAAAAGATCGCGTATGAGGATCTTCGAAAACTCGCTCCCTCTCTGGAAGACGTTTTTGTCAGCGCGCTTTCGAAAGATCAGGACCTGACGGCGTCGCAGGGCGGATCGGCGGAGACCAACGGCCATTTAGGCCCGCGCATGAACAGCGGGATGGCCGTTTCCGTGAAAAACCTGACCCGCAGGTTCGGCGATTTTGTCGCCGTCAACCAGGTGAGCTTCGAGGTTTCCAGCGGAGAGATTTTCGGGTTTCTGGGACCCAACGGAGCGGGCAAATCCACCACCATTCGAATGCTCTGCGGCCTTCTTTCGCCCACCGAAGGCGAGGGAACCGTTGCGGGATTTGACGTGAAAACTCAGCCCGAAGAGATCAAGCGGAACATCGGCTACATGAGCCAGAAATTTTCCCTGTACGAGGACCTGACCGTAGCCGAAAACATCGACTTTTACGGCGGCATCTACGGCCTTTCCGGGCAGCGCCTGGAGGACCGGAAAAACTGGGCCGTGGCCATGGCCGGGCTTTCGGGACGGCAGGACACTTTGACCTCTGTGCTCAGCGGGGGCTGGAAACAGAGACTGGCGCTTGCCTGCGCCATCCTTCACGAGCCGCCCATTCTCTTTCTCGACGAGCCCACCAGCGGCGTGGACCCCTTGAGCCGCCGCCGTTTCTGGGACCTGATCTACGAGATGGCCGACCGGGGAGTGACCGTTTTCGTCACCACGCATTACATGGAGGAGGCCGAATACTGCCACCGGCTCGCCCTGATCTACCGCGGGGAGATGATCGCCCTGGGAACGCCCCGGCAGCTGAAATCCGGCATCGGCGACCGGATCATCGCCGTGTCCTGCCCGGATCCGCAGGCGGCCATGGAGGCTCTGGAGGGGCTTGGTGAAATCCGGGAGATCGCGCTTTTCGGCGCGGGTCTCCATGTTACGGCGCCAGATGCGGATTTGGCCCGCAAGGCGATTGAAAAAAGGTTTGCCGAGCGGAGTGTTGCGGTCTCGGGCATCGAACCGGTTGCGCCGGACATGGAGGATGTCTTTGTTTCCATGATCGAAGCCGCGGACCGAAACCGTCCGAATACGCCATAAGGAAATGTGCATGTTCAACCGGCAGCGGCTTTGCGCCGTGGTGCATAAGGAATTTATCCATGTTTTCCGGGACTGGCGAAGCCTCTTTCTGGCCATCGCCATTCCCATGGCCCTGATCCTGCTTTTCGGCTATGCCCTGAACATGGACCTGAACCAGGTTCCCACCGGCGTGTGGGACCGGTCCATGACGCCGGAAAGCCGGGAGTTTCTAAGCCTTCTCGACGGATCCGCCTATTTTTCCCTGACCGGTTATACTCAGGGGTACCGGAAGCTTCAGACCGACCTTGAAACGGGAAAGACCCTTCTTGCCGTCGTGATTCCAGGTAATTTTGCCGAAAAGATACGGTCCGGCCGGAGCGTTTCGATTCAGGTGATCGCCGACGGCAGCGACGCCAATACCGCGCGCCTGGCCCTGTCCTATGTTTCCGCTCTTGGAATGATCTATAACCGAAACCTGACGATCCGGCGAATGCAGGCGGCCGGAAAGGGTGATCCGGTCGTTCCTGTGGCGATGGAAAACCGGGTCTGGTACAATGCCGACCTGAGAAGTCCAAACAGCATCATTCCCGGCATTGTCGCCGTGGTGATGGTGGTGATCGCCGCCATGCTCACCAGCGTGACCGTGGCCCGGGAATGGGAAACCGGCACCATGGAGCAGCTGATCAGCACGCCGGTCCGGGGGCCTGAACTGGTTTTCGGAAAGGCGGCCCCCTATTTTGTGATCGGCATGGTGGATGTGGCCATTGCCGTTTTCATGGGACAGTGGCTGTTTGACGTCCCCTTGAGGGGGAGCACGGCCCTGGTCTTTGCCATGGCGGCCGTGTTTCTGACCGGGGCGTTATTTTTCGGCCTGACCCTGAGCATTGTACTCAAGAACCAGGTGATGGCCAATCAGGCCGCTCTTCTGGGAAGCTACCTTCCCACGCTGATGCTCAGCGGATTTGTGTTCGCCATCGAAAACATGCCCGTACCGATCCAGTGTCTGACCTATATCGTCCCGGCACGGTATTTTATCGCCCTGCTGCGGGGAATTTACCTGAAGGGAATCGGTCTGGAAATTCTCTGGGTCAACGCCCTGCTGCTGGCCCTGTACGCCGCCGTTATGGTGCTGGCGGCAAACCGCCGTATGAAGCTCAAGCTGGAGTAGAAGATGATCAACCGCCTGCGATGCATGCTGATCAAGGAATTTCTTCAGATGCTCAGGGACCCGCGCATGCGGGCGATCATTTTTGTCGCCCCGGTGGTTCAGATGATGGTCATCGCCTTCGCCCTGACCACGGATGTCACGCGCATCCGCACCGGTCTGGTGGATCTGGACGGCACTCCGGCCTCGCACGAGATGGTCGCCGCCTTTACCGGAAGCGGTCATTTCAACCTGGTGGAGCAGGCTTTTTCATCCTCTTCCATCAAGCGGATGCTCGATCAGGGAAGCGTTCGGGTCGTGATCCATCTTCCGGCCGGATTTGAATCGGATCTGCGCGCCGGAAGAACCGCCTCCCTTCAGCTGATTGTCGACGGCACGGACAGCAACACCGCCGCCATTGTCTCCGGATATGCAACTGCCGTCGTCGAGGCGTTCAACCATACGGAACTCTCCGGCAGCGCATCGGTTCCCGGCGTTCAGATCGAAAGCCGTGCCTGGTTCAACCCGAATCTTGAGAGCCGGTACTATTTTGTGCCGGGCCTGATTGCCGTCATGCTGATGGTGGTCAGCCTGATTCTGACCAGCATCGCCATTGTCCGGGAAAAAGAGATCGGCACCATGGAACAGGTGATGGTAACGCCGATCCGGCGGCTGGAGTTCATTTTCGGAAAGACCATTCCCTACCTGATCACCGGGTATATCACCATGACCCTGATGTTTGCCGCGGCCATGCTTATTTTTGGCGTTCGCATCGAGGGAAGCTGGCTGCTTCTTTACGTTCTGGCCGGTGTTTACCTGACCGGAAATCTGGGCATCGCCCTGAGCGTGAGCGCCGGCGCCGCCACCCAGCAGCAGGCCCTTTTGACGGCATTTTTCATCGTGCTTCCAGGCGTGCTGCTCAGCGGCTTCATGTTTCCCATCCGCAACATGCCCCATCCGGTTCAGATCCTGACCGTGCTCAATCCCATGCGCTGGTTTCTCGAAATTCTCCATGGCATCGCTTTGAAAGGAGCCGGAATACGCGCTCTCTGGCCGGCTATTGCGGCTCTGACGGCTCTGGCCCTGTCTTTTATCGCGCTTGCCGCGATCCGGTTTCGAAAGACGCTTGGCTGAATCAACGGATACCCGACATCTCAAGGGCGTTTTGCCCCGATTTTCAGGCGGTTTTTAATTTTGATGTCCGCATCGGGATTTTATTGATTTGCCGATCGCCTGCGATTATATGAATAGGCTGGTTCGGAACGCAAAACCCGTGCATTGAAATTTTCCAATCCGAAAAGGATTTTCCCATGAAACCCCTTGGCGCAAACAGACAAAAATGCATATTCATGATTTTAATTTTTCTGTTTTCACTGGCCGGCGCCGGCAATGCGAAGACCCGGGATTTCTATCTCAGCCCCCAGGATTGTTCGCAGATCGAGGATGATGAGGCCCGGCTGGAATGTTATGATAGAATTTTCGGCCGCGACTCCAACCTGCCCGAACCCGAGCCGATCGAAGAAGACGAGCAACCCCAACTCGAGGATGACTCCTATCTGGCCAAAGTCTGGGAACTGGATGAAACCGGACCGCGGGGTAAATTTGCGATCCGGATGCACCGGTCCAATTACATTCTGCCGTTTTCCTACAATTCGGCGCTCGGCGGTACGAGCTTTAAAGAGGGCGACTCGGCGATGGATGTCAATGAAACCGAGGTGAAGTACCAGATCAGCATCAAGTCCAAACTCTGGCAGGATGTTCTGGGAAAGAACATGGATCTGTGGTTCGGGTATACCCAGCGGTCGTTCTGGCAGTTTTATAACTTTGACGAGTCCGCTCCGTTTCGCGAGACCAATTATGAGCCCGAAGTGCTGCTGAACTTCCGAACGAATTTTGACGTACTGGGCTTCAAGGGCCGTATGGTGAATGTGGGGTTCAATCATCAATCCAACGGCCGTTCCGAGCCGACCTCCAGAAGCTGGAACCGGATTGTGGGAAACATGGGATTCGAGAAGGGCAATTTTGTTCTGCTGCTCGGCGCCTGGTACCGCATACCTGAGAGCAATGAAGACGACGATAACCCGAACATCGATGATTACCTGGGACCTGGCGAGATTCAGGGCTACTATTTCTGGAACCAGCAGCGTTTCGGCGTGATGCTTCGCAACAGTCTGGATTTCGACGACAACCGCGGCGCCGTGCAGCTCGAATGGAGCTTTCCGCTTTTTGAAAAAATCGGCGGGTATATCCAGTATTTCAACGGCTACGGGGAAAGCCTGCTGGATTACGATTCAAGCTCCAACCGGATCGGAATCGGCTTTATTCTGACCGATTGGAATTAGCGGCCGGCTGTTAAACAGCGGGCAACCCTGGATGGCGACCTCAGGCGCGGTTTTTAAAGCTCTTTTTCCGTCGCAAGGCAAAGCCTCTCCGCCCCGGCTGCTTTTGCAAGGTCCATGACCCTTACCGCATGATTCAGGATCACGGCCCTGTCCGCTTTAATGACCACCAGCCTGTCCTTTTGTCCTCCGATCAGTTTTTTCAGCTCGGCGAACAGGAGATTCAGGGGGGTTTCCTGGTTCATCAGAAATGTTCTGCCTTCTCTGTCGACATAAATCGTAATTTCCTGCTGGGTTTGAGGCGCCGCAGCCTTTGCCTGAGGCAGTTTAATCTTGATCCCCTCGTCGACCATGAAATTCGTGGTGAGCAGAAAATAGATCAACAGCATGAACACGATATCAATCAGCGAGGTCAAGGGCGCCTGAATCTGATAGAATTGTTTTTTTCGTGGGCGTAATGCCATGTTGTTCCTTTACCGATGTGCGGCGGTTCAGTGCATCCGGCCGGCATTCGAAGCCATCGATCCCTTGCCCAGCGCCTTGATAAAAACAACCGCGCCGGCCTGCAACCGGGCCTCGTATTTATCGATTTTTGAAATCAGGTAACTGTGGGCCACCATGGTGGGAAGCGCTACCGATAGTCCCAGAGCCGTCGTGAGCATGGCCTCCCATATGCCGCCTGCCAGAACCGCCGCATTCACCTTGCCTCCCATCTCCTGTATGACCATGAATGCCTTGATCATGCCCAGAACAGTTCCCAGAAGGCCCAGAAGCGGGGCGATATTTCCCATCGTTGCAAGGGCCTGAACATAAGAAGACAGGCTTCGGACCTCTTCGTCCGTGGAATGAGCGATAACGGTTTCCAGAGTTTCCCGGTCCTGATCCTTGACCTCGATCGCCTGCGCCAGCACCCTTCCCATGGGTGAGTTGCTTTGAATCAGCATTTCGTACGCTTCCTGATCCTGTCCTGACTCCAGCATGGCAACGGTTTTTTCAGCCAGTCCGGCGCCGCGGCTGCGAAGCCGGGTGAAACGGATCAGCCTTTCCACAAAAATGGCAAGGGACAGGACCGAACACAATAAAATCGGGATGACCAGCACTCCTCCCTTTGATAAAAATGCGAGCATGTATTACCTCCGCGAGTGTATTTCAGTTTATGGTTCCGCCGGTTTACAATCCAGATCATGTCAGCTCGAACACCACGGCCAGCACCAGCCGGATGGGCTGATTCTGCGTGAAAATGGTCGTGGGCGGCGCCGGAAACGGCGATGCTTTTCGAATGGCCTCAACCGCCGCATCATCGAGGATTTTGTGGCAGGAGCTTTTCTGGATCTGGATCGACGAGACCGTCCCGTCGGAATCGATGGCAAATTCCACCGTGATGCGCCCCTCGATATGGCGACTCTGGGCGGAAACCGGATATTTCTTGAATTGTTCGATTTTTAGCCGGACCATCTCGAAATAATCTTCCGCGGTTCCGAAGTCGCCGGCGGCGGCAATCGGCTCGGCCTGCCACTGTCCGATTCGAAGACCCGGAAGATTCGAGACCGGATTGTCGGCGGATATGGCTTCAACGAGGCTGTCGGGCGCTGTTTTGTCCGCGGGGTCGAGGCGGATCGGTTGAATGGCCGGAGGAGCGATGCGGTTCAGTTTGATCTCTTCAACCGCTTTCGGACGGATCTGTGGATCCGGGCGATGCCTCGGCCGTGGAATGCTGCGGACCTCGAGCGTTGAAATGTCTCGAATGGCGATCTCGATATAACTGAAGGCATTTGAATGGTACAGACCCGCGATATGCAGAAAAATCACCAGGTGAAGGCAGACCGATGGGATGATCAGGCCTCTGAGCAGCCAGTTGGGTTTGGTTTTACGATGGGATCCGATCTGCATATGCCGTTTTACAAGATTCCTATTTTCTTCTCCGCCGGATGAGACAGGATGGTTTCCTGAATTTCACGTCCGATGCCGATCATTGCACCACATCGGGCGTGCCGTCGAAATCGAGATCCCTGGATTTTTTGACCAGCGCTTCGGATTCATCATATTCTTCCCAGAGATCCGGCCGGCCGTCCCGGTTCGTATCTTCTTCCAGTTTATTCAGCCGGTTGTTTTCGTAATAAAACCAGATATCCGGTTTTCCGTCTCCATCGGCATCTTTTTCGGCCTTACAGGCCTGCCCGCTGTTGTCATAATGCCAGGTCAGGTTCATGCGGCCGGTAAAGCCCTCGTCTTCCCTGCTTTGAATCAGACGTTCCCGGTCGTCGTAGCATTCTTCCGAATCCATGATACCGTCTCCGTTGGAGTCGATCTGTTTCATGACCAGGCGCTGATCGCGGTAAAAAAGCCGATGCTCGGGTTTTCCGTCTGTATTTGAATCCAGTTCGATGACGGTCGACCATCTGGGCTTTTGAAGCCATTGCGTGATTTCGAACCGGCCGTCATGATCCCTGTCTTCGAGGATTTTAAATGGTTTTCCGTTTTCGTGGAAAACCTTGAGATCGGTTTTTCCGTCATGGTTTTGATCCTTTTCCGAACGGATGATGGCTTCGTTTTCGTCATAAAACTGTTTTGCGTCAAACGCGCCGTCCTGATTCGTATCGGATTCCATGAGCCGGCGTTTTCCGCTGGTAAAATGTATCCTGACATCCGGAGTTCCGTTCCGGTTCGTATCTTTGGTTTGAAGATGGATCTCGGAATTCCTGTAAAGGGAGACGGACTCCCGGAATCCGTCTCCGTTGTCATCCCATTCCACGCGAAGTGGTTTACCCGATTCAAACGTCCGGATCCGGTCGATATTCCCGTCGTAACGGGTATCTTCCCGTATCTCCTGAGGAAGGCCCGCCGTGTCAAACCGGACGGAATAGTCCATCATTCCGTCCAGATTCGTATCCTTTTCCATGGCAACGGGCTTTCCGCTCGTAAATCGCGTGACGACATCAAAGCGCCCGCTGCCGGTCAAATCCTTTTTCTGCTCGGTGATGACGCCCTTGCTGTAGAGCCTGACGGTTTCCATGCGACCGTCTTTGTCCAGATCGTGACGGCTTTCGGCGGGAAGCCCGCCGGCATCGTAGTGAATGATTTTTTCCGGCTTTCCGTCTCCGTCGTCATCGACCTCGCATCGGTCCGGCGACCCGTTCCGGTAGGTCTGGCGGACATTGGGAACCCCGTTTCCATCGGTGTCGCGGGTGTAAAGCACGGTTTTCCCGTTTTCCAGAAGATAGACGGAATCCAGACGTCCGTCTCCGGTGGAATCCTTTTCAATGCGCCGGGGCTGCTCGTTTGAATCAAACTGGATGATCCGGTCGATTTTTCCCGACTCCGCATAGTGCTCGTGGCGCGATCGTTTCTGGTCCTTGAATTCGTCGCGGCTTTCAATTCGTCCCTTTGCACAGGCCTTTTCAATGCGGGTCAGAACGCCGCGGTCGTAATGCTGAAACTGGTCCATGATCCGGTCATGATCGCTGTCCAGCTCCAGTCGAATCAGGTTTCCGGAGGCATCGACATGGGCGATCTGATCGATATGCCCGTCGTGATTCAAATCTTTTTCGATCCGGCGCTCCGCACACACAGCCACGGGAAGCATCAGCATGATGAGCGAGGCAACTGCGATGGTTCGGAATGAACGGCTGCGCTTCATGGGAATATGATTTTTCCTCCGCCCCAGAGGACGTGGGTTACGCCTTGAACCATTTTAAACGGACAGCCCGAGGCGATGCAGATTCGGGCCGTCGGTTTATCGCTCACGATGCTTCCCGCGAGCGCGCAAAAACCCATGTGAAACAGAACCCGCGCCATCGGGGTGCTGGGTCCGACCAGAATCTTGACGGCATTCGGAGATATGTGCGAGAGGATGTCCCCCAGTGTTCCATTGGCCAGCGTGGTGGCGGTAATGGCCACGACATCGGATTGAGGCAGCACATCCGGCGATTGACCGGCGTCAATGTCTCCGGGTCGGGGGAATTTCTCGAGCACCCGGAATTGTGCAAATTGATCGCCCATCTTTTCAACAAATGGAAAATGTCCGATCACGGCGACATTTTTTCCTTTTCCGTATGCGAGAATCAGATCCGCCGCATTGCGGTCGATCCATTCGGCTTCGGGCGGCTCGGGGAGCAGCGAATTGACGGCCGCCAGCCCCAGAGACGCTCGAATCGGATCCGGACTCAACAGAAACCGGGCCAATTTTTTTGCCGATTCGGGCAGGTTCTTTTCAGGCGAACGATCGGCCGGAAGCGGATGTTTCCCGACCGCCCATGTGGCGATTCCCAACCTGGCGCTCTCAACGGCGACAATATGGCTGCCTGAAATCAGGTTTGTGACCGGGTGATCCGGAATCGGGTCGAGTTCATCCAGTATGGCGTTTAAAATGTCCTGGTGTTTCATGGCATTTCTCCAAAGTTCAAGCGCGCGGTATCTTCCGGCGGGTTTCCAGTATTAAATTCAGAAGCCTGTCCGATGCATTCGGTTCATCTGCCCGGACCTGAGGCAGTTTGCCGAGATTCCAGATTCCGCAGACATCATCCACCAGTCCGGCTCGAACCACCCATATGTGGACTGCGCCATTCAGGTCCAGCAAAGGCGTCAGAAAAGGTGCCCATCCCATTCCGGCCGTTTCCAGGCGGCCGACCTCATCTACGACAATAATATCGGCGCCGGCGCAGGACTCGACGGAAAGAGCTCTTCGGCCGGTTTGAATGCCGGATGAAAAAAACTCGAACGGAACCGTATTCCGGCCGTCGTTTATTACGCGACGGGCCAGCGGAACGCTTTTGCCGCATTTCAGATCGATCAGAATAAATCCGCTGCGAAGGTTGCTTTCCCACAGCCCCTTTGCCAGAATGCCCGCCAGTTTCAGGTTCCGCTGTTTCAGGGCCGGAATCAGCCCCTCTATCAGCGAGGACTTTCCGCTTTGCGTATTTCCCGTGACAAGGATGATTCGGGGGGCTGAATCGCCGGTATGCTTCATGGCAGCGGCTCCCGGTCCTGATCCTGCGATGCGATGTCGGCCGGCAGAAATATCTTTACAGAGTCCGAGAGGCCGATTTTCTGCGTTTTGGAATCATACAGCTCGCTGACGTTGAAACTGGTCATGACCTCCTCTGTTTTTCCCTGAGCGACAACGCGTCCGTTTTTCAGCATGACCACCTGGTCGGAAAACAGCAGGGCCAGGTTGGGGTCGTGCATGGTTGCGATAATCCGGGCGTTTCGGTCTTTACAAAGACGCTTCATCCGGTCCAGCATGCGATACCGGTGGTTAAAATCAAGATGATTGGTCGGTTCATCCAGCAGCACGGTGGCTGAACTCTGAAGCAGGGCCCTGGCCAGAAGGGCGATCTGCCGTTCTCCTCCGGAGATCTGGTTGTAATTCCGTTCGGCCAGGAAACCGGCGTTCAGAGTGTGCAATGCGTCCAGGGCCATGCGGTAGTCTTCGGGGCCGGGGCTGGCCATCATTTTCAGAAACGGGGTTCGTCCCATGACAACGAAATCGATGACGCTGAACGGAAAAATATCCGTATGCTCCTGCGGCACCATGCTGACCTGGCGGGCGATCTGCGCCTGAGAGACGCTTCCCAGATCCATGCCGCCCAGGGAAATGCATCCGCGGTCCGGTTTCAGAATGCCGTTGAGGCAGTGCAGCAGGGTGGTCTTTCCGGAGCCGTTTCGTCCGAGGATGGCACAGAAGGTTCCCTTCTCGACCTCAAAGCTGATGTCTTCAAGAACAAGGCGGCCATTGTAGCTGAAAGACACGGATCGGCACAAGAGCGTCATATCCATCCACTCCTGCGGTTTTTGTACAGCAGATAGACAAACAGCGGCGCTCCGGCCAGAGCCGTAATGATGCTGACCGGAAGTTCGGCGGACGTGATCGAACGGGCGAGCATGTCCGCCGCCAGCAGAAAAATGCCGCCGATCAGCATGGTAATCGGAATCATTCTGGAATGATTCGGCCCGACCACGGTTCGAGCGATATGCGGAATCACCAGTCCGATCCAGCACACCTGTCCGCAGGTGGAAACGGTGACCGCCACCATCAGCGAACTGATGGTGATGAAAATGATCCGGTACAGGGTCGGATTGATGCCCAGAGACCGGGCCTGAAGATCTCCCAGAGACAGCACGTTCAACCGGTACCGGCACATATGAATCAGGATCAGCCCGATTCCGATGGTCGGCATGATGATATACAGGTCGTTCCATTCCACCCGGCTCAAACTTCCCATGATCCAGAACACGATGGCCGGCAGATCGCTGTAAGGATCCGATATGTATTTCAGCACCATGAGCAGCGCGTTGAACACCGATGTGGCCACCAGTCCGGCCAGGATCAGCACCAGGATGGGTCTGACGGCGACCATTCTGGCGATGCCGACGGCCAAACATACGGCCGCCAGTCCGAAAACAAAAGAGAGTATTCGGACCAGCAGAAAGGAGTTTCCGGGAAGAATCAGTCCCAGGGCGGCACCGAAAGTGCAACCCGCGGAGACTCCCAGAATGTCCGGAGATACCAGCGGGTTTCGAAACAGGCCTTGATAAACGGCGCCGGAAACCGACAGCCCCATGCCGACAAATACCGCCAGCAGGCCTCTCGGAAAACGGATCAGGGTAAACACCTGGGCTTTGGACAGAAGTGCTTCGGGAACCGGGGTTCCGAAGAGAGACGAGCCGACAATCGTCATTGCTTCGCTCAACCGGATATCCAGGCGTCCGACCATTAATGAAAACAGAAACAGTCCTGCCAGCAGAAAGGCCAGCAGAGCGGTCAAATACCGCGTGTTGTGAACGATGCTCTCAACGGGTTTCGGGTCGTAGGCCGGATCGTGTGTCATATGCCTTCAATATCGGGAGGCCCCTTCGGCTGCCGGGGCTGCCTGAAAGGGTTCAAAAATGAATTACGGATCCAGGGTGTCTTCCAGCTGGCCCCCCATTTCCGTAAAGGATCTGGAAAACAGAATTTCATGAAAACGGTCGATTTCTTTGATTAAATCAATATCGTGGAACCGGTCCGGATACAGTCGTTTTCCCGCCCAGAGCACGCCCAGCACGGATAACGGGGATGGGAAGTCCCACGGCGCATGGCTGGATGGAATGCAGAAAAATTGACCGGATTTGACGGCCTTGACTTCGGCCAGTTCGGGTTTGCCGAGATATTTTCCGGCGGATGATCGAATCTCCCGGCAGGCAAACACCGCATCCGGGTTCCATTGAACAAACTGTTCCGGGGAAATGGATTTGAAAAACCCGCTCAGGTCATGAGCCGCGTTGATTCCGCCTGCCTGCGAAATCATTTCATCCTGAAGCATGCCGCCGGGCGCTGTGCTGAAAAAACCATCGGGACCCGCATAATACACCGTTTTGCGCTCCCGTGCCTTCAGGCTCGCGGTTCGGGCATGGACCATGGCCACGACATGATCGACCGCCTGAATCACCGTGTCCGCCCGTTCGGGACAGCCCGCCGCCCGGGCGATGATTCGAAGCGTTTCCTTGATGCTGCCCAGGCTTTCCGGCAGGATCACGATGGCCGGAATGCCGGAACGTCCCAGCCGGTCCGCTGTCAGTATTCCGTCTTTCTGGGCGTAAAGGATCACCAGATCCGGTTTGAGCGCAATGACGGTCTCCATGTTCAGGCCCGTGGAGCGGTTGCCGATTCTCGGAAGTTCGCTGATGCCCGGATACACCGCCGTGTTGATCCGGACCCGGGGTGAAAAATTGTCCACGGCGACCAGACGGTCAGCCAGCCCCAGGGACAGCACGCTGAGGGTGGCTGGTTTAAAGGTCGTGATGATGCGCTCGGCCCGGCCGGAAAGGGTGACGTTTCGGCCGGCCATATCCACGATCGTATGTGGGCTGTCGGCGAACGCACTTACGGTAATGCAACAGGCGATCAAACCGAAACTCAGAATGCCGAGCAGCCATGCCCGGACAGGGCGTCTGGCCGACGAATGGTTTGTTGTTTGAATCATCATGTTCGAATCAAGCCTATATTTTTAAAGAAAGTCCGGTTTCTCTACGGGAAGTGCCTGAACCGGAATTCCCGCCTGGGCGGAACCGGCTTTCCGCGGTCTTAAAGAAAGCCGGTTCCGTCTGAAGGAATGACATCAGAACGTGGCGCGCATCAGAGCAAAAAAAGTGCTTCCTTCTCTGGGATATCCATTCGAATACCTGTAGTCCTCGTCAAAAAGGTTTCTCACCCCGGCCTCGATGGTCATGAATTTTGCGGGGTTCACCATGATCTTGGCATCCGCGGTCCAGAATCCGCCGGTGGAATCAAATTCGCCGGCGTTGTTCTCGTCATAGCGTTCGGAGTTCCACTGCACCTTGGCGAATGCCGAGAGCCAGTCGTTGAATTTGTAATGATCGCTTACGTAAAACTGGTGTTCGGAGACTTCTTCCAGTTTGTCGCTGATCCGGTCATCCGAGCGGTTTTCGGCGTCCAGGTAAGTGTAATGGCATTCAACCTCGTTGTCCGGAATAAAACCGGTCTTCAGAATCAGTTCAAATCCCTGATAACGGGCTTCCCCGATATTCTGATACTGGTCGGTACCATCTAAAAGTTCTTTTTCCACGATCTTGTCTTCGACATCCGACAGGAACAGATTTGCCTGGAACAGAGAATCCGCCGGCAGGGGTTTTTCGAAGCCGATCTCGTAATTGGTCGCTTTTTCATTGGCCAGGTCGGGATTGGGAGTATTGCCGCCCAACTGACCCGAATACAGCTCATGCATGGTCGGGAATCGGGTTTTCTGACCCACGGATGCATGCAGCACGGTATCCTCGAACACGTTCAGATACAATCCGGCCTGCGGGTTGAAGGCATCCTCATCGTCCCGCAACGGTTCGCCATTGGCGTATTCCGGGCACTGAAGATCGTAGCTGACGCCCAGCACCAGCGACAGACGGTCGTTAAATTTGATGTCGTCTTCCAGTCCGAAGGAGTACATTTTGGTCTCGTATTTTTCCCAGTCGTCGCCGCGATCGTCCTGTTCCTCATGAACGTCGTTCTTGTAATGGAAGGCGGCGCTGATGGTCTGGTTGCCGATATGCCGGGATCGCAGCGTCAAAGAGCCGCCGTCGCTGTGATCGTCATAGGTGCTGTGAAAAGAGGATCTTCTGGTCTGGGAGGAGTAGGTGTCGTCGTCATAAGAATCCAGAACATTATAGTATTCGTCGTGAAATGCCCTGATTTTGGCGGAGAACTTTTCCGTGAAGTCGATATTGCCGATCAGGTAATAGGTCTCCTTGTCCCAGTCGGTAAACCGCCAGTACCGGGTTCTGTCGTCCAGTGAAGTAGATGGCGGGAACCCTTTTTCCATGGATACGATGTTGACGCCGATGGCGTATTCCTGGTTGTCTGCAGGCGTAAAGCCGATCTTAATGGATCCGCTCTTCTGCTCGATGTCCGAGTTGTCCCGAAGACCGCCGTCTTCAATAACGTTTTCATCAAAGTCGTCTGAAAGCCGGTATCCGTCGGAATCCAGATACCCGCCATTGAGCATGAAATAAAATTTTTCCAGCCTGGATCCCAGGTTGAAATTCGTATGATACGCTTTCTCTTCCGCGTATCCGGCTTCGATCTCGCCCTCGATGGGTTTTTCCGGTTTCATGGTAATGATGTTGATCACGCCGCCCATGGTATTGGGGCCGTAGAGCGCCGAACTGATGCCCTTGGTCAGCGTGATTTTCGACAGGTTGGAGGTGGGCAGGTTGCCGGTGTCCACATAACCGTCGTTGGGTATGTAAATGGGGATGCCGTCCAGAAATGTCGGCACATAACGTTCGTTAAAGCCCCGGACGTTGATGTTTCTCTCGTTTTTAGCGCCTACCGAAACGGTAACGCCCGGCAGGGATTCGAGCGCGTCTGAAATGTTCTGGGCGTTGATCAGATCGATGCGATCCTGGCTGACGGTTTCAACCGTCGATACCTGGGTGATGGTTTCCCCCTTTCCCTCCACGACGACCTCGCCGATATCAAACGTTCCGGTTGCATCCGCAACCGTCAAAGCCTCCTGGGACTGCGCGGTTGCTCCCCAGAAACATAAAAGCGCCAGAGAGAAAATCCATAACAATGCCTTGCGTCTCATTTCGTGCCACCTCCTGAAGGTCTTGATGCATGTTGTTGATAACCGGGCTGTTTCCAGGTCATGACCAGGTAGACGGCAATGCCGATAATCATGAGTGGAAACAGCGTGAAAACAAGATTCTTGGCCGGATTTCTGGAGATAAAAAGAATCGTTCCGGCGGATGACGAATTTGGACCGTTTTTGACGGCTGAAGCAGGCGGAGTGAAATTTTTCAGGGTAAACTGGATGCCGTCCAGAACCAGGGGTTTGAGAAAAGACAGGCGGCCTGATTTCAGAAACAGGTCGTTTTTGTACAAAGAGACCTGAACAAAGTTGGACTCGAAGCTGAATTCGTCCGATGTCATGGCCTTGATGGGCTTTGTCAGAACGGAAGCGTCGTTTACGAAATGGATCGCATCGGCCCTTACCCGGTATTCGTTTTGCAATTCAAAGGATTCCCCCTGCCGAAGCCGGACGTTTGCATGCCGGAATCCAACCAGCAGGCTGCCGAAATGGCCCAGTATCACCAACCCGAACACAACATGAATGGCCAGCATGAGCATGGCCGGCCGGTTCATGCGTCTGGCGGTTATTTTGAGAAACTTGTTCCAGGAGCAGAATATCAGGTTGATGCCAAGGGCCGCCGCAATTGCGCACAACCCGAAGAACCAGAAACGAATCAGCGTCGATTTTCCATGTGAAATCGAGAGCCAGTCCGGCATCAGGTGGTTGTTCATCTGCTGGAACGTCTCGAAATAACCGGTGGCTGTGAGAACGATCGCCCAGGCGAACCATCCGATCAGAAGGGTCAGGAGCCAGAGGGAGAAATGAAGGGAGGAGAGAAAATCAATCAGTTTTTTCACAGCAGGCTCCGAATCATCGTCATGGCCAGAAAGAAAACCCCGCTCAGGCCGCCGAGCAGCGAACGAATCTGGGCCGCATTTTCATTTCTGCCGGGAATGTGAAATGCGATCATGAGATAGAGCAGCACCAGGGTGGAATGGAAAAAAACGCTGCTCCAGTGCCAGAAGTCCCCCCATCCCTGCTGGCACCAGATCATTCCGGAATATTCGGAGATGAGAAAGCATACGGCGCCGAGGATCAGGTAATTTCTGCCCAGATGGTTCCAGGCCGGGTCGGAAACGGTTTTTCGCCCGTTTTTCCGGTGCTGAAAGAAGAAACCGGACGCAAACAGCATGAGGGCCAGAGAAATTCTTCGAAAGACGTGAAACAGAATGACCCAGACATTATGATAGAGGTATTCATTCTGATCGTGGCTTTGGGGGGAGATCAGACAAAATGACAAGAGGATGAAAACAAAGATGTATCCACAGCGTCTGACCTCCGTGCCTGAATCCCCAGGGGGGGAACCAAATGAAATCAGGACGCCGAGCATGAACGTCGTGAGCAGCATGGATTCGAAATCGGCAAAAACGGGCATACGGCCGCTGGCGTGTGTCAACGCCGCCAGAGCCGATGCGGAGCATGCGCAACCCGCCCACAAAAAATATTTTTCCGCTGAATATCGCTGCGTTTGAAGGAAAAACAGGGCCGATACAAAACAGACTGTGGTCAAAGAGAAAAAAAATACCGGCTGAATGTTCATGCCTTCAAATAGCCTCATTCGAACGATCAATTTTTTCAGAAAACAGTACCGTGGATGCCATTGCGATCCTCTTGCATGGGGTCGATTTTCCGGCAAGCAGGTCGCACCTCAGGATAATTTGTTATTAAAAGGAATTTTTAAAACCTTTATTTCTGTTTTTGTCAACATAATAGTTAAAAATAACTTAATACGACTTTTGATAACTTATGAAAACAGCAAATAAAACCTTTTTTGGATGCGATACGTTCATTCTTCATTCCACTTTTCCTGATCCGATGGGCCATGGCTGCAGGCCGCCGAATCAGGAGGCCGGCCCGGGTTTTCATCTTTTGTCAGGCCCTGAGTCCCTGCACGTTATAACGTTCGTTTGCGGCGCAATGGCCGCTCCGCCCCGTTACCCCTTCCGGAACGCAGATATGGCCGCCCCCATCCAGATCCATGACCGCGATATGGGTGTTGTACAGGTTGTACAGGTTGAGTCGATTGACCATCTGCGAAGCGTCTCCGTCGGCGATTACCTTTCCGTCCTTCAGCATGACGACCCGGTCTGAAAACCAGAGGGCGTGATCGGGGAAATGAGTGGTTTTGATGAAGGTGTACCCATGATACGCAAGGTCCGTAATCCGGGACAGCAGCCGAATCTGGTTGCCGTAATCCAGGCCGTTGACCGGTTCATCCATGATGAAAATGTCGGCGCCCTGGGCCAGGGCGCGGGCAACCAGCGTGAGCTGACGCTCGCCGCCGCTGATCTCGGTGTAAGGCCGGTCCTTGAGGTGGGCGATAGAGAGCCGTTCCAGAGCCTCAAGGGCCGCCTGCTCATCATCTTTGCAAAAACGGAAGAAAAACGTCTTGTGAGGCATTCTTCCCATGAGCACGACGTCCAGCACCCGAAAGCCGAATGAAAGACGGTGGAATTGAGGTACGTAAGCAATGCGTTTAGACAGCTGTTTCGGCGGAATGTCGCAGACCGGCCGGCCTTCAAACAGCACCCGGCCTTCCTGAGGACGAAACAGTCCCAGAAGCAGTTTGAGCAGGGTGGTCTTGCCGCTGCCGTTCGGCCCCAGAAGCGAAACGATTTCCCCTTCGTGAAAATCAACCGAAATGTCTTTGAGCGCCGGTTGGCGGGAATAGCCGTAGGTAACGCGATCGACTGAAATCAGGCTCATCTGTTCCATCCTTTCCTGGCGTTGCGAAGCACCAGGGCGAAAAAGGGGATGCCTACCAGAGAGGTTAAAATGCCGATGGGAATCTCCACGCTGAACATCAGACGCGCGATATTATCCGCGATCAGCAGATAGGTAGCGCCGATCAATGCGGTTGAGGCCAGCAGAATGCGGTTGTCCGGTCCGACAAGCATGCGGGCGATATGCGGAATCAACAGGCCCACCCAGCCGATGATGCCGCCCATGACCACCGTCAGGGCGCTGATCACGGTGGCCAGAAAGATGAACAAAAAACGCAGAACACGAACGTTGACTCCCAGCAAACGGGCTTCTTCATCGCCCATGCTCAATACATTCAGATAACCGGAAAGCATAAACAGGATCAGAATGCCGATCGAAACGGGGCCGCACACGGCCAGAACCGTCGTTCTGTCAATGGCGGAAAGCCCGCCCATGAGCCAGTAAGTTATGGCCGGCAGCTGTTCGTAGGGATCGGCCAGATATTTGACTACCGAAAGCAGTGAAGTAAACAACGCGCCGCTGATGATGCCGCCCAGTATGAGCATCAGGAGCTGATCCCCGCGACTGATTGCAGATATCGCCAGGGCTGCAAGCACGGCGATCAGGCCGAAAGAAAGGGCGCTCAACTGAACCACGAGCCAGCTTTTGGCGACGATCATGCCCAGAGAGGCGCCGAATGAAGCGCCGGCAAGAACGCCCAGAAGCCCTGGAGAAACCAGGGGATTCATAAACATGGACTGAAAAACCGCGCCGGAGACCGAAAGGCCCGCGCCGATCAGGATGGCCGCCGCAACGCGCGGCAGCCGGATGTCAAACAGGATGTTTTCCAGAAGAAGACATTGACGATCGTCCATGACCGGGTGACCCGAAACCTGCAGGGAAATAAACCGGACCAGGTCGCCGACGCTGACCGGATAACGTCCGACAGACAACGATATCAGCGCCGTCAGGCATAATATGACAAACAGGACCGGAATCGTCATGGATCGTCTCATGGCTGCAAAAGCTTCCGGACTGCCGCATCATCCAGGGAGACATTCAAAAAGAGTTTGTAGAAACAACGCGTCTCGGCCGCGAGATCGAGCGGATAATCCGAAGGATAGAGTTTGCATGCAAGCCACCTGACGCCGAGCAGGCGCATGAAAGACGGGGGTCGGTCAAACCAGTTGAACGGTTCCTTCGGAATTCTGTAGACGCGGCCAGCCTGAACGGCGCGGATATTTTTCCATCTTAAATCGGCTGCGACCTGCTCGATAAACGATGCGTCATGGGATACGATCACCTGAGGATTGTATTGCAGGAGCTGCTCCATGGATATCTTCTGCATGCCGTAACCTCTTTCTTCGCCGCAGCGGTGCACGTTTCTGCCGCCGCTCAGGTGAATCAGCTCGGCATGCAGTGAGGCATGGCATTCGGTGCTCAGACCGTCGGCGCCTTCGGCATAATAGACCGTGATCCGGTTTTCTTCCGGAATGGCCGCGCGCACCCGGCTTGTTTCATCAAGGGTTTCCTGAGCGTACCGGCTGAGAATCCCCGCTCTTTCCTGCCGGTTCAGCAGCTGTCCGAGGAACTGGAAAACGGCGGGATAATCGGACAGGCGGTCCATGGAAACATGCACCACCGGAATTCGCAGCGGCTTGAGTACCTGTTCTATCTTTTCGCCGACGGCGGTTTCCTGCCATGTGCTGTCCACTATAATATCCGGGCCGACCTGCAGCAGGGTTTCCAGGTTGGGCGTCCGTCCCTGGCCGAACCAGCCGCCGATCACCGGCAGTTGCCGCAGGCGGGGGTCCAGCAGCCGCTGTTCCGATGGATTGAAGGGAAAATTGAGACCTGCCAGCAGCTCGGGATCCATTGCAACCACCAGATACGTGGATGGGGGCGAGGTGCAGTACACCTTTCGAATCTCGTCCGGAACGGTCACGCTCCGGCCGGCCATGTCGATGATTTCCCTGGCCGCGGCACATGAACCCCAGACGGTCATGACGACGAGCGCAACAAAACAGCAGAGGCGGCTTTTAAACATTCAATTTTCCTGTCTGCAGATCATGATCCGAATTCCGGCATATTCATGTAATAGAGGGGTCTTCATCCGGAACATTCCACCAGATGACGGCCCAGCGCACCGGCGGCACGTCCGGCAATACCCAGCTGCCGTTTTGCCGGACCAGATGATCCTGAAAAAAGTTCCTGAGCCGCTCCTCCTCATGAGGCGTCATATCGTCCAGCATCCATTGGCTTTTATTCAGCGCGTCCTCGTAATCCGCGTAGGTCCGGTTAAGCGGATGAAAGGTAAAGGAAAGATTGGCGTAGATCCCCATCTGATACAGAAGGTTCAGGATGCAGATATAATCGGGGCTGGGTTGATAATCCCGGCCGGCGGCGTTGATGATGCGCCGGACGGCGGGACCGTCGCCCACCACGGCGGAAACATAGACGCGCTGTCTGGCAAAACGATTGAGTTTGATGACGGCGCTCTTTAAATCCTCAACGTTTACGGAACGTGATGCAATCACCACATCGTGAACGCCGATTCCCAGACTTTCCCAGTCATCTTCCCAGGCTGCCAGAAGCGGTTTTACGTTTCCGATTTTTTTCGCCGCGCATTCCTGCCTGAGTATGGAAAGCATGCTTTCCGAAAAATCCATGGCGGTGATGGAAGCGACGCGATTTGCCAGCGGAATGGCTATCGTGCCGGAACCGCAGCCCACATCCAGAACGCGCCAGCCCGGCTCGGGGTTCAGTATTCTGATGAATTGATGCGGATAATCGCTTTTATGCGCCTGATGATCCGAAAAGTCGCGGGCGCGTCTGTTCCAATACACCGCTCCTTTGGCTTTGCGGTTCAAATGCCTTTGACGCTGTGCGGTTTGCCAGGCGAGGTTCCAATCGATTTGTTTAATATCCATTTCCAGGACTTCAGAAAAACGTTTCATTAGAAGTATATTTTATAGATTGCATTTAAGACGTTTATAAACGACAAGAGAAACCCTCTAACATATGGCGTGCACGGGTGTCAAGATGCAATTCCATCCCAGACAGGGTAACCGCATTTGGATTTTTTTGCATGGTTCGCGAAGATAAAAACGCTTTGAAAGAGGCAGGTGTAACTATTCGAAATAATTAAAATAGTCCAGGCTTTTGACTTTAAATATGTTATGTATTGAAATTATTAACAATATTTCAAGTGGCCGGCATGTCTGTTCCCGGGGCTTCCTCAGCTTTTAAAGATTCCGGCAATTGAAGGGCGCATTGTGACCATCGATGCAATGGGGTGCCGGAAAGATATTGCGGAATCGATCTTCGATCGGCATGCGGACTGTGTTCTTTCGGTGAAGGGCAATCAAAGCAGCCTGCACCATGACGTCAAGTTGTTTTTTGAAAATCAAAAAAGCATGGCTTCAAAGAATCGTTGTTTAATTATCATGGAGAACTGGAAAAGCCTTAGAACGATCTGCATGGTTGATCGCGAAAGGCAGTTTGAAGACAGAACCGGATGAGAATCGGCCTGTTATATCGGCAGCATAGACCGTAATGCCGAGCAATTCGCCCGTGCGATTCGAAGCCGCCGGGCCGTCGTAAACAGTTTGCATCGGGTGCTGGAGGTATCTTTCCGCAAAGACGACAGCAGCGTCAGACAAGAATCAGGTTGTCGGAAAAGGCGCGCGGCGATGCGGCAAGCGCAGCATATTCAAACATATGTGTGTGTGAGCACCGGCGTGAGCCGCTCAACGCTGAATGACGGCCTCAGGCGCAGTTTTCAACGGCCTTTCAAGGTTCAAGATGAAGGCTGGTTCCGCTTTCAAGGCCCATTTCCTGAGCCTTCAGATCCAGGTGCAGCGTCGCGACCTGCTCTAGAGGCATGTAGCAGTCGCGGCTGAGCTTTCGAAGATCCACCGTCTTGATGTACTTATTGCAGGCCTCGCAGATATCCACACGGTATTCCGGTTCCGACTCGCTGTAAAAATAGCTCAGCGTCTTGCTGTCCTTGTTTTCGCAAAACGGGCAGTATATCCGCATCGCGGACCATTGATGACCGCAGAAGCCGCAGCGCAGAAAACGCTCCCCCTCGCCTTGCAGCACAGCGATTGCCGGAGCGCTCCCGCAAACCGGACAATACCCCTTTCCCCAGAAATAATCCGGCTCCAGTTGCTGTGCCGTCTTTTCGGCGAAAACCACCAGCGAAGGCTTGACGCTGTTGTAGGCAATAAATGCCAGCAGCTTCTTGTCGACCTTCAATTCCTCAGCGTACTTTTCAAACACGGAATCATCGCTGGCCAGCAGCGCCCGGCAGAGATCCTCTACCTTGAGATCGCCCTTATCCATGGCGGCAATCAGGACTTCGGCGGAGGACTTCAGGCCCGGATTTTTCTCGAGAATGATACGGCTGATTTTCTCAAAAAGCTGCCTGCAGGAGACTTCATCCAGCTCAAAATCGCTTACGGAAACCAGGGGAAACTTCTCCTTGAGCTTGAGCTTCAGCATGTCCTTGGAAATCGGCTTTGCATCGATTCGAACGGTCTGCTTCGCCTCTTCCTGGGCCATAAATACGGCCTGGTAAAACACGATCAGCTCCGAATAAAAGGGTCTGAGTTTGATGATGAATTCCGCTGCTTTTTCGACCTGTGCCGAGGTAATCTCTGCCTGCTGCGTCATGCCTTCTCCTGATGGGTTGTCTGGGTCATGTAGCGCAAGAGGGGAGATCGCTCTCCCCTCTCGACGCTGTATCTTAATGTTAATACACGTTTATGTCAATGAAGACATGATGTTTGCCAGCGGACGGAACATCTTCCGCAAGGCCATCTTCCGCGTCATATCGTATCCCGTCGAACGCGAAGCCACCGCAAATTCATGGTAGTACTTCGGTTCATAGGCCACCAGATAAATCACGCTGACGTCATCGGCATCCAGCAGCATGGCCTTGGGATATTTCTGTTTCACCACTTCCAGGCGTTTCTTGGCCTTGTCCCGCATCTCTTCCAGGTCGCCGAAACTCATGGCGCCCGTGGGACATGTCTGCACGCAGGCCGGAAGCAGTCCGTTCTCGACCCGGTCATTGCACAGGTCGCACTTGGCAAGCGTTCCATCCTCGCCGGCCCGCGGAATGTTGTACGGACAGGCTTCGGTGATTTCCTGGGCGTTGAGACTCTTGCTGTTTGCCGTAAAGATTACGGCACCAGTCCGCTCATCCCGGAAAATGGAACTCTCATCCTGGGCAATATCCCTGCAGGGCGGCTCGAGGCAGTGACGGCACTGTTCGGGAAAGAACAGCCAGTTCAGCTTGCCGTCGATCACCTCTTCCCGCATCCGGACGATCTTGTAGGTGTTGAAAGAAAGGTCCGCCGGATTTTCAAAAGTTCCACGGTTGGTGGTTTGTTCCGCAGGCAGACCATGCCACTGCTTGCAGGCTATCTGGCAACCGCGACAGGCTGTGCAGGTTGTCGTATCGACAAAAATTGCTTTGCTCATCTATCTCGCCTCCCCTCTATATTTTCGAAACATTGCACATAAATGCCTTGCTTTCCGGAATCCGGGTGTTGGGATCTCCGGCCGCCGGGGTCAGCAGGTTGGCGCTTTCCTCGGCGCCGCTTTCCGGCCATCGCCATCCAAAATGCCAAGGCACACCAACCTCATGAACCGTATTTCCGGCGATCTTGAAGGGCTTGAAGCGCTTGGTCACCATGGCGACACAGTCTACAGATCCGCGCGCAGAGGACACCCGGATGCGTTCTCCGGTCTTGATGCCCTTGAGTTTGGCAAGCTCTTCGCTCATCTCCACGAACATCTGGGGCTGAAGTTCCATCAGCCAGGGCTGGGGCCGCGTCATCAGACCGGTCTGCCAGTGCTCGACGACCCGGTAAGTCGTTCCGATATACGGAAACCGCGGATCGCAGGTGGCGATCTCATCCTTGTCGGATCCATAAACCGGCGCCACCGGACTGACGAACTGCTTGCTCATGAAGTTCTTTTCCACCGGGCACTCGGTCGGTTCGTAGTGCTCAGGGAACGGACCGTCCTTCAGGCCCGGGCCAAAGATCTGTCCATGACCGTGCTTGCGCATAATAAAAGGATGCTTGCTGGCGGGATTGGGCGTGCCGTCGGCATTCTGCAACGGCGGCCATCCGCCGTCCGGAACATCGCCGATCCACTTGTCTCCGGTCCACTTGATAACCCATCGCTTCTCATCTCTCGGATTGCCCTTGAGGTCCACCGAAGCGCGGTTGTAGATGATGCGCCGGTTGACCGGCCAGCACCAGGCATACTCGGGATAAAGACCGATCTTGTTGACGGCGTCTTCCTGACCCCGGCGAGCGGCCATGTTGCCCTTTTCCGTATAACTGGCGCAGTACAGCCAGTTCGCCGAAGAGGTCGATCCGTCGGCCTGCAGCATGGCAAAGCTCGGTACCAGGGTGCCGGCCTTGTAGGTCGTATCCTTAATGGTCACATCTTTAAGGAAGTATCCGTTGATCTCCTTGGCCGCCTTGTGCGGATCAAACTCATGGTGGGTCATGTAATCCCACTTGAGATTGAGAATGGGTTCGGGAAATACGCCGCCCTCCTTCGCGTAAAGCTCTTTGATCTTGAGGCCCAGTTCCACGATCATGTCGCCATCGGGCAGGCTGTTGCCCAGGCGTTTGGGACCCGGGTAGCGCCACTGCATCCACCGGCCGCTGTTGGAGATACTGCCTTCTTTCTCATAGGAAACGCAGGCGGGCAGCATGAACACCTCGGTCTTGATGTCCTTGGGATTCATCCCCGGACCGCGCCAGAACGAACCGGTCTCGTTGTCAAACAGGTTGACGTTGACCATCCAGTCGAGCTTGGTCATGGCCGCACGGGTTTTGTTGGAGTTGGCGCCGCTGCACGCCGGGTTCATGCCCCAGGCAAAGAATCCCTTGAACGCGCCCTTGTACATTTCGTCAAAGAGGCTCAGCCAGGAGTAATCCTTGCCGTTGTCCACCTTGGGCAGCCAGTTGAATCCAAAGCCATTCTCTTTCTGAGCCTTGTCTCCGAAAAAGGATTTGAGCAGGCTGACCGTGTACTTGGGATAATTCTGCCACCAGTTGGCGCTCAGCGGGTCCTTGCTGACGGGAGTATTCTTCGTCAGATAGGTGTCCAGCGAATCATCGGCCGCCGACGGAATCTTCAGATAGCCGGGCAGGATGTGCCACAGCAGGCAGTGGTCCGTGGAGCCCTGAACGTTGGACTCGCCGCGCATGGCATTCACGCCGCCGCCGGCAATGCCCATGTTGCCCAGCAGTAGCTGGATCATGGCCATGGTGCGGATGTTCTGTACGCCCACAGTGTGCTGGGTCCAGCCCATGGCGTACATGCTCGTTCCGGCCTTGCCCTTGGCGCCCGTTGCGCCGTAGGCCTTGTAAACCTTGACCAGATCGGCTTCGGATGTTCCGGTGATCTTGGAAACGAGTTTGGTGGTGTAGCGCTCGTAATGCTTCTTGAGCAGACTCAGAACGCACCGTTTGTCCTTGAGGGTCCGGTCCATCTTGGGAACCCCGTTGGCGTCCATTTCAAACGCCCATTTCTTACTGTCGTAGGACCGCTTGGCCTTGTCATAGCCTGAGAAAAGACCGTCCTTGAAACCAAAGTCCTTGCCCAGGATAAAGGGCGCATTGGTGTAATTGGCCACGTATTCCACATCGTAGAGCTTGTTGTCCAGAATATACTTGATCATGCCCCCGAGAAAGGCGATATCCGTGCCGGAACGAAGCGGAACGTACATATCGGCCTTGGACGAGGTCTTGGTAAAACGGGGGTCAACGCTGATCAGCGTTGCGCCATTAAGCTGAGCCTGGGTGATGTACTTGAAGGAAATGGGATGGTTTTCCGCCGGATTGCTGCCCATCGCAAGCAGGACATCGCTGTTTCTCAGGTCAATCCAGTGGTTGGTCATAGCGCCGCGTCCGAACGACTCTGCCAGAGCCGCAACAGTAGCGCTATGTCAGATACGGGCCTGATGTTCGATATAGACAAGCCCCAGGGCGCGCATCAGTGCCTGATAAATCCAGCACTCCTCATTATCCATGGCCGCGCTGCCGCAAGACGCCATGGCGGTGGTGCGGTTGACCATCTGCCCCTTGTCGTTTTTGAGCGTAAAGCCGGCGTCGCGCGTTTTCTTAACCCTTTTGGCGATCTCTTCGATCGCCCAATCCCAGGAAACCTTCTGCCATTTGTCCGAGTAAGGCGCTCGATACATGGGTTCGGTCAGGCGGTTCTTGTTCTCTGCCAGCTGAAACAGAGACGCGCCCTTGGCGCAGAGTGAGCCGCGGTTGATCACATGATCCGGATCACCCTCGACATTGATGGCCCGGCCTGTTTCTTTGTTCGTATGCACGATGGCGCCGCAACCCACTGCGCAATAGCAGCAGATGGTCGTGGTCTGCTTGGCATACTTGGTCTTGAGCATCTGGGCGTGAGATTTGACCGGCGAGAGGCCGAATCCGATCCCGCTCACGGCCAGACCAGCGGCGGTCGCGCCCGTGATCTGGATAAACTCCCTTCGTGTTACATTCATGCGAACTGCTCCTTTCTTACTGAAATTATTGCCAACAAATCCATCATAAGAAAAATGATCGCTTAAAAAGCCACAATTTTTGAGAATACCTTCGTATTGTGTTTAAGAAAATATATATACCCCCCTTGACTTTTTTGTGTCAAGCATTATTGGCGGATTCTTAAAAAATCCTATTTCTGCGCTGTGCGGCATCCTCCCTCGCTGCGGCGGTCGCCATGGCCCTTACACAAAGCATATTCCGGCGGCATCGAAAACGAAATACTATTCAAATGCCCTGAGCCTCACTCTCACGGAGTTGGCATGGGCATCCAGGCCCTCGATTTCCGCCAGCCGAAGGATATCTTCGGCTTCCTGACGGAAGGCCGAAGGGGTGTAATGGATCAGGCTGGTCCGTTTGATAAAATGTTCCACCGAAAGCGCGGAAGAAAACCGGGCGGTTCCGGCTGTCGGCAGGACATGATTGGGACCGGCCATATAGTCTCCCACAGGCTCCGGGGTAAAACCGCCCAGAAATACGGCGCCTGCGTGGCGAATCCGGTCCAGACGGGAGAAGGGGTCCCGAATCTGAAGTTCGAGGTGTTCCGGTGCAATCCGGTTGGCCAGATCAATGGCGGTCGGAATATCCGCAACAACCAGAATCGCTCCGTATTTTGAAATGGACTGCTGCGCGATCGCCCTGCGACTCAGAGAATCAATCTGACCGGATACCGCCTTTGCCGTCTCACGAGCCAGCCGGCGCGAGGAGGTCGCCAGCACTGAAGAGGCCAGTGCGTCGTGTTCGGCCTGAGAAAGCAGATCCGCGGCCACGAATTCAGGATCCGCCGTCTCATCGGCCACGATCATGATCTCGCTGGGGCCTGCAATCATATCGATGCCGACGATTCCGGAAACCAGTTTTTTGGCCAGGGTGACGTAGATATTTCCCGGTCCGACAATGACGTCCACCCGGGGTATGGTTGTCGTTCCATAGGCCAGGGCGCCAATGGCCCAGGCGCTTCCGGTCTTGAAGATTGCGGTAACGCCGGCCCGGTGGGCCGCTGCCAGAAGATGCGGATTGACCCCGCCTTCGGCCGTGGGCGGGGTGACCATGTAGATGTTCTTCACTCCCGCAATTCTTGCGGGAATTGCGCCCATCAGCACCGATGACGCCAGCGGCGTCCGGCCGCCCTTCCCTCCGGGCACATAAACTCCGGCCGCATCCACCGGATGAACCAGCTGCCCGAGAAGCGTTCCTTCCCGCGGAGAAGCAATCCAGGACTGGCGCAACTGCCTGCGATGAAAATCCTCGATCTGCGAGGCGGCCCGGTCCAGCGCTCCCATAAAATCGGGTGAAACCTGCTTTAATGCCGCAGCCATCTCCTGAGGGGTCGCCTGAAGATTGTCCGGCGAAAGCCGGCTTCCGTCAAACCTCGCGGCGTATCGAATCAGGGCCGCATCTCCGTTTTTCCGGACATCTTCCAGGATTCTCGACACCTCGTGGTTTTGTTTCCGGGTAAAGGCAAGACCCCGGTTGATGATGGACAAAAGCTTCTTTTCAGCAGAATTTGAAGGATAATGATAGATTTTCATAAATTGTCTTCTTGATAGAATTACAAGCCAGCCATGTCCTTGAACGCGGCAATCAGGTTCATCTTCCTTAGGCAACATTATTTTCGAAAAATTTAGGCGAATAAGAGCGGTTTGTCAATATCCCTTGCCGGAACTTGCAATCGGCTTTAACGGCACAAAATTTCGATTGACATATTTTTCCCAGATATTAAGATACGAACTTTTCAATTAAAAAGAATATCAAAGGTCATCGGAGGCAATACCATGAAAAGAGTTCATAATTTCAATCCGGGCCCGGCGGCCCTTCCACTCAGCGTACTCGAAGAAATTCAAGAAACATTTCTCGATTTTGCCGGAACCGGCATGTCCATTGTCGAGGTCAGCCATCGTTCCAAGGCGTTCGAGGACGTACTGAACGATGCGGTCATCCGCACCAAGCGACTGCTCAAGCTGGACGACCGTTTTCAGGTCCTGTTTATTCAGGGCGGCGCCAGCCTTCAATTCTGCATGATTCCGATGAATCTGCTGGCTGACGGAAAATCCGCCGATTACGTCAACACCGGAACCTGGGCTACCAAGGCCATCAAGGAAGCAAAGAACCTTGGCAAATCCGTGCGCGTTGCCGCCTCATCCGAAGACCGGAATTTCTGCTACATTCCCAAAAATATCGCTTTCGACGGACAGGCCGCCTATGTGCACATCACCTCCAACAACACCATCAAGGGCACGCAGTGGGCGAGCTTTCCAAATACCGGCGCGGTTCCCCTGATCGCGGACATGTCCTCGGACATGCTCAGCCGTCCGTTTGATCCGTCTCCTTTCGGCCTGATTTATGCCGGCGCCCAGAAAAACATCGGCCCCGCCGGCGTGTGCATGGTGATCATTCGAAACGATATGCTGGAAAGAGTTCCTGAAAAGCTTCCGGTCATGCTCAAATACACAACCTTTTCCAAGGAAAATTCCCTGTTCAACACGCCTCCGTGTTTTGCCATCTACGCAACCAGCCTGGTGCTCAAATGGCTGGAAGAGACTGTCGGAGGTCTCGAAAAGATGCAGGCGATCAATGAGCAGAAAGCGGCCCTGATCTACGACGTGATTGACGGCGGGGATTTTTACCGCGGAACCGCCGACAAGGACAGCCGGTCATTGATGAACATCACCTTCAGGCTGGCGGACGAAAACCTGGAAAAGGAATTTCTGGCCCAGGCCCAGAAAAACGCGCTGGGAGGCCTCAAGGGCCATCGATCCGTAGGCGGCTGCCGTGCATCGGTTTATAACGCGGTACCCATGGCTTCGTGCAAGGCACTGGCTGACTTTATGAAGGAATTCGAACGCAAGCAGGGATAAGCCCGGCTAAAACAATATGAAACGCCTCCTGAGCGATCGCTTCGGGAGGCGTTTTTGTTTCTACGCCCGGATGATCCGCGCGTCCACGATCAGAATGCCGTCCGGCCGGGCGATCACCGGATTCAGATCCATCTCGGCGATTTCTTCATGGTCCCGGGCAAGTTCGGAAAGCCGGACCAGGGCATCGGCCAGAGCATTCCGGTCGACCGGCGGCGTGTTCCGAAAGCCCGAAAGCATGGCCGCGCCCCTGATTTCCGACATCATGGCCAGGGCGTCGTTTCTGGAAAAAGGCATCAGTCTCAGGGACACATCCCGGAACACTTCCACGCCGATGCCGCCGAGTCCGAACATCAGAACCGGACCGAACTGGGAATCCCGGCGCATGCCCAGAATCAGCTCAAGTCCGGGACGGGCCATGGAACTGACGGCGATTCCGTTGATGCGCGCTTCCGGGTTCCGGGTTTTCACGTCCCGGAATATCCGTTCGCAGGCGTCCCGAACCTCGGCGCCGGATGCCAGGTCCAGCCGAACCCCGCCCGCATCGCTCTTGTGCATCAGGTCCGGAGATTCCACTTTCAGGACCACCGGATAGCCGATTTCTCCGGATATTGTAACCGCCTCATCCGCGCTTTTCGCCAGCCGGGTTTTCACGCAGGGCATCCCCCTTTCAGCCAGCCAGGAGATGGACTCAAAAAAGCCTGACAGTTTCCGGCCGGAGGCCTCCGGAAAGGTTGTCTGAGCCGGGCGCGTTTTCAAACCGGCGGGCATTGCCTGAGAAAGGGCGCGGATCCCGCGCTCCGGAGTGGGAAATACCGGAATGCCCTTTCGGTGCATCTTCATGCGCTCTTCGCGCTCCACCTCGGCGCCGCCCAGGAATATGATCAGCTCCGAGGCGCCGGCTGTTACCACCTGCGCGGCGTTCTGTATCGGATCTCCGAAGATGACGCCCAGGACATCATAATACGGCCTGGACCGTTCCATCACCCTGGCGAACATGGCGGCATCTGCATCGCCGGTCAGATCCAGCGGGTTTCTTCGAATGGCATGGGCTGGAATGACCCCCTCCAGTGCATCGGCCAGTTCTTCAGGAAGCGGAGGAACCGAGAGGCCTTCGCGCTCGGCGGCATCGGTGGCCAGAATGGCCGCTCCGCCGGAGGTGGTGATAAACAGCACGCGATTTCCCGCCGGCGGCTTCAGATAGGCCATGGCCTTTGAAAAATCGTAAAATTCCTCGATGGTTTGCGCCCGGCATATCCCGCTTTGCCTGAAAAGCGCATCGTAGACCGCATCGGCGCCGGCCAGAGAGCGGGTATGCGATTCCGCGGCCACCTTTCCGCCCGCGGTTCGCCCCGATTTGAGGATCACCAGCGGCTTGGTCGTGTTCGCCACGGCGCGCTGAAAACGCCCGACATCCTTGATTCCTTCCAGGTACAGGGCGATCACCTCGGTGCCGGGATCATTCTGAAACCAGGCAATCAGATCCGATTCATCGACATCCGCCCGGTTTCCCATGCTCACGAAGCTGGAAACTCCCAGGCCTTCGATGGAAAACCAGTCCATCATCGCCGCCCCCACGGTGCCGCTCTGGCTGATCACCGCCACCTTGCCCCTGAGGGTCAAAAGGGGCCATGAGGCGCAAAGAGATGCATGCGGATTGTTGAGCCCCTGGCAATTGGGACCGATCAGCCGGACGCCGTAACGCTTGGCGGTCTCGACCGTCTGGTTCTGAAGGGCCTCTCCCGAAGCGCCGGCCTCACTGAAGCCGCCGGTAATGATTACGGCGGCCGGAACTCCCTTTTTTCCGCATTCGGCAATCGCCTGGGGAACCCGCCCTGCCGGAATCACGACAACAGCCAGGTCCACCGGTCCCGGAATTCTGTCGATGCCTGCGTAACAGGGTATTCCAAGAATCTGTGAACTCGTTGGATTAACAGGATAGATATTTCCTGAAAATCCCCCGGCCTGAATATTTTTCAAAATTTCATGGCCGATTTTCCGGGGATTTTCCGAGGCGCCGATAACCGCCACATGCCTGGGATAAAAAAACGGTCGAAGATCCTGGAACATTTGACGCTCCTTAAATAAGTTGATAGCACCTGCTCACAGATCAAAAACAGCAACGATAAAGGTGTGATCCGAAGGCTTCTCCCATGTTCTGGGCTCCGCGTCGATCCAGGCGCTCCGGGATTTTTCCGCTGCGGACGCCGTGGCCCAGATATGATCGATCCGCCATCCCAGCTTGCGTTTCAGGGCATTGGGAATACGGTAATCCCAGAACGAAAAACCCGGATCATCGGGTTTGTGCTTGCGATATACATCCGTAAACCCGAGTCTGCGGATTGCATCCAGGGCCCGGTGCTCCAGAGGGTGATAGCATACGCTGCCCGCCAGCGCCTGCGGATCATATACATCGATAGGATGCGGAGCGATATTGAAATCGCCCGCCCATATAAGCGGATCCGATGCGCTGAACCCGGTTTCAAAATAACTTCGAAGCCGGGACAGCCAGTCAAGCTTGTACTGGAATTTTTCTGAATCCGGGCTTTGCCCCTGGGGCACATAGGTGTTGACCACAGTGAACCGGTCAAAATCGATGCGGGCCAGCCGGACCTGTTCGTCATCATCCGGGTTGAAACCAAAGCATGCGGACACCGGGGGAATGCGACTGATGACCGCTACGCCGTTATAAGATTTCTGACCCCTGAAAAACGAGTGGTAACCGGCATCTTCAAAGGCATTGACCGGAAACTGGGAATCCTGAACCTTGGTCTCCTGAATGCACAAAACATCCGGAACCTGTTCCTCAAGCCATCGCAAAACGACCGGCATCCTTGCCCGGATTCCGTTGGCATTGAAACTGGCGATTTTCATTCAAGTCTTTCCGGCATCTGGCAAGCTTCCGAGTCACCGGGTTGAAAAGAAAACTTCGAAACCTGCACCGGTTCAGCCGCATGAATGGCGCAAAAAGCAGGAAAACCTCCTGAGGCACATTTCAAGTCGCTGAACAAAAATCTCTGGAGATCCGGATTTCTCAGCCTTCCAGACGGGTCAGCCCGGCCAGATAGTCGCCGCCGGCATCCCAGTACAGGACCTCGCTTGCCCATCCGGCTCTGCGCGCATAATGGGCCAGGGTTTTCGGATCAATCTGCAGCCACCCGAATGAGGGCCCTTTTTTGCCGAGGTATTCGAACTGGAGCCGGGTTTCTCCAAAGTATCTTCCGAGCCGGCCGCAGACTTCCTGATAGGCATGATGCATGACATTCCGGGTGCACCGGACATCAATGGAATCCAGTATAATCTGACCGCCGAATTGGATCAAGCTGGATGCGTGCTTTAAAAAATTCTCCAGCCCGGCCAGATTTTCCACAATACCGATTCCGTGCATCATCATCAGCAGGGTGTCGAAAACCTGGGCGGGTTCAAATTTAAAAATATCGGCAACCCGCGCATCCCGTACACCCCGGCGCTTCATGATTTCAACGGCAGCCGGACTGATGTCGATGGCGCACACGCGAAGGCCTCTGCTCTGCAACGCAAGGCTGTAACGCCCTGCGCCTCCGCCGATATCCAGCACCCGCCCCCGGCAGTTTTCCAGGGCTGTTTTTTCCACCAGCGTAAACTTTGAGGGCTCCTGGAAAAAACGGCTCATCATCAGGTCCTCGGAAAGGCCGTCATCCCGGTAAACCACGACCTTGGACAAAAGGTCTCCTTGGATGTAACTTGTCAGGGCATCTCCTAAGGGGTCTGTGGAATTTGCATACATAAAATCTCCTTAAAACGCGGAGCCTCATTTTTTAAGGCGGGAAATGAGGCTCTGCCATCAATGCATCATACCGGAAGCTGACGGATAAAGGCATTCTGTAAAGCACAGGCATAAGCCCTGCAATTATATTTTGTTCAAATCGAAGGCTTCTCCCCAGGCTTCTATCAGCTTATCCGTTCGGTGCTGCAAGCGGCTGGAAACAACCTCGTTCAGATTTTGCATCACCGCATACCCGAGCGAGGGATCTTTATCCAGAATCGATTTAAAAATTTTGGCCGGAATCGAAAAAATCCGGCTTGGCTTGGAACAGCGGGCGCCGGCAGTCCATCTTCCGTCGGTGACGACCGAAGACCATCCGAATACCTCCCCCGGATGGATGGTTTCCACCACAATCGGTTTTTCGATGATTTCACGTTTGGCGACAATCGAATATTCGTATCGGATGTCCAGCCTGAGAAATTCATCCTTGAAAACAAGGCTCAGTTCCACCTCCCCTTCAAGCAGACCATAAAAATCCCTGGCCTCATCCCCCTGCTTGAAAATGACTTCATTGGCCTTCATCTCCATCAGGCTGCATTTTGAAGCGATTTCTGAAAGTTTTTCACCTTGAACACCTGAAAAAATTTTCATTTTCGACAGCATTTCCTTGTTGATCATAATCCCTCCTTTATTTTTTCATCGTCAGGTTGTTGCGCTTCCCCTTTAAGCCGGGATGTCCGCCGAACATTCACTTTCAGACAGGATAGAACAACTATTGCCTCAACAAACTCAGATCGAAGCACAGATGAGCATTATTTTGTCAGGTCTAAACGCGGAACTTTTCGGAAGGCGCCCGGGAGTCCTGAAATCAAGACAACTCAACCGGCTCCGTTCAGGCATGTATCTGTTTAATCGTCCAATATTTAATACTACTTAACAGTTAAATCGGCGCTTAATTTTTTGTCAAGAAGTTTATTCCGCCAAGACAAAGATTGTGCGCCGTCTTCGAACTCCTTCGAAGCGCTTTACAGAAACTTTCTCCTGTGTCATAGTGGTTTTCTGAATTCATAACAAAAAGAAAGGCATAGCGAACCCGCCGTATGGCCACGATCAACGATCTCGTACTGATTCACTTTGAAGACAAGCCCTTGATCTTCGCTAGAATCGAGGATATTGCCGCGGACAACAAAGCCAGTTGGTATCATGTCAAACTGCTGCTGCTTCAGGTTCCGCTGCAAACCGTCTCATGGATATTGAAAGACACCTACATCAACGGCGCGGAATTCACCATGGGCGGGCGAAAGGTGCGCCTGGAAAAAGTCGAATGTTCCAAAACGCCTCAGCCGGATACTCCCTGCAACGATGCCGCCGAAACTTCCGAAAAAAAGCCGCGGGCAAAAATCATCTCACTGGCGAATCTCAAAAAGCAGTAACAACGCATCATGAACTGCACTGAAAAAATCGTGATCTCAGCCTCCAGGCGGACCGATATTCCAGCCTTCTACATGAACTGGTTCATGGAACGGATCCGTCTCGGGTTCTTTGAAACGCCCAATCCATATAACGGCAGGATTTACAGAATTCAGGCCGCCGCCGACAGGGTCCATTCCATCGTGTTCTGGTCCAAGAATTTCGGTCCGTTCATCCGATCCGAAGCCGGAGAAAAACTGACCCGCCAGGGCTATCGCCTGTACTTTCAGTTTACCGTCAATTCGCGGGCTCCGCTTCTGGAGCCCGGAATTCCGTCCCTGCAGCAGCGGCTTGAGCAGCTTGAATATCTTTGCAGACATTTCAACCCGGCAACCGTTACCTGGAGATTCGATCCGATCTGTTTTTACCGGAACCGGAACAACGAACTGATGGACAATCTGCATGATTTTACATGGGTTGCCCGGACAGCCGCACGCATGGGAATCCGGCGCTGCATCACCAGTTTCATGGACCATTACCCCAAAATTCGGCAAAGAAACCGCCTGAATTCAGAGGTGCAATGGATTGGCCCGCCCCTTGAAACCAGAGTACAGGTTCTGACGAAGCTCGGAACGATTCTTGAAAACTGTGGAATGGCGCTGGAAGTATGCTGCGAACCGCAGGTACTGGCGCAATTGGGAAAAAATGCCAATGCCGGGCCGAGTTCCTGTATTTCCGGGCCATTGCTGGCCGAGCTTTTCGGGGGTTCGCCGTGCCTGAAAAAAGACGCCGGACAGCGAGTTAAAGCCGGCTGCCGATGCACCCGATCCAGAGATATCGGATCCTATCGTCATCACCCGTGCCGCCATGGCTGTCTGTACTGTTACGCCAGTCCGGCCAAGAATGCCGGCGCAAATCAGAAATATTTTCAAAGTGATGAAACCCTTGCTTAAAATCGGCCCCCTGGTCATAGATCCACCGACAGTCATGGCGCCGATGGCCGGAATCACCGATCTTCCTTTCCGGCTCCTGGCCAAGGCTTACGACTGCGGACTGGTCTGTTCGGAAATGATCAGTGCAAACGGCTTGGTCTACGGCTCGGAAAAAACCCGCCAGCTGTTGATCAGCTGCCCCGGAGAAAAGCCCCTGTCCGTCCAGATTTTCGGCGCCGATCCGGCCATCATGGCCGAGGCCGCCGCCATGGTTCAGGACTCGGGCGCAGACATTCTGGACATCAATTTCGGCTGTTCCGTCAAAAAGGTGCTTAAGTCCGGCGCCGGTTCAGCCCTGATGAAAACGCCTGAAAAGGCGGAAGCCATACTCAGATCCGTCCGCAAGTCCGTCTCCATTCCCCTGACCATCAAAATCCGGACCGGATGGAACCCTTCCGGGGATCAGGCGATCTGCATCGCCCAGATCGCTCAGGACTGCGGCGTGGACGCAGTCGCCATCCATCCGCGCACCGCAACTCAGGGGTTTTCCGGGAAAGCCTTTCATTCGCTGATCGGCGCCCTGAAAGAACGCCTGCGAATACCAGTCATTGGAAACGGTGATATTCAGAATGCCCGGGACGCCGTCTACATGATGGAGCAGACCGGCTGCGACGGGGTCATGATCGGCCGAGGCACCATCGGTAATCCCTGGATTTTCGAGCAGATCCGCCGGCGACTCAACGCTGAACCGCGATTCGAAGCGGATATGGAATTGAGATTTCAAACCATGCTCGATTATCTCGGCATGTCGGTGAAATATTTCGGAGAAAGCCGGGCATGCCGGATGATGCGCAGCCGTCTGAGCTGGTTTGTCAAGGGATTGCCCGGCAGCAGCCGGTTCCGCCAGGCCATCAGCAGGATTTCCTCCAGGGATCAGGCCATGGAATTCATCGATTGCTACCGGAAAATGCTTGAATCAATGGAAAACGGCCGGCAGAATTGATAAAAAATTCCGGCAGGGTCTAATTTTTAGAGTCCCTGCCGGAAACGCAAATCATATCACGCGGACTTGAGGAAAAAATTCAGCGTTTTTTGACCATATCTCCGACAGCCACAGCCTCGCCGGATACCCTGACGGCTTCGGACCGATTTGCATGAACGCCGGTAATTTGAATTTCGCCGATCTTGACGCCGGGCAGATAATACCGGCCTTCCACCCCGGCGATCACCCGACGGCTTTGATAAACGACCAGAGTGTCGCCCGGAATCAAACCCGAATTCTTATCTGCGGACAGCACGACAGCATCGCCGGAAACCGAGGTCACATAGGATTTCCAGGGTTCGGCGTGAAGCGCGTCGCAGATTTTTTCAGCCAGATCGGACAAGGGTTCATCCATGGCCGATTTGAGAAAAGACAGGCCCTGCGCCTTCTTTTCATCGATATGCTGAGGCTCTTCGCCCTCAAGCTCCATTTCATGGATCAGATTTTCGGCCAGCAGCTTGGCGCCGGTTTCCGTATCATAAACCTCAATATTAAAAATCATCCGCAGCCAGGTTTCATTCCCTTTGAACCAGAGCATTCCCGCAGGCTTTAAAAATGTACCGGTCTCGAGAATACGGGCGGACAAAACAGCATTAAGGCCCATGGCTCTTCCGGCATCGGCCAGCAAGACCGGTTCCGGACGACCGGAATTCTTGGCAAAAAATGCCTTCAGACCCTCCGACTCTCCGGCGCCGGCCAGCAGCATGTCTGAACAGGCCCTGCCAATATCCTCGGCCAGACGCACACCGAAATAAGTCCCCAGATCCGTTCCGGAAAAGCTTGTGGCATCCTGAACCCACCCGATGGCCACCTTCTTTTTTAATCCGGAGCCGGACCCGGTGATATCACGGGCGATCCTGCCGGTCGTTTTCTTGATTCCGGAAAACATACCGCACCCGATGACGGCGCTGACCATGAAAAAAAGAACGACGAATTGAAAAAAAACTCGCAGACGGTTGGTTTTCATATTATTCCTCGTATGCAGCCACGACCCGGGTTGCAATGCCTCCCCGCGCGGTAAATTCACCGGTGAGCTTCATCCATCTGGGCTGAACGGCGGCGACAAGATCATCGAGAATCCGGTTGACCACATGCTCATAAAAGATTCCGACGTTCCGGTACTGCAGCAGGTAATACTTCAGGGATTTGAGCTCGATGATTTTATCCTTGGGTCGATACTGGATGATGATGGTTCCGAAATCCGGCAGCCCGGTCTTCGGACACACCGAGGTGAATTCGGGCTGCGAGATTGAGATATCGATATCCCGACGTCCGGCGTATTGATAATCAATGACCTCAAGCACCCCGACGCGCACCGTATCCGGACCGGCTTTGGTTAAAGGTTCCAGCATGATTCACTCTCCTTGAAAATTCCTTGAGCCCGGCGACAGCCGGCACAAATAAAAATTTTAATACCGCAATTGTGCCGTAATTGGAATAGACTTCTTTGGGTGTGAATTTTATGATCGGGTCGGAGCGTCACCTTGGCCCCTTTCCGTATGCCGCGAGTTCCTGAAGCCCGCAAGGGTCCAGGAACCGGATCTGCGCGCCCCGAGCCTCGATGAGCCTCAATCGGCTCATGCCGGCAAAGGCCCTGGACAGGGACTCGGGCGCCGCGCCGAGAATATCGGCCAGCTGGGACCTGGAAACCTCCAGGCAAACTGCGTCCGGCGTTTTCTGTTTTTCGGCCTGATCCAGCAGGTAGGATGCAAGGCGTCCTGGAATTTCCTTCAAGGAAAGGCTTTCGATCTGAAGGGTAAATTCCCGAAGGCGTCTGGCAAAGACCGCCAGAAGATTCATGGTCAGCTCGGGGTTTGCGGCCAGAAGCGCCACGAAGCGCGACCTGGGGAAAAACAGCAGACGGCTTTTTAAAATCGCCTGGGCATTGGCCGGATAGGATTTCCCTGAAAAAACCGCCACCGCGCCGATCGACTCACCGGGCCCGACAACGTGAAGAATCTGCTCTTTCCCATCGGCCGAGATCTTGTAAACCTTCACCCGGCCGCCCGCGACCAGATAGAACCCCCGGCCCGGTTCGCCGTCCGAAAAAATCATCCCGCCCTTGCTGAAAACCTGATCTGCCGCTATCTCCCGAATGCAGCGAAGGCTGGATGCGTCCAGACCGCCGAACAACTGACTCTGATTCAGAATTTTGAGGATTTCATGCATAACCCTTCTCCGGTTTCAAATATGCAAAACCGCCAAAAATTATCATCCGCACTTGACATAAGTCAAGGCAACAACGATTTGAATGCGGTAGATATGAATCAAGACTCAAAATATCATCGGCCCGTATTTATATAAAGGAGGCATCATGAAAGTTTTACGAAAAATCATCGAAATCGATGAGAATTTGTGTGATGGATGCGGCCAGTGCGTTCCCGGATGCGAAGAAGGCGCCCTGAAGGTCATCGACGGGAAGGCCCGTCTGGTTTCCGAACAATACTGCGACGGACTGGGCGCATGCATCGGCCACTGCCCCACCGGCGCGCTCCGGGTCGTGGATCGTGAAGTCGAAGCATTTGACGAAGCGGCCGTAAAACGCCGCCTTGCCCCGAAAGCGGAAACACCCGGTGAAAAAACCATGGCCTGCGGATGTCCTTCGACGCACATTCAAAATTTTGCGGAATCAGACGCCTGCCGGTCGGCCAACGTGGCCCGGAACCTTTCAAATGCTCAAGGGGAATCCGCGCTTTCCCACTGGCCGATTCAAATCCGGCTGGCGCCTGCCGGCGCTCCGTTTTTAAAGGGAGCGGATCTTCTGGTTCTGGCGGACTGCAGCGCGGTGGCCTATGCCGACCTTCACCGGGATCTGCTCAGAGGCAGGGCCGTGCTGATGGGATGCCCCAAGTTTGATTCGGCCCAGGATTACATTCAAAAATTCGCCGAAATCTTCAAGACCGCCGGCATTCGAAGCATTACCGCGGTTTTCATGGAGGTCCCCTGCTGTGCAGGTCTTCCGGTCATTCTGAAAAAGGCGATGGCCCTGGCCGAAACCCGGATTCCCATGCGGGAAATAAAGGTCAGCGCAAGGGGAAGGGTTCTGTCGGACGAAGAAACGAGCCTGTTGAAAAACGGCGCGTAAAGCCGCCACGCAGCGTTGCCTCAAGGAAGGAAGATTTGCCGCCCGCATTCCCTGAAATGCGGGCGGCAAAATAAAAAACGCTAGGATTCGGCCACCACCTCGGCCTTGATAATCACGACAGGCTCCTTGGGTACGTCGGCCATCATACCCGCCTTTCCGGTGGGCACGCCCTTGATCTTGTTCACCACGCCGTGTCCCTTGACCACCTTGCCGAAAACCGCATATCCCCAGCCCTTGTCGGTCTTTGCGGTGTGATTGAGAAAGGTGTTGTTCTTCACATTGATGAAAAACTGGGCCGTTGCGCTGTGAGGGGCCATGGTGCGGGCCATGGCCACGGTATAGGCCTCGTTTTTAAGCCCGTTGTCCGCCTCGTTCTCAACGGGGGTTCCGGTGGGCTTCTCCTTCATGTCGGCGGTATGCCCGCCGCCCTGAATCATGAATCCGTCGATGACCCGGTGAAAAATCGTACCATCGTAATGGCCCTGATTCACATAGTCCAGAAAGTTGGCCACGGTTTTGGGGGCCTTGTCCTCGTAAAGTTCCAGAAAAATTTCACCCATGCTGGTTTCTAATCTTACCAAAATCTGTCTCCTTTCTGATCCGAATCCGAATCCGGATGAACGCCTTTTACAAGTCTTTTCTCCGGCGAAAAATATTTAAACGCCGTCCGAAGCGGTCTGCCGGAACCCGACAATCGTCTCTTAAGGCAGGCGCCCCGAATTGTCAATGATGTTGCGGCGCCGCGGCTTCGGATTGACCGGCCAGTGACGCCAGTTCCGACGCAATCCTCTGAAACACCAGATCATTGAGCGAATCATAGGTGTGACCGTCCGGATAGATCGGGTCCAGGAAACTGACCTGAATCTTCTGATACGGTTTCGGAATGACGGTGCCGGCTGGAAGCGCCTCAAAGGCGCCCTGAATCGCCACAGGAACCACCGGAACGTTGAGCTCCCGGCTCAGGATGGCAAATGTTTTTTTGAAACCGCCGATCCGGCCGTCTTTTGTCCGGGTTCCCTCGGGGAAGATGATGATGTTCTTGCCCTGCCTGAGCACCTCGGCAAGCTTCTGCAGCGATGCCTTCAGGTCCTTGTTGATATCCATTACAATCACGTTGTTGCGGCTCGCCAGAAATTTAAGCCAGCTTTTCTGGACGTGCTTTTTTTTGGCGTAGAAATAGGTGTTTTTGTTCAGGCTGTTCTTGAGAAACGAAATCACAAACAGTCCATCCAGAAAACTCTGGTGATTCGGCACAACGACAAAGGGTTCTTTGGGCAGATTTTCAAGGCCTTTGACCCTGAGTCTGAAGTAAGATCCGAGTACGTATCGTGCAAGGTTTTTGACGAAGTTGTGCGCCGGCCAGCTTCGGGGGAGAACGACATCCGCCTTTTCCCGGAATATCTCGGCCCATTGAACCACCGAAACGCTGATCTTTTTCTTCTTTTCCCGGATGTAGAGCGACAGTTTCTTTACGGTCGGGTGATCCAGAAGGTCCTCTTCCCCCACCTCGATGCCGAAACTGGCCTGAAGAAAGGCCTGAAGGCCGACCCGGTCCAGAGAGTCCAGCCCCAGATCAATTTCGAAATGGTCTTCGGGAAATATGTCCTTTTCCGTCTGTTCCCGAAGAAAATCCCGGATTGCCGCGTATTCCTCGAAATCCGGTTCCTTTCCTTTATCCCTGTCGCGGGAAGCATCACCGGCCAGAGACGAAAGCATGAATCGCTTGATCTTGCCCAGCCGGGTTTTCGGAAGATCCCCGGTCAGAACATGATGCCGCATGATCCGCCGGTAGGGCGGCTCGGACCGGTTGTAGGGATCAAACACCTCCTGTCTCAGGGTTTCATTCAGGTTCGAAATCCCCAGTTCCCTGACCTTTCTGAAATCCGGCAGCACCACGGCCTGAAGCACATTATCGCTGAAATACACGCCGACCTCCGCAATGCACTCGGACATGGCCGCTATTCTGCGTTCGATCTCCACGGGATTGACGTTTTTCCCGTTCGGAAGCACAATGATCTCTTTTTTTCTTCCGGTGATATGAATCAGTCCCATGTGATCCAGATACCCCAGGTCTCCGGTGTGAAGCCAGCCGTCCTTTACAACCGCAAGGGTCTCTTCAGGCCGGTTGTAATAGCCCTGCATGATGTTGCGGCCCTTTGCCAGGATCTCCCCGTCCTCGATTCTGACCTCGTTGCAGGTCATGGGCCTTCCCGCGGAACCGACCAGAACCTCTCCAGGGCGGGTAAATGAGATCATGGGCGCCGCCTCGGTCATGCCGAATCCTTCGAGCACCTCTAAACCCAGCGTTTTCAGATCCCGGCCCACCTCCTCGTCGAGTTTCGCGCCGCCGCTGACCAGAAACCGAATGTTTCCGCCCAGTTTCTCGTGAACCTTTTTAAACAGCATTCTTGAAAAACGAATAGATCCGATCGCTCCGGCGAGTGCGAACAGGCCTCTTGCCAAAAGGCTTGCCTGAATCTTGTCCTTGACGGATTTTCGAATGAGGCTGTAGAGCCTGGGCACGCCGATGATGATCGTGATGCCGTGCCGCTGCAGGGTATCCATCAGGTCTTCGGAAGCCATGGAAGGGCAGAATACGGCCGTTCCCCCCACATACAGGGGCAGAATCAGGGATCCGAGCAGGGGGAAAATATGGTTCAGCGGCAGCAGGACCATGACCCTGTCGTCGGGGGTGAATATTTTGACCTCCTCGGATACGGATTCGATATTGGCAAGCAGGTTGTCATAAGAAAGCATCACGCCCTTGGGGCTTCCCGTGGTGCCGGAGGTATAGATGATCGCGGCGGTTTTCATCGGGTCGCATTCCGGAAACGAGGTTCCCGTCTGTATTTCAGCGGGTTGCTTCATGTCCTCAAAAACCCGGATATCGATATCATATGAAATTTTCCCGCGAGCCTCTTCCAGAACAGGGCGCGTTCCGCGCGAGCAGAAGATCAGTTCCGGCCGGCAGTCTTCGAGAATATAGGCAAGATCCCCCGCCGTGCTCATGAAATCAACGGGAACCGCGATGCAGCCGTTGCGCCAAGCCGCATAAAACGCATAGGCCCACTCCGGCCTGTTTTCGGAAAAAATCGCCGCCTTCCGGTAATTTTTCGAGGAAAACGCTTCGGCAAAAAAATCAATATGCCCCAGGAGCGCTTCATAGCTGATCTCTTGATCCTTCCAGATGATGGCCGTCTTCTGATGACGCCTTAAAAACATGGTGAAACCGCCTTTCGATTCAAGCATCCGTTCAATTCAGGCATGCTGCGGCAAAGGTTCTTCCGGAGGTGTTAACCGGCGCATTCGGCAATGCCGCCATTTGCGGAAGACAGTCGGAATAACGCAGCCGCTCGCCGCCCCATATCATAAACGATAAGGCGTTGCCAATATCATATGCAGCATCGGATCAAATCAGCCCTTTACAGGTCATTGATCTTTTTGAACAATGGTTTTGACAGGCCCTTCTGCGCTGAACAGGGAAATCGCATATGAACACACCGCGGCAAGCATGATGGTCGATATTCCGAAATTCAGCGCGATCTGAACCGAGAGAATCGAGGCCAGCACGGATGCGCATCCGTTTGCCGCCCACGCATGGGCCCGCTGAAAGGGGCTCTCCAGACCGCGCTGCATGGCGACGGGAAAGGGCAGACCCATCAACAGGCCAACGGGCAGAAGCAGAGCAAAAGCCCAGACATACTGCGCCGTCAGAGAAAGCCCCAAAAGCCTGCCCACAACGGCATAAACCGAAAAATACCCGATAACCAGGCAGGCAATCAGCCCTGCCAGCCCATACCGAAGACGAGGCATATCGATGCGTTCTGAAAAATAGCCGCCCACGCCGGAAAAGACCAGAACGCCTGTGATGACCATCGTGAAGCTGATCACGGGATCGGCGAAAAGCAAGGTATAGACCTTGATGAAAAACATTTCGACAAACATGAAGCCCGCGCCCACGGACAGAAAAAAGATCAAACTGCGGACGGGAAATCTTCTGCCTCTTGTGCGGATCGCCAGAAGCGGCAGCATCAGCAGCACAACCGAGACGACAAGGGCCTCGATAAAAACAACCCAGACCACGATCTCACCGGACATGAACAACGGGTAGAACCTGCTTCCGGAAGCCTGGTAGCTTTCCTGGAATCCGGACCATTTCAAAAATCGGCTGGGAAAGGGCCGGTCGTCAGTCTGAGGTCTCACGTCCAGAAAGTATTCGTTGAAATACCGCTTTTGTTCTCCGGTTTCATAGGCCCTGGCAAGCCGGCTGATTTCAAGGAAATGAAACGGCCGGTCAAACATGCTGTACCGGTTTGCCGATGCTTCGGAAAGAGCGGGCAGATAAACCAGGTCAAAATTCCACTGCCGCGCAAAATCCTTTAATTTTTCAGCACGCGGACCCAGAGGGGGCAGAGAGACGATCAGGGTAAAGGTATCCCAGTTTCTCAGCACGGTGATGTGCTCACCGGGGTTTGCGGCATTCATCATCTTCAGGCTTTCATATGCGCTGCTCCACAGACGCAGGCTGTCCGCCGGAGGCAGCAGCAGCTTTCGGGATATGATCAGAACCCCGCGGGAAGAAAGATGTTCCAGACAGGATTTCAAAGACGCGACGGTAAAGAGATGATTCTGCGTCAGGGCCGCGGCTCCGGGAATGGACGGGCCCCAGTTTTCAATCTGAATCAGGTCGAATCTCTCGTCCGTATGCTTGAGAAAGGTTTTCGAATTTCCGTCGAACACCGAAAGTCCGTAATGACGGCGGATCAGCTCCGCAATATGGGGATTGTTTTCAACCACCTGGATGTTCCGCACGCCGGATGCGATGGCGCAGGCAATCGCCGATCCGCCACCGCTTTGAATGATCAGCGTCTTTTCGGCATCCGGTATCAGATGATAGCCGGCAAAGGAGAGCGTGCCGGCGCCGAAACGGGTTTTCCGGATCTGATCTGAATCGAAAAAGACGAACGGATCATCGGCATCCTTGAAAGCGACCCACTGATCGGGCAGCTTTTCGGTGTATTTGAGGCTCAACCCGGGCGCAAAACGCACATACGGGCTCTCGACTCTGTCGATTCTCCCCTTCAGACTGAAGACTGTTCCGGCAATACGCGTATTGGGATACTTCAGCATCTGACTCAGGAATTTGTATGCCGAAGGCCTGACGTGAATCATCGCGCCGTTGTCGTGAAATATGAAGAAAACCGCTGTCAGCGTCCATCCGATTCCGGCCAGAAGCATGATAAAATACGATTTTCCGGAGCGGCGGTCATCCGGCATCAAAGGTTTCAAACCCCGGACGGGAAACGGCAGGATCACCAGGGGAATCAGGGAAACCAGAATGATGAGAGGCCCTTCTCCGCAAAAAGGAACCAGGACAAATGGCGCAAATGCGCCGACGGCCGAACCGGTCATGGTGGCAAGATATGTACGGCCGGTTTTATCCGGCATCAGAACATAAGCCAGAGACACGATCAGGCCGGCCAGAAAAAAAGGAAGGCACAGAATCAGATAGGCGGTCAGAAGATACAGCGCCTGAACGGGTTCAAGCGCAAGGCGGAAATAATCCAGGGGCATCCGGTTCAGGACGATGTAGGAAAGGATCGCCGTCAGGCTGTAAAGCAGCGACAGGATCTTGTACGAATGGTCCGTGGAAAGATGTTTTTCCCATCCTTGTTTCCGCGCATCCAGAATGCCGAGGAAGGTTCCGCTTGAGGCAAATCCGAACAGCGCGATGCTGATGACCATGAAGGAAAGGTGATTCCACTGGGAAATGGAAAATATCCGGGTCAGCAGAACCTCGAACGCAAGGGAGGATGCGGACAGAAGAAAAACGGCTGCCGGAATCATCGCCCCTTGCCCGCGTCCGGATCCGATGCGTGCCCGGTCATGGGCACAAACAGCACTCCGGTGATCTGCCGGATCGAATAGTCTTCGCCCTGACGGGTTACCAGAGCAAGGTTCTGATAGCTGAAGGGATTGCCAAGCGGCAGAATGAGCTTTCCGCTGTCCTTGAGCTGGCCTAAAAGCGGCGGCGGAATGTGATCCACGGCCGCCGTGATCATGATGGCGTCAAACGGGGCCACCTCCTTCCAGCCGAAGTAGCCGTCCCCATGGCGGGTCTGGATGTCTGTGAAATTCAGGGACCCAAGGGTTTGCGAAGCGTTTTCGTAAAGGTCTTTTCGAATCTCGATGGAATAAACTTCTTTTACGATTCCAGCGAGAACCGCGGCCTGATAGCCCGAACCGGTTCCGATTTCAAGAACGCGTTCATCGCCTTTCAGACCGAGGCTTTCCGTCATCAGGGCCACGATATAGGGCTGGGAGATCGTCTGTCCGCCTCCGATGGGAAGCGGAGAGTCGGAATAGGCCCTGCCTCTGAGTTGAACCGGGACAAACAGATGACGGGGGACCTCCCGCATGGCTTTGAGAACCTTTGCATCGGAAATCCCCCGGGCCTCGATCTGAACCCGGACCATGTTCTCTCTGGCCTTCAGATATCCGGCTTCATCGTCCGACGCGTAAAGCGCCGAAAACCCTATCAAAAGAAGCATGCAGACAAAAAACGGAGTTTTTTTCATCAACCGGCTCCTTTGCGACAAAAGAGCGTCAATCAATCAAAAGCGCCTGGAATGGACGGAGTGAAAATCAGGATATGGTTCGATGCTTTCAGAATAACGTTGCCGTCTTCAGAAGGCCAGAATTTTTTTGCGCGTTGCCACACAGGAGCTTGACCGGTAAGGGCTTCTGGATTTCTGGCAGGTTTTTCAAAGATGATAAATCATGATCGCTGGTTGTGGTCGACTATATCTCTTCACGCTCAGGCATTTTTCTTTTCCTGCTCACACGAATAAAGAATTTATGCAGTTCGCTTGCCACGAGCGGAATGAGTCCCAGGACAACAGCCATTACCCATCCCTGAAGATCAAGCATTTGCAGTTTAAAGGCGCTTTGCATTGCCGGGACGCATATCACGATCAATTGAAGAAGCAGTCCCAGCACGATAGCGCCCATCAGATATTTATTGGAGAAAATACCGATTCGGAAAATGGATTTAACGCTGTTTCTAAAGGCCAGGGAATAGTATAACTGACATGCCACCAGCACCATGAAGGCCATGGTTCTCGCATACTCCGTGACATCTGCCGGCACCGATTCGGCAAAGGGGCTGTATCCACGCTCGTAATGACCGAACCAGAAGGCAAAGATGGTTAATGCGCCGATCAGGATGCCGCCTGACAGAGCGCGCAGACCTGCGCCGCCTGCAAAAAAGCTTTCTTGCGGATCGCGCGGTTTTTCTTTCATTATATCCGGATCTCCGGGATCCATGCCCAGCGCTATTGCCGGCAGGGAGTCCGTGAGAAGGTTGATCCACAGGATCTGGGTCGCAATCAATGGCGCCGCCCACCCGGCAAGAAGCGTAAAAAACATGGCGACCACTTCCCCCAGGTTGCAGGTGAGAAGAAAGATCACCGACTTTTTGATGTTGCTGTAAATGTTTCTGCCCTGTTCGATCGCAGAAATAATGGTCGTAAAGTTGTCGTCTGTAAGAATCATATCCGAGGCGCTTTTGGCGACATCGGTGCCTGTAATTCCCATGGCAACGCCGATATCAGCCGTACTTAAAGAAGGCGCGTCATTGACGCCGTCGCCTGTCATGGACACAATATTTCCGCTGGCCTGCAGGGCGTTTACGATCCTTACCTTGTGTTCAGGGGAAACGCGGGCAAATATACGGTAGTTGACGACTCTGTCTGCAAATTCTTCATCTGTAAAACCATCGATTTCCTGACCTGTGACCGCCTGCTCAAGACTGTCCGCAATGCCCAGCTCATGCCCGATTGCATAGGCGGTTTTCCTGTGGTCGCCTGTAATCATAATCGTCGTAATGCCGGCTTTTTTTGCCTTTTCAATTGCAGGCTTCACTTCAATTCTCGGCAGGTCAATCATTCCTACAAGTCCTGCAAGAATAAGATCTTTTTCCATTTCAGAAGGGTCGACAAGGTCATCTACCGGCTTATAGGCCGCGCCCAGTGTGCGAAGCGATTTACCGGCCATGCTTTCAGCGGCATCGGCGTATTTCCTGATGTGTGCGTCGGTAATAGGGACCGCCTCTCCTTTGACCAGAACATGGGTACAGATTTTTAAAAGGTTATCAATCGCCCCCTTTGAGTAGACCATGTAGCCGCCGTTTTCCCTGTTCAGCGTGGACATCAGTTTACGCTCCGAATCAAAGGAAAATTCGTCGACGCGTTTGCTTGCGGCATAAAGTGATTTTCGATCAATACCCAGCGCATCCCCAAAAACCAGCAGGGCGATCTCAGTGGGGTCGCCCGTTCCCTCGCCGTTGTCATAGGTAGCATCGGAGCACAGGATCATGGCCTTCGCAAGCAGTTTTGCATCCGTCGAGGCGGGGTTGTCCTCTCCCGGTTCTACCGATGCTTCACCTTCCATGTTGAAATATCTTGTAACGGTCATTTTGTTCTGAGTGAGCGTGCCGGTTTTATCGGAGCAGACAATGTTTACCGATCCAAGGGTTTCAACGGCCACCAGCCTTTTGACGATGGCGTTTTTTTTGGACATATTGGTTACGCCGATGGAAAGAACTACCGCCACGATGGCTGCAAGCCCCTCCGGTATGGATGCCACAGCCAAAGAAACGGAAATTAAGAACATTTCCGCCAGGTCTCTTCCCTGGAATAAGGCGATAATGAAAATAAAGACGCAGATGCCTATTGCCAGCTTGCCGAGTGTTTTGCCTAATTCATCCAGCCTGATTTCCAGAGGGGTTTTGGCTTCATCGGTCTCAATGATTCCGGCAATTTTCCCCACCTCGGTATTCATTCCTGTTGCAACAACAACGCCAACGCCTCTCCCATAAGTGACCAGGGTTGACATGAATGCGGAGTTTGCGCGGTCGCCCAGAGGCGTTTTAGAATCATGGTGAATAGCTGCCGCGTCCTTGGATGAAGGAACGGATTCACCGGTCAGCGCCGATTCTTCTATCTGCAGATTCGCCGACTCGACCAATCGAATATCGGCAGCTATAAATCGACCGGCATCAAGAATGAGGATATCGCCGGGCACCACGTCTTCGGAATCAACCTCTCTGATTGTTCCATTTCTGCGGACAAGCGCTCTGGGCGAGGACATTTTCTGAAGCGCCTCAATGGCATTGCCCGCTTTGACTTCCTGGACAACGCCGAGGACTGCATTAAGGACAATCACCAGCAGGATGATGATTGCATCGATATACTCGCCCATGAACAGGGTAATGATGACGGCTGCAAACAGAATATAGATCAGCCAGTCCTGAAGTTGCGCAATGAACATCTGAAGGACAGTCTTCTTTTTTCGTTTTTTTAATATGTTCGGGCCGTATTTTCCCTGCCTGATCCTGATTTCTTCTTCAGAGAGACCGATCAGGGGATCGACGTTCAGTTCTTTAAGGACATCTTCTTTTGATTTTGAAAACCACATTTTTTAACCCGCGTTGGAGTTTGGAAGACAGCATCAGACCATCTTTGACGAACTCGTAAAAAGTCAAAATTGTGATGGTAAAGTAAAAAGTTCAAGGCAACGCAGAAATTGGACTTTTTACGAAGCCATCATCTTTATTGGGTTGTCTGCTTTGGACAGCGGGTAAAAAGCCCTCGCCGGAAAAGGTTTATTTGAACCAAACTGCATACAGGAATACGTCATCCTGTTCGATACGCCAAAACCTTGCCCATCCGTCGCCCGTCCATATTAATAACCTCAAACTTCAGGTCTTTCCATTCAAAATACTGTCTTCATCAGAAAAAGCGGCGGCCGGCGGCCGAAGTCGAGCCACCATAACGTATTGAAATCAATTCATTCCAATTAAAAACGACCCTTTAAATAAAGGTTAGCGTGCCGTTTCGATATCCAAACAAAATTCTTTAAAAAAATTCAGCAGAAAAAATGGAGCGAAAGCATTGCGGCGGGAAGCATCGGGTACTCAAATCGTATGCGGGAAATGGTTGAACTCCGCGAAAATCGATCTTTTTACAGCGTTGTTTTTGACCATGGAAATCCAACGCCAGGACTGAAACAATATATTTTTTTAGAATACAGATGATCAATATCATCTGCCTGGTCCGACCCCGGCTAAAACCGAAAAATAACAGGCGGATGCCGGCAGACAGCTTCTCACGGAATGTTATTTATTTCTTTTGTATCGAATTTGCGGATTTGCCAGGGGAAGATATTCCGGGCCTTTTGAAGCGCCATCTCCTCGATGTCGCGGCACCATGCATCAAAATTATCCAGCAGAAGCCGGCCGTTTTCGGACAGACGGTACCGCTTTTCACCCGGAGCTTTCGTGAGCAGTTTGACGCCGAGTTCGCTTTCGGTGGCTTTGATTTTCCCCCAGGCGGCGCGGTAGGACATCCCTATTTCCTTTGCCGCCTTGTAAAGTGATCCGCACTCATCGACTTTTTTCAACAGCAGGACCCGGCCCAGGCCGAACAACATCTGGCTGTCGGTCTCAAACCACAAACGGATACGCATCGTTGTATCGATATTTTTCATTCCCGGCCCTCTGTTAACGGAATCATTCGTTTAATCGATCATTTAAATACGGCGACCCGGGCATGCCCGCTGTCGAGCGCCCGGCCGGAGCCAGACTGGTTTTTTGAATGCCGCACTCAACCTGCGTTCAAAAAGGCAGCGAATTAAATTATGTTCAAATTAGCATAAACAAAAACGATTTTCAAACTCAATAAGGTCGCAAGAGAGGGACGTTCTGAAATCTTGACAGATTGGAAGGGCGGGTTCATGCAGCTGGCGAGGAGTCATTCCTGCGGGCGTTCCGGAATTTTTTATCCTATACGGGCAGGATCCACTGTGCGGATTCTTTCATTTTCAAGACCGCCCTGTTCTCATGATCATCCTCAGACCGGAGCTTATTTTCCGCTGAGGATGTTCAGTTCCGCCGCGATCACAGGCAGCATGGCGGCGCCTTTTGAGCGCAGGGCGCATTCGCTGTTTCCGACCGGATCGCCGGCCTCGCCTTCGGTTCTGACGACCTCACGGCCTTGCACGTGGGCAATACAGTGACAGCCGGCGGAGCAAAGCGGGCAGATGCAACTCATCTCCCGAACGCCCTGGACTTTCAGACTTGATGCGTAGGCCGCGACCGGCTTCATATCAAAACCCAGACGCCTAATGACAGGCGCCGCGGTCCCGATGTCTGTTGCTCTTATTTTGTCCTTCCGGATCATATGCATTGTCTTCTCCTTTCTGATTCTTACAGGTCCATCATTTTTCAATATTCCGCATTTCATGCTCCGGAAGCCTGAAATCCATGAATTTGAATGCGTGGAAGCTGTTTTTCATTTATGTCAAAAATGACATATTACTTATCCGATGTCAAATTATTTTCCGAAAGCACGTACTGTTCTGCCAGCCGCCCCCGATATATGCTATTCGTAACATATTAAAATTATTGAATTTTTATTCCAAAAAGCCTTGACAATTCGATTCTCCTGTATCAAGTATTCAATTTGAACTGAGTGGTTCCGTAAATGATAACTCGACGCTTTGTCATATCAGAACTCGCGGCGCGTCTATTCGGTGAAAATTTTCTCCGGCAGCAAACGGAAGCGGCGTGATCCTGGTAAAAGCGCTGAAAAGGTTGCAGGTTACAAATCATCAGCAAGACAATTGAAAGAGGGGAGGCAACTAATGGATGTAACACGGCGAGTTTTTATGAAGGTAACCGGCGCCGGGGCGGCGACAATCGCCCTGAGCCAGCTGGGTTTCGCTCTGGCCCCAGCAAATGCGTATGCAAAGGAGCTGAAGATCAAGGGCGCGAAGGAAGTCATCTCGATCTGCCCGTTCTGTTCAGTATGCTGCCATTACATTGCGCATGTAAGGGACGGCAAGGTTGTGAGCACCGAAGGCGATCCGGGCTATCCGGTCAGCGAAGGCGCCCTCTGCGCAAAAGGCGCGACCATGAATTCCATGATCAACAGCCACCACCGGGTCCTGAAGCCCAAGTACCGCGCTCCGTACAGCGACAAGTGGGAAGAAAAGAGTTGGGAGTGGATGCTGGAAAAATTGGCGCGGAATATCAAAGACACCCGCGACAAGAATTTTAAAGCCACCAACGAAAGCGGACAGGTCGTCAACCGGGTGGAGGAAATTTTTCACCTGGGCTCCTCCCAGATGAGCAACGAGGAATGCTCCGTCGTTCATCAGGCACTGCGTGCGATGGGCGTCGTTCACATGGATCATCAGGCCCGTATCTGACACAGCGCAACTGTTGCGGCTCTGGGAGAGTCGTTCGGACGCGGCGCGATGACCAATCACTGGATTGATATTAAAAACACGGACTGTGCTTTGATTATGGGCAGCAATGCTGCCGAGCATCACCCCATTTGCTTCAAATGGGTTATGAAGGCCAGGGAAGAAAGAGGAGCCACCATCATCCATGTGGACCCCAAATTCTCCAGAACCTCGGCACGGTCTGATTTTCACGTACCCCTTCGCTCCGGAACGGATATCGCGTTTCTGGGCGGCATGATCAAATACATCATCGACAAAGAGAAATATTTCAAGGAATACGTTACCGAATACACCAACGCATCTTTCATCGTCGGAGACAAATTCGGTTTCAAAGACGGCCTGTTTTCCGGCTTTGACAAGAAATTGAGCACTTACGATAAAAAAGCCTGGGCGTTTGCCGTGGATGCCAACGGGGTTCCGAAAAGAGATAAAACCCTGAAGAATCCGAAATGCGTGTTCCAGCTTCTGAAAAAACACTATTCCCGGTACGATTTAAAGAATGTTTCGGCGATCACCGGCGTTTCAGAGAAAAACCTGCTCAAGGTGTATGAGACGTATGCCGCGACCGGACAAAAGGACAAGGCCGGCACAGTCATGTACGCCCTGGGATGGACCCAGCATACGGTCGGCGTCCAGAACATCCGGACCAGCGCGATCGTTCAGCTCCTGCTGGGCAACATAGGCGTTGCCGGCGGCGGCATCAACGCGCTACGCGGCGAACCCAACGTTCAGGGTTCCACCGACCACTGCATCCTCTATCATATCCTGCCCGGCTACCATTCGGTGCCCCGCGCCCACTGGCCCACGCTGGCAGACTATCAGAAGGCGAACACTCCGATCAGCAATGATCCTCTGAGCGCCAACTGGTGGCAAAACCGCCCGAAATACGTGGTCAGCCTGCTGAAATCCTGGTTCGGCGAAGCAGCAACTCCGGAAAACGATTTCGGTTATAGCTGGGTTCCGAAAGGCGATACCCCGAAAGGCCTGGTGCAGGGCGACTACTCACACCTGCATATATTCGACCGGATGTACAAGGGGAAAATCAAGGGCGGCTCGATCTGGGCGCACAACCCGGCCCAGAGCATACCCAACACCACCAAGGTCCGGAAAGCGATGGACAACCTCGACTGGCTGTATATCTCCGAAATTCATCAAAACGAGACCACCGATTTCTGGCACCGCCCTGGGGTCAATCCCAAGGACATCAAAACCGAAGTGTTCCTGTTCCCAGCCTGCCACCGCGTGGAAAAGGAAGGCAGCATCAGCAACAGCGGACGCTGGGTATTGTGGCATTATAAGGCCGCCGAACCGGCGGGCGAATCCAAATCCATGGGCGAGACCATGGTGGAAATCATGAACGCGGTAAGAAAGCTTTACAGGGAAGAAGGCGGCGTATTTCCGGAACCGATTGTGAATCTGAACTGGCCCTCCCATTTTGATGCAGATCAAATCGCAAAAGAATGCAACGGTTTCTTCCTCAAAGACACCACCATTAAAGACAAGACGTACAAGGCGGGGTCCCTGGTGCCCAGCTTCGCCAATCTGGCCGACGACGGATCGACCAGCTCCCGGAACTGGCTCTACACCGGAAGCTATACGGAAGAAGCGGGCAACAAGATGAAGAATCGCGACCTGTCCCAGACCGATCTTCAGGCAAAAATCGGCCTCTTCCCGGGCTATTCCTGGTGCTGGCCGGTCAACCGGAGAGTCCTGTATAACCGGGCTTCGGTCGACCTGAACGGAAAGCCCTGGGATCCGACCCGAGTCGTCATCGAGTGGGATGGAAGCAAATGGATCGGCGATGTTCCGGACGGCGGCTGGCCGCCGATGGCGACCGGCAAGGGCAAATATCCCTTCATCATGCAGAAGGAAGGACACGGCGCTCTCTACGGCCCCGGACGCGAGGAAGGACCATTCTCCGAGCATTACGAACCGATCGAAACCCCGGTCAAGAAGCACCCCTTCTCCAAGCAGCTCAGCAACCCCTGCGCCAAGATTATTGAGAGCGATATGGACAAGCGGGCGACGCCCGGTGATTCGAAGTATCCCATCGTTCTGACCACCTACAGCCTGACGGAACACTGGTGCGGCGGCGGGGAAACGCGAAATGTACCCTCCCTGCTGGAAGCCGAACCCCAGCTCTACGTTGAGATGAGCGAGGAACTGGCCAAGGAAAAGGGAATCAAGAACGGCGACGGCGTAATTGTTGAGAGCGCCAGAGGAAGAGTCGAAGCCGTGGCCATGGTCACCATGCGCATGACTCCGTTCAAGATCCAGGGCAAGACCGTTCACGAAATTGGAATGCCCTTTGCCTTTGGCTGGACCACTCCCGGAGTGGGCGATGCAACCAACCGCCTGTGCGTATCGGCGGGTGATCCAAACACCTCCATTCCTGAATACAAGGCCTGCTGCGTCAACCTCAAGAAGGCGGACAAGTTGACCGAACTGTCATAAGATCAAAAAAACGGGCGGGCGGCCCTTGCCCGCCCGTTTATTAAAAAGGGAGAAACAACATGTCAAAGACATTTTTGATCGATGTAACACGGTGCACGGCGTGCCGGGGATGCCAGGTCGCCTGCAAGGAATGGCAGGGATTCGCTGCAAACAAGACCACGCAGATCGGTTGGGGTAGCCATCAGAATCCACCCGACCTGAATCCCAAAAACTTTAAGATCGTTCGTTTTCAGGAGCATAAAATCGGCGACACGGTTACGTGGAACTTCATGAGCGACCAGTGCCGCCACTGCCTGCAGCCGCCCTGCAAAGACATGGCCGACGGCTATATGCAGGGCGCCGTCGTCTTCGACGAAGCCACGGGCGCTGTGGTTTACACCGACAAAGCCAAACAGCTGCCCAAAGAGGCCTTCGACGAGATGAAAAGCGCATGCCCCTATGATATTCCGAGACGCGACGACGCCACCGGAATTATCAACAAATGCGATATGTGCTACGAGCGTGTGGCCGCAGGGCTCATTCCCATGTGCGCAAAGGCCTGCCCCACCTCGGCGATCACCTTTGGAGACCGGGAGAAAATGCTTGAAGAAGCGAAAAAACGTCTCGCCGTTGTCAAGAAAGACTATCCCGAGGCCCAGTTGATCGACGCGGAAGAGGTCCGGGTCATTTACCTGATCACGGACAAACCGGAGTTCTATCACAAGAATCTGGTAGCACAGGGTCCGGCGGGCATCTCGCGGATGGCCGCCCTCGCCAAGATGACGGCGCCCCTGAAGCGGTCTGTCAGAAACCTGCTGGGATAACCCGATAGGATCCATCATCAGAAAGGGAGGGAGATGTGAATCTCCCTCCCTTTTTCACATGCATCAACGAGATTGGAGTGTTTTATGCCCGAAAACACAGATTCATCCTCCGGCCGGATCTTAAGCGCGCTGGAAGAAATCCGAAAGCTGAAGCCGAATTATTCCGACCTGCTCGATTTCTATGAAAAGATTTTTATCGCTCAGGAGGATTCGGCAAATCAGACCCGTATCGAACCTTTGAAGATCTCCGCAGACACCCTGGCTTTAAAGGTAAAGGAACAGTTTCCGCTAATCGACATCTCGCAGTTTGCAATCGATTCCAAGGCAGCCGCGGCACTGTTCAAAAATCTGTGCGAAATCGTACAGCAGACATCCGGCGCAATGTCTAAGTCCGCCGGAGCGATCGGTAAGGCCGTGGAAGCCGGAAAACTGGATTTAGAAACGCTTTTTGCCGCTTTTCTGAAATCCGACGAGGAGTATTTTCAAAAAGTCTCCGACGAGCTTAAAATCGACAACAAGACGCTGGGTTTCATTGTTTACAGCAGCGTGAAACCGTCGCTGGCCCGGTGCGCGGAGCAGCTTTCAACCCATTTTGACAAGAATCTGCCCTGGGAAAAAGGGTACTGTCCGATCTGCGGATCACCCCCGGCGATTTCGATATTCGAGGAAAACGGAAAGCGGTTCTTCTCATGCAGCTTCTGCTGGCACAAATGGGCGACGAAAAGAATCTTCTGCCCATTCTGCGACAACACGGACCACAACACCCTTCACTATTTCGAAATTGAAAGCGAAGAAGAACACCGGCTGGATGTCTGCGACAAGTGCGGAAAATACATCAAGACGGTGGATACTCGAAAAGCAGGCCGGGAAATTTACCCGCCCCTGGAATATATTTCAACCCCGCATCTGGACATCAAGGCGGCGGAAACGGGATTTAAAAGCGGCATAGAGGTTGGGTTTTAATAAACAGACCCGCGCGCGGGCAGAAGGAATGGCGCCTTGCCGGCCTTCTGCGCCGCAGCGAGATAATCATTCAGAAAACTTTTCATCACCGTCTGAAGAAGGTGCGTCGCTTTCTTCCAAAACACGCTCTTCCTGATAGGGTTCGGACATCCAGGGAAAAGTGGCGGCAGCTTCCTCAAGTGCGTTTTTTTCAACCCTGTCAAACCAGGACATGAATTTTTGAGTGATGCCCTTGCCAAAGGGCGTCAGTTCATACCCGCTGCGATTGCTGCCGGTCTTCTGAATCAACGGGCTTCCCAGAACCGCCTCGGACTGTTTAATCTTTCCCCACGCCGCCCGGTAGGACATCCCCAGAGCCTCAGCAGCCTTTTTCAGGGAACCGTATTCCGCAACATTATGCAACAGCTTGGCGCGGCCAATACCAAATACCAGTCCCTCATCGGTTTCCAGCCACATGTGCAGCCGTAAAACGGGTCTGATCGATTGCATCGAATCCACTCCTTAAAACCCGCTCAGGCAGAAACCGCCTGAACATTTTCTTCCATGTCAAAAGAACCAAACACAACCCGGCCGCCGGTTATCTGCCGACGGAACAACGGGGAAAAACACAGACCTTGCATTCCTGACAGAAAGACCCGTGTCCCATCTGAGCCAGATCTTCCCTTGTGACAGGAACGCCCGCCAGAAGCCGGGGCAGGAGGAGATCGAAGCTGGTGACATCGAAATACAGGGCGCATGCCGGAACGCCAAAAACCTGAACCGAGTCGATCTGGGCCAGCATAATCATGGCGCCGGGAACAATCGGAGCGCCGTAAAGAATCTGGGAGGCGCCTGCATCGATGATTCCCTGGCGCGTACAATCATCCGGATCCACCGACATTCCCGCCGTTGCGATCACCATATCGGCGCCGGCTTGAATCATGCGGGTCACGGCGGATGAAATTTTTCCGCGGTCGTCGGGAACAATTTCCTTTCCGACAATCCGGCAGTCATAGCGTTTGAGCTTCTTTTCCAGGATCGGAATGAATCTGTCCTCCACCAACCCCTTGGCCACCTCCTCGCCGGTCACCAGCAGGCCGACGGAAGCCTTGCGCATGGGAAGGACTTTAAACAGCGGCTTTTCAGTCAGAACATCCAGGGCCCGGGTATGATTTTCCCGCCGCATGAACAAAGGAATGGCACGGGTCGCCGCAAACTTCTGGCCCTTGGAAACCTGCGTGAAGTTTTTCAGGCATCCGCAAATGACTTCCGGAACCAGATTAAACCGTTTCAACTGCTCGACTTCAACCACCAGAAGCCCGTCCAGGGTCGCTTCCAGATTCACCTTACCTTCGCTGGGCTTGCCGCCGACGGCAACGCCCGGCCCTGTCATGGCCGCGGCAAAGGCTATTGCCGCCTGATCCTCGTTGACCCATTCATCTCCGACCGGATTTTCCTGACTCAGATAAACATGATTTTTTCCCATCCGCTGCAGGTGGCAGACATCTCCGATGGAGAGCTCCTGTCCCCGCTTAAAAACAGGTTTCTTCAGCTTGCCGGGAATGATTTCCGTCATGTCATGAAGTGCGGCAAGCCCCACGGCCTGTTCGACCGGTGTGGATTTGAGCGCAGGCATACTGGGCGCATTCAAAATCTGAGCGGCCCCGACGGAAGTCCGGTAATACATCTCTCCATGACAGGCACGGCAGACGGTTCCCCCGTTCGTTCGAAAGGATTCCCCGCATATGGCGCAAACGGCGACGCCTCCTCTGGATTTGCGCTTCAGTACCTCGGAATTCACCTCGACCTGCTCCATCTTGCATATGCTATGGCCTGCATTCTTGATCGCCTCGTTCAGTCGCTGCGGGTCCTGTTCCTTCTTGGTTTTAAGCTTGAAAAACCAATTGTTGATATCGGGCCAGACGCGAACCGCCGAAGTGCTCAGAGCAACTCTCACGCCCTTTCCATTCTCCTTGTTGTACATGGTCAGCGCATACCGGTTGAAGTCGTAAACCTTGAGCCAGCCGTTGCCAAGCGTGCAGGGCGTCAGCAGTTGAATGGCGTCCGGCAGGCATGCGGTTGTTTCACAGACGGCATCGAAAAACTCTCCGTCCGGAAGATTTTTCAGCGCCAGATCGACCATGAAGCCTCCAATGATAACGCCGGGCGCAGCATACCCGTGAAATGATTTGACCAGATCCATATAATCTTCAAAGGAATACGAACCGATTTGATGATTTTCCGAAATCATGCGGGTATTGCCGTTAAACATTGGAAACTCCTTTCGCAATATGTTTATTACCGATTCATTTCATCACGGTACAAAATATATTTTACGGCTTGAAAAAGTCTCAATATGCCGATCCTGATATATGTCATATAAGGCACAGTTAAATACCATACAATCCCTCGATGTCAATAAAAAACATAATAAAAAACAGGATGGGAAATCAGGAATCGATTGATGGGGGATAGCGGAAAATCAATGCATTCGGAAGCATTGCATCCAATGCGAATTGTGTCCGAGAAAGGTTTGAATCTTATTTCTCAAACACCCGGCTACAAACAGGATGTCATGAAGTCCGGTGTTCCAATTCGGGTGGATGCGCCCAGAGAAACCGCAACGCTCTTGATCAATGCAAAAACGGGCAGACCTGGCTTCAGATCCAGATTCAAGCAGGATTGGCGGGTGATACGGGCCCAAAGAGCGCACCCGATGTCCAGACGCACTTCCACGAAATGTGCACCCTGATCCAGTATCTCGCAAATTATTCCGGGGAAAATGTTCTGCAGGCTGGTCTGTTCGGGCGCTTTCAGCGCAATCGCAACATGACTGGCCGGAATGCGCACCCGCACCAGGGCGCCCGGGGCTGCCTGAATGCCCTGCACTTTCAGAATTCTGCCGCCAAAACGCAGGTGGGCCAGACCGAAGGAATCTTTCGGATTCTCGGCCACTGTTGAAATCACCGTTCCGATTTCCGTTCTTCCGAAAAAGGTCTGCAGGTCCGAGCGGGACAAAAGATCCTCTATGTTTCCGCAGGCCAGGACGCGGCCTTCTTCCATTATTGCCATATGAGTCGCCAGATTGAGTATTTCATCCATGGCATGACTGACGTAGAGAATGGGAATGGAAAACTCACGGCCCAAACGCATGATAAAGGGCAGCACCTCGGCCTTTCGGGCTGAGTCCAGGGAGGCCAGAGGCTCGTCCATGAGCAGCATGGCCGGGCTGGTCAACAGAGCCCGTCCGATGGCCACGCGCTGTTTCTCGCCGCCGGAAAGTTTGGCCGGCCGGCGATGGAGCAGATGGCCGATGCCGAGAAGATCCACAACCTGGTCAAAATGTACAAAACGCCGGCCTGCCGGCGTCCGGTGCATTCCGAAGTTCAGGTTGGAACGCACCGAAAGGTGGGGCAGCAGACGGCCGTCCTGAAAAATATAGCCGATGCGACGCTTTTCCGGCGGCAGATCGATGCGCTGGGCCGAATCAAACAGACAAAGACCGTTGATGGCGATGCGACCGGCATCGGGTCGCGTCAAACCGGCCACCATATTGACGATTGATGTTTTTCCGGCGCCTGACGGACCATAAAGTGCGGTCACTCCCGATTCAGCCCCATGAAAAGAGGCATCGATCCCGAAATTTCCCTGTTTGCGCCTCACGCTGATCTCCAAAACGAATCATCCTTTCAAGCGGGCGGCAAAACGCCGGGCCAGAATTTCAGAACATACCAGCGCCGCCATGGCGATCAGCATCGAAATAATACATAACCGCATGGCGCCCATTTCGCCGTCCGGAACCTGGGTCAGGGTGTAAAGAGCCAGCGGCAGGGTCTGGGTTTGTCCCTGAATGTTGGATACAAAGGTGATGGTGGCGCCGAATTCACCCAGGCTGCGCGCAAAGGCAAGAATGACGCCGGTAATGATTCCCGGCGCCATCAGGGGAAGCGTGACCGTAAAAAATACACGCACCGGACCGGCCCCTAAAGTACGCGCTGCAGCTTCCAGTCCGGAGTCCACTCCTTCAAGAGACAGTCGAACCGCTCGGACCAGCAAAGGAAATGCCATGACAGCAGCGGCCAGTGCAGCCCCTTTCCAGTTAAACGCGAAAACAACGCCCAGATACTTATACAACAACGCGCCGATGACTCCGTTGCGGCCGAGCATCACCAGCAGCACATAGCCCATCACTACCGGCGGCAATACCAGCGGCAGATGCACCAGGCCGTCCAGAAGACTTTTGCCGGGAAAACGCAGGCGCGCCAGAACCCAGGCCGCCAGAATGCCAAAGGGCAGACTGGCGGCCACGGCCCAAACGGACACCCACAGGCTCAGCCTCAGGGCTTCCAGTTCCATCGATGTCAGGCGAAAAAAGTCCATCAACGCACTTCAAAACCATATTTTTCAAAAATCGCGCGAGCTTCCGGAGATTTCAGAAACTCCATAAACTGCCTGGCCTCGGAGGTCTTCCCGCCGGACACCGCAGCCACGGGATAAACGATCGGCGGATGGCTGTCGGCCGGGAAAGTGCCGACCACGCGAACCTTCTTGGAAACAACGGCATCGGTGGCATAAACCAGTCCCAGGGGCGCTTCCCCGCGCTCCACCAGGACCAGGGCCGCTCGAACATCTTTCATCGGGGCCAGACGATCCTTGACCTGATCCCAGACGCCGAGGTTCTGCAGCGCTTCTTTCCCGTACATGCCGGCCGGCACATGGTCCGGATCACCCGTGGACAGCCGCCCGTCCTTTCCCAGAAGATCAGCCAGAGAAAGTCCGGGCGCCACATCGATCTGCCCCAACGCACTGTCCGCCGGAGCAATCAGCACAATCCGGTTGCCCAGAAGATCGAATCGAGTCTCTTTGAACAGCAAATTTTTTTCTTCAAGAAAGTCCATCCACTTTGGATTGGCCGAAAGAAAAATATCGGCCGGCGCTCCGCTGGCAATCTGCTTGGCCAGCGTGGATGATGAGGCAAATGAGGGCTTGACGCGCCCTAGATCCCGGGTCATATACAGATCTCCGATTTCGGTGATGACATCGGTAGTTGAGGCTGCGGCAAATACGAGCAGCTCGGTTTCCGCAACAGCCCCGCTCCCGATGAAAGCATCCATCCCCAAGCCGGTCAGCACCAGCAACATCCCTGCCAACAAAGATAACAAACGTTTCTTAAATTTCATTTTTTGAACCTCTCCTTTGCAATTCAGTTTGTCGATGCTCAGCGTTCAATCTTTGATTACCGATAACGGGTTGCCCATGGTTGATATCCGGAGAATTCGGGTAATGCACCGAGCGACCCTTTCGAATATTCTCGATGTTTGTCCCGCAATTTTGCCCTCAGGCGCTGCGCGGACAAAAACGCTCCCACCCCATCAGGTGAGCCGCCCCGGCAATGGTGGTTCCGTAAAAGAGTACCGGCTTTGAACCCACAAAGGCCGGCAGGGTGCCGTTAACAAGCGTCGTTCCGGTCACCAGCAGCAGGTCGGCCCAGGCCAAGGCCTTTTCCGCGGCCTCGGGAGATTCGATCAGGGCGCCGCACTTGCGGGAGCCGATATTGTCCCGGTCCATATCCAGAACCCGCATCGTGAACCGGGAAGACAGAGACTCTATCATTCTCGGCTGAAAGCCGATCTGGACAATTTTTACATTCCCATGGCGGTTCTGAATATGATCCGCCAGCGCTTCGGCACACTGTCTGGGTTCCTCGTCACGGCAGTGAACGGTGCCGTTGATCAACTTGAGATGACGCAAAGCTGCGTTCAATGCAGCCACAAAAATTGCCCGGCGGTAATTGCTGTTCAGCTCGGCGGACAGAATTTCTTCCAGAGTTCCCTCAAAATCACCAAATTGATCGGTGAACGCCTGGCCCAAAGCGCCCCGAATGTCCGCCTGCATCAATCGTTCCTTGCCTTTCTGAATCGGAAAATCATCCGCTTCCGGATTTCCGATAGCCTCTGTCGGGCTTAATGCTCGGGCTTTGACAGCTACCTTCTCTCCGAGCAGATGATGGGCCGCCAGAACATTTGCCGCTCTCCGCTTCAATTCATTGTAAATATCGTTCATTTCCTGTGAATTTCTCCCTTGAGGCAGTCTGAATGGCATGCGGCGTCTGTTTCGATGATCGATGCCATTCGGGCTGACCGCTTGAAAACTGCTGTTGCAATTTGGACCAAAACAACATCATATAATGTTTGAAGTATAATTTATGCAATTATGACGTTTTTAATTGTCATTTGACAGAAACTCATTGCATACGATATGAAATTGGTCAATAAAATTTTCTCAGGGGAATGACAAAACTTGAACAGAAAAGGCCTATGACCCGACAAAGCAACGCCATTACGTGCAAGGTCAAGCAATTCCGCCTGGCCAGGGGATGGTCTCAGGAAAAGCTGGCCGAGGAAATCGACGTTCGGCGCCAGGCGATTTACGACATTGAATCCGGGCGATATCTGCCCAATACCGCCATCGCGCTTCGTCTGGCCCGCATTTTCGAATGCCGGGTGGAAGATCTGTTCACCGAACAGGAACCCCCAAACACGCGGCCAGTTCATGTAATCAACGGTCAAAAGGCGCCATCATCCCGGCTGGCTTTGGGGATGGTCCGTGATCGACTGGTGGGTATTTCTCTGCAGGGTCCTGAGTCCGTTGGATTCGGCCTGCGCCCGGCGGACGGCTTGTTGACCCGGGACGGAAAAAGCGCGCAGATCTTTTCACATTCGCGCTGTCTCGATAAGACCCTCATTCTGATGGGCTGTGATCCGGCCTTTGAGATCCTCGCCCATTACGTTTCCCGTATGGCGCCCGACGCGCGCGTACACTGCCGGTTCGCCTCAACTCATCGCGCTCTCAACGCTCTGGCCGAAGGCTTGACCCATGTGGCCGGAATCCATCTGCACAACACGGGCAAAACGGAGTCCAATGTGGTCCTGGCCAGCCAGAAACTGGCGGGAGTACACGGAAGCATTCTGGGATTTTCGCTTCTGGAGGAGGGCTTGATGGTGGCCAGGGGCAATCCTCTGGGCATTCATTCCGTTATCGATCTCGCCAGACCCATGGTTCGTTTTGTCAACCGTGAGCCGGGCGCGGCCCTGCGGATTCTGCTGGACGACTGTCTGCAAAGCGCCGGTGTGAATACAACTGCCATCAGTGGATATCGTAACGAAGTGACCTCCCACCGCGAAGGCGCCTACCGCGTTGCCTGCAGCGTGGCCGATGCCGCCCTGGGATTAAGGGCCATTGCCGAAGCTTTCAGCCTGGATTTCGTTCCCATCACGGCTGTCCGGTGCGACCTAGTCATTCCTGGCGACTTGATCGGTCACCCCACGGTCAAAATCCTTCTGGACGTCCTCCAGTCCGCGGCCCTGCGCAGAGAGATCGATGCGATTCCCGGCTACGAGGCCGCCGTCACGGGCAAAATCATCGCCGAGCTGTAATTCGTGAATCATTATCGCATTTCGATTGCGGCGGTCACACCGTCATTGCTGATGCACATGCCGACAGCCGTCAAAAAACCGGCTGAGCCGGTTGAGCTTCGAATCTGTTTTTGAACTGAATTTGAAGGGTTGAGCGCAATTAAGGCGGTATGAATTGCGTTATAATGCAATGGGTTATTAGCAATTACGCGGTACAGCGACCTCCGGGTTGGGCTCGTCAGTGACTTTGCATGACCTGATGGGCTTTTTCCCATCAGGTTGTATTTTTACTTCATCTGACCGTTTGATCGCTGTAGATGTCGCAGAGCTATTTGCAGAGAGATGCGCTATCCTTTATGAATTATGGTTCCCACATGTTCGCCCTTCAATGCCCGGGTGATGTTGCCCGCATGCTGGCCGTTGACAATCTGAATGCTGTCGATAACCTCGCTGTTCTGCAGAATCTCAAGGCAGGGCCGTTCAATGATCAAATCGTCAAAGTCCTGTGCCAGAAGTTCCGACGCGCTGATTTCGGGGACGAATTCGGCATCGGAATTCTTTTTGGGATCATCCGTATACAGCCCCTCTTCATCCTTTACATAGATACAGTTGCGTGCTCCGATCAGGTCCGCCAGAATCAGGGTGCCTACATCCGTTCGGTGAATGGGGATGCGCCATCCTTTTGCCGGCAAAGCGAAATAATCATAGGGAGGCATCCCGTGCATGACGGGGATGCAGCCCTGAGCGAAGTAGGTTGACAGTTTGATGACCTCATCATGTCCGATCTTGATTCCGCCCCAGGAAGACAGCAGTGTGGACACCAGCAGCGCATTCTGTTCCGAGATGGAGCTGCCGAATTTGGCAATGATGCCCGTCGGCATGCCCAGTTCCAGGCCAATGGAATAAATATGCCGGCTGCGGGTCCCGCCTCCTGTTGTGATGAGCATCTTGTGCTCTTTCTTGTTCGCCACAATTTCTTCAATTATCGGGGGAAGGGCCTTGACGCCCCGGTCACAGATGGATTGACCTCCGATCTTGATAATGTTCACATCCGGGAAAAGCCTCCGTTGCGGAGCAACAGTGAAACTTTCCATAAACGATTTGCTGATCAGACTTTCCCCCATCAGTTTACTCTTTACATGCAGACGTCGTCCGTCCCTTTCGCGCCAAAGTCCCATGAAAATCTCCCTCCGTCTATTCCGTGACTTCCACTTCCTCGCCTTTTTCGCCGTCTTTCAGCAGAATCAATTCCGCCCCAACCGCTTCGGCAATCTGTTCCAGTTCCTGTTTGCGCATGTGTTTCGGATAGAAGGTGAGATCAACACCCGTTACGGCGACCAGAGTGAACCGCGGCTTCTTTTCCCCTTCGGCGACCTTCCGGCGTTCCCGGTAAAAAATTCTACCTGCCATGGCACTGCCTCCTTATGTTAAATGTAAACTCAATAAGCAAAAGGCGCTTCATGTCGATTTCCGTATCACATGGACGGCGGTGGCCTTGAAGGAGGCCTTGACTTTCCGGCCTTCCCGGAGCGCCAGGCTGTCCAGCGATATGCGGGTGATGTAGGAGATGAGCTCAAAACCGCAGTCAAGATCAACGCGGTAGAAAAGCCCGTGGGGTGCGATGCGCACAATCCGGCCCGAAAAATTGTTTCGGGCGCTGCTATGTTCTTCGGGTGAATCCGTGGAGAGAGTTACGTTTTCGGGACGAATGCAACACAGGACCTGCTCTCCCGGAGGGAAATTCCCCACGGCCTCGATCTCCCGATCGCCGACGGCAATCATCATTCTGTGCTTGTTATGGTTTTCCAGGACCCTGCCGGTCAGGACCGTGTCCATTCCGACAAAGGAGGCGACAAATTCATTGACCGGATGATTCATCACCTCTTCCGCGGAGCCCGCCTGGGCGATCTTTCCCTGCTGGATAACGGCCATGCGGTCGGAAAGGCGCATGGCCTCCATCTGATCGTGCGTGGCAATGGCCGCCGTGGTGTCCGTTTCACGGAGGATGCGGGTGAGATCCGAGATCAAAGCTTCGCGCGTGGGCGGATCCAGAGCGGAAAAGGGTTCGTCGAGATAAAGAATGGCCGGGCGGGTCGCAAAGGCCCGGGCGATACTGGTTCTCTGGGCCTCTCCACCGGAGAGTTTGGATGCGGATCGTTTGGCCAGATGGGCGATTCCCAGGCGTTCCAGGTATTCCGCCGCGATCCGCAAACGGCCCGCCTTTTCCATTCCCCGGATTTTCAAGCCGGAGGCCACGTTGTCCAGCACCGTCGTATCCAAAAGAAGCGGGTCCTGAAATACAACGGCAATCTGCCGTCGATAGTCCAGCTCGCTCCGGCGGCCGTCAATCTCCCGGCCCTTGAAGATCAGTTTGCCCTGGTGCAGCTTCAACAGGCTGGACAAGGTCAGAAGCAGCGTGGATTTCCCGGAGCCGTTCGGTCCGAGCAGGGACAGAACCTCCCCCCGCTCGATCCTGAAGTCGGGGATATCCAGAACGGGAATTCCGCCCCGCTTCACCACGATATTTTTGACCTGAAGAAGGGGACCGGCGGCCGTCATCGGGGACGCTCCCGCTGCTGGATCCGTGTCAGCAGAAAGTTGATCAGAAAGGCCAGCAGCAAGAGAATGGCGCTCAGCGCAATGGCCACGTCAAAGTTTCCCCGTCCCGTTTCCATGACCGTGGCTGTGGTGAGAACCCGTGAATAGCCCTTGATATTGCCGCCCACCATGATGGAGGCCCCCACCTCGGAAATGATCCCGCCGAATCCGGCCATGACGGCGGCCAGCAGGGGCAGACGGGCTTCCCGAATGAGAAGCCAGAACATCTGAATTCGGGTAGCCCCGAGTGCCAGGATCTGAAGACGCAGGTTGGCGGGAAGGTTCTGCATTGCGGCCAGGCTGATTCCGCTGATGATGGGGGTGGCAATGATCGCCTGGGCAAGAATAATCGCCGTGGGCGTGTAGAGGATTTGCAGAAAGCCCAACGGCCCGTTTCGCCACAGGAAGATCGTGACAAAGAGACCCACCACCACCGGCGGCAGCCCCATGCCGGTATTGATCAGGCTGACCACTAGTTTCCGGCCCGGGAACCGGGTGAGGGCCACCACGGTTCCCGTTGAAACGCCGAGAAAAAGACTGATCAGGGTGGCTGTTCCTGAAATTTTCAGGGAGAGCGCAGTGATTCCCAGGACTTCCGGATCCAGGGAAACAAGCAGCGCTATGGCCTTCAGGATGCCTTCAAGAATCAGTTCCATTTATTTTCCAAGGTCCTCCACTTTCTTGTCCGCATCCGGGAAAAACAGAGGAGAACCGTACTTGTCCACGCCAAAGGTTTTGATGATGCTCTGGGTCGCGGGCGAAACCATGAAGTCGGAAAAAGCACGGGCGCCGGGTGCATTGACTTTCGGCCACTTGGCCGGATTGACATCGATCACGTGATAGATGTTCAGCAGGAGCGGATCGCCCTCCATGAGAATGGGAAGCCCGAGGTTTTTCTGCAGGGCAAGCCAGGTTCCCCTGTCGGTGAGGGTATAGCCCAGTTTCTCGGCCGCGACATTGAGGGTCTGGCCCATGCCCTGTCCGGTCTGCTGATACCACTTCGAAGGCTGCTCTTCCGGGTTAAGCCCGGCGGCTTTCCAGATTCCCTTTTCCTTGGAATGCGTTCCTGAGTTGTCGCCCCGTGAAAGAAACAGGTTGCCGGTATTGGCAATCTTCATAAAAGCTTCCGGAGAAGTCTTGGAGCCCTTGATGCCGGCAGGATCGGCGGGAGGACCGACGATCACGAAGTCATTGTGCATGACCAGGCGGCGGTTGATCCCGTTTTGCGCTTCCATAAATTTTTTTTCCGCGGCAGGGGAGTGGACCAGCAGGACATCTGCTTCGCCCTTCTCTCCCATGGCCATGGCCTGACCGGAACCGACGGCGATCGTTTTGACAAAATAACCGGTTTCCTTTTCGAAAATCGGAATCAGGGCGTCCAGAAGGCCGGAATCCTGAGTGCTGGTCGTAGTGGCCAGAATAATGTTTTTCTGCGCCGGTTCAGCCGCAAAAGCAGCCGGCGCGGTTGCCAGACCGGTGATCAGGCAAAGGAGTGCAAAAAATCCCAGACAGCGGAAACAGGTTGCTAACTTTTTGAGCTTCATTTTCATTCTCCTTAATAAATTTTTGTGATCCATTCAAATAAATTGGTCAAAAAATACCTCTAAAGGGCAGAGTGTTCGCACCTTTTTGGCGTCGAATTGAGCATGACAGATTGACAATATGCTATTTTCCTTTAGTTTTTTGCCAGTCTTCCGAATTGGGAAAGAACAGGGGGGCGCCGTATTTATCTTTTCCGAAGCCCTTGATGACGGCCTGTCCCTTTTCCGGGTCGGTCAGCCAGTTCACAAAACGCATCGTGTCGGTCGCGTTGACCGTTTTGAATTTTTTCTGATCCACGGGGATAAGGCTGATGTAGTTCAGCATGGCTTCGTCGCCTTCGACGAGGATAACCAGTTGAATCTGATCCTTCAGGGCGAGATAAGTGGCCCTGTCAATAACCGTATAACCCTCCTGCTGGTTGGTATACTTCAATGTGGCGGAATTGCCTTCGGACCCCTTTTCATAAATGGCGTACCAGGGCGCGGAGGGCTTGAGCCCCGCCTTTTCCCAGAGTTCCATCTCGGCCACGTTCGTTCCCGACTTGTCCCCCCGGCTGATAAAGGAGACGCCTTTCTCCGAAATCCGGCGAAGCGCTTCCGCGGCTGTTTTCATTCCCCGTATGCCGGCAGGATCCGAGGCAGGGCCGACCAGAACGAAATCGTTATACATCAGAGGAATTCGCCGGGTCCCAAAACCTTCCTGAATGAACTTTTCCTCCAGGGATTTGGCATGGACCATCACGAGGTCGATGCTGCCTTTGCGGGCAATATTCAACGCCGCCCCTGTCCCGGCGCCGACATGGCGCACCCGGATGCCGGTTTCGTTTTCAAACTGGTTTTCCAGAACATCGACAATGCCGGAATCGATCGGGCCGATGGTTGAGGACAGAAGAATAAACTGACTGCCGTCAAGGGCGTTTGCCGCTCCTGGAAACCCTATCCAGAGAAACATAAAAAGATAAATAAACAGCCTTTTCATGGAATACATCTCCTTTCTTCCGTTTAATTTTTAACTGGATGCGTCCCCTGTTATCTTTTTGCTAACGGCACGCGCTGGTTTCAGCGAGGATTTCAGGTGGAAGAACCAATAATCTGTCCGGAATCGGAAAAGTCATAGCCGCTCATTCCCACGACCCGCGGACGGAAAGCCGGGTCATGGAAAACCGCCATCAAAATCTGCACCGACTTTTCAAAAAAAGCGTTCTGACCCAGCACCGTATTCCGGTTTCTCTGCCTCGACTCCGAAAAAACGGACCGGGCATATTCGTCAATTAGATTTCTGGGGAAAAGCCGCTTTCCGGTTATCCGCGTGGCCGGAAACAGCCTGGATTTGACTATGGCATAGACCTTGTTTATCGGCGACATCGAATATTCCGCGACTTCCCGCGTATTCATCCGTGTTTTTGACATGATCCACTGCCACCTGTTATTTTCGGGCATTGTTAAAGCATTTTATACTCAGGCATTCAAAATTTGCAAGAAAGTTGTTAATTATAGCTTATAATGACAAATAACGATAATTTATAACAAGAGTATGAAGGATCGATTGGTCCTGCTTTTCCGGATGTCAGACATACAGACAGCCATGTCATGACAGACATAGCAGCAGGGGAGAACCAGGAGCGGCTCTCCGCCGGTTCAATGGACATCGTGAAGCGATTAACCTTTATTTTCTCATTCCTCCGATTTCTTTTTGTGCGATCTGCCGCTGACGATTTCCCATACGCCTTCTTGAATGTGTTTGACCATCACGACCGGATATCCGCCGATCAGACGGGGACGAAGCCAGCCATGGGTCATCACCCGGTCTTCGGGAGACGGCTGGTTTGCATTTTTTTCAAGAGACATGACCCGGATTTGTTTTTGCTCCAGTTCCGATACGGTCACCGGATCCGGAAATTCACGGAGCCTGCCGAACTCTATAAAGCGCCCTGCCCAGCCGGATGCCGTCAAACCCACAGCGGCGGCAGCCCCAATAATCCCGTCATTGGTGCCGCCATGTCCGGACAGGTGAATATGGCCGCACGAAGTCGCCTGAAGGGCATCTTTTTGAGAGACCACGCGCCGGGTGCATGAAATTCCAAAATTCATCAGCTCCGATAGCCCCGGATCACCCTCGCATGCCATGCAGATTCCCGGATCGCTTCCTTCCAGATAATGAGCTTGGAGATGACGGACCGCCCGGTCGATGATGCGGTCCGAAGGATAGCCATCGGGAGCATCCATGACCACGCAGGCCGAACTGTTGTGGGAGGTGTAGGGTATATCCTCATGAACCAGAAGCTGCTGGCGCACCACGGCCCACAGGCGGACCTCTTCGGGCAGTTCATACCCGAACCACCTGGACAGCTTGCCGGTTCCCCGGTCCGCATCGATCGTGTCGGTGTCGTCAAAACCCAGAAATACTCTCATACCACTGTCTCCTTATCAGTCGTTCCGACATTGCCGGACGGCGGCATCAGATCAATCATAAATACGCTTTTCATATTCTATACTCTCAATCATGGATTCGGTCCGGCGGATGGAATCAGGCCGTGGGCGGCCAGACGTCTTGCCACCGGCGGAACCATGGCGCCTCCGATCACACCGAACCCCATATTCATAAAGGACAAAAGAACCATATGCTGCAAAATCAGTTCCCGGTCTATGCCGACAAGCCAATCAACCAGGCCGAGTATGATCACCCGGCTGCCCGCAGCGACCGCCCCGACGATAATGCAGGCAACATAGCGCTGGGCAAGCAGAGGGTACAGGATTGCAGCGACATCGATCACAATTCCCGGCAGAAGAAACTTGAGAATCACCAGCGGGCCGGACTTTGCGCCCATGCCGAACACAAGACACATGACGCCGGCGATCAACCCGACAAATGTTGCTGCGCCTTTGCGCTGTACGCAACCCCGCGCAAGAATCATAAAAAACATGGTAAACACCATGCTGTGGCCCGTCACATGCAGGTGAAGCCGCAGTACCGCCTTGGCGATCACGATAAAAATCGCGCAGAAGGACAGGTACAGGGCCTCCCGCAGGCTGAACATTCCCCACAGCAGATGATCATCGGATGATTTCATTCACACTCCTTCGCAACTGTAAAACTGGAATGCGAACGGCCGGTTTTTCCAAAGCCTCTGGCCTCTGCCGACAACGCCGCATCCTCGGCGGTTTTCATGACCCGTATCATGAGGGGAACCATCAGGCAGTGAAACAGCCCCGGCCAGTTTCGGGGATTGGCCAGGGAATGCTTGTCGATTCGAGCGCCCCGAAGCTGCTGTGCCATGGATATGTCGGATATCTCCCTTGCAAAATACGGAATGAAACGAAAACTGATGAACACGAAAAATGCGACCCGCTCCGGCAGCCAGCGGCGCAGACTTCTCATCAGCTGGGAAGACGGGGTCACGCGAAGAAAAAGAGCGCCCGGCATGAAAAACAGCAGGATCTGAAGAGATGTTCGCAGGCCGGGCAGCACCCCATCATAAATTCCGTCCCGCAGAACATACAGCGCTACCACGATCATTGTCTGGATCATGAAAAACCGCATGTCTCTCCACATTTCAACGGCTTTCACGCGCCCCAGACGGTAACCGATGACATTGAGGACCAGCAGTGCCAGCAGGGCTGGAAAGCTTTTCCCGACAAAAGCCGCCGAACACATCGCGAGCATGCCCGCCATTTTCCAGCCCGCGCTGATTCGGTGAAGCCTGGAATCAACAGCGCTGAACTGCCAGCCGATTCTTTGAAACGCACTCAGACTCATGAAAGAGACATATCCTGATTATTGAAAATCGCCGGACTGAAACGGCCGTGTTCCAGAGCCAGAGATTGATCCGCGCCATGCCCGGCGTATAAGGGATTGTGAGATGCCATTATCACGGCCGTTTTCCGGTCCCGGCAAATCGTTTCAATCTGCCGGATGGTCTGGCGTCGCCGGTTAACGTCCAGACCGGCAAAAGGCTCGTCCAGCAGCAGCACCTCCGGTTCGGAAACAATCACGGATGCCAGCGCCACCCGATGCTGTTCGCCGAAGCTCAGGGTCAGGGGAGAACGATCGGCAAGGTGGCTCAAGGCGCAGCCCTCCAGGGTCTCCATGACCCGCTCTCGAACCTGATCCGCCTTCATCCCCGATATTTTCAAAACAAAAGCGACCTCGTCAAACACAGTGTCTTCAAACAGCTGGCGCTGCGGATTCTGCATCAACAAGGCCGCCTTGCCCGCAAGCTGCCAGGGCCTGGGGCGATTGATTCCGGCAATCCGGATCATTCCGGATTCAGGAGGGACAAATCCGCAGACGCACTTGAGAAAGGTGGACTTTCCGGATCCGTTTATCCCGTAGATATGAACAAACTCTCCACGCCTGACGGTGAGATCCAGCTGATCAATCAGTAGATCCCCTTCCGGCCCGGCTACCTGAAGATTCCTGATCTCCACAGCCGGCGGCCCGAATGACCGGGAGCTCGGATCCGAGCTGATTCCTTCGAAAACCCGCGACATTTCGTACTCTGAAGGAAATTTCCCTGAAATCCTTTGAATGCGCCCTTTTTCCATCAGCACGAATCGATCGGCAATCGATCGATAGGGCTCCAGTTCATGATCTGCGATCAGCAGGGAATGACCCCTTTGTTTGAGATAGTTCAGTATCTCGATGAGCTGCCGCTTTCCGGGAGCGTCAAGTTGTCCGCAGGGTTCATCCATGAGAATCAAACCCGGCTTCATCGACAGGACGGAGGCAATCGTCAGACGATGTTTCTGCCCGGCGGAAAGCGCTTCAACATTTCGATTCCGCAGTCCCGCCAGCCCCACCGCATCAAGGGCATCTCCGACCGCCAAACGGATGTCGTCTGCAGACATTCCGCAATTTTCCGGCCAGAATGCGGCTTCATCCTCCACCGTGCTGCACAGGATCTGTGTTTCCGCATTTTGAAACACCATGCCGGAATTCAGTCCCGGCAGCACCGGGTGGATGGAAATCGAACCCTGTCTGTCGCCATCTTTCAACAGTCCCTGAACCGCCATCAGCAACGTGGTTTTTCCGCATCCGGTAGACCCCGAGATGCAGACGCACTCACCCGCATCCATGGATAACGACAGATCGCTGAGGGCGGGAACGGATGAACCGGGATACGTGAATGAGACACGGTCCATATTCAGAACCGGTTTCACGTATACAAACCTCCGGAAAACTGATCGTCAGAACTCGAACTCAATTCCGGCATACATCGTCCGTCCTTCCCGAGGTGACCCGTAGCTTTCCTCGTAATCCTCATCAAACAGGTTGTCCGCGCCAGCGTACAGGCTCACACCGCTGCTCGGCAGCTTCTGACTGAGCCTGAGGTTCACCACGGTATAGTCGTTAAGCGCTCTTTTGTTATCCGGCGGAGTCAGTGTATCGGAGTAAAAATACTGGTCGGTCACATGCAGCAGGGCCGCATAAACCGACAGACCGAAATCGAAATCATAGCCTGCTTCCAGCGTGATCTTGTGCTCCGGGCGGTGCTGAAGTTCATCTTTCAACGTGCCTGCCGACCGGTCCTCCGTCTCCATATAGGTATATCCGGCCCTGAGCATGAGGTTCTCGATGAATCGGGTTTCCGCTGTCAGCTCAAAACCCTTGAAGCGGTATTCTTCATAGTTCTCAAAATTTTCTGATGCGTAAATATTCTTTTCAATATAATCATCCACATCGATCCAGAATCCGGTCAGCGTCATCCGGCTGTTCATCGGCAGATGCTGCTCGACGCCCAGTTCGTAATTCATAGACCTTTCCGTTGTCAGATCTACGTTGCCGCCATTGGGCGCATCGTAAAGTTGTTTGATGGACGGAAAACGAATTTTTCTGGCAACGGATGCCCGAAGCCTTGTATCCTGCAAAAGATCATAGTAGGCACCGATCAAAAATGATCCGTCATCGTCGTCGCTGCCCTCCTCCTTGTCGAGCCAGTGATGCCCGTACCCGATTGTGATTCCAAGTGAATCCAGCGGATTGACCTCGTATTCCAGGGCAGCGGAATACGTATCAAGCTCTTTATCCAGCGCCAAAGACCCTTTGGTCCCCTTTTTATCCAGAATTTCATATCCGGAGGATTCAAATTCCTGCCCGGCCAGGGAGAGTCCCATCGTCAGCTGGCCTGCAGAACCCATGTCCCAACCGCCCTGAAGGTTTGCCCCGGAAATGGTCGTTCTGGCTTCCTCATGAAATGCGCCCTTGGCTTTCTGGCTGTTGTACCGGTTGTCATCGTAACAATTGGTTTCCTCGTCCTGCTGGTTGGCATATGCCCAACCCCTCAGATTCAAAGGCGATCCGTTATCCCAGTTGAAAGATACCTGGCCGCTGTTTCCTTCGATGTCATCCATCCGTTCATACTTGAGATTTTTGGCAAAATCCGGATCCATAGACTTGTCGATGGTCGACGGCGGCTTGCCGTATTCGCCTTTCAGGTAATTATACACAAGACCCAGCGACAGGCTGTCGGTGGCCTTATAACCGACATTGGCAAACAGATTGCCGGATTCCCGGTCGCTGTTTTCTCTCAGGCCCCCGTCCTCGTGAGGAGTTTCTTCAAAATCATCCGACAGAGGGTACCCGTCCGAATCCATCAGGCTGCCCCCGAGAAAAAAATCCACCGAATCTTTTGCCCCGGAAAGGTTGAAACGGCCCAGCCACTTGTTGCGTTCGGAAGCCTCGGCCGACACCTTTCCCTGAATACCTTCAGTTCCCTTTTTGGTGATGATATTGATGACTCCGCCGAGTCCGCCCTCCCCGTAAAGCACCGAATGATTTCCGTAAGAGACTTTGATTCTGGCGATATTTTCCGTGGGAATCGTCGTCGGGTCAAACTGACCGTCGGAGGTGGAGTTGAAGGGAATGCCGTCGAGCAGCAGGAGTACGTGCCTGGAACGGAAGCCCCTCATATCGACGCGGGGAACTCCGTCATTGCCCGTCCGGACCTGAATGCCCGGCAGGAGGTCAAGAGCCTCGTCCAGCGTTCTGGCCCCATTGCGCTGAATATCCGCAGCCGTAATTTCGCGGACCGTTCCCACAGCCTCCACGCCTTCCCGCTCTCCAGTGACCACCACCTCTCCCAGTGTGTAGGCTTCCGTCTGTTCCTCCGTTGTTTTCGAAAAACCCGGCGCGGGGAACGCCAGGCACCATCCGAGAATCAGAGTCATCCCTATCTTGCACGCAAATCTCATTTTTCCCTCCCACAAACCAAATTCTTCGGTTTGGATGTCTCGGGTTCAAACCCATTCACGGATGACATGCCGCTTTTTTTCAATCCGGCTGAAAGGCCATAGCAACGGTCACGCCATCAATACATGCCGATATTCGTGTTTTTTTAAACTTATATGTTTGCTCATGTCAATGCAAAGTTAACTAATTACCCAAAATTACCAATAATAACTAAAAATCATCATCTGTTGAACGCTCTGGTGAAATCAGGCTAATTGTTGGGCCAATAGGGTCGGGATACTCAGAAATTTTTTCTGAACCGTTTGGAAGAAAGGATCATATGTCTGGAATGCTTTCCGACAGAAAAGCATACATCAGGCTTCGGTACTGACAGATGCAGGCAAATATTTCGACCCTGTGAATGGAAAAGTGACCACCAATGCGTACAACAATGGCATTCAGGCGGGCTGCTTCATCCCGCTACAGGTACGCAAGGGGATTCAAAAAACAGATTCCGAAGGAAAAAATAACGGTGGTGTAAAAATGCAGGCTCGAAAACAGCCTGCTTGCAGTCTTCATCACCTCTTATTCGATTGAATGGCTTGTGCCTTGGCAGCCCGTTATCCGATAGTACCCTTCGGTAAAATCTTTAAGTTTTCGGGCCTGATCCTCCATGTACTGGATCCAGGAATAGAGCATGTCATCGCCTTCCGGGGTCAGGCGATAGATCCGCCTGGCCGGTCCTGCGCCTTCGGTATGCCATTCGGAGCAGACCATGCCTTCCTCCTCCAGCTGCCGAAGGTGCCGGTAGATCATGCCCGGAGGCGCCGATCCTTCCACAAACCCCAGTTTTTGAATTTCCTGAATTAATTCGTACCCATAGGAAGACTTTAATTTCAGACTCATCAGAATTGACGGCTGAATATAACGTTGCCTTTTGCCTGAGCCGGGATCTTTTGTATTTTTTTGATTCATATTGTTGACATATATCCTTTAAGGATATATATGTAAAATATAAATTCCGGTTTCATCAAGATCAATTGATTGAAGGCCGGCCCCCCAAACCCGATTTTTTGAAAGGAGAGCGCCATGAGTGCAAAAATTTTTGTTCGTGAACGTCGCAAGGTTGAAAAAGGAGAAAAAAAGCCCCGGTTCCGCGTGATCGGCGTCTGCGGCATAGATCTGAAACTCTACGTCGAGCATATCCGGAAGCAGGAGCTTGATCAGATCGCCAAAGCGGTCGGCGCCGAGGTAATGTACCTTGAAACCAGCAAAGAAGAAAGGGCGGAGTGATCTCCTCGCTTTTTCCCATGATTTCAGTCCCCGTAACTGATCTTTCCCGCATGCTCTCCACCACCCGGAATAAATACCCCGGTGGTGGAGAGCATCGATAATTTAAAACGTCTGGAATTTTGTTTTTCAATTTTTAAGAGACCATCATGTTTGCATTGGTTCTCAAAAAGCGCCGAAGGCGGGCCCTGGAAAACGTTTGAACACAGCGGTCCATGCCCAAGAGCCGAGGTCCAACCCTATCCGATATAATGATACTCATCAAATCCTCACCGATTATCCGGGTACATTGTTCCGCAATTCTTCCAGCCACACAAGGGCCTCGGAATCGCTCGGGGCACGCCAGTCGCTGCGAGGGGAAAGCGAGCCGCCCGATCCCACCTTGGGGCCATTCGGCATGGCCGTCCTTTTGAACTGGCTGGTCTTGAAAAAGCGATAGAGAAACACCTCAAGCCATTTTTTGATGGTTGTCAGGTCATATTCGTTGCATTTGTCCGCCGGCAGAAATTCAGGCCAGGCTCCTTGCGATTTCTCGCCCCAGGCATGTTGCGCCAGAAACGCCACCTTGCTCGGCCTGAACCCGAATCGAAGCGTATAGTACAGATTGAAATCCTGAAGTTCGTAAGGCCCGATCACCGACTCCGTCCGCTGCGCCGGCTTGTCGCAGGCGCCGTTTTCATCCGGAATCAGTTCGGGGGATATCTCGGTGTCCACAATGGACTGAAGCACCCTGCCGGTATCCTCGTCAAACTGGCCGGTGCGGATGATCCATCGGATCAGGTGTTGAATCAGGGTCTTGGGCACAGAGGCGTTGACGTTGTAATGAGACATCTGGTCCCCGACCCCGTAGGTTGTCCAGCCCAGGGCCAGCTCGCTCAGATCGCCGGTGCCCAGCACGATGGCATTGTGCAGGTTCGCCAGACGGAAAAGATGGGAGGTTCTTTCCCCGGCCTGAACGTTTTCAAACGTAATGTCGTAGGACGGCTCCCCGCCGGCATAGGGGTGCTCGATATCCCGGAACATCTGCATGCAGGATGGACGGATGTCGATTTCACCCGCCGTGATGCCAAGGCTGTTCATCAGCCGGTGGGCATTCTGGTTCGTGATCGCGCTGGTAGCGAATCCCGGCATGGTGTATCCAAGAATATTCGTCCGGGGCAGCCCCAGTCGGTCCATGGTTTTAGCGGCGACGATCAGCGACTGGGTGGAATCCAGTCCGCCGGAAATACCGATGACCAGATGCTTCATACCGATTGCGGAAAGCCGTTTCATCAGGCTGTGAACCTGAATGTTGTAAACCTCGAAGCAGCGTTCGTCGAGCACTGCAGCGTCGCTGGGCACATACGGAAAACGCGGCACGCGGCGCATCAGCCCCACGGTTGCCCCTGGAATCTCGAATTCAAACGAAATGCGCCGCATACGGGCAAGCCGCCGGCGGTGCTCGCCGACCGAGTCGTTGAAACTGGTCAGCCGCATGCGCTCCTGCACCAAGCGATCCAGATCGATGTCCGCCGCAATCAGCTGCTCCTCTCCCGCAAATCGCTGAGATTCCGCCAGGCGATCATTGTTCTCATAAATGACGGCGTATCCGTCCCAGGCCAGATCCGTGGTGGATTCCCCCGGCCCGGCGGCGGAATACAGATAGGCCGAAACACACTTTGCCGACTGCGAGGCGCACAGCAATTTCCGGTAGTCCGTCTTTCCCACGGTAATATTGCTGGCCGACAGATTGGCAAGAATCGTGGCGCCGGCCAGCGCACCATAGGTGCTCGGAGGAATCGGGGTCCAGATGTCCTCACAGATTTCCACGTGAAGGGCAAAACCAGGAACGTTGATGGCGTCAAAAATCAGGTCGCTCCCGAAGGGAACGGTTTCTCCCAGAAATTGTACCTCCTTTCCAAAAGCATCCCGTCCCGAGGTAAACTGCCGCTTCTCGTAAAATTCCCGATAATTGGGGATATAGGTCTTGGGAACGATTCCAAGCACCCTGCCCCGGTAAATCACGACGGCGCAGTTGAAGAGCTTTTCCTCGAATCTGAGCGGAGCGCCCACGAGAAGCACGGGTGAAAGGGTGCGGCTTTCCCTGATCAGAAAAGACAGCGCGGACCGCACGGCATCCAGGAGGGCATCCTGATGAAACAGGTCCTCGTTGGAATAGGCGGAGATGCAGAGTTCCGGAAAAAGCGCGATCGCTGCGTGGCTTTCGGAGGCGCGGCGGGCCAGAAGCAGAGCGCGCTCGACATTGTAGGCGCAGTCCGCCACACGGACATTCGGAATGGCTACCGTCACGCGCAGGAAACCGTGAGAATAAATCGAATGGAAATTTCTGGGCATATCATTCACCCTGTCAGGAAAAATTAGATGCCGGTCGCCGGAACCGACGGATCAGAGCTGGCAGGGCCTGTATGATTTCTGTTGAAAGCCGTTCATCTGAACGCCTTTCATCCGTTCCTGAACCAGCTCGGACGCCGGTCGGCTAATCCCCGAGCGTCTGCGGCGTCAGATGCACAATAGCCGCTCCCTGGGCATTGTGCAAGACGTTTTAAGATCGATGCCCATGCAGCGGCTTCCCGTCCGATACCGCGCCCAACCCGGAGGACAAACGTTCCACGGCATTTTTTACAACATATTGACAGCCGCCCGAACATTTAATATAAACCATTACGCTATCCTTCGGTATTTCAAAATGCTCTTATATCGAACTCAACCGAATTTTATGTCGCCCTGCTTCGGGGGCATGCGTTTTGACAAAATCAATCCGCGGCCCTATTTTGCGGCAAATCAGTTATCAGTGAATGGTTATTGGTTGACGGTTGAAAGCGAACAGCCGGCCCTGACAGGAAGCCGATATCAGACCATAATCAAACGGCCCAAAGAAAGGAATCGTTATGTCAAAGGCAAAGGAAGTCAACGACAGCAATTTCGAGGCAGAAGTACTGAAATCCGACAAACCGGTTCTGGTGGACTTTTGGGCGCCCTGGTGCGGGCCTTGCAAGGCCATTGCCCCCGCGATCGATGAATTGGCGGCGGAATACGGCGGTCAGATTAAAATCACCAAATGCAATGTGGATGAAAACTCAGCAACTCCCGGCAAATACGGCATCAAGGCTATTCCCACCCTGCTTTTCTTCAAGGGAGGAGACCTGGTGGACCAGCTCCGCGGCCTGGTCGCAAAAAACAAGATTGACGAATCCCTGAAAAAGCTGCTTTAGGAATTGAAAAATGAACACCGTTGACTACGATCTGGTAATCATCGGCGGCGGCCCGGCCGGACTGACCGCCGGAATTTACGCCTCCCGCGCACGCCTCAACGTTCTGATGCTTGAAAAACTCGTTCCCGGCGGCCAGATCATCGTGACCGACTGGATCGAAAACTACCCGGGATTCCCCAAAGGCCTGCCCGGCGCTGATCTGGTCGAAAAATTCATTGAACAGGCCAAGGGCTTTGGTCTGAAGATTGAAACCGGCGAGGTGGTTTCCCTGGACCTTTCCGGACCGGTCAAAAAGATTGCGCTCGAAAAAACAACCATCACCGCCCGCGCCGTGGTGATTGCAACCGGAGCCTCTCCCAAAAAGCTCGGAGCCGATAAGGAAGAAAATTTTTTGGGCAGGGGAATTTCCACCTGTGCAACCTGCGATGCTCCGTTTTTCAAGGATGGCGTGGTAGCGGCGGTCGGCGGCGGAGATACGGCCGTTCAGGAAAGTTTGTATCTGACCAAATTCGTCAAAAAGGTTTATCTGATTCACCGGCGGGACCAGCTCCGCGCTGCCAGGATCCTTCAGGAACGCGCCTTTTCCAATAACAGGATAGAATTTATCTGGAATTCGGTGGTGACCGGATTTGACGGCTTGTTTAACCTGGAAAAAGTGTCGGTTCAAAACGTCAAGACCGGCGAAACGCAACAGCTTGACGTTGAAGGATGCTTCGTCTGGGTTGGCATTCAGCCAAACACCCGGCTTGTCGGCAACGCCTTGAAGCTTGACGATGCCGGTTTCATCGCGGTCAACGCCCGCATGGAGACCTCGGCGCCCGGTGTTTTTGCCGCCGGAGACGTTCGAAGCACTCCCTTGCGCCAAGTGGCGACGGCTGTCGGCGACGGCGCCATTGCCGCCACTTCGGCAGCCCATTACATTGAGAGTTTATAAATTATGAAAAAAATCATTATCGTTTGTCTGTTGTTGTCCCTTTCCGGATGGGGTTGCGCCTGGTTCGAATCCAAAACCGAAAAATCCTCAGACCAGTTGACGAGCCTCGGCATGGAAGCCTTTTCCGAGGGCGATTACCGGGAAGCCATCGAACATTTTCAGAAGCTCAAAGACTGGTATCCGTTCAGCAAGTTCGCCATTCTGGCTGAACTCAAGATCGCCGATTCCCATTATTATCTTAAGGAATACGAGGATGCCATTTTCGCCTATGAAGAATTCGAAAACCTGCACCCGAGGAATGATGCCATGCCCTATGTCATCTACCAGATCGGTCTGTGCAATTTTGAGCGCATCGATACGGTGGACCGTGACCAGACCACGGCCAGAAAGGCCCTGGAAAGTTTTCAGCGCCTGAAAAAAAGCTATCCGAATGATCCTTACACGCAAAAGGCCGAGGCCAATATTTTCAAGTGCAACAGCAGTATGGCAGGACATGAATTCTATGTGGGGCTTTTTTATTTCAAGTCAAAGCACTATAAAGCGGCTTTAAGCCGTTTCAAAACCGTGCTGACCGAGTACCCGGATGTCGGTATTCACAAAGAGGCTATGGAATACATCGCCCGGTGCGAGGCGAAACTGCCCGACACGCCGGCAGATCCGGCACTGACAATGCAAGGCGGGAACAAGGAAGGCATGAACGGTATTCAATAAAGGCGGGGCAGCCCTTGATTTAAAAAAGTTTCTTTACACCTTCGGAAATTTGATGTACAAGCGCACACTGTTTGAATATTGAAACCAACGGGAGATATATCAACGATGTCCAAAATATGCGAGATCTGCGGCAAAAAATCCATGGTCGGCAGCAACGTCAGCCATGCCCACAATGTAACCAAAAGGCGTTTTAATCCGAATCTGCAGCATATCCGTGTCCTTCAAAAGAACGGGCAGGTGAAAAAAATGACCGTCTGCACCAACTGCATCAAGTCCGGAAGCGTTATTAAAGCGGCCTAGGTTTCAATGCGGCTGACCTCCTGAACGAATTTGACGCCCTTGACGGCCGAAATCACGCTGCTCAGATGCTCGGTGCCATTCACCGAAAGGGTGAAATTCAGATAAGCCATTTCCTTTGACCGGGTTTCGGTATCCACGCTGATGATGTTTGCGCCGCTCTTGCTGATGCTGGCGGCAACATCCGCCAGCAGCCCAACCCGGTCAAATGCTCGAATGTGAATCTTCACAGGATAAGTCGCGGAAATCTCATCAGGCCATTCCACCTCGATCTGCCTTTCCGGATTCATCTTCAGCGCATTAATGCAGGAGGTGCGGTGCACGGTCACCCCGTGTCCTCGCGTGATGTACCCGGTGATCGAATCCCCGGGCACCGGCTGGCAGCATTTCCCATAACGAATCAGAATATCATCCACGCCCTTGACAATGACGCCGGTCCTGAGTTTTTTCCTGTCTTCGCGTTCCACGATTCGTGAAACAAGGGAAGGCTCCGGTTCGGCATCGGGTTTCTGGGCGAACTTCCGGACGATCTGAAGCGGCGTAATCTTGCCGTATCCCACGCTGGCAATCAGGTCGTCCATCGTCTTGAAACCGAATTCCTCGACCACCCTGCCCATCTGTTCGGACTTCGAGAGGATATTGAAATTCAGCTTGTGTTTGCGAAACGCCTTCTCGCACATCTCCCTGCCAAGGCTGACGCTGCGGTCTTTTTCCTGGGTCTTGATCCATTGGCGGATCCGGGAACGCGCCTTGATGGTTTGAACGAACTTCAGCCAGTCCTTGCTGGGACGATGACCCTTGGCGGTCGTAATTTCAATAACATCCCCGGTTACAAGCTTGTACTGCAAAGGCACCATGCGGTTGTTGACCTTGGCCCCCACACACTGATGCCCCACTTCCGAATGAATCATATAGGCAAAATCCACCGGAGTAGCGCCCCTGGGAAGCGACTTGATCTCGCCCCGGGGGGTAAACACATAAACCTCATCGGGAAACAGGTCGATCCGAACATTTTCGAGAAATTCTTTCGGATCCTTGATGTTCTCCTGATTTTCGATCAGCGTCTGAAGCCAGGCAAAGGTCTTCGTCAGACTCTTATCGATCTTCCCTCCCTCTTTATAGCTCCAGTGAGCCGCAATTCCCGACTTGGCCACCTGGTCCATTTCATGGGTACGAATCTGAATCTCGATTCGCTCGCCGACCGGTCCGATGACAGTGGTATGCAGGGATTGATACATGTTGGGCTTGGGCATGCCGATATAATCCTTGAATTTATTAGGAACCGGCTTCCAGAGGGAGTGCAGCAGGCCGAGAGCTTCATAGCATTGGGAAATGGTTTCCAGAATGATTCGAAAAGCGATGATGTCATAGACATCCTCAAAGGCAAGGTTTTGCTTCCGCATCTTCTGAAAAATGCTGTAATAGCGTTTGTATCTCCCAAGAACCTCGCATTTCAGATGGTTTTCATCCATCTTTTTCTTGATGTAGCGCTTGACCGTCTCGATAAACTCTTCGCGTTCCACCTGATCCTTGCTGACCAGGCTTCTGATTCTTTCATAATCTTCCGGAAGAATATATTTGAAAGAGAGGTCCTCCAACTCGTTCTTGATCCAGTAAATCCCGAGACGCGCCGCGATCGAGGCGTAGATGTCCAGAGTCTCCTGGGCGATCCTGCGCTGTTTGCCGGCGCTTTTATGAAACTGCAGGGTTCGCATGTTGTGCAGACGGTCGGCAAGCTTGATCAGAACCACCCGTATGTCATCCGCCATGGCCAGCAGCATCTTTCGAATGCTTTCAGCCTCCCGTGCCTGCGCACTGTCGTAAGGCAGCGCGCTGAGCTTGGTGACGCCGGATACAATGTGCGCCACCTCGGGACCAAACATCTCCCGGATATTTTCCTCGGTGGTATGCGTATCCTCGATCACATCGTGCAGCAGCGCCGAAGCAACGCTGACAGCATCGAGTTTCATATCGGCAAGAATACCGGCCACCTCCAGCGGATGCGACAAATACGGCTCGCCGGACAACCGCACCTGTCCCTCATGAACGCGGGCGGAATAGATATAGGCCCGCTCGACGATCCCCAGATCGGCCTCGGAGGTATACGCAAGCATTTTGTCGATGATCTCGTTGATGCGGATCATAGGACGCTCAAATTTGATTTAAAAACAGCCCCAGCCTCATGTTCCACTGCAACCGCGCAGGGCATGAAGATCAGTAGGACTTGGCAAAAATCACGCGCCGGCCGCTCGGTTTACCGCAGTAGACGCAAAATCCGTTCTCAAACTCGGCTTCAAAGGGAATGCTGCGAATCGTGACGCTCAGATCTTCTTTGATTCTGGATTCACATGCGTTTGAGGCGCACCAGTGGGCGAGGGCAAATCCTCCATGAATTTCCGGCTGCTCGGAATTTTTGGGCGTAAAATACGCGTAAAACGCATCCCTGCCATCGATTTTTGCCGTATTTTCCTTTTGAAAAGCCAGGGCCCGCTCAAAAAGATTCTGCTGCATATCATCCAATATTTCGGCAATACGGGCGACAAATTCTTTGCGGGAAATCGACACCCTGTCCTTGTGCGGCTTATCCCGCCGGGCCATGAACACCGATTCGGCGGCCATGTCCCGGGGACCGATCTCCACGCGGATCGGAATTCCCTTTCTGATCCAGTCCCAGCCCCGGGCCCCGCCGATTTCCCGGTCATCGACCTCCACAATCAGCCGGCGGTTATGATAAAAAACGTCCCGAAGCCGGCAAGCCAGACTTTGCGTGTATTCCATGACCAGGGCTTTTTCCTGCTCACTGCGGTATATGGGCATCAACGCCACATGGGCGGCGGCGGCCCTTGGGGGCAGAACCAGGCCGTCGTCATCGGCATGAGTCATGATCAACCCTCCGATCAGGCGGGTGGAAACTCCCCATGAGGTGGTCCAGGCATACTCCTCTTTTTCCTCCGGATTTTGAAATTTAATGCCCGAAGCTTTTGAAAAATTCTGGCCCAGAAAATGAGAGGTTCCTGCCTGAAGGGCCTTTCGATCCTGCATCATGGCTTCGATGCACAGGGTATCCACAGCGCCGGGAAAACGTTCCGCCGGGGTTTTTCTCCCCTGAATCACCGGTATGGCCAGGATCTCCTCGGCCAGCCGGGCATAAACATCGAGCATCATTCGGGTACGCTCGACAGCCTCTGCCTGGCTGGCGTGAGCCGTATGCCCCTCCTGCCATAGAAATTCACTGGTGCGAAGAAATATCCGGGTGCGCATTTCCCAGCGGACCACGTTGGCCCACTGATTGATCAGAACGGGAAGATCCCTGTAACTGGTCACCCACCGGGCAAAAGCATCGCCGATGATGGTCTCGCTGGTAGGCCTTATCACGAGAGGCTCCTGCAACGGACCGGCGGGAACCAGCCCGCCCTCAGGGCCCTTTTCCAGACGGTGGTGCGTCACAACGGCACACTCCTTGGCAAAACCTTCCACGTGCTCGGCTTCCTTTTCAAGAAAACTCAGGGGAATGAAAAGGGGGAAATAGGCATTTTTGACCCCCGTGGTCTTGAACATGTCGTCGAGTTCCCGGACAATCCCCTCCCAGATCGCATAGCCCCAGGGCTTGATCACCATACACCCCCGCACCGGGGAGCGTTCGGCCATATCCGAAGCTTTGACCACCTGCTGGTACCATTCCGGATAATCCTCCTGCCGCGTCGGAGATATCGCCGTTTTCGCCTGTTTTGTCATAAGGTCCCTCTCATCTGAAAGCTTTGCGCGACGGCATAAATCCCGTCTTTCAAAACCGCTGATTCAATTTGTATTTTTATCATAATCCGCATAGTCCGCAAGATGTTCCATCAGTACATGGACCAGTTTTTCCTGAGGAAACTGTTCAACCACCCTGCCTTTTTTAAATAAGATGCCGATACCGTCCCCGCCGGCGATTCCGACATCGGCCTCCCTGGCCTCGCCGGGTCCGTTGACCACACATCCCATTATGGCGATCTTGATCGGCGCTCTGAAGTTTTCCAGGGCCTTTTCCACCTGCTCAACGATGCCGAACAGATCGATCCGGCAACGGCCGCAGGTCGGGCAGGATATGATCTCCGGCCCTCGGCGCCGGATATTCAGGGCCTTCAGAATCTCGTAGCCCACGCGCACCTCTTCGGCCGGATCACGGGTCAGAGAAACGCGCAGCGTATCGCCGATGCCTTCGGACAGCAGCATCCCGATGCCGAGAGCGGATTTCACGATGCCGGAATACAGGGTTCCAGCCTCGGTAACACCCAGATGCAGCGGATAATCCGTAAGCTGGGAAAGGCGCCGGTAGGCTGCAACGGTCCGGCCCACATCCGAGGTTTTGATGGAAACCTTGATGGCGTCAAAATTCATGGATTCAAGCACCGAGATATGACGCAGAGCGCTTTCCACCATCGCATCCACGGTCACCCCCTGATGCTTTTCAATCAGGTCTTTTTCCAGAGATCCCGAATTGACCCCGATGCGGATCGGAATTCCATGATCCCTGGCGCAGTCGACCACTGCCTGAATTCGCCTGCGGCCGCCGATATTGCCGGGATTAATTCTCAAGGCGTCTGCGCCAAAACGGGCGGCGGCAATCGCCAAACGGTAATCAAAATGAATATCCGCGATGATGGGAATCGAAACGCCGGACTTGACGGCAGCAAGGGCCGCAGCAGCAGCCTCACTGGGAATTGCCAGGCGAACGATCTCGCATCCGGCGTTTTCCAGACGGCGGATCTGCTCAATCGTCGCCTGGATATCCTCGGTAAAGGTATTGGTCATGGACTGGACACTGATGGGCGCCTTCGCACCGATTGCGACCCCACCGACACGGATCTCACGGGTAATTCTTCGAATCCTGCCTGGATACATAGACCTTGCTTTCCTTCAACCCGAAACGCAGCCGCCTGACACCGCCGCCGTCCTTTGCCGGAAATTGGTTGACAAAATACAGCCCGAAGCCCATATTTGTGAGGCTGTCAATAGTTAAGGCACTAAGCATCGACAAAATACCTCTGTTATTTGGCAACCCGGCTGAATGAATGTGCAGCGGAAGAGCGCATTGGGCATCGCGCCCGGCAAGGAGCACATGAACATGGCAACATACCGCCGATCTTCGCCGACAAAGGTTTCAGCGATAAAGATCGATGTTCAACCGGGTATTTCACTATCAGACCCGTTGGATTTGTTCAAGAAAAATAGCGACTCCCCGCAGTCGGCCGGGCTTTGAGCAAGCTGAAACAGCGGTATTCCGAAGGTCTTCATGCCTCGTGAATTCATGGTTGAGTAAAATGATTGATGCGTACGTGTTTAAAATGCCGCCGGAATGTGGCGGATTCACATGAAGCCGCAGTGGATGCCTGTGTTGCGCTTCTTAAAGAAGAAAATTTTCAGATATTCAAAGGATTCGAAAAATGAGTTCAAAATCTTTTTCAGAAAAACACGAACCGGGAGCTGTGCTGTCCCCTTTGATTCGTCATCAGATTGAAAATCACCTTCAAAATGGTGAGCTTTGGTGCGCGTCGGCCTTTAAAATCGCCAAAGCGCTTGATGTATCTGCAGATCAGGTGGGAAAGACCGCGGATCTGATGAATGTACGGTTGGCTCGCTGCCAGCTGGGAATTTTCGGATTCGGACCCCGTAAAAAGATCGTTCAACCGGTAGATTCTCCGATTGAAGGCCTCGAAGATGCGATCCGGGCCGCGCTGATTGAACAGCGCCTGCCCTGCCGCGCGGCATGGGACATCGCCCGGAAATTCAAGGTGGCCAAAATGACCGTCAGCGGAGTGTGTGAAACGATCGGCATCAAAATCAGGCCCTGTCAGCTGGGAGCCTTTTAATTGTTGCGATTGACGGCAAAAGGATACCCGGATTTCAAATCATTGCCCGGCTGGGTCAAGATGCTCTTGTGCCTGGTGATGCTTCCATCCATGTTTTTCTCCGGTTGTGAACAGATGACTCCCCGCGGCCTTCTGGATGAAATTCTTGAAGCCGGTGAGATCACCATGATCACCCGCAATGATGCGGATTGCTATTATTCTTACCGCGGTCAGCCCATGGGCTTTGAATATGACCTGGCCAAGGCCTTTGCCGAATATCTCGGCGTCCGGCTCAAGGTATGTTCAACCGAAACATGGGAATCCATGGTAACGGCTTTGAAGAACAACAAAGCCGCCTTTATTGCGGCCAATATCCCCATAACCAATCGGAACTCTCAGGAAATTTCATTTTCAAACGGCTATCTGGAGATTCAACAGCATCTTGTTGCCCATCGAAAGAACGCATCGGCCGGCGGTTTAGACGATTTGGGCAGCAAGAAGATACATGTATCCATCGGCTCCATCTATCACGACCATTTGAGGGCGCTGAAACGCCAGGGCCATGATCTGAAAATCAAACTGCACGCCAACGCTCCAGCCGAGGAACTGATCCGGCAGGTCGCCGCAGGAAAACTGGAAGCAACCATCGCCGCCACCAACCTCGCCCTCCGTACCCGCCGCCACTACCACCAGATAGTGATCTCAGAGCCCATCAGCTCAAGCTTCTTCCTTGGCTGGGCGGTCAAAAAAAATTCCCGGAAACTCTTGCACCAGATCAATTCTTTTTTTGAGACGATTCAAGAAAATGGCGTATTCGACGAAATTTACGATCGGTATTATGCGAACCTGGAATCCATCGACTACATGGACTTAAGCATGTTTCACTTCCGGCTGAAAACCCGGTTCCCCCCGTTCAAAAATATCGTCCAGCAGGCTGCCGAAAAAAACGACCTGGACTGGCGGCTGATCACAGCCCAGATGTACCAGGAATCCCAGTTCGATCCTGACGCCCAGAGTCCGGCCGGAGCCTTCGGGCTGATGCAGTTGACTTCCTCCACAGCCGAAAGTCTGAACGTGGAGGACGTGCTGAATCCGGGGCAGAATATCGCCGCAGGCGTGCGGTATTTTAGAAGGCTTTACGACTATTTCTCGGGAATTCCGGAACAGGACCGCCTGTTTACGGCCCTTGCCGCCTACAACCTCGGCCTGGGGCATGTTTTTGATGCACGGAATCTCGCCCGGAAATTGAAGCTGCCCCCGGACAAGTGGACTTCCATGGTCGAAGTCCTTCCCCTGCTGCAGCAGAGGGTCTACTTCAAGGACGCTCGTCACGGTTATTGCCGGGGAAGCGAGGCGGTCAAATATATCGAACAGATCACAATTTACTACGACATCCTCAAGCACAAGGATATCCAGTACTTCACGCAGATCTCCGATTCTTCTCCCGGCTTCTGATGCGCATTGAAACTTTCAACGTTCTCCCACAAAAGGATTATAGCGCCTCTCCCTGCCGATGGTTGTGGCCGGTCCATGGCCGGCATAGACCGCAACCTTGTCTCCCAGGGGGAACAGCTTCTTCTTTATCATGCCGATCAGCGTATCGTAATTTCCGCCCGGCAAATCGGTTCGACCGATGGACCCTGCAAAAAGAGTGTCTCCGACAAACACCATGTCGTCGGTATAAAGCGAGATCCCGCCGGGGCTGTGTCCGGGCGTATGAAGCACCTGAAGGTGAATGGTTCCGCAGGCGATGGAGTCCCCGTCTTCTAAAATGCGGTCCGGCGGGGGCGAGTCTTCCGCATAAAGGCCCCACGCCGCCGCGCTGGCGGCAATCTGGCTGAGCATGGGAATATCCATCTCATGAATCAGAAGCTGCGCGCCCGTGGACGCCTTGAGTTTCCGGTTTCCGCCGGTATGATCAAAATGCCCGTGCGTATTGACGATATATTTTGCCGTAAGCTTGGACTCGGCCAGGGAAAGCAGAATCTTGTCAACGTCATCGCCCGGATCAATCACAATGGCCTCTTTGCTGGTCTCGCACCCCAGAATAAAACAGTTGGCCATGATCGGCCCGACAGCCAGTTCTTTGATGATCAATGCAAACCTCCTCTAAATGCAATTTCTTCAGGAATATCCATCAAACCCCGTCTTCAGAATTATGGTCGGCGAGCGGATCCGTCATTCGAACAATCTTTCCCTCTTCAATGGCTATCCGGATCGTATCGAGAATGCCGTTGATAAACGCCCCGGATTCTTCCGTGCCGAAACGCTTTCCGACGTCAATGGCCTCGTTGATCGAAACTTTCGGCGGAATTTCCGTGCAGAACAGAAGCTCGTAAACAGCCATGCGCATGATGTTGCGATCCACGCAGGACATACGGCTGATTTTCCAGTTACTGGAAAAGTGCTCGATGAGCTGGTCAATTTGCCCGCGATGGGCGATCACTCCTTCGGTCAACTCTTTGAAAAACGGGAAGACCTTCTTAGCCGGAGTGAAATTCCGGCAAAACACGGCCAGCATCTCGCAGGAGATCTCCTTCTGCATGTCCATATAAAAAAGAGCTTGCATGGCAAGCTCTCGGGATTTACGACGCACGCCCATATTATTTTTTGTCCAGTTCCGAAACCAGATTCACCATCTCAACGGCCGAAACAGCTGCACTCCAGCCCTTGTTACCTGCCTTGGAGCCTGCCCGTTCAATCGCCTGTTCAATATTGTCCGTGGTCAGAATGCCAAAAATCACCGGCACTCCGGCCTCCATGCCCACCTGGGCGACTCCCTTGGAAACCTCGGCGCTCACATAGTCAAAATGCGGCGTGGATCCTCGAATCACCGCGCCCAGGCAGATAATGGCATCATATCGCTTCTTCCCCGCCATCTTCCTTGCGATCATGGGAATCTCAAACGCACCGGGAACCTTGACGATCTCGATATCCGCATCCGCAGCCCCGCATCGCGTCAGGGCGTCGATAGCGCCGCCGACCAGCTTCTCGGTGATAAAATCATTGAAACGACTCACCACGATTCCAAACTTCTTATTCTGTGCAAGCAGTTTTCCTTCAAAAACTTTCGGCATGATTTATTCCTCCGGCGGCTTTTTGTCATGCGGCGAACAGCATGATTGATTTTCATTCATTTTCAGCAGATGCCCCATTTTCTTCTTCTTGCACTCCAGATAATAACGATTGAACTCGTTGGGCGCAATCTCGATGGGAACCTGTTCCACAATGCTCAGTCCATAGCCCTGAAGGCCGATGATCTTCTTGGGGTTGTTGGTCAACAGTCTCATTTTCCTGACTCCCAGGTCCACGAGAATCTGAGCGCCCAGGCCGTAATTTCGAAGATCCGCCTTGAATCCCAGTTCTATGTTGGCTTCGACCGTGTCGCGTCCCTGATCCTGCAGGGCATACGCTCTGAGCTTGTTGACCAGTCCGATGCCCCGGCCTTCCTGACGGATGTAAAGCAAGATTCCGGACCCTTCCTGATCCATCATCTCCATGGCCTTGTGAAGCTGATCTCCGCAATCGCAGCGCAGGGAACCAAAAATATCGCCGGTCAGGCATTCCGAGTGAACCCGAACCAGGACGGGCTTGTCGGAATCAATCTCCCCCTTGACCATGGCCAGATGCAGCAGATCATCCACATCGTTTTCATACACCACCGCCTTGAATTCACCGGCAAAACTCGTCGGAATAACCGTCTCGGCCGCCCTGTGCACAAAGCTTTCCCTGTGCATGCGGTATTCGATCAAATCCGCAATCGTGCAGATTCCAATGCCGTGTTCTTCGCTGAACTGCTGAAGGCTCGGCATGCGGGCCATGGTGCCGTCCTCGTTCATGATCTCGCAAATCACGCCCGCCGGCTTCAGCCCCGCCAGCCTGGCCAGATCCACGGAGCCTTCGGTCTGACCGGTGCGCACCATCACGCCCCCATCCTGAGCCCGAAGGGGGAATACGTGACCGGGACGAACCAGATCGTGCGGTTCGGCGTCATCCGCGATTGCCGTCAGAATCGTCGTGGCCCTGTCTGCGGCCGATATTCCGGTCGACACGCCCTTTCTGGCTTCAATGGAAACGGTAAATCCCGTCTGAAACTGTGAGGTGTTGTTTTCCACCATCATCGGCAGTTCCAGAGATTCGATCTTTTCCCGGGTCATTGAAAGGCAGATCAGCCCGCGGCCGTATTTCGCCATAAAATTGATAATCTCAGGCGTCACCTTTTCCGCGGCGACCGTCAGGTCACCCTCGTTTTCGCGATCCTCGTCATCCACAAGAATGACCATGCGGCCGGCCCGAATGTCCTCAAGCGCCTGTTCAACTGTAATCAACGCCATAATCTTCGTTCATCTCCTAAAGTTTTATCGGCAAGCATTTCAGATAAATCCGTTTCTTGCCAGAAAGTCCCTGTCAATGGATGGACCTTCGGATCGGGTCGATACAAAGCGCTCGACATATTTACCGATCAGGTCGGTTTCAATGTTAACAGGATCACCGATTTTTTTAAAGCCGATCGTTGTTAATTTTGCCGTGTGCGGAATGATGCTGAGCTGAAATCGATCGGATTCAACGCGGTTGACGGTCAAACTGATTCCGTCCAGAGATATGGATCCTTTTTCGATGATATAGCGGGTCAGGGCGCGCGGCGCCTCGATCGTCACAAGGATCGAATTGCCCTGGGACTGCCGGTCGCGAAGAAATCCCACGCCGTCAATATGCCCGGAAACCAGATGGCCGTCCAGCCGGTCCGAAAAACGCAAAGCCCGTTCGAGATTCACCCGGTCCCCGATCACGGATCTTGAGAAGGCGGTTCTTTGAAGGGTTTCCGGAGACACATCCGCTTCAAACCGGCTTCCCTGAAGGACAACCACCGTCAGGCACGCCCCGTTGACAGCGATGCTGTCGCCGATTTTGGCGCCCTCAAGATCAAAATCCGCCGCCAAGGCGATCCGCTTGCCCTGGGCTGCAGATCTCATGGCGACAATGGTTCCCAATCCCTCAATAATTCCGGTAAACATAGGCTTTCCGTCAAAAAGGGGTTGAATCGACATAACCCTCTATCATCACATCATCCCCGAATCTCTGCGTTCGAATGTCTCTGATCCGAATGCATTCACTCATCAGGCGGGGCCCGACGCCCCGAAAAATCGGAACACCGTCGTCACCTCCCAGAATTTTAGGCGCGTAAAAAAATACGACCTTATCCACGATGCCTGCCGCCACCGCAGCGGCGCTGACGCGTCCGCCGCCCTCGATGAGAACGGATGTGATTTCCATCTGCCCCAGAAGCGGCATCAAAGCCCGCATATCGATATGAGAATCCTTGACCGGCGCCTCTAAAATGCGAACCCCTTTCTTCTCGATCGCGGCTTTTTTCCCGGCATCCACAGGACATCCGCACACGACAAGGGTTTCCGCCTCGGAGTCAACTGAAAGCACCCTGGCCCTCGGATCGATGGAAAGCCGGGTATCCAGAACAATGCGCGCCGGATCCTTTCCCCGTCCGGTTTCAAGCCGGGCGGTCAGAAGCGGATCATCGCACCGGATGGTATTGATGCCAACCAGAACCGCGTCCGCGGCATGTCGCAACTCATGGACATAAGCCCGGGACTGTTCATTTGAAATCCACTTGGAATCGCCGGTTCGCGTCGCAATGCGTCCATCCAAAGTAGCGGCGCATTTCAGAATGACAAAGGGTCTGCCGGTCTGAATAAACTTGACAAAACTTTCATTGAGTCTTCGGGCCTCGGCCTCCAGAATCCCCGCAACCGTCTGTAAACCCGATCGGCTCAGATAGTCCAGCCCCCCGCCGGCAACCCGGGGATTCGGATCTCTCATGGCTGCTACCACGCGCCGAATGCCGGCCCGAAGTATGGTTTCGGTACAGGGCGGAGTTCTCCCCGTATGATTGCAGGGTTCCAGGGTAACATACAGGTCTGCCCCCAGGGCCTGGTCGCCGGCATCCTCTATGGCGTTGACCTCTGCATGGGGTTTTCCGGCCGCCTCGTGGAATCCCCGGCCTACGATCCTTCCATTTCTGACCACCACCGCACCGACCATGGGATTCGGAGAGGTGCGGCCCCGGCCATGAGCCGCCAGCTCCAGAGCTACGGCCATGAAGGGTTCATCTGGCTGAGTCGTCGGGTTCATTCTTCTGAATCAAATCACCGCTTGCCCCTGACTGGGAAGGAAGCTTTCTGACCTCGGATACAAAGTCGTTGACATCTTTGAATTCCCTGTAAACCGAGGCAAACCGGACATAGGCGATCTTGTCCAGATCATGAAGCATTCCCATGATCTTTTCGCCGACCACCGACGAGGAGACCTCTTTTTCACCGGTCTCCCGAAGATCCCGCTGCAGATCGTCCAGAAACTCCTCGATATCGTTCATGCTGATCTTGCGCTTCTCGCAGGCCTTCATGATCCCCTGGCGGACCTTTTCGCGGTTAAAAGCCTCCCGCCGCCCGTCCTTCTTGATGATCATGATGGGGATTTCCTCAATATGCTCGTAGGTTGTAAAGCGCCTCAGGCATGCGGTGCATTCCCGACGACGGCGGATCACGTCTCCTTCCTTGCTGGTTCGAGAATCGATCACCTTATCAGCGGCCTGTCCGCAAAAAGGGCATTTCATGCTTCCTCCTTCCGGCAAAGCCTGATCGAGGAAACACCGGCTTCGACCAGCATTTCCTCGGACAGAACATCCGAATACGCGGACAGATAATAGATCGTTTTGATTCCCGCGTTGATGATCATCTTGCAGCAGATGGAACAGGGCAGATTGGTGCAATACATTACGGAATCCCGAATGGATACCCCATGAAAAGCCGCCTGAATGATGGCATTCTGTTCGGCATGAATACCCCGGCACAGTTCATGCCGCTCTCCGGACGGAACATCCATTTGCTCCCGCAGGCATCCGATTTCAAGGCAATGCCGAAGGCCGGACGGAGCGCCGTTGTATCCGGTGGACAATATCCGCTTGTCCTTGACGATCACCGCCCCGACCGCCCGTCGTCGACACGTCGAACGCCTGGAGACCAGTTCGGCGATGTCCATGAAATATTCATCCCATGAGGGGCGTCTGAATGCCCGTTCCTTAAACGATTGGGGCGTCTGCATTGGTTCCTCGAATATTGATTCCGGGCAGCTGATCATCCCTGGTAAACCATGAAATTCTCACACATCTGCCAGACCTTTTCCCTGCAGGACTGAACCACGGAATCCTTTTGCGGATTCTTCAGCACCTGAACGATCAGATCGGCAATCACTTCCATCTCGCCTTCCCCCATCCCACGCGTGGTCACTGCGGGAGTTCCGATCCGAATGCCGCTGGTGACAAAGGGGCTTCGCGTCTCAAAAGGGATGGAGTTCTTGTTGACCGTGATGCCGGCTTTTCCCAGAACCGCCTCGGCCTCCTTTCCCGTAATGCCCAGGTTGGTCAGATCCACCAGCATCAGGTGGTTATCGGTGCCACCGGAAACCAGGGAAATGCCCTGAGCCATGAGACGGTCCGCCAGAACTCCGGCGTTCTGGACCACACAATGCTGGTACAGCTTGAAGTAATCCGACAGCGCTTCCTGAAAAGCCACAGCCTTGGCGGCAATCACATGCATCAGCGGACCGCCCTGAATGCCGGGGAATATTTCCCGGTTCAGCGCCTGGCCATAGGCTTCCCTGGCCAGAATCAGGCCGCCCCGCGGGCCTCTGAGAGTTTTGTGGGTCGTCGAAGTCACGACATCGGCGTAGGGAACCGGCGACGGATGTTCCCCGGCCGCCACCAGGCCGGCAATATGGGCCATATCCACCATCAGGTAAGCGCCTACGGATGCGGCAATATCGGAAAATGCCTTAAAGTCCAGAATCCTGGGGTATGCGCTGGCGCCGGCGACGATCATTTTGGGCCGAGCCTCATGAGCGATGCGGCTCAACTCTTCATAGTCTATGGTTCCCGTCTCCCGGTTCACCCCGTAATGCACGAAATGAAAAAGCTTTCCGGAAAAACTCACCGGGCTTCCGTGGGTCAGATGCCCGCCATGAGCCAGATTCATCCCCAGCACCGTGTCCCCCGGAGACAGCAGGGCGAAATAAGTCGCCATATTGGCCTGGGAACCCGAGTGAGGCTGGACATTGACGTAATCGCATCCAAACAACTCCCTGGCGCGTTCGATCGCTAATTTTTCAGCAATATCGACATATTCGCACCCGCCGTAATAGCGTTTATCCGGATATCCCTCGGCGTATTTATTGGTCAGCACGCTTCCTTGAGCGGCCATAACGGCAGGGCTTGCGATATTCTCCGAAGCGATCAGCTCCAGCGTATAGGCCTGTCTTTCTATTTCCTGGGCGATGGCCGCCGCAATCTCGGGATCTATGGCTTCAATGCTTCTTAAATCCAACGGTCCTTCCCCTCTCTTTTCAAACTTTTATGACAAAAATCGGGCGTCACGGCACAACAGCGTCAGGCCTGTTCTGGGACCGCCAGACGATCCAGAGCGTCGATTCTCTCCTGGTGGCGCCCCCCTTCAAAAGGCGTCTCAAGCCAGACTTTAACGATTTCCAGCGCAAGCGCCTCTCCGACGATCCGCCCGCCCATCACCAGAATATTGGCGTTATTGTGACGCCGGCTCATCATGGCGTTAAAAAGGTCATTGCACAAAGCGGCCCGGATTCCAGGAAACCGGTTGGCAACGATGGACATGCCCAGACCGGTGCCGCAAAGCAGTATGCCTCGCTGAAACTGCCCTGCCGACACGGCCCTGGCAACCCTGGCGGCATAATCCACGTAACTGACCGATGCCGTGCCGTGTGTGCCGATATCCTCCACCGCGATTTTGCGCTCCGTCAGATAGCGCTTGACCGTCTCCTTCAACGAATAGGCGGCATGATCGCTGCCCATGATGATTTTTGAAGCGTCCTGATTCATCGTCCACCACCTGATCTGGTTTGAATCGTTCAAATGCGATTCCGTCAAACGACGGAATCGCATTTTTAATATATCATTCTGGCATAACCGCAAGAAAAAAATTGATTGAAAACCGGAGGCCGTCCTTAGAATCCAAAAAAAGCGGGGGGTTCGACAAAAAACCTGGCGGATGCGGCTGTCATTCGCGGCAGGATTTAAAGATCAGGGTTCCGTTGGTTCCGCCGAAGCCGAAGGAATTGCTCATGGCGATTCCGACATCCTGCCTGCGGGCCTTGCCGGGAACATAATCCAGGTCGCATTCCTCTCCGGGGTTCTCCAGGTTGATCGTCGGCGGTATCAAGCCCCGGTCGATCGACAGCGCCGTAAACACCGACTCGATCCCGCCGGCGCCTCCCAGCAGATGTCCCGTCATCGATTTGGTCGAACTGATCGCCACTCTGCGCGCGCTCTCCTTGAACACCGCCTTGACCGCCCGCGTCTCGTACAGATCGTTCATCGGCGTCGAGGTGCCGTGCGCATTGATGTAGTCCACCGATTCGGCGCCGATCCCCGCATCGTCCAGCGCCGCCTGCATGCACCGAACCGCTCCGTCTCCGTCCGGCGGCGGCGCCGTCATGTGAAAACCGTCGCCGCTCATACCGAATCCCAGAACCTCGGCGTATATATGCGCTCCCCGCTCACGAGCGCTCTCCAACGGCTCCAGCACCAGCATGCCGGCACCCTCCCCCACCACAAACCCGTCCCGGTCCCGGTCAAACGGACGGGACGCCTTCCGCGGATCATCGTTTCTCGTCGAAAGCGCCTTCATCGCATTAAAACCCGCTATGCAGGTCTGCGATATCACCGACTCCACTCCCCCGGTGATCATCGCGTCCGCCTGTCCGCACTGCACCATCCGGTACGCCTCGCCCACCGCGTGCGTTCCCGCTGCGCAGGCCGTCGCTATCGACGCGTTCGGTCCCTTGACCCCCAGATAAATCGATATCATCCCCGGCGCCATGTTCCCGATGATCATCGGTATGAAAAACGGGCTGACCCGGCGCGGACCCCGCGCATCCAGCACACGGGTGGTCGTCTCCAGCAGAGACAACCCCCCCAGACCGCAGCCGGTCAACACCCCCACCCGCGCCGCATTGGACCCGTCGATCTTCAAACCCGAGTCCTCCAGCGCCATCCGGGAAGCAGCCACCGCATAGGCTATAAAATGCTCCGTGCGTCCGGCCTCCTTCTTCGGAAGATGATCCTCCGCACAAAAATCCTTCACCTCGCCGGCGATCCGCGTGGCATACCCCGACGCATCAAAACGCGTGATCGGTCCTATCCCCGACTCGCCCGCGCATATCGCCGACCATGTCTTCTCTACCCCCGTGCCCAGCGGTGTCACCAGACCCAGACCCGTCACAACAACCCGTCTCCGCAAAACAGAGCCTCCTTTTCCGATCAATCCGACCTTCGCAGCGACTGAATCTGTACCAGCGCCATCAATTCGATTTCAGGGCGATCCTGCCGCCCTGAAATCCGGCTATGAATGCGCATTGACGAAATCGATGGCATCCTGAACGGTTACCAGCTTTTCAGCGTCCTCGTCGGATATATCGATTTCAAATTCTTCTTCCATGGACATGATCAATTCGACCAGGTCCAGAGAATCGGCGCCCAGATCCTCTACAAAAGAGGCCTGAGGCTTAACTTCCGCAAGATCGACGCTCAGTTTTTCCGCAATGATTTTCTTGATTTTATCTTCGCCTGACATATTGACTCCTTTCATATATACATACCCCCGCTGACATGAATCACCTGGCCGGTGATATACCCGGCCGCCTCGGAGGCAAGAAACTTCACCACCTCTGCAACATCTTCGGGTTGGCCAATGCGCCCCAGAGGAATCTGGGACACCATGGCTTCTTGAACCTTCAGAGGAAGCGATGCGGTCATATCTGTCTCAATCCACCCCGGCGCCACCGCATTCACGGTGATCCCCCGGGGCGCCAGTTCCTTTGCCGACGCTTTGGTCAGTCCGATCATTCCGGCCTTTGAGGAAGCGTAGTTGACCTGGCCTGCGTTCCCCATCACGCCGGCAACCGACGAAAGGTTGATGATCCGACCGCACCGCTGCTTCATCATGATCCTGGCCGCTGCTCTGGCGCAATGAAAAGACCCTTTCAAATTGGTATCCAGAACATCGTCCCAGTCCTTTTCCTTCATTCGAACCATAAGGCCGTCGCGGGTAATTCCGGCGTTGTTCACCAGAACATCCACGCGTCCGGTCTGTTTCAAAATCTGATCAAAAAAACCATCCACCTCGTCGGCAAGCGCCACATTGACCTTCATGGCGGTCACTGCCGCACCTTTTTCCCGCACCATGTCCTCGGTTCTGGAAACCGCGTCCCCCCCGGATACGTAATTGAAAAAAATATGGGTTCCGGGCGCGGCAAAGGCTACGCAAATCGCCCTTCCGATGCCGCGGGATCCTCCTGTCACAACAACAGTGCGCTGATCATTTCCGGCCATGGCTACCTCTCGAACAAAATGTCCGCAACCGCATCCATGTCGCGGATGACATTAAATCCTGCCAGCATCAGGCTTTCCGCGCCCGCACCCCGGAAAAATTCCGAGGCCTGATCCGCTGTCATCAAACCCGATCCGACCAGAACCCGCGCAGCGTTCGTGCTGGCCAGCCGCCCTGTTTCTTCGGCGAAAATCCGGGACATGAGCCGGATCTTTTCGGCCTCCGAATCACCCGCCCGGCTCAAGCGGACCGCTTTTCTGGCCAAGCTTGCGCCCACCTCGACATGGGTCATCATGTCGGCGAGGGTGAAAAGGATGTGCTGCTGGCGGATCAATCCGCTGTCATGGGCTTTCATGATGGTTTCATTGAGAAGCCGGGCCGCAATGCTGATCACTCCGCATCCGGCATCCGTCCGCTCCTGAAAAGCCGCCATTTCGGCGCCGATCGATGCATAGAACGCGCCCTTGCTTTTTCGGGTCGTCCGCCACCGAAAGGTACCGATGATGCTCTGCTGAATCTCACTGGTTCCTTCGTAAATGCAGGTGATCCTGACATCCCGTTTGATTTTCTCCACCTGGTACTCGGCAATATACCCATAGCCCCCCAGGGCCTGAATGGCGTCATCGGCCGCCCGGTTGGCGGATTCGCTGGCAAAGAGCTTGGCGATGGACCCTTCCACCTGAAGATCTTCGTCGCTTGAATCCAGTCGCTCGGCCACCTCGTCGAGGTAGGCCGATGCCGCTTCGATGCGGACGGCGTGCGGAACCACCAGCTTGTGGGTATAACCCTGTTTTTCGGAAAGCGGCGAACCGAACTGAATCCGTTCCCTGGCGTAGGCAATGGCAATTTGCAGAGCGGTTTCGACGGCGCCCAGCGCCATGGCGGCCACCATCAGCCGGGTGTATCCAAACACCTCATTGGCCTGCTTGAGTCCCCTGCCGGGAACCGCCCCGATCAGGTTTTCCGCCGGCACATACACATCGGAAAAAGACAAAGGCGATGTATTGGATGCGCGGATGCCGTGTTTTTCCTCGCCTTTTCCCTGAGAATAACCCGGAGTGCCCTTTTCCACTATAAAAAAGGAGGGGCCTTCCGGCGTGTTGGCCAGAACCGTGACAAAATCCGCATACCCGCCGGTGGAGATAAACTGCTTGGTTCCATTGATCCTGTAGCCGACCACTTTTCCGGCCTCATCCGCCACGGGATCAGCCTTGGTCTTCAGAGCGGCCAGGTTGCTGCCCGCATCCGGTTCGGTCACGGCATAGGCCACCAGCGAGTTGCCTTCGGCAATCCGGCCCAGCCATTTTTCCTTCTGCACCTCGGTGCCGCCGACCATCAGAGGATCCGCGCCCAGATGAACGGCAAAAAAAGCCGTTGCAATCCCCAGGCAGATTTTGGACATCTCGCGGGTCACTGCGCAGAAATCACGCGCCCCCCCGCCCATTCCCCCGTAAGCTTCGGGAATGAACAGCAGCTGCAGACCGATATCCGGGCCCAGCAGCTCACGGATGGCGGTTTCAGGGAAAATTTCGCGTTTATCGAACTCCAGAATCTTTTCTTTGGTCAACAATTTCTTTTTGAGCTGAACAACCGTATCGATGACCATCTGACGAGATTCAGGATCCAGCCCTCTCAAAACTTTTTCCTCGGATACCCCCATCAATGCTTACCCCTCTTCAACCGCAACAGCGGTCCGGCCCTTGTAGTTTCCGCAGCTGGCGCAAGCATAGTGCGGCCTTTTGGGCTCGCCGCATTGCGGACAAGCGATGACGCTGGGAGCGCCTACTTTTTTATGAGTTCGACGCTTGTCCCGTCTTGACTTAGAGGTTCTACGTTTTGGTACAGCCATAGCAATCTCCTAACATGTTAAAATTACAACAAAATAATCCTATTGTCTAAAATTACGGTTTTTGGATCTAGTAATTGAATTATATTGAATTGTCAAGATTTTTCATGGGGTCTTTCTTGTTTTCTTGTGCATCCCTTTCAACTGTGATATGGAATGCATCCAAGTTTTTGTATTTCGTGGATATCCTGCGATCTTCGATGCCGGCATCAACAGTTCCGCCGCCTTCCGGACAGCCGATATTCACCCCGGCGGACAGGGATGCAAAACAGCTTGCGCGTCTTATTTAACTAGTCTGTTGAATCAGAATCATGATTCGATGGACTAGTATTGTGCAGTACGCAATATCCGGCCGGTTTTTGCAAGAATCTTGAGGGCTTCAGCTTATTGCCGCTGAAGCCGCTGAATGAATTTTTTATGCTTTTGGACAGGTGAAAAGATGGATACTATCGTTACACGATTTCCACCGAGCCCTACCGGTTATCTGCATCTGGGAGGCGCCCGGACAGCGTTGTTCAACTGGCTGTATGCCAGAAAGATGAAGGGGAAATTTATCCTCCGAATTGAAGACACCGACACCGACAGATCCACTCAGGATGCGGTGGATGTTATATTTGACGCTCTGAACTGGCTGGGAATCGACTGGGATGAGGGTCCCTACTATCAGACCCGGCGTTTCGATCTGTATCGGGAATACATCGACAGACTCATTGAAACCGGCCATGCCTATTACTGTACTTGCAGTCCGGATGAAATCGAAGCCATGCGGAAGCATGCCATGGCGACCGGAGGAAAGCCCAAATACGACGGCAGATGCCGGAACAAGGGATTACCCAGGACCGACAACGCCGTAGTCCGGTTCAAAACCCCTCTGACCGGAACCACCGTCGTTCATGATGTGATCAAAGGCGGCATTGCGTTTCAGAACGCCGAACTCGACGACTTTATCATCCTGCGAAGCAACGGCGCGCCCACCTACAATCTGGCCGTGGTGGTGGACGATATTTCCATGGGGGTCAACACCATTATCCGCGGGGACGATCACGTCAACAACACGCCCAAGCAGATTCTTCTGTTCAAGGCATTCGGAGCGGACCTGCCGACCTTCGGCCACGTTCCGATGGTCCTTGGAAGCGACCGGGCAAAGCTCAGCAAACGCCACGGCGCCATGTCCGTGACCGCATACCGGGATATGGGCTTTCTCCCCGATGCCCTGCTGAATTTTCTGGTCCGCCTGGGCTGGTCTTGCGGCGATCAGGAATTTTTCACCCGCGATGAGCTGATCGAAAAATTCTCTCTTGAAAACATCGGTTGTTCGGCCGGCATATTCAACCCGGAAAAACTGCTCGCCCTGAATGCCGACCACATCAAGGCCACCCCGGTTTCAAAGCTGGCCGAACTGGTCCTGCCGTTTCTGAATGAACGCGGATGCCAGGCCCGGGAAGGCGTTTTCCTCGAAAAGGTCGTTGCAACGCTTCAGACCCGCAGCAAAACCCTGGTTGAAATGGCGGATGCCGCGCTTTTTTACTTTTTCGATGAAATTGCTTATGAGCCCGAGGCTCAGAAAAAGTTTCTGACGCCGGAAGCGGCCTCCTCTCTGGATATGCTGATCGCTGAAATTCAGGCTATCGGAAATTTTACTGAAAAGGCGCTTGAAGACGCATTCATGAAGGTCATGAAAAAAACCGGCTTGAAACTGGGAAAGATCGCCCAGCCGGTCCGCGTCGCCCTGACGGGAAAAACGGTCAGTCCGGGCATCTTTGAAATCATCGAGGTGCTTGGAAAGGAAAGGGCGCTTGCAAGGCTTCAGCGGGCAAAAAATTTCATTCAGTCCTCAAAAAACGGCAAGGATTGATTGACTTTCTTCTGCAAAACCACTATAAAATTTTTTGCGTTTCTGGGAGATCGTCCAGCGGCAGGACTGCGGACTCTGACTCCGTCAACCTAGGTTCGAATCCTAGTCTCCCAGCCAAATAAAATCAAAGGGTTTAATCCTCGGATTAAACCCTTTTTATCTTTGCCTGCTCCAGAAACCTGTCCGGTCCTATCCTTTCTGAGCGATTCTGGCCCAGGAGTCCTTCAGAGTCACGGTCCGGTTGAAAACCGGCCGGTCTTTTGAAAATTCAACCGGTTCCGCGCAAAAATATCCCAGTCTTTCAAACTGATAACGGCTTCCCGGCTCGACCGCGCCAAGACTCGGCTCCATACGGCATTCGGTCAAAACTTCAAGCGACCGGGGATTCAGATGCTCCGTGAAATCCGCGCCGCCGGCATCGGGGTTTTCTCTATTGAACAAGCGGTCATACAGCCTGACCTCGGCGGAGATGCTGTGCCGAGCCGAAACCCAGTGCAGGGTCCCCCGGACCTTTCTTCCGTCGGCGGTGGTTCCGCCCCGGCTCTCGGGATCATAGACGCAGCGCAGCTCGACAATGTCTCCGGCCTCGTTTTTGATCACATTCACGCAGGTGATGTAATAGGCGTAACGCAGCCGGACTTCCTGACCGGGCGCCAGCCGGAAGTACTTTTTCGGAGGATCTTCCATGAAGTCGTCCTGCTCGATGAAAAGCACGCGCGAAAAAGGAACCTGCCGGATTCCCATGGAAGGGTCCTCGGGGTTGTTGACCGCATCGAGCATCTCGACCCGGTCTTCCGGGTAATTTTCGATCACCACTCGAAGGGGATTCAGCACCGCCATGACCCGGGGAGCGATTTTGTTTAGATCCTCGCGGACGCAGTATTCCAGAAGGGCCAGGTCCACCACGCTGTCGCGCTTGGCCACACCGATGCGTTCGCAGAAATTGCGGATCGACACGGGCGTGTAGCCGCGCCTTCTCATTCCGGATATGGTGGGCATTCTCGGATCATCCCAGCCGTTGACCAGCCCGGACTGGACCAGTTTGAGCAGCTTGCGCTTGCTCATGATGGTGTAGCTGAGGTTCAGGCGGGCGAATTCGATCTGCTGGGGATGACAGGGCACATTGAGCTGATCCAGGCACCAGTCGTACAGGGGCCGGTGGTCCTCGAACTCCAGGGTGCAGATGGAATGGGTGATGCCTTCAAGCGCATCGGAGATGCAATGGGCGTAGTCGTACATCGGGTAGATGCACCACCGGCTCCCGGTTCGATGGTGAGCCTCATGCTTGATGCGGAAGATCACCGGGTCGCGCAGGTTCAGATTAGCGGAAGCCATGTCGATCTTGGCGCGAAGCACGCACGCGCCTTCATCGATTTCACCGGCGCGCATGCGCTCGAAAAGCGCCAGGTTCTCCTCCACCGACCGGTTCCGAAAAGGGCTGTTTTTCCCGGGCTCGGTCAGGGTTCCCCGGTATTCCCGAATCTGATCCGGACTCAGGCTGCAGACATAGGCTTTTGAAGCCTTGATCAGATCCACGGCGTATTCATGGAATTTTTCAAAGTAATCGGAAGCATAGTACAGCCGGTCTTCCCAGTCGAACCCCAGCCAGCGCACATCGGTTTCAATGGATTCGACATACTCCGTATCTTCCTTGCTCGGATTCGTATCATCGAAACGCAGGTTGCAGGTTCCGTTATAATCGGCGGCCAGACCGAAATTCAGACAGATCGACTTGGCATGTCCGATATGCAGATATCCGTTGGGCTCCGGAGGAAAGCGCGTGGCCACACGGCCCTGATGCCGGTTGGTTTTTAAATCTTCCTCGATGATGTTGCGAATGAAATTCGACGGCATGCTCGTCTCGGGATCCTTCATAGCCCAAACCTTCCTGAACTTTTTTTAAAGTAATATTACCGGCATTGATTTTAATTTCAATGAATTGCACTTCTGCTTATCACAGCCGCGCAATTCGTGTAAATGGAATTCAGCCTTTGGCTTGCGGCCCCTTTAAAATACGATTCCCGCATAGCCCACAAAATTGCTGCTCGGGCGTATGTCGTTGCTGGTGGCATAGGACACGAGTTCGGCCCGGACCGCTCCCATCCGCCGACCGGCTTCGAGCGCGGCCGCGGCCGCCCCGGAACAGCAGGCATTGTGGTTTGACAGGGCCTCGGCAATGACCTGCCGGGCATCGAACTGAAGCATGCGGTCAATCACCCGTCGATCGTTCTGCAAAACCCAGTGAACAGCCTCCGGGCCGGTTCCGTGTCCGGCAAATCCGTAATGGGCGCCGTAATGGGTCAGATCCGTCGAACCGATCACCTTGATTTTCCGGCCCAGATGTTTGGCCAGGTCAACGAGGCTTCGGGCAACTTCCAGCGTCTGCTCCGCCGGCGGCACTCCCAGTGGAAGTATGCGGGCCTTGCTGAAAAAATATTTGATGAACGGGAGCTGGAGCTCGATGGTGTTGTCCATGGTGAAGTTCGACGCCGTTTCCCGGATGAATGAAAATTTTGCGGCAATCGATTCGGCAAGCTCTTCGTCGATGTCCAGCGCGCCGAAGGGGGTTTCCCAGGCGCCGGTTCCCATCATGTATCTGGCAGACTGCGCATGAAGATGCATGCCGAAGACAACGACCACATCGACATCGGCCTCCTTGAGACGCCGGATCGTGTTGCAGGCGATTTTCCCTGAAAAATCCCATCCGGCATGGGGGACAATGGCGCCGACACGGGTTTGGTCATCCGGGGTCCAGGGCATGGCCCTGAGAAAGGATTGAATTTTTTTTTCGCAGGCCCCGGCGTCCGCAGGGTACCAGGTTCCCGCAAACATCGCCTTTCTGATCATAAGCACCTCCTTTTTGGAATTGATATGATTCCGCCGCGCACATTTCTGAAAAACAAGCGGTCTTGCTTCGGCTTTTTTAAAGCCTTCCAGATGGCATGACCACATCAAATAAAAAGCCCGCCTTGCGGCGGGCTTTTTATTGTCAGGCTGGAATAAACCGATCTGAATCGACTAGAAGCTCAAAGACAGCTGCGCGCCGACTTCATAAGGATTCTCGTCATCAGGAGAATCCATCGTGACGGAGTCGCCGGCAAACAGGTAGGCGCCGACGAGATCCAGGGTCAGGCCGTCCATCAGCTTGTAGGTCGCAACCAGGTCAACTTCGGTACCCAGTTCTTCGTCAAGGGTGTCATCCAATGCTTCAGCCAGCTCGGCATACCAGATATCCAGTTTCAAACTCAGATCGTCCGTGGCCTTGAAGCCCGCGCCGATATTGAAAGCCATGATATTGGTAAGTTGATTGTAGCCGCCTGAATAGGTGGTGCCGTTGCTGCTGGCGCCTGAAACTGCCCCATCAAAGATTCCGCCGCCCATGATCTCAGCCCAGTGATAGTCCTGGCCCTTGAGCGGGACGAAAAGTTCAAGGTCTTCTTCATCTTCATCCTGGCCGGTGAGATAGAAAGCCTGGCCATGAATGTCAAAAGTATCGAAGTTGGCTTTGGCGCCGATCGCCAACAGCCAAGCACTGATGTCGGCATCATAGGCCTCTAAACCGTCGACACCTTCAGCGCTGCCGAACTGGTAGATGCCGGTCAGCCACATGGAGATCATATCAAAATTCAGGTCAAGGTCAAATCCAAGGTAGAACGCCTCGATCTCATCAAGACCAAGCCGATCTGCTGTTCCGAAATAAGGAGCGGAGGGCCAGCTCATAGCATTCGCGCCAGCGCCTGCGTCATTTGAAAAGGCGTAAACAAAGATCGGCTGAATCGAGCCCGTATCGCCCAAGGAAAACTTGGGTGCGATGCCATAGTAATCAACGTCATAATCGTTATCGTAATCGGGATTGGTTGCAGTCTCAATGCCGGTGCCTTCATAGGCCTTGATCCAGAACAAGGGCAGTTCAAAGGCTTCGGCCTTGTAGGTGATGACCGCGCCGGCGAAATCATCGTTGAACAGGAAACCGCGGGCCAGTTTGTAGCTCTGCACGCCGATCTTGGAATTGACCGATCCCAGGGTGAAATCGACATAGGAGTTTTTCACTTCCACCGAGACGCCGTCCGCGCCGATGTCGCCGTAACCGCCGCTGGTGCCGCCCCAGGCCGCATCCATTTCAAACTTGTTGACGAACTTGAAGTTTTCATTGAAGATCGCCGTGTAGTACAGCCGGGTCCGGGTGTCTACCAGGGTCACGTCCTTGGCTTCAGTTTGGTCTTCGCCGGTGAAGTTCTGCTGGGTATAAGCGCGTGTGCGCCAGTACCCGCCGAAAACGCTCTCAATGGCCATTGCCGGCACGGTGAATGCGATCACCAGCACGACGGCAAGACCCAATACCGCAAATTTTTTCATCTTTTCTTCCTCCTTAAAGGCTAAGTTAAAACCGGTTTCCAGCCTGACTGCCTGTTCAACCGCTTAAACAGGCGATAACTTTGAATCCTATTAACAATGGAAAATCTTCAAGTCAAGCATTTTCGTCAATCCGCCGATAAAAAATGAACCAACCGGTTAACAACGGTTCTGAAATAAATCTTTTCATATGATTTTCATCATGATAAGAAAAATTTTCAGCCGAAATGCCGGCCGGTTGTCCAGGCACTTTAATAATCAGGAGAAGATTCAATTGAAACCCATTTCATATTTTTTGAAGCTCATTTTCCCCCTTTTGCTGTTGTGGGGTTTTTTTTGCGGGCCCGCCTCTGCCGAGCCTGCCAGACAGGTTCTGGTTCTGCCGCTTTCCATGAATTCGGCCGAGGACCTGACCTTTCTGCAGCGGGGCATTCTGGATATGCTTTCCTCGCGTCTGACCTTCGAAGACCGCGTGAAGGTTCTGGACCGGGAAACCGCCTTTCGGGCGGTCGAGGGACTTTCCGGCCCCGTGAACCTGGAAAGCGCCGTTGATCTGGGACGCAAGGCATCCGCTGATTACGTGGTCTACGGAAGCGTAACGGTTTTCGGCGATGCCATCAGCACGGATGCACGGTTTGCGGAAACGGCCGGGCAGAAGGATCTGGTCACCTTCAGCCAGGCGGGGACCAGCCCCAGCGATGCGATCTCCCATATCAACCAGTTTGCCGCCCAGGTCAATGAAACGGTGTTCGGCCGCAAAACCGGCGTTGACCAGCCGGCGGCAGCCCAGGCGTCCCAGGGTACGGACAGCCGCATGCATCCGGACGCCCTTTGGAGTCAGGAGCAGGGAACCCTCGAGTCGGGTGCGTTTTTCGCCGGGGAGAAGCCCCTTATGGGAAAAATCTGGCGCAGCCACGCCTTTAACAATGTGATTTCAGGAATGGCCATCGGGGATGTGACCGGAGACGGCAGGAACGAAACCGTTTTCATGGCCGACCAGACCCTGTTCGTTTACCGGCTTTCCGGGGGAAAATTCGCCAAGGTGGCCGAGCTTCCGTTCAAGGGCGAGCAGCATTTTCTCGGCGTGGATGTCGCCGACATCAACGGCAACGGAAAAGCGGAAATATTCGTCACCCGATATTCCACGCGGACGACCCGGCTCAATTCTTTTGTGCTCGAGTGGGACAAGTCCGCCCTGGTCCGGATCGCGGACAACCAGGGATGGTATTTCCGGGTGACGGCCGTTCCGGACCGCGGGCCCGTGCTCTTCGGCCAGAAACGGAGCATGTCCGATGTTTTCCAGCCCGGCATTTACGAACTCGAGTACCGCCAGGGAAGCTATGTCGAGCTTGACCGGGCGCCGGTTCCCAGAAATGTTTCCGTTTACGGGTTTGCCCTGGGCGACGCGCTGAATTCCGGCCGCAGGGCGGTGGCCGCTTTTACAAAGGACGACCTGATCAAGATCTTCGACGATGCGGGAGAGGATCAGTGGACCAGCGCCGAGGCCTACGGCGGCAGCATGGCTTACATTGATACGAGAAACGCCTCAAGCGGATCAATCGGCGCCTACAAGGAATTTGAGCGGACCTATCTGTCCCCCCGGCTTTTTATCCACGATGTGGATGGGGACGGCAAAAACGATGTGATCGCGGTCAATAACAAGGAGGCCACTGGCCGGTTGCTGTCCCGCATCCGGATATTCAAGGCCGGTCACATCGCGTGCATGGAGTGGAATCAACTGGGCATGCGTCTGAAATGGAAGACCCAGGAAGTGCCGGGGTATATCAGCGATTACGCCATCGCCGATATGGACAATGACGGAAAGCCGGAACTCGTTTTTTCCGTGGTGTCAAAGACGGGAACCGCTTTGACGGATTCTAGAAGCTTTATCGCGTCTCAGCAGTTTCAGCCGGCTCAGCCGAATTCAGACACCCAGTAAATCACCACTGAATTCGATGCGCGCCGATGCTTTCAGGATCTCCGGGGTCAGTCTGAAAATGCAGTCCAGCAGGCGGGCCTTGAAGGTTCCGGGGCCTTCATGGCTTTGAAGCTGCTCGTGCGCCAGTTCTCCGGCAACGCCCATGCAAACAATTCCCGCAGCAGCCGCGACCCATGGATCCTTGACAGCGCCGAGACAGGTTCCCACCAGAGAGGTCGTCATGCACCCGGCGCCGGTGATCTGAGACAGCATTTCATGCCCGTTCCGGATCACGCAAATCCGTTTTTCAAACGCCACGAAATCAATTCTTCCGGTAATGGCGATCACGCACTCGAGTTTTTCGGAAAGGCTTTGCGCCACTGTCTCGGCGTCTTCCAGGCCGGCCGTTGAGTCCACCCCCCGGGTTCTGACGTCCAGCCCTGCAAGGGATTTGATCTCGCTCATGTTGCCGCGAATGACGACCGGATGCAGGGCGTCGACGAGCTGATGGGCCGTGCGGGTCCGCAGCGAGGTGGCGCCGGCCCCCACCGGATCCAGAACAATCGGAATGCGAAGGTCATTGGCTTTTCTGCCCGCCAGCATCATGGATTGAACGGTTCTGGCGTTCAGGGTGCCGATATTCAGTACCAGAGCCGAGGCCATGGAAACCATTTCTTCAACCTCTCCCGCATCGTCGGCCATCACCGGCGATCCGCCCAGCGCAATCACGGCGTTGGCGCAGCCGTTCGCGGTGACGTAATTGGTGATGTGATGAATCAGCGGCGTATTCCGGCGCACCCGGGCCAGGGCCCGGCATATGGCGTCGGTCGGGTTCTCGCTGCCTCCGGTTGGGCAATCGATCGTATTCATTGAAGGTATCCCGCTTTTTGATAAAGTTCGTAGAAATGGTGCACCGGTCCGGCGCCCTTTCCGATCGAAAGCCCGTGAGCGATGGCGGCGGTGATGTAGGATTTGGCTTTTTCCACGGCCAGCGCAATTCCGTCTCCCTTTGCCAGATTGGATGCGATGGCCGAAGACAGGGTGCAGCCGGTTCCATGCGTATTTTGCGTTTGAAGTCTTTGGGCCGTAAAGCGTTTGAACCGGGTTCCGTCAAAAAGAATATCAATGGCCGCGCCGTCCAGGTGACCTCCCTTGATCAGCACCTGCCGGGGTCCCATGGAAAAAATCTTTCGGGCCGCAATTTCCATGTCCTGAGGATTCCGAATGCCGATTCCGGCGATCGCCTCGGCCTCGGGAATGTTCGGCGTAACCAGGGTCGCCAGAGGAATCAGGCGTTCGATCAGAGCGTCTTTTGCCGAGGGATCGAGCAGATGGTATCCGCTTTTGGACACCATGACCGGATCCAGAACCACGATTTGAGGGTTGTATTTTTTCAGGCCCTCGGCAATGGCCTCGATGGTTTCAATCCGGGAGGCCATTCCGATCTTGACGGCATCCACCCGGATATCCTCAAAAACAGCCTCGATCTGTCGGAGAATGATTTCCGGCAGAATATCCTGAACGGCCGATACCCCCTGCGTGTTCTGGGCGGTCACGGCCGTGATCACGCTCATGCCGAACACGCCGTGGGCGGAAAAGGTTTTGAGGTCGGCCTGAATGCCGGCGCCCCCGCTGCTGTCCGATCCCGCGATGGTCAATGCGTTTTTCATGATATCTTCCGCCTTCCTGAAAAGGTTCGCAGCATCGCTAAACGATGCGCTTGAAGGATCTTTCAATGGATTTGAGGTCCCAGCTGATCCATGTGGGCCGTCCATGAGGACAGTGGGCCGGAGTTTTGCAGTCGTCCAGTTGCCGGAGCAGCATCCGCGCCTCTTCATCATTCAGCCGCTGGCCGGCCCTGATGGCGCCGTGGCATGCCATGGACGCCAGAAAGCGGTCCTGGAGCGCGGCGAGGTCGGCCGAAACCCCGAGAGCGGACATGGTTTCGGCCAGGTCGACAATCAGGGGTTGAATTTCTTCCAGACCGAGAAACTGCGGAACAGCCGAGACCAAAAAGGTCGTGCCGCCGAAGGCCTCGATTTCAATTCCCCTGGATCGCAGTTCAGGGATCAGCTTTTCTATTGACGCGGCCTGGCGGTACCCCAGATCAACGGTTTCGGGAATCAGAAGCTTCTGGGAAGGTCCGATGTCCCTGGCTTGCAGCTTTTCAAACAATATCCGCTCATGAGCCGCGTGCTGGTCGATGAGGATCAGTTCGTGCCCGGCTTCACAGAGAATGTAGGTGTCATGAAGCTGTCCGATGATGCGCAGATCGCCGAAACGCTTCTTCGGCCACAGCCCGGGGCACGGCGTATCGGAAGCGGATGCCGCCGGTGAATCGATTTCAAAAAGTTTCGGGGCCGATTCGGGCGGACGACAGGCAGGGGGGGGGTCCATAACCGCCGGGCGATGCCGCTCAGAAAACGCCGGACTTTTCCAACCGGCCAGGTCCCTGGTTTTCAAGGCATGGGCGATTGTCCCGGCAACCGATTGGTGAACGATCTCCTGAGCTGCAAACCGCACTTCATGTTTGGTGGGATGCACATTGACATCCACCTGATCGCAGGGAATGCAGACAAATAATACGGCGGCCGGAAACCGCCCCTTGAGCAGCCTTCCCCGGAAACCTTCCAGCAGGGCATGCCGGATCATGCGGTCATAAACCCGCCTGCCGTTGACGTAAACATAGATGGCGTCCGGAGTGCTTCGAACGAGGCCCGGCGATGAGATCCATCCTGAAAAGCGGAGCTGTGAATCTTCTGATTGAACTGGAATCAGCCCATCGCCCAGAGCGTTTCCCAGCACGTCGGCAATGCGGTCCTGCGCGGATGCGGGCGCCCAGTTTTTGATGAGTTTTCCATTGTGGAAGAGCTGGAAATGGACCCCGGGCCAGCCCAGGGCGATGCCGGCGACGGTATCGGAAATATGGGCCATTTCCGTGGCAGTGGTTTTGAGAAATTTTCGGCGCGCCGGAACATTGTAAAACAGGTTGCGGACAGCGATCAGGGTTCCCGGCGCCGCGCCGGTCTCGGTAACCGACTGAATCTTTCCCCCCTGGATTTCGATCCGCGTTCCGGTTTCCCTGCTTTTGTGCCGGGTGGTCAGGGAAAACCTGGATACGGCGGCAATGCTGGGCAGGGCCTCTCCTCGAAAGCCAAGCGTCTTGATGGAAAAAAGATCCGCTTCGGTTTGAAGTTTGCTGGTGGCGTAGCGCTCGATGCAAAGCAGGGCGTCGTCGGGCTGCATGCCGGTCCCGTTGTCGGATATCTCGATCAGGGTCCGGCCGCCCTTTTCCACCGCAACAACGATCCTTGAGCTTCCGGCGTCCAGCGCGTTTTCGACCAGTTCCTTGACCACGGAAGCCGGGCGTTCAACGACCTCGCCGGCAGCGATCCTGTTGGAAACCATTTCCGACAGAATTCTAATTACGGTCACGTCCGGCCCCGTCTTGTGCGCTATGGTTTTTCTTCGGTAAAAAACCGGATCAGGAATTCTGAATCCTTTGGACTCAGGCCGAACTGAACGCTCGCTTTTTCAATCAGGGCATTGAGGTTTTCCTTGGGATTCGCTTCGCGCAGCTCACCGATCCATTTCACGGCTTTTCTCATGTCTTCGCCTTGCGGTTTTTGCATGTCAACCTCCTAAAGCATTGGTTTTTTATCGTGAAAATCACTGGCCTGTTCAAAATTGTATCCTACTTTAAACAGAGTGTCTTCATCAAAATGCCTGGCCATAAGCTGCAGCCCGATGGGCAGGCCTTTTGAAGAAAAACCGCAGGGGATCGACATGCCCGGAATGCCGGCAAGGTTGGCGGGAATAGTAAATATGTCGGACAGATACATGGTCAGCGGATCATCGGTGTTTTCTCCGATTTTAAACGCAGGGGTCGGGGCAACCGGAGACAGGAGCACATGGCAGGCTTCAAATGCCTTCTTGAAATCTTCCATGATCAGGGTGCGAACCTGGGAAGCCTTGCCGTAATAGGCGTCGTAGTAACCGGCCGACAGCGCATAGGTTCCCAGAATGATCCGGCGTTTGACCTCGGCGCCGAATCCACCGGACCGGGTGCGGCGGAACATCTCCTGAAGACTGTCCGAGGATTTGTCGCGCACGCCGAAACGCACCCCGTCATACCGGGCCAGGTTGGAGCTGGCCTCCGCCGGGGCGATCACGTAGTAAGCGGCAACCGCGTAAGGGGTATGCGGCAGCGAAACATCTGTAAATCGGACGCCGAGGTCTTTGAGAACCGCTTTGGCGTTGTCAACCGCCCGGGCAACGTCCGGATCCAGCCCGCCGCTGTCATGGTATTCCCTGGGAAGCCCCACGATGATATCGTCCAGGCCGTTTTTGAGATTTCGGGAATAGTCCGGAACCTCCCTGGGAACCGAGGTGGAATCTTTGGAATCATGTCCGGCAATGGCGTTCATCAACAGGGCGCAATCCGTCACATCCTTTGTGATCGGTCCGATCTGATCCAGAGACGAGGCATAGGCCACCAACCCGTAACGGGACACCCGGCCATAGGTGGGCTTCAGGCCCACCACGCCGCAATGGGAAGCGGGCTGACGGATCGAGCCGCCCGTATCCGACCCCAGCGCGCCCAGGCACATATCGGCCGCCACGGCCGCGGCCGACCCGCCGCTGGATCCTCCGGGCACGTAATCCGGATTCCAGGGATTCCGGGTGGGTTTGAAGCCTGAGTTTTCGGTGGATGATCCCATCGCGAATTCGTCCATGTTGACCTTCCCCAGAAAGATGGCGCCGGCCTTCTGAAGTTTTTCCGAGACCGTCGCATCATACGGCGGAACGAAGTTCGCAAGGATTTTCGACGCGCAGGTCGTCCGAAGACCCCGGGTGCAGATCACATCTTTGACAGCCAGCGGGATGCCGGTCAAGGGCCTTGAATCTCCGGCCCCAATAAGTTTGTCGGCGGCCATGGCCTGCTCCAGCGCTTTTTCGGCAGCAATGGTCAGGTAGGCGTCCACCCTGCCTTCGACCGCTTCAATGCGGCCCAGAACGGATCGGGTCAACTCCACCGCCGATATCCGCTTCTCCTGCAAAAGCCGGTGGGCTTCGTGAATGGTCAGTTCATAGAGGTTCATCGTGGTTCCTTCGTTCATTTATCCGATCACCCTGGGCGTCAGAAAGCATCCGTCCTCCTGCTCCGGCGCGTTGGCCAGTCCGACCTGCCGGTCAAGATGCGCTTTCGGGACATCCTCCCGAAACGCATTGGTCAGAAAAATGGCATGGGATGTCGGTTTAATGCCGGTTGTATCCACCTGATTCAAGGCGTCAACGTATTCCAGAATCTTTCCGACCTGCTCTGAAAAACGGTCGATTTCGGCTTCATCAAATTCGAGATGAGCCAGGTTGGCCACATGCAGAACCTCTTCCTTGCTGATTTTCATGAGCTCTCCTATATTTTGACGAGCATGGTCTGAAATTTATCGTTTTTCAAACGCTCCATGGTTTTTTGCGCTTCGGTCCTGTCTTTGAATGATCCGACCCGCACCCGGTACCACCGGCCCTTTCCGGCGATATCGATGGCGGTCTGGAAGGACGGATACCCTTTTTTCTGAAGCCGTTTAACCATTTGATCCGCATCTTCGAAGGTTCTTAAAGATGCCACTTGAATGGTATAGGACATTCCCGCAGCAGAAACCGAGGGTGTTTGTTGGGCGGATGCCTGCCGCACATTTTCCAAAGCGGGTTTCGCAACCACAGCCGGAGTCGGTTTCGGTGCTTCTGCGATCTCGGGCGGCGGCTCGGGCTTCAGATTATTTGCCTCGACCTGGATCTGAACCGCATCGGGTTTAGGATCCTTGAGTATTTCGTAGAATTTCAATTCCGGCCGCTGGGCGGACGCTTCCAGGGAAGAATTAAAGATTTTTTGTTTTCCCCTGTCGACGGCATCTCTGAGAGATGCCAGTTCCTTTTCCAGTTTTGCTATATCAAAACGAACCGGAGCATTTTCCATGCCCACCTGCAGGCCGAGCCAGAACATCCACCCCGAAATTCCAAAAATGACCAGAAACAGGCCGGCAACCCCCCTTCCGGTGAGCTGAAGATAATACCGCTTTCGATTTGAAGCAGGTTGGTTGTTTTCAGGCATCGACGGCATGCCTCTACATCTTTTCCGGCGCTGATACGCCCAGAAGTGAAAGGCCGTTTCGCATCACTTTCCGAACAGCGGTTACCAGATACAGACGGCTTTGCGACAGCATCGAATCTTCGGTCAATACCCGATGTTTGTTATAGTACGCGTGAAACAGAGCCGCGAGATCCATCAGATAAAACGTGATGCGGTGCGGTTCCAGAAGGCTGGCAGCGGATTGCACCACATCCGGATACCGGGCCAGGGCCTTGATCAGCTGGATTTCTTCGGGCGCCTGAAGCAGCATAAGGGATTGCTGATCCCACGCACCTTGCGGCAGATCGGATCTTTCGGCGGCGTTGCGCTGAATGCTCGAGATTCTGGCGTGTACATACTGAACGTAAAATACCGGGTTATCGTTGGTTTTCTGCTTGGCGACCTCGAGGTCGAAATCCAGAGGGCTTTCGTAATGGCGGGTCAGAAAGATAAACCGCGCTGCGTCCTTTCCCACCTCATTCACGACCTCTCTGAGAGTGACAAATTCTCCGGACCGGGTCGACATGGCCACCGGCTCACCGGCTCTGAGCAGATTCACCAGATGGACCAGAATCACGTCGAACTGCTCTTTTCGACGGCCCGCGGCTGCGACCGCCGCCTTCATTCTGGGAATATAACCGTGGTGATCGGCGCCCCAGACATCGATGACCCGCTCAAATCCCCGGTCAAATTTGTCGAGATGATAGGCAATGTCCGAGGCAAAATAGGTGGTAATGCCATTGGTTCTCACCACTACCCGGTCCTTTTCATCCCCGTATTCACTGGTCTTGAACCACAGGGCGCCGTCGTGTTCGTACAGGATTTTTCTGGAGAGCAATTCGCCCATGGCCGCCTCGACCCGGCCTCGGTCATACAGGCTCTGCTCGCTGAACCAGTTGTCGAACCCAACGCCGAAGGACTTCAAATCATCCCGAATGCCTTCAAGAATGTCGGCAGCCGCATACCGGGCCGCCCAGCTGACCGCATCCTCCTCCTTCATCTTCAGAAGGTCGGCCTGATTCCGGTTTCGAATATCGGCGGCAATATCCCGAATGTAGTCGCCCTGATAGCAGTCCGCCGGGAAATTCACCTCCTGGCCGAAAAGTTCTTTGTATCTGAGATAGACCGACAGGCCCAGGGTCCGAATCTGACGTCCCGAGTCATTGATATAGTACTCTTTCTGGACATCGTAGCCGCAAAATGAAAGCAGGTTGGCCACCGTATCGCCCACGACCGCGCCGCGCCCGTGGCCGACATGCAGCGGACCGGTGGGATTGGCGCTGACAAATTCGACCTGCACTTTCCGCCCGTTTCCAAGATCGCGGGCGCCATAGGCACTGCCCTGATCGTAAACGGTTTTTAAGACCGGATACCATGCATCCGGACGGATAAAGAAATTGATAAATCCGGGGCCGGCGATTTCAGTGCGCTGCAGTATGCCGCCCGGGTCATCCATGTATTTGACGATAGCCTCGGCGATCTTTCTGGGCGCCTTCTTCTGGACGGACGCCGCCGCCATGGCAAAGTTGGTTGAAAAGTCGCCGAATTGCACCAGTTTGGGTTCTTCGATTTCAAAAGGGGGAAAATCCGACGATCGAAGCGCTCCGGCTTCCAAGGCACGATGCGCCGCCGCAAGCACAATATCAAGAATTTTCTGCTTCATAGAATGGTGATTCACGTTTTATTTAGGATTGATTTTTGTTCCAGGTCAACGAACTTAAAACAATAAAAATTTTTGCATTTCAAGTCAAGAGGCTTCCCCGGACGGAAGTGATTTTGCACCCTCGACAAAGATCAGATTTTTCTGAAATCAAAAGCCCGGCTCCATACGGAGGCCGGGCTTCTGGTTTTTCCATCAAGCTCTAATTACTTGAATACTTTTTCGCACAGCTTGTACAGGGTGCCCAGGTTTTCGCATACATGCATGCCAGCGGCCTTCATGGCTGCGATCTTGCCTTGGGCGGTTCCACTGCCGCCGCTGATGATGGCGCCGGCATGGCCCATGCGTCGGCCCGGAGGTGCGGTCACGCCGCAGATGAATCCGATAACCGGCATGTTGACGTTTTTCTTGATGAATGCAGCTGCCTGCTCTTCAGCATCGCCGCCGATCTCGCCCACCATGACAATTCCCTTGGTTTCCGGATCTTTCGAGAAAGCGTCCAGACAATCAATGAAGTTGGTTCCGTTAACCGGGTCGCCGCCCAGACCGACAACCGTGGTCTGGCCCAGTCCGACCTGAGTCAGCTGATGAACCACCTCGTAGGTCAATGTCCCGGAGCGGGAGATAACGCCGATGGGTCCGCCGGGTTTGTGCATGGGACCAGGCATGATGCCGATCTTGCATTCACCCGGAGTGATGATGCCAGGACAGTTGGGGCCGATCAACCGGCATTTTTTGTCCTTGAGAAAGTTTTTGACCTTGTACATATCCATTACCGGAATACCCTCGGTGATGGCCACGATCATTTCGATTCCGGCGTCTGCTGCTTCCATGATGGCGTCTGCCGCAAACGGGGGCGGAACAAAGATAACGCTGGCATTGGCGCCGGCTTTGGCTCTTGCTTCCGCAACCGTATTGAAAACCGGAACATCGTCCATTTTCTGGCCGCCCTTGCCCGGTGTTACGCCGGCGACAACGTTGGTGCCGTATGCGATGGAGGCACGCGTATGAAACATGCCCTCGCTGCCGGTTATGCCCTGAACCACAAGCTTCGTATTTTTATTGACGAATATGCTCACTTTTATCCTCGCTTTTCTTGTTGGTTTCCGTCTGAAAAATCCTCGAAATGTCCTTCCTGCATCAAGCACGTACCGGACATTTCAAATTCCAGGATCATCCTGCGCTGCTGATATCTAATTAGGCAACCGTCTTCGCGACCTTTTCCGCCGCATCCTCAAGACTGACGGCGTTGATCAGCTGGAGACCGGACTCGGCCAGAATCTTGCGGCCGATTTCCACATTGGTTCCTTCCATACGGATGACAACCGGCACCTTGATTCCAACTTGTTTGGCAGCCTGAACCACGCCTTCCGCCAGTCTGTCGCAACGCAGAATTCCACCGAAGATATTGATCAGAACAGCTTTGACGTTCTTGTCGCTGAGCATAATTTTGAAAGCGTTTTTGATCTGTTCCGCGTTCGCTCCGCCCCCTACGTCCAAGAAGTTGGCGGGATCGGCGCCTGCCAGTTTGATAACGTCCATGGTGGCCATTGCCAGACCGGCGCCGTTCACCATATTGCCGACGTTACCGTCGAGTTTGATGTAGTTCAGATCAAACTTGGATGCCTCGACTTCAAGGGCATCTTCCTCGCTAATATCTCTGAATTCCTTGATGTCTTTGTGCCGGAACAGCGCATTGTCGTCAAAAGTGACCTTTGCATCGATTGCCAGAACCTTATCGTCTTCCGTCAGCACCAGCGGATTGATTTCCACCAGGGAGCAGTCGTATTCCACCAGCAGCTTGTAAAGACCTGTCAACATCTGCATGAACTGCTTCTGACACGCCGCGGGAATGTTGAGCCCGAAAGCGGTCTGGCGGCAATGATATCCTTGAATGCCGACCAGCGGATCCACAAAAACCTTGATAATTTTTTCGGGAGTTGCAGCCGCGACTTCTTCAATGCTCATACCGCCGGCTTCGCTGGCCATGATGCAGATCTTGGCATTGGACCGGTCCGGCAGAATGCCCAGGTAGAGTTCTTTCCGGATCTTGCAGCCTTCTTCGATCAGCAGGCGTCTGACCAGTTTGCCTTCCGGGCCGGTCTGCTTGGTGACCAGGTTCATGCCCAGAATCTGTTTGATGTATTTCTCGCACTCTTCCCGGTTTTTGGCCAGTTTGACGCCGCCGCCCTTGCCGCGGCCGCCCGCATGAATCTGGGCCTTGACAAGCAGGGGGTATCCGGACAGCGAATCTGCAACCTTCAGCGCTTCTTCAACGGTAAATGCAGGTCCGCCATTGGGCACGGGTACGCCGTATTTTCTAAACAACTCTTTTCCCTGATGCTCATGGATCTTCATGATCTCTGTCTCCTTGTTTTAGTTAACTGAGCTACACTTCTATCCAAATCTCAATCTTCAGTTTGGATGAACGCCCGAATGCCGTTTGAATGGCCGGTTCATTCCCCATCGCAGCAAACCCTTCCCGTCTCTGTGCAACAGAGAAATGGGCCGGAATCTCTGTGAATCGTTCATCGGGATTTCGGCAAACAAGCGGGCGTTATCGCTCGCCGTCATTGTGCGGCTTTGGAAGTGTTCCAAAGCCGCACAATAATTTCTCGGCGCTTTTTGCTTCCGAATTATCCGATAACAGCCAGAACCGCGTTCTTGGGAACGGAGTCGCCCGGGCCGTAGTTGATGGCTTTGATGGTGCCGTCGCACGGAGCGGTCATCGCATTTTCCATCTTCATGGCTTCGAGAACCAGGACCGTTTCCCCGCTCTTGACCGCATCACCGACTTTTTTGTCGTACCGCACGATCATGCCGGGCATGGGAGCAACGACCGGAGTTCCATCCACAGCAGCCGGAGCCGGAGCAGCGGCAGCCTTAGGCGCCGCGGCTTTGGGAGCGGCAGCGGCCTTCGGTGCAGGAGCGGCGGCAGCAGCCGGTCTGGCAGCGGCATAGGCGATCACGGGAGCGCCGCCGACCTCTTCAACGCCGACTTCAAAGAAATCATTCTCAACAAACACGTTGAAGGTTCTGAGGCCTTCGCCTTTTTCCGGAATCTCCTTTTCAGGTATTTCCATAACCTTGTTGGCCCAGACTTTGGCGCGAAGTGCTTTGTGCTTCAAAGATTCTTCCAGCGTCTTGGCCTTGACTTCTGCGGGCGCTTCTTCCTTGCCGTATTTCCACTTGAGGAACTTTCTTCCGGTAACCGGGTAGATGGCGTACAGAATCAGATCGTCGATATCCTTGGCCAGATCGCCGATTTCCTCTTTGGCCTTGTCCATTTCAGGAGTAAGGATTTCCGCCGGACGTCCGGTAAAGGGCTTTTCTCCTCTGGGGTAGCCCTTCAGAGCCTTTTTCTGGACCTCGGGGTCGATCGGGGTGGCAGTCTTGCCGTACAGACCGAAGATCAGATCCTTGACCTGGTCGGTGATCTTCGTGTAACGCTCTTCCTTGGTATCGAACAGGACGTTGTTAACCGCCTGAATGCCGACGATCTGGCTGGTCGGGGTGACCAGGGGCACTGAACCCAGTTCTTTACGGACTCGGGGCAGTTCATGGTACACATCGTCGATCCGGTCCAGAGCATCCATGGCCCGCAGCTGATTGACCAGGTTGGAAACCATTCCGCCCGGGGTCTGATGCAGCAGAACGCCGATATCGATGGTGGCCAGCTTGGTGTCGTCGAGCAGGTGCATGTACTTGGGAACGATGTCTCTTTCAAGGATCTCGTCGATCGCAACCAGTTTGCGGATGTCAAAACCGGTGTCGCGCGTCGTTCCCAGCAGGGTCATGACCAGCGGCTCGATGGCCGGATGGGAGGTTCTTCCGGCATAGGGCGCCATACAGGTGTCGACGATGTCCACGCCGGCTTCGATGGCCTTGAGCTGGGCCAGTTCGGACATGCCCGAGGTGGTGTGACTGTGCAGATGAATCGGGGCCTTGACCGTTTCCTTGAGTTTCTTGACCAGAACGTATGCATCGTAAGGAGCGATCAGACCGGCCATGTCCTTGACGCAGATGGTATCCGCGCCGAGGGCTTCCAGCTCTTTGGCCTTTTTAACGTAATACTCGAGGTTATAAACATCTCCGCCCATTCTCGGCTCGGTCAGGGAGTAGCAGATAACGCCTTGGAAATGTTTTTTGTTTGCCTTGATGACCGGAACGACGGATTCGAAATTCCGGTAATCGTTGAGGGCATCAAAGGTTCTGAAGATATCCATTCCGTTTGCACAGGCTCTTTCCACAAAGGCCCTGGCAAGGTCGTCGGCATAGTTTCTGTAGCCGACCAGGTTCTGGCCCCGCAGCAGCATGGAAAAGGGGGTCTTTTTGACATATTTCTTCAGGGTGCGGATTCTTTCCCACGGATCCTCGTTCAGATAGCGATGCGTGGTGTCGAAGGTGGCGCCTCCCCAGGTTTCCATGGCCCAGTAGCCGACTTCGTCCATTCTCTCCGCAACCGGAATCATGTCCTCGGTGCGTCCGCGGGTTCCGAACAGGGACTGATGCCCGTCCCGGAAGGTCAAGTCTTCAACCTTGATCGGGTTTTTCGCCTTCGGTCTGTTTGCATCGTAATTTATCTTGGTGAATTCTACTTGCATCTTACGGTCTCCTCTCAGAAAGAAGTGTTTGAATATCTATATTAATTTTCATTAAACTGTTTTGCCCGCAGCATCGCTTATCTGAATTTAGATCCCACATAGGTTCTAAACTGCATGAGGTTGCGCATCTGCATCATTGCCTGACGCGCGCTCACGCCCCAGAGTTTGACCGATTCCTGAGGCTTCGGCATGGCTGCAACGGCCTGCGCGGCAGCGAGCTCTTCCTGGGTCTTTATGTAGCCGAACACCGCTGATATTGCGGCCGCCAGCTTCTTTTTATCTTCCATTTGGCCTCCGTATGAATTGTGTAATTTGTTTCATCGCTCAGGCTGCCTGAGCCTTCGCGCATTTCCCCCTGACGGAGTTGCTGCTGTTGCAGCAATCATCCGAATTACAGAGGAACGTTGCCGTGTTTCTTCGGAGGTCTGATTTCACGCTTGCTGCACAGAATTTCCAGAGCCTCGATCAGTCTGGGCCTGGTCTGGGCCGGCTCGATGACCGCATCAATAAAACCTCTTTCAGCGGCGCGGTAAGGATTGGCAAACAGGCCGTCATATTGCGCGATGCACTCCGCGCGTTTTGCCTTTTTGTCTTCCGCGGCATCAATTTCCTTTCGATAGATGATGTTCGCGGCGCCCGCCGAGCCCATAACCGCGATTTCAGCCGTCGGCCAGGCAAGCGCAAAGTCATTGCCCAGATCTCTGGCGCACATGGCCAGATAGGATCCGCCGTAGTCCTTGCGGGTTACCAGAAGCAGCTTGGGCACCGTGGCTTCGGAATAGACCCAGAGCAGTTTGGCGCCGTGGCGGATAATACCGCCCCACTCCTGGTTGGTTCCGGGCAGGTAGCCGGGAACGTCGGCGATGGTCAGCATCGGCACATTGAAGGCATCGCAGAAGCGGATAAACCGGGAGGCCTTGTCGGATGCATCGATGTCCAGACATCCGGCCAGAACCTTCGGCTGGTTGGCGATAATGCCTATGGATCTGCCGTTCAGCCGGGCAAAGCCCACGAGTATGTTGGGAGCATAGTATTCGTGGGGCTCAAAGAATTCACCGTTGTCCACGATCGCGGCAATCACCTGCTTCATGTCGTATGACTGGTTGGCGCCGTCCGGAATGATGTCGTTGAGCTCCGGAGAGATTCTCGTGGGATCATCGCCCATATCGACAATCGGAGGATCTTCCATGTTGTTGGGCGGCAGATAGGAAAGCATCTTTTTCATCTGGTCGATGCAATCCGCATCGTCTTCACAGGCAAAATGGGCGTTTCCGCTCTTTTCGTTGTGAGCCATGGCGCCGCCGAGATCTTCCTGCGTCACTTCCTCGCCCAGAACCGCCAGAATGACCTGAGGTCCGGTGATAAACATGAAGCTGGTGTTCTTGACCATGAAAATCCAGTCCGTCATGGCCGGAGAATAAACGGCGCCGCCTGCGGTCGGCCCCATGATGGCGGAAAGCTGGGGAATCACGCCGGAAGCCAGCGCGTTTCTGTAAAAAATCTGGCCGTAACCGGACAGAGCGTCGACGGCTTCCTGAATTCTCGCGCCGCCGGAGTCGTTCATCCCGACAAAAGGAACTCCCGCCTTCATGGCAAGGTCCATGGCCTTGCATATCTTCTTGGCATGCATTTCACCCAGACTTCCGGCACGGGCCGTAAAATCCTGGGCAAAGGCAAATACCGGACGGCCCTCGACATACCCATAACCGGTGATGACGCCGTCCGCCGGAATGTCGACCTTATCCATGCCGAAGTTGACGCAGCGGTGCTTGACGAACATGTCCAGTTCCCTGAATGTGCCGGGGTCAAAAAGATAATCCAGCCGTTCACGGGCAGTCAATCTCCCATTTGCCTTATGCTTTGCGACGGCTTTCTCGCCACCCATTTGCAGGATCTTCTGTTCGAACTTCTTCAGATCCTTGATTTTATCTTGCACAATACCCATCATCCAGTTCCTTTCATCTCCAGGTTAACCATTAATATTAAAGGCAGATATTCCCCATGTTTGGCTTTGTCTTGGCGAAAGCATCCTCTTTTCGGAAATAAATGGCACAAGATCCGGGCCGGTCGGCAGAAACGGCAGGACAATACTCGCATCACCATGCGACGCCCCTGGTTCCAAAAAGGTCCCCTGCCTTTTCGACAAAGGTATAAGGGAACAGCCAAATTCAAGCAGGATTTTACTCGGCACAAACAACCTCTCTTTAAAGGAGGGTTAAAAATTAAGATTCCAGAATTATTAAACTCATATTTGCTTGTCAAGGGAAAAAAGCAGCTTGTATGCCGCATAAGTGGGGGCAGTGTCCCCACGCTCGACATCCCTTGAGATTTTCGGCAGCATTTTCTGAATTTCGGCATTGCCGTAAAATCGCTCGTGCAACCCCTCTTCAATCAGAAACCACATCCAGTCCAGGGCCTGCTTTCTTCGCTTTGCCTCAAGCTCTCCGGATTTGGTTACAATCTCCCGATGTCTGAGAACCTCCTGCCAGATTTCTTCGATTCCGAAACTGCTTTCCTCCAGAGAGCTGCAAATCCGTACCACGGGACTCCAATTGGGAGAAGCGGGGCTGAGCAGCTTGATGGCCGACTCGTACTGGCGTCTGGCCACCTTGGCTTTCTCGAGATTAATGCCGTCCGCCTTGTTCACAACAATGGCATCGGCCATCTCAAGCACCCCTTTTTTGATTCCTTGAATCTCATCGCCGGCTCCGGCAAGCATCAGCACCAGAAAAAAATCGACCATGGAGGACGCAGCCGTCTCCGACTGTCCGACCCCCACGGTTTCAACGATTATCACGTCATAGCCGGCCGCTTCGCACACCATCATGGTTTCCCTGGTTTTTCTGGCAACGCCGCCCAGGGTGCTCCCTGCCGGGGAAGGCCGGATATAGGCCTTCTCCGCGGCAGAGAGTTTTTCCATGCGGGTCTTGTCCGCCAGTATGCTTCCGCCGCTCCGTTTGCTGCTGGGATCAATGGCCAGCACTGCCACGGAATGGCCTTTGCGCACCAGCAATGTGCCAAGGCCTTCTATAAACGTACTTTTTCCGGCACCGGGCACCCCAGTAACGCCAAGGCGCACTGCATTCCCCGTATTGGGAAGCAAGAGGTCGATAATCTTTCTCGCCAGCTCCTGATGTTCATGCAATGAACTCTCGATGAGCGTTATGGTTTTGGCGATGATTCGCTTATCTCGCTGTAAAACGCCCTGCACATATTCTTGAGGATCCCGGGACAACATTTTACTTTTTCTCCAATGCGTTCAATACCTTGTTTGCTGCATCCGTAATAATGGTACCAGGGCCGAACACACCGACGCATCCTGCATCATAAAGGAACTGATAGTCTTTGGGCGGAATAACGCCGCCGCAGACGACCTTGATTTCAGGAGATCCCAGCTTCTTGAGATTCTGAATCAACGCCGGAAGCAGTGTCTTGTGACCGGCTGCCAGACTGGATGCGCCAACGACGTGAACGTCGTTTTCCACAGCCATCTGAGCGGCTTCCTCAGGCGTCTGGAACATCGGGCTGATATCCACGTCAAATCCCAGGTCGGCAAACGCCGTGGCAACCACTTTCACGCCGCGGTCATGACCGTCCTGACCCATCTTGGTCATCAGGATTCTCGGACGACGGCCTTCGCGCTTTGCAAAGTCCGCGGTACGCTTTCTCAGAGACTCGAAAATCTCATTGCCGGCATATTCAGCGGCATAGGCGCCGGAGATGCACTGAGTAGTAGCCACGTAACGGCCGAAGACTTTCTCCATGGCATCGGACACCTCGCCTCCGGTCGCCCGCAAACGAACAGCGTCAACAGTAGCCGCCAGCAGGTTTCCTCCGGACTCAGCAGCCTTGGTCAGAGCATCGAGGGCCTGCTTGACTTTGGCATTGTCGCGTTTGGCCTTGAGCTGCTTCAGACCGGCGATCTGCTCATCGCGAACCGCATCGGACACTTCCAGCAGGTTCTCAGGAGGCGCTTCTTGGATGCGGTACTTGTTCACACCCACGATGACATCCAGGCCCTGATCGATTCTGGCCTGTTTGCGGGCTGCGGCTTCCTCGATTCTCATCTTGGGCATGCCGGTGGGAATGGCCTTGGCCATGCCGCCCAGCCCATCAATCTCGTTGATGATCTTGCGGGCTTCTTCGATGATCTGGGCTGTCAGGAATTCAATATAGTAGGAGCCTCCCAGCGGGTCGGCCACGCGGCAGACTTGGGATTCTTCCTGAATGATGATCTGGGTGTTTCTCGCGATACGCGCGGAGAAATCCGACGGCAGACTGATGGCTTCATCCAGGGAGTTCGTGTGCAATGACTGGGTTCCGCCCAGAACCGCGGACAGCGCCTCAAGGGTGGTCCGGATCACATTGTTGTATGGATCCTGTTCGGTCAGGCTCCATCCGGAGGTCTGCACGTGGGTGCGCAGTATCAGGGACTTCTCATTCTTCGGCTTGAACTGGCTGATCAGTTCATGCCACAGGAACCGGGCGGCCCGAAGCATGGCGATTTCCATGAAGAAGTTCATGCCCACGCCAAAGAAGAATGACAGTCGCGGAGCGAACACGTCGATGTCCATGCCGGCTTTCAGAGCGGCCTTGACGTATTCCACACCGTCGGCCAGGGTAAAAGCGGTCTGAAGCACGCAGTTGGCGCCGGCTTCCATAATGTGATAACCGCTGATGCTCACCGTATTGAACTTGGGCATATGCTGGGAGCAATAAGCGATGATGTCGGACACAATCCGCATCGAGGGATCAGGCGGATAAATGTAAGTGTTCCGGGTGAGGTACTCCTTTAGGATGTCGTTCTGAATGGTGCCGGTCAGCTGTTCCTGTTTTACGCCCTGTTCCTCGGCCGCCACGATGTAGCCGGCCAGGATCGGCAGAACCGCGCCGTTCATGGTCATGGAAACGCTGACCTTGTCCAGCGGGATCTGATCGAAAAGAACCTTCATGTCTTCAACCGAATCGATGGCCACGCCCGCCTTGCCGACGTCGCCGGAAACCCGGGGATGATCCGAATCATATCCGCGGTGGGTGGCCAGGTCAAAGGCCACCGAAAGGCCCTGCTGGCCTGCGGCGATGTTTCTTCTGTAAAATGCATTGGAATCTTTTGCGGTGGAAAAACCGGCGTACTGACGGATCGTCCAGGGACGCTGGGCATACATCGTGGGCTGAGGACCGCGCACGTAGGGGGCAAACCCCGGAAGCGTGTTGACGCTGGGAAGCCCTGCGACATCTTCAGCCGTGTACATGCACTTAACTTTAATTCCCTCAGGGGTCATCCAGTCCAAAACGTCCGGAGATTTTCCCTTAAGACCCTTCGTTGCAGCTGCAATCCATTGCTGTTTCTGAGGATGTTCGGCCATTTTTCTTAGCTCCTTTCTCGCTATTGCTTTTTGCTCCTGATGTTTTTGCATGATGGGCCAACCTGATGGCCCGCAAATCTACTATAAAACCATTAATCTCTCTGACACAGTTCAACCAGCACGCCGCTGGTGGCTTTGGGATGGAGGAAGGCGATCTTTGCGCCACCCGCGCCGATTCTGGGTTTCTCATCGATCAGCTTGATCCCTTTGGCCTTGAGTTCCGCCAGGGCTTCTTCGATATTGTCCACGCGGAAAGCCACATGCTGGATGCCTTCGCCCTTCTTTTCGATGTACTTGGCGATCGGTCCGTCCGGAGCGGTAGATTCCAGAAGTTCGATTTCGCTTTCTCCGACCGGGAAAAACGCCGTGGTGACCTTCTGCTCGGTTACGGTTTCAGACCCTTCAAAATGCAGACCCAAAACTTCGGTCCAGAAGTTCTTCACACCTTCAATTTTGTTGACGGCAACACCAAGATGATCAATTTTTCTGATTTTCATGTCCTTCTCCTTTCATTCATCCATGGTTTCTGTGACTATCGCTATATTTTCGTTTCTTCTGGCGGCTTTCTCCCCAAAGCCGGCCGGTAGTGCGTTTCGATTCATTGTTTTTTAAATTGTTGCATAACCCGTTTAAAACCGGGCATGGCGCCGGCAATCACGGCATCTTCGACGCAATAGGCGATTCGAAAGTGTCCGGGTCCGCCGAATCCGCTTCCCGGAACGGCCAGAATGCGTTCTTCCTGAAGGGCCTGAACAAATTGGACGTCGTCTGAAATGGGCGTTTTGGGAAAAAGATAAAACGCGCCGGCCGGCTTTGAAAATTCATACCCGCAATCGGCCAACCCTCGGCATAAGAGATCCCGCTTTCCGGCATACAGGGAAATGTCCACGCTTTGCCCCTGCAGTGTGCCAATAACCCGCTGCATCAGGGCCGGCGCATTGACAAATCCCAGAATCCGGTTGGCCAGGGTCATTCCGCCGATCAGATCCTTTTTGAAGGCCGCCGCCGGATTGACGGCAAGATACCCGATACGCTCGCCGGGAATGGAAATATCCTTGGAATAGGAGGTCGCGACAATGCTCTCGGAATAGGCGGCAAAAATACTGGGAACCTGTTGTCCGTCGTAAACGATCTTCCGGTAGGGCTCGTCGGAAATCAGGTACAGGGTCCGGTTCAACCGGCGGCCCTGCTCCCGAAGAATTTGTCCCAGTTGGTCGAGCGTCGCTTTGGAATAGACCTGGCCTGTGGGATTGTTCGGAGAGTTGATGAGAACGGCCTTGGTTTTCGGGGTGATCGAATCGCGAAGGGCCTGAAGATCCAGGTTGAAATCCGGCAGTGTGGCGACCGTCTTGAGCAATCCCCCGTGGTTTTCAACATAGGCGCCGTATTCGACAAAATAAGGCGCCGGAACCACGACCTCGTCTCCGGCATCCAGAATGGTCTTTAAAATGACGTTGAGCGCGCCGGCGGCCCCGCAGGTCATGATCACCTCGTTTTCCGTGATCGCTGCACCCTGCTCCCGGCTCAGATAATCGGCCACTGCCCGACGGACATGAGGATAACCGGCGTTGGGCATATATCCGTGACCCATACCGCCGGAATGGTCCACGGCATCGCGAAGCGCCTTGTGAAATATTTCCGGAGGGCTGAGATTGGGATTGCCCAGGCTGAAATCAAACACCTTGTCGGCGCCGTATAAATTCTTGAGCCGGGTGCCCTCTTCGAACATCCTTCGGATCCAGGAAGACCTGGCCAGCATGTCCTGAATCCTTCTTGCAACCGTCATTCAGCAACCTCCGTAACTCAAAAAAAATCAGCTCATCGCAGTCGGCACAAATTCCAATTTTTATGCCAAAATTTTATTCAAATTGCAACTCCTGCTATTCCCTTTCCACCGATTCAACGGATTGCACTTCGGAAACTTCTTTTTTCAGCATCCGTTCGATTCCGAATTTCAGCGTCATTCGGGAGTGCGGACACCCTGAACAGGCGCCTTTCAGCCGAACCTTCACCACCCCCGCATCCATGCCGACGAACTCCACATCGCCGCCGTCGGCCTGAAGCGAAGGGCGGATCCTGTCGATAACCGCCTTGACCCTCTTCTCTACTCCCGATTGTCCGGTCATTCAGCTTCCTTTCTTTGTTTCACGCCGCCTGCCGTTCGGTGACCCGCTCTTTGTAAAAACCCCTTCGAAAGCCCTCAAACTCATTTTCAACGATGGCCTTTCGCATTCGCTGCATCAGATTCAGATAATAATGAACATTGTGAATCGTATTGAGCCGGTAGGAAAGCAGTTCCCGGTTCATGTACAGATGCCTCAGGTAGGCCCGGGAATAATTTCGGCAGGTATAACAGGAACACCCGGAATCGATCGGATCGACATCCTGCGTATACCGGGCGTTGCAGATGTTGATCGTTCCGTAATCCGTAAACAACTGGCCGTTTCTGGCATTTCTCGTCGGCATCACGCAGTCGAACATGTCGGCGCCCAGAGCAACCAGATTCACGATATCCTCGGGAGTACCGACGCCCATTACGTATCTGGGCTTATGCTCCGGCAATAAGGGAAGCGTAAAATCAGACATTTCCAGCATCAGTTCCTTGGGTTCTCCGACGCTCAACCCTCCCAGAGCATATCCGCTGAAACCGATGTCGACCAGTTCCGCGGCCGACCGCTCCCGCAGAAATCCGTGCATGCCTCCCTGGACAATGCCAAAGAGTGCGTTTTCAGCGTTCAGAGCTTCTTCCCACTTCATCTTGGATCTTGCCGCCCAGCGGGTGGTCAGATCTACGGCTTCTCGGGTTTTTTGGGTATCGGCAGGATGCCCGACGCACTGGTCCAGGCACATGATGATGTCGGATTCCAGACTGCCCTGAATTTCGATCGCCTTTTCCGGCGTCAACAGGTGGCTGGAACCATCTATATGAGACTGGAAGGACACGCCTTCCTCGTTAATTCTGGCGAGCTTTGAAAGAGAGAAAACCTGAAATCCGCCGCTGTCGGTAAGAATGGGTTTTTCCCAGTGCATGAAACGATGCAGTCCGGAAAACCGTTCGATGACCTCGCACCCCGGCCTCAGATACAGATGATAGGTGTTGCCGAGAATAATCTGTGCACCGGCCTCGCAAAGCTCTTCCGGAGAAAGGGACTTGACAGACCCCAGAGTGCCCACAGGCATAAAAACAGGCGTTTCAACAGACCCGTGCCGGGTATGCATGACCCCGGCTCTTGCACGCGATGTATCTGATTTTGCCTGAATTTTAAAATCGAACATCTTCACCTGTGCGCTGTCTGGAACGCAAAACCCGTTCCGTTGCATAACTGCTTGCGGGAAACCATCCCGCACGTCCAATTTCAAATCATGGCGCCGTGGAGACTAAAAAATATACATGGCATCTCCATAGCTGTAAAAGCGGTACTGCTTCCTTATCGCCTCCTGATAGGCCTCAAGCACCCGGCAGCGGCCCGCAAAAGCCGACACCAGCATCAGCAGCGTAGACTTCGGCAGGTGGAAGTTGGTAATCATGGCGTCCACAACCTTGAAGCGATGCCCCGGATATATGAAGAGATCGCAGTAACCGCTTCCACCGGCCAGTTGCCCCCGGTCATCGGCGGCGTATTCCAGAGTCCGGACCGAAGTGGTCCCCGCCGCTACAATCCGGGCTCCGTCGGCCCTGGCCCGGTTGATGCACCGAGCCGCTGATTCCGAAACGCTGTACCATTCGGAATGAATTGAATGTTCTCGAATATCTGAAACCCTGACAGGAAAGAAGGTACCATATCCCACATGCAGCGTAATTGCAACTATTTTAACACCCTTGGATTTCAATTTCTCAAGCAGGGATTCCGAAAAATGCAAACCCGCGGTAGGAGCGGCCACAGCGCCCTTGCATCGGGCGTAAACGGTCTGATAGGAAGCGCGGTCATCCCAGCAAGTCTCCTCTGCCCTTCGAATATAGGGCGGGAGGGGTACCCGTCCTACCTTGTCCACCCATTCCTCAAAATCAGCGCCTGCCGAAAACCGGATCTTGCAGATGCCGTCGACATCATCCAGAATTTCTCCGAAAAACCCCTGCTCAAACTCCAGTCGGCTGCCAATGCGGGGGCGTTTCGAGGATTTGACGAGACATTTAAAAACAGATTCGCCCTTCTGAGCAATCCGGCTCAAACCTTCATGGTAATCCAGAACCAGAATCTCCACCCGGCCTCCGGTCTTTTTGCGTCCGATCAACCGGGCCGGAACCACCCGGGTGTCGTTCACTACCAGCACTTCGGAACCGTCGAACATATCGACCAGATCTTCAAAGCGCCGATGCAAAACATCGCCCGCCTGACGGTTCAACATCAGAAGCCTTGAGGCTTCCCGTTTCGAAGCGGGAGTCTGAGCAATCAGTTCCTCGGGCAGACGGTAGTCGTAATCTCCCAGAGAAAACATCAACGCCTTCCCATATAGACCAGGAGCAACCCGGTTGCCATCAGCACAAAACCGAACCGGCGCAAAAAACCGGTCGGCATCTCGAGCAGCTTTTCAACCAGATCCTTCATTTTTTCGGGAAACGCAAAATACGGCAAACCCTCAACAATCATAACCATACCCATGACACACAAAAAATATTTCATGGCCCGCCTCTTGAATCCTGAGCTTAGTCGGATCGCTATAGTCATTTCAATCCCGGATTGTCAAATGATATTCATTGTTCGAAGCCGATTTATCAAGCTTCGCCAAGCCGTTTGAACCAGTCTCACAAGGCGTGCCAGCATCAACCTGTGCAAACCTGTCCAAGACAAGCCGGAAGGCCGACAACGGTCACTTGCGGCCCACGCATTTTTCGTATACAGAAGATCTTCTGAAGCTTTTCGTTTTGAATTCCAACAAGAGGCCGACTTTTGAGCCCGCATTCCATCTCATTCAGACATACGGTTAAAGAAAGCACTCGGGCCAGACATGCGCGTCTGAGACTTTCTCTGCGCGATGGGCTCGTGGTGATCGTGCCACGAGGTTTTGCCAGGGAAAGAATTGCGCAATTGCTTGAAGAAAAGCGGCCTTGGATCGAACGGACCGCAAGGAAACTCGAAGCACTGCGCCGGCTTTCTGAATCCGAAACAACGGAAGGACTTCCCGAAACGATCGACCTGACGGGAATCGACGAGCAATGGCGGGTCGACTACCAGAAGACCGGGTCTGGCGGGGTGGTTGCATTCGAACACGACACGCACCGCCTGACGCTTTGCGGAAATACCGATCATGAAGCGCTTTGCAAAGCGGCTCTACGCCGATGGCTCATACAAAAAGCTTATATGCACCTGGTTCCATGGCTGAAAAAGCTTTCCGAAGAAATGGGAACGGCTTTTCAAAGGGTCACGGTCAGATCCCAGCGGACACGCTGGGGCAGCTGCTCTTGGCGAAAAACGATCAGCCTTAACCTCAGACTGTTGTTCATCCCCGAACCGCTGGTTCGCCATGTGCTGCTTCACGAGCTGTGTCACCTCGTCCACCTGAACCACTCTTCCGGATTCTGGGCACTGGTCGGGCGGCATGATCCGGATTTTGCCGTCAAGAACAAAGCGCTTCGCCAGGCCTGGACCCATGTTCCAGCCTGGCTGGATTGACTGCCGGCAAAACAATAAACGCCTGGTCATTGCATAAAATGTCCGGCAAAATTGCGGAAGCGGATTTGTGCGGCTCTGAAAGGTTAGAATCCCATGAATACGCGTCCCGGACGCCGGTCGATCCGGCGGATGCCTTCCTCCCGGGCCGCTTCAAGGGCGTTGACGTAATCGGGTTTTCTGATGGGCTGCATCAGCTCCCTGATCTCACGGGATCTGCCGTAGGGTCGGAACTGGGGCATGATGTTCACATAGGTATCCGGGGATATTTCCCGGGCGACAAATCGCATGATCTCCCGCGTTCCGGCCATGCCGGCAGGCATCAGCAGGTGCCTGAGCAGAAGACCGTGTCGGGCGGTTCCGTCTTCGTCGATCTTCAGATCCCCCACCTGGCGGTGCATTTCTTTAACCGCCTGACGGGCGATTTCCGCATAATCCGGCGCGTTGCAGAGACGCCGGGCTACGTCGGAATCCCAGAACTTGAAATCCGGCATGTAGATATCGATCAGCCCGTCGAGCAGCTTGAGAATCTCGAGGCTTTCATAGCCGCTTGAATTGTAGACCAGTGGAACGCTAAGCCCTCTTTGAACGGCGATCTCCAGTGCGGATAGAATCGGTGAAAGCACATGGGTCGGGGTTATGAAATGGATGTTCGGACACCCGCCCTCCTGAAGAATCATCATGATGTCTGCCAGTTCAGAATCAGATACTTCCCGGCCGCATCCCTCGTGACTTAATTCGTAATTCTGACAGAAAATACAAAGCAGGTTGCAGTAAGTGAAGAAAAAAGCACCGGAACCGTTTTGACCCACAAGCGGAGTTTCTTCGCCGTAATGGCTCTTGTAAAAAGCCAGGTAGGCCTTTTCACCGGTTCGGCACAGACCAAGCTGTCCGGCCGTTCTGTCGACCCGGCACTGCCGGGGACACAGCGTGCAGCTTTTAAGCAATTTGCGCGCCTGCGCTGCCTTTTTGCTCAGCAGTCCTTTTTTAAAGGTTTCAATGTAAAAGGGTTGATACGTCATCATCTGCCACCTTGCCGATCTCTACGTTTTTCATGGTTTCGAGATTATACATAAAAACTGGATAATGTCATCACAGAATTATACAAAACTGGAGCATATTGAAATGCGCCCCTGCAAACCACGACCAATGGCGATTCCCGTTGCAGACCATTGGCACCATTGTTCGGGAATTCAAATCGGCCCTCACCAAACGCATCAACGAATTGGACGAAGCGCCGGGCTCATAATGTGGCAGTGCGATAATTGAAAACACAGCATCCGCAACGAATCCTAAAGAAAACGGCAAAACTCCGGATGCAACCATCAGCAACCGGATCTATTCCGGCATCAAAAAAAAGCGCACCTCCTCGTGTAGTTGGACTTGCAAAGATCTCGAAGTGTCCAATCGCGCTGTTGATTAAAAATCATTGCCTTCATTCCTCAGAGAAATTCTCTGATCAGGGTTGACGATCATCCACCGATGCAGCACTGTTGTCAGTCCGGCGTGCATAGGCTTTTCCCGGCAACATGCTTGAAGCCAGTCTGAATGGCGCCTTGGATTTTTTCTGGCCTTTCTTGAACGTCAGCAGCTTGCCAACAACAGCTCTCAACTGGACGGCATGGGCATCTCTTCAGAAACGCTGACCGATTCCTCGGCATCAGCCGCAGTCTGCTGAGCCGCCCTTTTCATTTCGAAAAGCGCACGGTTGAACTGGTCCATGCCTGGCTCGCTCGCTGTAGGCTGCCGCGATCTCGCCGATAGTCTTTCAAATTTCCGGGTCTCTTCGCCGGCTTTGGGAATCTGTTTTTGAAGCTGACCAGATCGATCATGGTCTGAATGGCCTTCAGCATGTCATTTTTGGAATTCGTTACAATGGCATCGGCCTGATGGTGCTTTTGGTATTGGTTTTGTTCATTGTGACCATCTCCTCACGGTCTCATACAGCCCATATGAAATATTTTTTCAGTGCGGTGGCCCGAAAGCTAAGCCAACTGCTGACGCATTCCGCAGTTGACTTTTTTTTATTTTTTTACATACATACTTATATTGAAAAGTTTCCCGCACACTTGAGGCATATTTATGAAACAAATGAGATCCCCCTTCTTTTTGATCTGTTTTGCCGTGATTGCATCGGTTCTATTTGCCTGTCAGAAACAACCGATTGTCGATTGTTCCAAACCGCCCGAGGGTTCTTCTCCCGGCGCCATGCTTTTTAAGGCCGAGTGTTCCAAGTGCCACAACATGAACCGCGCATTAAAACTCTATGGAGATCAGGAAACCTGGCGCAATACCGCAAAGGCCATGCAGCAAGAGCATCGCGCCGACATTACTGACCGGGAAATCGAGGAACTGGTCGCCTATCATGTCGAACGTATGAAGAAAGAGATCTCCATATTCAATGAAAACTGCCAGCAATGCCATCCGGGCAGCCGGTTTACGGAAAAGGCGCTGACATCCGAACAGATCCGGGCCACGATCAAGCGCATGGGACTCAAATCCTGCCTGCTTCTGTCTGATGCGGACGTGGAATTGATGATCCAATTCCATATTCGGGAACATCAGCGGGCTCTGGATAAAAATCTTCGCGGCGCTCTGGGGCTGGGGCAACCCGTTGTGGAATGGTCGGCTTCCGGGACCAGGCTTTTTATGACCGCTTGCACGGAATGTCACCCGGCTGAAAAGGCGCTTTGCACCATCAAGGACTCTCAGGCATGGGGAAAAACCATTACGCGCATGCAGTCCTTCAGCCAGGGTAATATCTCCGATGCCCAAGTCCAGGATCTGATCCAATTCCATGTTCAGGAACAGCGTTTTGAAATGTCTGTTTTTCAGGGAACCTGCACGACCTGCCACCCCGGGGAAGAAGTCGTCCGCCACAGCATGTCTGCCGAAGAATCGTTGCGCACCGTTTTGCGCATGCAGGAAAAATCCCCTCAAACCATTACCGACGACAAGATCGAGGCACTCATGCGCTTTCATCTGAGGCAAGAAGCAGCCCAGGCGAATCTGTTCGAAGGCCGATGCGCAACCTGCCACAAGCTGTCGGAAAAACCCCAGACAGCAAGCCCGCTACCCGTCAACTCCCTGGACGCCCTGATCAATCTGGCCAATACAGAGCTGTGCGGCGGAATCAATGTCAACGATGCCCGCACCCTTATAGATTTTCACAAGGAAAGAGAACAGCGGGAAATGGGGGTTTTCGAACATAATTGCTCCGCCTGCCACGCGGAGACCGCATCCAGCAATTTGCCCAGAACCATGGACGAATGGATCGTGTTTATCTCGACCTTCAAGGACAGGGCCTTGGATAGGGCCATGAAAGAAAGCATCAAAACTCAGATTCGTTTTCACGTCAGTTCGCAGAAACGATAATTTCTTCATGGCCTCGATGTTTCCAAACTCAGGGGATCCGGAAAAGTTGGGCTGAGGCAGAATTTCTTTGACAAAGCATACAATAACTTATTTGGCTCACTCATGAGGCACCCATGACCCGGAAAAGTTCGCCGCAAACCGAACACATCAGAATCGAAAACTTTGATCTTCGAATAACCTGCCATAAATGCGGCCAGGACCTTCCCCTGCTGCATCCCCATATCATGGTGGAAAGATGGGATGATCAGGGCAACCTGATCTGTAAAGCGTGCTTCAGCGAAAAATGATTCACCGTCCAAGCATCGATATGCCGGTTTGCGGATAAGACAAAAACCAGCCAGAATATTCCGCGCTGCATTACATACAAGGTCGCTATCAGAACGGGCCAAAAGCATGTGGACAGCGCCGCAGAATGTCCGGAAGATTTGTTTTAGATTTGCCGCTGCCGCGTTTTCCGGAATAATTCATTCAATGGTCAGTATCGGGGTGGAAAACTGCTGATGGGCCACGCTCAGGGATACTTTTCCGTCTGAAAGGGCATCGCTTACCGCCCGGACAGCGGTTTCGGGGCGGTTGTTCTGTTCGCTGAGATGGGACAACACCACATGGCGAAGGTTGGCGCACCGGACCTCTGCCAGAAGATCGCGCGACTCCTCGTTGGAAAGATGCCCGCAGCGACCGCTGATCCGCTGTTTCAAGTACCAGGGGTAAGGCCCGGTCTCCAGCATCCCCGAGTCATGATTGGCCTCCAGAATCATGGCGTCGCAGGACCTGAGATGCAGCTTGACCATGGACGTGGCAATGCCCAGATCCGTTGCGATGCCCAGCTTCAGATGGTCCCGGTGCACGGTGAATCCGGCGGTGTCCTCGGCATCGTGGGAAAGGCTGAAGGGATGGATTCTCAGGGTATTGACAGTAAAATCCAGACCGCACTCAAAATCTCTGGTCTCATGCAGGCGGCCCATCTGGGATTCACCGGCCAGACGGGTTTTTTCGTTCAGGTATACGGGAAGATTCCACCGGCGGGACAGGACCCCTACCCCATGGATATGATCTGCATGCTCGTGGGATACCACGATCGCATCGAGATCCTGGGGATGAAGCCCAAGAAACTGAAGCCGGCGCTGAATTTCAACGCCGGAAAGGCCGGCGTCCATCAGTATGGACGTTGTTCCGTCGGAAATATAGGCGGCATTGCCCTTGCTGCCGCCGGCCAGCACGCAAAAACGCATGCAGACCCGGGGCGGCTTTAAATCGGAATCATGATTTGCGACGACACACGACATCACACCCCTGTATGCCCGAATCCACCGACGTTTCGAAGAGTTTCATCGAGATTCTCCACCACCTCGAGACGTGCCTGAAAAACCTGCTGGATGACCATCTGGGCGATCCGATCCCCCCTGCGGATCGTGTACGGCGCATTGCCCAGGTTGATCAGCGCGACCATCACCTCTCCCCGGTAGTCTGCATCGATCGTTCCCGGCGCATTGATCAGGCCGATGCCATGCCGGACGGCCAGCCCGCTTCTGGGACGGATCTGCGCCTCATAGCCCGAAGGAATCGCCATGGCAAATCCGGTGGGCGCCAGAAAGATGGCGCCGGGTCCAAGCGTCTGGTCGGTTTCGAGCGCCGCATAAATATCCATGCCCGCAGCCTGGGGCGTCATGTACCGGGGCACCGGAATATCGGCGTCCTGATCAGGCCGCAAACGCTTGAATCGGATGGTCGGCAAAATCGAAGTCATGCCATCGCGCTTTCTGATCGATCAGTTCAAAAGGGTATCCAATTCGCAGCCTTCCGGAACAGGTCCCAGCAGGGTCAGGGCGGTTTGGCCCGGACGGAAAACATCTTGCGCCAGCTTACGAAGATCATCCGCGGTGACCGCATCCAAATTTTCCAGCACCTCTTCCAGATAAACATGGCGCTGAAAATGAATCTCGTTCTGGGCCAGGCGCACCATCTCGTTGTCCGAACTCTCCGAAGCCAGAATCATTCCCGCCTTGAGATATTCCTTTGCATCGGCCAGCTCCGCAGGTTCAACCGGCCTCAGTTTAAGTTTTTCCGTTTCGGCCAGAATCAGTTCCAGAGCCTCACGGACATCGCCGGGCCCGACTGCCGCATAAGCACCAAGCATCCCCACATCTTCAAAGGAATTAGCAAAGGAATACACCGAATAAGCCAGTCCCCGGCGCTCGCGGATTTCCTGAAAAAGACGGGAGCTCATGTTGCCCCCCAAAAGAGTGCTCAGGAGCATGAACGCGTATCTTTGGGGATCGGTGAAAGATACTCCGGGACCGGCCACACAGATGTGAACCTGCTCCAGATCTTTCGGAACCACCCGCACGCAGGACTGGCTGCGGGCCCTGAGGCGGTCGGGAAAATCACCGGTCGACGGAATGTTTTGAAATGCCGGCGCAACCTGCTCCACGAAACGCTCTGGATCCAGATTTCCGGCCGCTGCGATCAGTATCCGTTCCGGCCGGTAGCGCTGATGAAAAAAATTCCGAATCGCTTCGGCGTCAAACCCCTGAACGCTATCCCGGCTTCCCAGAATCGAACGTCCCAGGGGATGATCCGCCCAGAAGGTTTCTCCCAGAACCATATGGACGAATTCTTCAGGCGAGTCCTCGACCATGCCGATTTCCTGAAGGATCACCGGCCGTTCTTTTTCCACTTCTTCGGCATCAAACAGCGAATTTAAAAAAATATCCGAAAGCATGTCCACCATGACGTCCGAATGCTGATCCAGCACCCTGGCATGAAAGCAGGTAGTTTCCATGGAGGTGAACGCATTGGTCTGGCCGCCGATGGCGTCGAACTGTCTGGCGATCTCAAAAGCGGTCCGACTGGCCGTCCCTTTGAAGATCATATGTTCGATCATGTGCGCCAGACCGTTCTCGGAAGCTGCTTCATCCCGGGCTCCCACGTTGGCCCAAACCCCCATGGAAACCGACCGGACGTGGGGCATTCGATGCGCAATGATTCGAATGCCGTTGCCCAGCTCGATCTTTTTAATCTTGGGGTCGTGGACCATTTTCCGCTTCCAGAATGGCCCGGTGACTGAGGCGTATCTTGCCGTCCTTGGATATTTCAAGCACCTTGACCTTCAGATGTTCGCCTTCCTTGACAACGTCCGAGACGTTTTTAACCCGGTGCATCGCCAGCTGGGAAATGTGAACCAGTCCTTCGGTTCCTGGAAGAATCTGCACAAAGGCGCCGAAGTCCATGATCTTGACGACGGTTCCATCATAAACAGCGCCCACCTCGGCCTCCTTGGTGAGGCCTTCGATGATTCGCAAGGCCGCGTCGGCTTCTTCCTGGCAAAAAGCGGCAATCTTGACCAGACCTGAGTCCTCAATTTCAATGCGGGTGTTGGTTTCGCTCTGAATGCCGCGAATGATCTTGCCGCCCGGTCCGATAATGTCCCGAATCTTATCCGGGTTGATCTTGATGCTGGTCACCTTGGGCGCATACGGAGAAATTTCCTTGCGCGGTTCGCTCAATACGGCGTCCATCTTGTCCAGAATAAAATAACGACCGATCCGCGCCTGTTCCAGGGCTTTTTCCATGATGCTGCGGGAAAGTTCAAGAATCTTAATGTCCATCTGAAGCGCGGTGATGCCGTCCCGGGTGCCGGCCACCTTGAAATCCATATCCCCCGTATGGTCTTCATCGCCCAGAATATCGGTAAGCACCACGACCTGGTCGCCTTCCTTGATCAACCCCATCGCAATGCCGGCCACCGGCGCCTTGATGGGCACGCCGCCATCCATCAGGGCCAGACTCGACGCACAAACGGTTCCCATGGAGGACGAACCGTTGGACTCGAGAACTTCCGAAACCAGTCGGATCGTATAATCAAATGATTCCTTGGCAGGCAGAACCTTTTCGATCGAACGGGTCGACAGGCCTCCGTGTCCGATATCTCTTCGGCTCGGTCCCATCATGCGTTTGACCTCTCCCACGGAATAAGGCGGAAAATTATAATGCAGCATAAACGGCCGCATTTCCTCCCCTCCGAGAGTTTCCACGCGCTGTTCATCCGGACCGGACCCCAGCGTCAAAACGCCCAGGACCTGGGTTTCTCCGCGGGTAAACAGGGCGCTTCCATGGGGCCTGGGCAGTATCCCCACCTCGCATGCAATCGGCCGAATCTCGTCAAAACTTCTGTTGTCGATGCGCCGGCCCTCTTTGAGAACCAGGGCGCGGCAGACCTTGTTCTGAATCTCTTCCAGAATGCCGGAAACCTCTCCCCTTCGGTCCATGTATTCTTCGCCCAGGCTCTCGAATATCTCCGCCCGGAGCGCACGCAAGGCCTTCTGGCGATCGATTTTTCCGGGTATGGAGATAATGGTCCGACGGATTCTTTCAGCAGCGAGGGATTCAAGCCTCTCTACCAGAACCGCATCTTTTTCGGCCGACACATGGACCCGCTTGGGAACCCCGATGTTTTCCTTCAGCTTCTCCTGCATCTCGATCAGCGGCTGCATGGCATTGTGCCCGAAAAAGATCGCCTCGAGCAAATCGGCCTCGCTCACGATGTCGGCGCCGCCTTCCACCATCACCACTCCGTTTTTGGACCCGGCCACGATGATGTTGATGTCGCTTTTATCCAGTTCCGATATCAACGGATTGATCACGAAATTGCCGTCGATACGGCCGACGCGCACCGTAGCGACGGGACCGCTGAAAGGAATATCCGAAATTTCAAGCGCCGCCGAAGCCCCGACCATGGCCAGGGTATCTGCATCGTTTTCCTGATCCATGGACAAGACAGTGGCGATAACTTGAATTTCACATCGGAAATCCTTTGGAAAAAGCGGACGAATGGGGCGATCGATCAGGCGGGCGGTCAAAGTTTCCTTTTCACTGGGCCTTCCAATCTCTCGTCTGAAATAATTTCCGGGAATCCGGCCGGCGGCGTAGATTTTTTCCTGATACTCTACGGAAAGCGGCAGAAAATCAACGCCGGTCCTTTCTTCATTTGCAGCCACCACGGTAACCAGAACAACGGTTTCGCCGTATTGAACCACGACCGCGCCGGAAGCTTGTTTGGCAATCTTGCCTGTTTTGATGCTCAGGGTCCTGCCCCCGATTTCCGCTTTCAGCGAAATTTCCATATCTTCTCCTAAAAACTTTCTAAAAATAAATACTCGCCGCACGGATAACGAACCGTCGCATCACTACCAAAGCGGCGCCTTTGCCCGGGCATGTCTGCTTCGTTTTGTTGCCTGGCCGCCGTGTCGAGTAAAAAAATACAAGGGGAGATCATCTCGATCCTTGCAGCCGGACCATGGCCGGCAGGAAGCCCAATGGGCTTCCGACTTCGCGCGATGACCTATCGCCTGAGCCCGAGCGTCTCAATGATGCCGCGGTATCTCTGAATATTCTTGGTCTTCACGTAGTTCAAGAGTCTTCTGCGCCGCCCGACCAGCATCAAGAGTCCTCTGCGGGAATGATGATCCTTTTTATGAACCTTGAGATGCTCGGTCAAATATTCAATGCGATGGGTCAGCAGAGCGACCTGAACCTCCGGAGATCCGGTATCGCTTTCGTGAAGCTTGAACCGCCCGATTAAGTCCTTTTTGTTTTCCACTGATAGAACCACTTTTTTTCGCCTCCTGTTATTGATAAATTCACGTTCCACAAATCACCGGATCCGGCACACCTTTGGACTTCCGATCGGAAATCCAGTTGAATCCGATTATGTATTTACTTCATTCATACGGAAAAACGCAACCATATTGATAGTCGCTGCATCCTGGTTCGGCCCGCATCACGGCAAGCAGGCGGCCCGTGGCATCCGTAATCTTAAAATATCCTTCCCTGAATTCATTCGGCAGGCCCTGAATGTCATCAAAAGTCAGGCGCTTGCCGTTAAAAATCCGCTTCCTCAATGCATCATCGGCGACCACACCGGGCATGAACGGCAGAACATCCGCCATCGGGATTAGCCTTTCGGTCATCCGGCCCGCCTCGACCAGCTGATCCAGATCCGCCAGGGAAAGAGCGTCCTGAATTCGAAACTGGCTGCTGCCGAGTCTTCTCAGATTCGCCAGATGTCCGCCGCATCCAAGGGCGTCACCGATATCGGCGCATAAGGTCCGTATATAGGTTCCCGATGAACACCGCACCTCAAAGCGCGCCCACGGCAGGCTGATCTGCGCCGCATGAATGGAATAAATTTCTATTTCCCGCGCGCTCTTTTCGATATATTGGCCCTTTCGGGCCCACCGGTATAAAGGCGACCCCTGGTGTTTGAGGGCCGAAAAAACCGGCGGTATCTGCTGCTGGACGCCCTGAAAAGATCGAAGCGTCGAAAGCACGGTCTGCGTATCGCACAGAACCGGACGTTTTGCAACAACCTCACCCGTTGCATCCTGAGTATCGGTCTCAACCCCCAGAAAAAGTTCGGCCAGGTACGTTTTGTCTCCGTGCAGAAAAAACCTCGCCAGCCGGGTCGCCTGGTTGAGGCAGCAAACCAGAACCCCGGTGGCGGAGGGATCCAGCGTACCGGCATGCCCCGCTTTCTTAACCCGGGTCATTTTTTTGATATGAGCCACGACCTTTGCCGAACTCATATCCGCAGGCTTGTCGATAATCAGAATCCCGCTGCATGCATTGGTTTCCGCGGTATTCAAAACCTTTCCGAAAGCTCAAACAGTTGTTTCTTCAGATCCTCCAGGGAGGTCTCGATACTGAAACCGGCTGCCCGGGAATGACCGCCTCCGCCGAAACGGGCGGCAATTGCGGCCACATCGACCGTGCCGTCGGACCTCAGACTGACGTCAAACTGATTTTTTTTCAGCGATTCCCCTTCCTCTCCGGGAAAATGCCAGTCCCTGCCCGGAAGGCTGACATGATACCTTTTGCGTTGCGCGAGTATCTGACTTGAATCGTGGCGTTCCCGAACAAGCACCGCCACGCGGATATCGGCAATTCCCATGGCATAGGGGATCAGTCCGTCGATATCCTCCGACCGGGTATGGGTTTCATCGAGCATTTTCTGAGTCAGCGTCATCATGGACATCTTCCGGTTCGAGGATATCTCAATGGAGTTCAGCGCCAGGTTCAGCAACTTGATCCTTCCAAGCGAATAGGCACCATATACCTTCTGCGCCACCATGTAAGGCTCAACCCCGATCTGTATCATTTCCTCGCAAATTTCAAAAGCCGCCCGGTTGGTATTGGCAAATCGAAACGAACCTGTATCGGTCAATATGCCGGTATATATCGATATCGCTATATTTTTATCGATCCGCGCACCCATGCGCCGAATCAAGCGGTAAACAATCTCAGCGGATGCACAGGCATCCGGGGAAATCAGCTGCATATTCCCGAAATTCGAATTGGTAATATGGTGATCGATGTTAATCACAGTGGGAATCTGATCGATCTCCGCAGCCGATTCGCCCACCCTTCCAAGGTCGCTGCAGTCCAGAATCGCGGCGGTGTCATAATCGCGAAAGTCTTTGATTTTCCTTACGATCCTTCCGACTTCCGGAAGGAAATAAAATACCGCAGGAATAGGGCTTTCATTGTATAGCGTGATCCGCCGGCCCATGGCATCCAGAACCAGGCCCAGGGCAATCATGGATCCAAGACCATCCCCATCCGGATTGACATGGGTGGCCAGAAGCACATGACGGCTATTTTTCAGGTGTTTGATGATCCGATCCATCGGCTGTGTCTATGGATTGAAGAATCTCTTCGATGCGCGATCCATAATCAAATGATTCGTCAAAGCAGAATTCGAGTTCCGGCATATAGCGCAAACCCAGTTCACGAGCCAGTGTTCGCTTGATATATCCACGGGCCGCCTTGAATCCCTTCTCGGCATCAACCCGGTTCCGCCGCCCCCCGGAAGGGATAAAATAGATTCTCGCATTACGCAGGTCGTCGGACATGTCCACGCTGGTAATGACGGCCATTTCAAGCCGCGGGTCCTTGATTTCTTTGGCCAGCAGCACCGAAAGCAACCGCTGGATCAATCCGGCCACTCTGTCGGACCTGGAAAAATGTCTCATATATTCATAATCTCCATGTCCGTATCTATCAACTCCGCCAATCCAAGCGCCTCAACAAAATTAAACATCTTGTCGATCTTGGCGTTTATCAGCCGGCGGTCATTGCCGACCATGGAAAAACCGATCTCCGCCCGCTGATACACTTCATTGGAACCCACTTCGGCTATGGATGCATTAAAATGGTTTCGCATCTGGCCGATGATCGATTTGACAATACTTCTCTTTGCTTTCAGACTGTTGCACTCGTGCAAACGAAACGTCATCATTCCGAGTCCGACGACCATGACTCACCGCCTGATTCGAAAATTTTTCTTCATCATTCTCATTCAAACTCGGGCTTGATTTCTTCCATATAAAAGCATTCCATGACGTCATCGACCTTGATGTCGTTGTAATTCTCAATGCCCACACCGCACTCATATCCGGCCGCAACCTCTTTGACGTCGTCTTTGAACCGCCGAAGAGAACCGATCTTGCCTTCAAACTGAACGATGCCGTCACGTATCAGACGCACGGGGCGGCCCCGCTCCAATTTGCCTTCCGTGACATAGCATCCGGCCACCGCGCCCACCCTGGGAACATGAAAAACATCACGGACAGAGGCTTTGCCAATCATTCGCTCTTCGAACGTCGAAGCCATCATGCCCACGATCGCATCCTTGACGTCCTTGATCACATTGTAGATGATGTTATAGAAGCGCATGTCCACGTGTTCTTCGGCGGCCATATCCTGAATCTTGGAACTCGGTCGAACATTAAAGCCGATAATAATGGCATTGGACACTGCAGCCAGGGAAACATCGGACTCAGAGATGGTTCCCGTGGCAGAATGAATAACGTGGATCTGGACTTCCTCATTGGAGAGCTTGATCAGAGAATCGGCCAGGGCTTCTATCGACCCGTGAACGTCGGCCTTGATGATGATGTTCAGGTCCTTGATTTTCCCTTCCTGCATCCGTTCATAGAGTTTTTCCAGACTCAGGCGGCTTGTCTTGGCCAGCTCCTGGGACCGAAGCTTCTGAGTTCTGTGAAGGCTGATCTGGCGTGCATTTTTCTCATCGTTGAGCGCCACGAAATCATCCCCCGCCATGGGAACTCCCGAAAGGCCGATAATCTCGACGGGAATCGACGGCCCGGCCGACTCCTCCAGCCCCCCCCGATCACTGATCATAGCCCTGATTTTTCCGGAATGAATTCCGCAAACGATCGGATCCCCGACCCGAAGCGTTCCTTCCTCGACCAGAACGGTTGCCACCGGCCCCCGTCCCGCATCAATCTTGGCTTCAACAACATGTCCGGAAGCCAGCTTGTACGGGTTGGCCTTGAGCTCCATGATTTCCGCCTGAAGCAGTATCATATCGAGCAGCTCGTTGATGCCCAGCTTCTTTTTGGCGGAAACCTTGACAAAAATAGTATCGCCGCCCCATTCCTCGGAAGTCAATCCGACTTCGGACAACTGCCGCAGCACTCTGTCCGGGTCCGCGCCGGGCTTATCGATCTTGTTGACCGCCACGATGATGGAGACGCCGGCTGCCTTGGCATGATTGATCGCTTCAAGCGTCTGAGGCATCACGCCGTCATCGGCGGCAACGACCAGAACCACGATGTCGGTAATCTGAGCGCCTCTTGAACGCATCGCCGTAAAAGCCTCATGGCCCGGCGTATCCAGAAATACGATCTGCCCTTTCTCGGTCGCCACATTGTAGGCGCCGATATGCTGGGTAATGCCTCCGGCCTCATCCTCGGTGACACGGGTCTTTCTAATCGCATCCAGCAACGAGGTTTTTCCGTGGTCGACATGCCCCATGATGGTCACTACCGGCGGCCTGGGCATCAGCTTTGCCGGATCATCCTGTTCAACCCGCATCAAAGTTTCCTCTTCGAAGGAAGCCCTTTCCACCTCGTAACCAAACTCGGCAGCCACCAGAGCGGCGGTGTCGAAATCGATGGTCTGATTAACCGTGGCCATCACGCCCATCATCAAGAGTTTTTTGATCATTTCACCGGCCTTGATGCCCATGCGCTTGGCAAGATCGGCCAGAATAATGCTGTCGTCAATCTTCACCCGCCGCTTGATCGCCTTGGGCGTCGTAATCTGGGTTCCCTGGGAAACCGGCTTGGGCTTTGCACCCTTCTTGGCCTTTCGCCCACGGGGAATTTCATCGTAAAGATCCGCTCCCTCCACGATTTCTTTTTTCCGGAAGGTCACTTTCTTTTTGATGATCTTCTTGTCCCGAATTTCTTCTTCAACCTTAACTACATCGGCCTTTATTTTTCCCTTTTTCTTCTTTTTGTCCTCGGAAAGCGGTTTTTCCTTCACTTCGATTAATTCAGGTTCCTTGGGCTCCGTCAATGCCGCTTTGTCAAAAGCCTTCAGGGGGATGATCGGCTCAGGCTCCTGCGCCGCCGGTTTTTCCTCAACCTGCTCAGGAAGGCTGATAATCTTTGCCGGCATATCTTTCCTGGTTTTCTTTTTAGCTTTTGGCAGTCTCGCCGGAGCTGCCGCCGGTTCGACTTTTTCTTCTTCAACTGCAACGGCCACGGCAAGGGGTTCCACAGGTACGGCCTCGGGTTCTTGAATGGTTTCAGCTCTTGATTCTGGAGCCACTTGTCGAATGGATTCCGGAGGTTCAGCCGGCGAAGCTTGGGCCTCCTCGGGTATGCCCGCGGAAGGCTGGACTTGCGGCTCTGGCTGAGGGATTTCTTCAACAACAGGCCGCACCTCAAGAGCGATATCGGGCACTTCTTTTTCAGCGGTCTCTGTATCTTCGACGACTTCCGGCTCAGATCCAGCGGTTGTTTCAGCCTCCTCAGCTTCCTCGGCAGCCTGTTTTTTACGCCTTCGGATCACTGTTGGCCGGACGCGCTTGACTTCCACATCTTTTGATTCTGCACCTTGAAGATCGGCCCTGATCTTATTAAGGTCCTCATCTTCCAGAGCGCTCATATGGCTGTTCACGGAAATACCCAGCTCGATCAACTTCTCGAGCAGCTCCTTGTTCGTCATATTGAGATCCCTGGCAAGCTCGTATACTCTGATCTTCGCCATCCATCCCCCTTAGCTTAACTTTGCTGATTAACCGAACTGTCCCACGATTCGACTTTGATAATGCATCACGTCGGTATAAGGCGACGAATCATGACTCCTCGGTTTTGGGAGCTTCTGAGTCTGCAGCGTTTTCGCCTTCAGCGCTTTTTTCTTCAGGTGCGGATTCCTCCACCGGCCTGGCCGCAGCCGCTTCAATAAAACCCTGCGCCTGTTCGGGTGTAAGGCCCGTGATCTCGACCAAATCATCCACCGTAGCCCGACGCAGTTCCAGCGTGGAATAATATCCGCTGGCCGCCAGCTTATACACCAGATTCTGCGACATTCCCGGCAGCTCCATCAGGGAAGCGTACCCGGACTTCAAGGTCTGGTCGTAGCTGCTGGCGCTCTTGACATCCAGACGCCACCCGGTAAGCTTGGAGGCCAGCTTCACGTTCTGGCCTCGCTTCCCGATCGCAACGGACAAGGATTCATCGGGAACAATAATTTCCATGGCATGATTTTCCTCATCGATGATCACCCGGGATATTTCCGCGGGCGACAATGCGTTGCAGACATATTTTGCCGGATCCACATGCCAGGAAATAATATCGATCTTCTCCCCCCTGAGCTCCTGAACGACATTCTGCACCCGGCTGCCCTTCATTCCGACGCAGGCCCCCACGGGATCAATATCCGAATCCGTGGAAGAAACGGCGATCTTCGCCCGGCTGCCCGGTTCCCTGGCGGCATCCTTGATAAGAACGATTCCCTCGCCGATCTCCGGTACCTCGGTTTTAAAGAGGCTGATCAGAAAATTCGGGTGAGTCCGGGACAAAACAATCTGGGGACCGCGGGATTCGTACAAAACATCCAGAATATACGCTCGAATCCGGTCGCCGCGGCGGTAGGTCTCCTTTGGAATTTGCTCACGCAGCGGCATCGTCCCCTCGGTTTGGCCCAGATTCACGATGATGTCGTTGCGGTCAAAACGCTGGACGATTCCGTTGATAATCTCCCCTTTACGTTCGATAAAATTTGAAAAAACGGCATCCCGTTCAGCATCTTTCATCTTTTGAATAATCACCTGTTTTGCGGATTGCGCAGCTATCCGCCCAAAGGCGGCCGTATCCATTTTGGTGCCGAGGCTGTCGCCGATCTCGCACTCAGGATCCAGCTTCCGACCCTCTTCCAGGCTGATCTGAAGATCCGGTTCGGTAATTTTTTCCACCACCTCTTTGAACTGAAAAACTTCTATCTCGCCGGTTTCTTCGCTGTACTTGACTTCAATATCGATTTTATTGCCGTATTTTCTTCGTGCCGCGGAACGCAGCGCGTCCTCAAGAGCCTTGATAAGCACCGCACGATCAATTCCCTTGTCTTTGCTCACCTGTTCGACAACACGCTTGATATCTGTAATTAACATCCGTTTTCTCCGTTATTTGAGGTCAGGCGTCCTCTGGCAATTTCCGCAAAGGGTATGTCGATCTTCTCCCCGTTTACCACGACTGTTACCACATCCTGGGTAACGCCCATCAACACGCCTCGGAAACTCCTTCTGTCATTCACCGGGCGAAGCGTTCTGATCTTAACGGTCTTCCCCTTGAATCTCGCGTAATCCTGTTTTTTTCCCAGAGGACGTTCCGGGCCGGGCGACGATACCTCCAGATGATAAAATCCACCCGCCTCAAGGTTGACATCCAGAATATCGCCGAGCTGACGGCTGATGGCCGCGCAATCATCCAGCGTCACACCGCCCGGCTTGTCAATGTAGAGTCTCAGCGTACGCCCTGACGTCTCAAGCTGATGCTCCACATGAACCAGTTCGATTCCCTCGGATTCGCACAATGGTTCCGCCAACCGCATGACTTGAGCGGCTACCTCCTTGAAAAAGGACGCTCCTGCCTGACCTTGAGCTTTGGCGATTCGCGATGTTCTTTTTTTTTCCAATCGTTTTTTCTGCATATCTATTCTTGCAAACCCGATATACCCTGTTTTTGCAAAATAAAAAACGGGCAACCGCCCGTTTCCTCTTCTCTATGTATCGATTTTCAGCAGATCGATGCGCCTTATCCGTTCATCCCACCATCATCGCCGTTCCGTCCATAAATCCCAGCAACGTTGAAAACAGCTCTACCCTTACATAGAAAAGGCGGACTTCTTAACTGGAGCGGGCAACGAGATTCGAACTCGCGACACCAAGCTTGGGAAGCTTGTACTCTACCAACTGAGCTATGCCCGCTCTTTGTTGGGCAACTATAAAACCATTTATTTTTCTTGTCAATATCTTTAAACAGCTCTTTAGCGTCGCCGCAACAGTATCAGCCGCAGAAAGCATTCGGCATGATCGGCCTTAACAGGTTTAGAAATGCATACAAAAGGATTTAGATCTCAGGACAGCAGCTTCCGGATGGATTCCAGCTCTTTCTGAATATCTTCCAGGGTAAAATGCGACTGATCCCGTTCTTTCTTCCGGGAAGCTGTCTTTAAATATTCCCTGGCGCCCTGAATGGTGAATTTATTTTCATACAGGAGGCGTTTGATTTCCAAAATAAGTTCAACGTCCTGCCTTCGGTAGAGCCGCTGCCCCGACGGGGTTCTTTTGGGATTTATTCGCGGGAATTCCGTCTCCCAGAATCTGAGCACATAGGTTGGAACGCCGGCGATCTGTGCGGCTTCTCCGATCTTGAAATACAGTTTGTCGGGAATATCGGACTCCGGCGTCATAGCGGCCATATTTTCAAACCTCTCGCACCGCGGGACGTATCCCGGCATGTCGCCAAGGTCCCCGAAAGAAATTCGAAACGCCGCATCCTCAGGACGTTTCAACCCGGCAAGGTTGCCCCGAAAGCGTCCATAATTCCTTGCGTTATCGATTCATGGAGCGACCGGATATCCTCATCTTCCAGGGTCTTGACATTCGAGCGGTACGTCACGCGCAGGGATGCGCTCTTTTTCCCAGGCGCAATGGGATCTCCCTGAAACACATCCAAAAGGCACAGGTCTTCCACCAGCTCGCTCTTTTGAACACGGGCCTGTCTGATGATACACTGCGCCTCAATATTCTGATCCACAATAATGGTAATGTCACGGGAAATAGCCGGAAACTTCGGAACCGGTCGGATTTGTTTTGATTCCGGCACGCGGTCATAAATCCGGGCAAGATCTATCTCGAAAATATAGGCGGTCTGTTTCAACCCCAGCCAGCGGGCCGACTCGGGATGGATTTCTCCGATGATTCCAATCGGCGCATTCCCGTCCAGCATCCGGGCCGCCGACCCGGGGCGAAGCTCAATGCAGTCCGCATCCGGCATGCGGACACATTCAATGCCTTCAATGCGCAACGCCTCAAACAGGGATTCTGCAACGCCCTTCAAATCGTAGAAATCACACTCCACAGGCTTGGAATACCACGTTGCTTCGGATCGCAGACCAGACCATAAACCGGCAAGCATCTCCCGTTCCTCGGGCAGTGCGTCCTCATCTCTGGCAATGTAAATTCTTCCCACCTCAAAAAGCTTCAGGCATTTAACCTGCTGGGCCGCATTGTTGCGCATGTTTTCCAGAAGTCCGGGCATCAGGGAAGTTCGCATGACGCCCTGATCCTCGCTAAGGGGATTGAGAATATGAACGCAGCGCCTGCGGCGGTCTTCCGCAGGGTACCTGAGATGGTCGCAGGCCTTCCCGCTGATGAAGCTGTAGTTGACGGCTTCGGTGAATCCGAAAGCGTTCATGAGGGCTCGAATCCGCGACCGAATCTGCAAGCAACGATCAATCGGCTTATCGCTGACCGGACTCTCAGGGAAGGTTGTGGGAATATGATCATACCCCGAAAGCCGGGCCACCTCCTCCATCAGATCCACCGGCCGCGTCACATCCACCCGGAAGGAGGGAACCTGAACCGTCAGCAAATCTTCCCTTTCCTGCCGCTGAACCGTAAATTCGATGGACGACAGGAGATCGGCTATTCGGCCCGCATCCAGATTTGTTCCCAGCAGGCGGTTGGTTTTTTCCACACTCAAGGACAGCGGCACATCCTCGGCATGACCCGGGTGTACATCGATGACTCCCTGAACCAGAACGCCTCCGGCAACCTCGGCCATCAGCTGGGCCGCGCGATTGAGAGCAAACAATGTACCCTTCGAATCAACCCCCCGTTCGAAACGATAGGACGCCTCCGTGCTCATACCCAGCTTCTTGGCGGTCTTGCGAATGCTGATCGGCTCAAAGCAGGCGCTTTCAATCAGAACACTGCGAGTCGAATCCACGACCTCGGAGTTAAGGCCGCCCATCACCCCGGCAATCGCCACGGGATTTTCACCATCGCAAATCAAAAGCATGTCCCGGCCAAGCGACCGCCGCTTATCATCCAGGGTGACGAACTCCTCTCCTTCCCGGGCGTTGCGCACCACGATGCGATTCTGGGCAAGCTTGTCGAAATCAAAGGCATGCAAAGGCTGCCCGGTTTCCATCATGACAAAGTTGGTGACATCCACCAGGTTGTTGATCGACCTGAGCCCCACGGACTGGAGACGGTCCTGAAGCCAAAAGGGAGAGGGACCGACAACCACTCCCTCCAGAAGCCGGGCCGCATAACGGGGACACAGCTCGGGCGACTCGATGGTTACCTTTGCCAGACTTTCAATATTTTTGACTCCGGCAGGCAGGCAAATCTGCGGGCGGCAAAGGTCTGCTTTCTGAATGGCCGCCACTTCCCTGGCCAGCCCTATGATACTGAGACAATCCGAACGGTTCGGCGTCAATCCGATTTCCATCACAGGATCGGAAAGTCCCAGCACCTGCGCAAGCTTTTCACCAGGGCACCCCCGGTCTTTCAGATCCATCACTCCGCTCCGGTCGGGTCCTAAAGCAAGCTCTGATTCGCTGCAGATCATCCCCTCGGAAACAACCCCGCGAATCACTGTCGACTGCAGCTGGCTTCCACCGGGAAACTGAGTTCCGACCAGAGCAACCGCCACATGCATTCCGACGCGGATGTTCGGCGCACCGCAAACGACCGGCATCTCCCGCTGTGAAAGATCCACCCGACAGATCCTGAGCTTATCGGCATTCGGATGCGGCATGATTTCAAGAATTCTGCCGACCAGAACACTATCCAGGTATTCATAACGATCCCAGATCGCATCCACCTCAAGGCCGACCATGGTCAGGGCATCGACCAGATCCGCGGATGCCATTTTCAGGTCAACGTAATCCTGCAGCCAGCTCAAACTTACTTTCATATCAGAACTGCCTCAAAAATCTCAGATCATTTTCAAAAAACTTGCGGATATCGTCTATTCCGAACTTGAGCATCGCAATGCGCTCAATGCCCATGCCAAAGGCAAATCCGGCATACCGGTCCGGATCATATCCAACATTCTGAAAAACCGCAGGATCCACCATCCCTGAGCCAAGGACTTCCAGCCATCCGGTCTGCTTGCATACCCGGCATCCCTTGCCGCGGCACATCACGCAAAGAATATCTACTTCAGCGCTGGGCTCTGTAAATGGAAAAAAGCTGGGACGAAACCGCAGCCGGGTGTGTTCATCGAAAATCTGATGAACAAAGGCAGTCAAAATTCCCTTCAGATCTCCAAAGGAAACTTTTTCGTCCACCAGAAGCCCTTCGATCTGATGAAACATCGGCGTATGGGTAATATCCGAATCGCACCGGTATACCTTCCCCGGAGCGATGACGCGGACCGGAGGCCGGGTTTTTTCCATAACCCGCACCTGAATCGGCGATGTATGGGTTCTGAGAACCACATTTTCCGAAACGTAAAACGTATCCTGCATGTCCCGGGCCGGGTGATCCTTGGGTATGTTCAGGGCCTCGAAATTATAGTAATCCATTTCGACTTCAGGCCCTTCGGCAATATCAAATCCCATTCTGGAAAATATTTCACAAATCCTGTCGGTTATCTGTGTGATCGGGTGCAGCGCACCGTGCGACAAGCGCCTTCCGGGAAGGGAAACATCGATGGAGGGGCCGGATTGTGCATCCCGGTTCTCCAGCCGAACCAATGCTTCCTTGAACAGCGCTTCAAGGCGCAACTTGACCTCATTGGCCTTCTTGCCGGCCAGAGGCCGCTCCTCGGCCGGAAGCGATGCAATATTTCTCAGATACTGGGTCAGAATGCCCTTTCGTCCCAGATATCGCGTACTCAGTGCCTGAAGGGCCTCATTATCCGATATCGTTCGCGCCTCGGCGACCGCCGCTTCTTGAATTTGCTCGATTGTCTTATACAATTTATCCTGCTCTGCCTCGCTCAATTGCCCTTAGCCGACCGGCGGCACGCTTCTGAGAACATACCTCCAGCCTCAAAATACTCCTGGATCGAAGCGCGCTTTATGCTTGCCGGGAAGCCAGGTTGGCGATCTGGGAAAAGCCGGTCGGATCGGAAACGGCCAACTCGGCGATCACCTTGCGATCCAATTCCACGGACGCCGCCTTCAAGCCATGAATGAACTTGCTGTAACTCAAACCGTTCATCCGCGCAGCCGCATTGATTCGAGCAATCCATAACTGCCGGTATTCGCGCTTGCGGACTTTACGATCCCGGTAAGCATACATCAGGGCCTTATCTACGGAATCAGCGGCCGTTCGAAACAACTTGCTTCTCCCGCCCCGGAAACCTTTGGCCAACTGAAAAATTTTGTTGCGCCGTCTTTTCGCCTTAAATCCTCTTTTAATACGCATTTTACTTCTCCTTGTTCCACCTCAGAACTTTTTCCAAAACGATTTGCTACCCATTGGGCATCAGAAGCCTGAGTTCTTTCACATTTGAATTGCTGATGATTTGAGTTTTTCTTAACGAGCGTTTCCTTTTGGGCGATTTTTTCGTCAAAATATGGCTCGCATGAGATTTATGATACGTAAATTTTCCCGAACCTGTTTTTCCAAAGCGCTTGGCAGCAGCTCGGTTTGTTTTAATTTTCGGCATGCTTAATTCTTCCTCTTTTTTCGCGATAAATTACTGAAAATTTTTGTCTGAAGGGCTTGAAATGATAAGCCTCATCATGATCAGCCAAATATTGATGGCGCCAACCAACCCTTTGGATCGGCTCGCGCCACCACCAAACAAGCCGTATCAAGTCATCCTGCACCGCTTATTCCACCGGTGCATTGCTACCGAATCGTCATGCAACGGATTATTTGGGAGACAAAATCATTACAACGGTCCGGCCCTCAAATTTGGGACCCTGTTCCACCAGCGCGACATCCTGGGTGTCTGCGGCGATCTTGTCGAGCAGTTCCCGACCCAGTTGAGAGAGCGTTATCTCACGGCCTCGAAACATCACGGTCACCTTGACCTTGTCCTTCTTTTCCAGAAACCGTCTGATATGCCCGATCTTGACCTGCAAATCATGTTCACCGGTTTTGGGGCGGACCTTGATCTCCTTGATCTGAAAGGTGCTCTGCTTTTTTTTGGCCTCCTGCTGCCGTTTGGTCAGTTCGTATTTATAACGGCCATAGTCCATGATCTTGCAGACCGGCGGATCCGCATTTGGAGACACCTCCACCAGATCCAGACCAAAATCAGCAGCTGCTGCCAACGCCCTGGCGATCGATATAACTCCGAGCTGGTTTCCTTCAGGATCGATAACTCTCACCTCTCTGGCACGGATCATCCTGTTAATATTCGTCTTATTTTCTTTCTTCGTTATAGCTATACCTGCACCTCCTCAATCCATCACAGATCTTGACCTGTCTCAACAGGTCGGCCCATGTTCCCATAGTGAACGTGAAATATATAACCCCACTCAGAAATGCAAGAAAAATTTAAACCGGAGAATTAAAGCCTTAAAGCTCCATCCGACCAGCAGCTGCTGCCGGAAGACGTCTCGGGTCATTATTGATGCAAAAACGCTCCGTTGAGGTCAACCCTCAAACACCCGAAACAAAAAGGAAAAAATATTTTCACTCCTGCGAACCCTTTGCCTCATCGGACGATTCAAACCAAACACTTTTAAAACCCCCTGCCCGACTGCATCATCTTGATTCGCAATATCTCTTTTTCCGCTTCCTGGGCCAGGGGATGTTCGGGCACCAGCTCTCGAACCTTTTCATAAGCGCCGTGGGCTTTTTCATAATCACCGGACATCCCATAGGCCTTGCCCAGATCAAAATAAGCCTCGACAAATCGAGGAGATTTGGCGACCGCCTTTTCATAGAATGCAATCGCCTCCTCGATCCGGCCCATGGCCGCGCAGGTGCGCCCCAGCCCCCTGAGGGCCTGAGGATAATTGGCGTCATACCCAAGGGCGTCACGATAATATTTTTCGGAAGTTTCGTATTGCCGCTTGTTATAGTACGCCCATCCCAGGTTGGTTAGCGGATAGTGCGGCGTTGCATACAGGAGATCTCCGGTCAGCTCCTTGAAAACCGCGATCGCCATGTCCCATTTTTCCTGAGCCAGATAGGCAACGCCGAGATTGTTCTTTGCGGGCGCATAATCCGGTTTGATGGCAATTGCCTTTTTAAAGTGATTTTCGGCATTCTCCAGGCTGTTCTTGGCCATGTAAGCCAGTCCAAGATCATTTTGCAGAAACGGATCCTCTGGATTCATGGACTCGGCCTCAAGCAGCTTGCGAAGCGCCGATGTGTAATCCCCCTGTCTTAAGTACGCCTCGCCCAGATCCCGCGTTGTCTCGCTCTGCCTGATCAGGTTGCTTTTGGTCTGTTGCGGTGCGCAAGAAGCGATCAGCATCAACAAAACACATGCCGATACGACACCCATAGCCTTTACCATCAATGCATACCTCCATTCATCGCTCTGACTCCCACATCCCTTGTTTCGGCCGGCCTAAGCCGTCTCCGACAAGGACGATTTGCACATTTTCCAGTCGCATGAACTCAATCAGCCGCTGATGCAGGGGAATCGATGTCAGCAGAATTTTCTTTCCTTCCCCCTGCTTCACCAGAAAGCCAGGAACCATTATGGCCGTATTGTATCTTGGAGAACGCCTGGCGCAGAGAAATATCGGATCCTTCGTACAGTCAAGGCCAAGACCCGCAAAAAGCTTATTCAAAATTGTCTGAAAATCGTCCTGAGGCGTAATCTGAATAACTTGCATCGTCCGACCGATGCTTTCAAGGGCTTCACCATACAATTCTCCGAAATCGATCAAAAGCGGATTGCCGTCGGGTTTTGAAATCAGGCCTAAAAACGCCTCAATCTGCATGCCGGCATAGGGAAAGCTGATGGGAACCTTTTCCGAATACGGATATCCCAGCACCGGAACAAGATCTCTGACAAGAGCGGTCGCCGTCGCGCCATTCAAGGTCCGGATGTGCTCCGCCGCATCATCGTAGAGGCGTTTGGGCTTTGGCGGAAGATCCGGATCGGATTTGAGCACATCCTTGATCTTTATTCCGTACTGCTCCAGATACAGACAAATGCAATCCGGAGTGCGCTCCTGAACCTGATCGATATGGGTAATGCAATCCCGGATCGCGGGCTGACCCGCAGCGCGCGGCCTTGGAATAACCCACTGCGCTGAGACCTTAAAAACCAAGCCGTTATCGTTAAACAGAATTTCATTCTCCGAATCCTGGCGGACTTCCGATGCTACCGCATCCAGGATGCTGGAAACCGTGGTTTTGGCAGGCATCGAAACCGGACGCAGATCTTTCCAAAAACCGCGGATCAGTTCCAGATCAGCCTTTGCCATGGATTCATCGACAAACATCATCCGTGTACCGTTTTCAAACGCGTAGACCGGAAAACGCGACAGGTCGAGCTTTAAATCCGGCTCGGAACTGCGCGGAAAATAATAAACGCCCCGACTTTGCGACCTGGCTTCCAGAATGGCGGCCGCCCTGCCGAAGGGCCCCATATCCCTGCGGGTTTCCGTCGGCGCATCCGGAGCAGCAGATGCAGGCTCGGAGAGCGCCTGGGCCTGCAGCTCGGCCGGCTCACCGGTCGTCTTCATCCGTTCGGGATGGGTGACAAGCTCCGGGTACCAAGGTTTGTCTTTCATGGAAGGGTCCGGCAGCCGAATCACCTGCTCAGGATAAATCCGGTCTAAATCTTTTACGTCCGGATTCAAAGCGGAAAACAGGCGGACAGATTCTTCAAAAGGTCTGGAGCCGTAAAGCCGGTAAAAGATTTTTGACAGGCTGTCTCCTTCTTTGACCTTATACTCTTGAACATAGGGTTCCAGGGTGTCCGGAAGCCCGGATATGGTTACAAACGGGAGGGTGACAACTCCGCTTTCCTGGCCGGGCAGGGGATTGTTCTCCAATTCCTTCAGCGGAATGAGGATCTGCTGGCCGGGATGAATCGTATCGATATCCTTGATATGCGGATTGATGCGTTTAAATATGCCCAGGAATCGGGGAAAATCTTTCTCGGCGATCTCTCCGCGCTGGCGGAAAATTTTATATACCCAGTCGTTCTTCCCCACGATATAGGCGTCGCACAGGATGTTCTTTCCATAGTCTTCTCGAACAATATAACTTTTATACAAAAGGGCATTGTACGCGGGAACCGGGCAAAGCAACCCTGCAAGCACAAACAGGATCAGCAGGCCGATGACACTCCGAAGGCCACCTGAGTTCATTCGGACATCATCCTTTTTAAATCAAGCATCCTGGCGATTTCCTCGGATACTCGGCGAACAAAAGACTCAAAATCCAAACCGGTCAAAGGCTTGCCGGGCGCCGGCATTTTTTTTAAATCTTCCGGCCGGACCAGCACGGGATGATTCATCAGGCGCCGATCCGGGACGATCTCGAATTCCTCCGGAAAATGCCCGGAAAAATACATGTCCTGGAATCCGGAGAACTTAAGGGCATGCGCCGTTGAATCCAGCACCGCCACATCCGCTGAATTCAGAATGCCCTGCTCAAGCGCCACGGCCAGACCGGCCAGAGTTTCTCCCCCGTGCGTGCAGGCAATATTTCCATTCCGGTTTGCCGTGAGCTGCCAATCCATGATTGCCTGTTCCGAAACCTCAACGGTAAACACGCGACGGCAGCCCGCCAGCTGGTTGTATTGCTCAACCAGGCGGATCACCCGGGGCATGGAAACCGGATTTCCGATCATGGCCGCCTGCGCCACGCTCGCCCTGACGGTCACAGGTACAAATTGACGCTTCTGCGGATCCGGCTCGAGATAATAGCGATAAACAGGATTGGCATGTTCGGATTGAACGCCGATGATCTTGGGCAATGATGAGATAATTCCGGTCTTGAAAAATTTGATAAATCCGCTCATGACGGCCGTAATATTGCCGGCATTTCCGATCGGAACCACCATGGCCTTATCGCCCAATTCATACTCAAAATTCTGGGAAATCTCGTAGGAATAAGATTCCTGGCCCAGAATCCGCCAGGAATTCTTGGAATTCAACAAGGCCACATTGTAGGTATCGGAGAGTCTTTCAACCACCTTCATGCAGTCGTCAAACACACCGGGGATTTCAAACACACGCGCTCCGCTGCCCAGCGGCTGGGAAAGCTGCTGGGGAGTCACTTTCTTATGAGGAAGCAGCACGGCGGATTTCACATGCGGATACAGATAAGACGCATATAGGGCGGCTGAAGCAGACGTGTCGCCCGTGGAAGCGCATACGGCCAGCACATCCGAAAGATGGCCGCATTGGAGCAGGTAGTTGATGTAGCTCAGGGCGCTGGCCATGCCTCGATCCTTAAAGGAAGCGCTCGGATTCTGGCCGTCGTTCTTAAAATAGAACCGAAGCCCGACCTTCTTTTGCAGCCTTTCATTGGCTTCAATGGCGGGGGTGTGCCCCTCTCCGAGATAAACCACCGCATCCAGGGGAATAGCCGGACCGATGAACTCGTGATAACGGTAAATGCCCTTTAACGCAGGCAGGGTAAGCATTTTTCGATAATCAAAAATCTTGTGCCACGTTTTGCCCGGAATATTCTTGAGCTGGTCAAACCGCTGATCTTCGAGCAGCAGAACCTCCCTGCAATCCGGGCATGTATAAAGCAGCTTTTCAATTCCGAAAACACGGTCGCACCCCAGACAACGGTATACCATTGCGCCCGGATGTTTCGGAATAAGATGCGGCCGTATATCCTGGGGAAAATCTTCAAGCTTCACGGTTTTCGATTCTTTCCATATTGCCCATGTAAGGCCGCAGGGCCTTGGGGATTGTAACGCTTCCGTCCGCCTGCTGATAGTTTTCAAGAATGGCGGCAACGGTTCTGCCCACCGCCAGTCCCGAACCGTTCAAGGTATGGACCAGTTCCGTCTTGTTTTTTCCTTTGCGGCGGTACCGGATATCGGCCCGACGCGCCTGAAAATTCTCAAAATTGCTGCACGAAGAAATTTCCCGGTAAACACCCTGAGCTGGAAGCCAGACCTCGATGTCATAGGTCTTGGATGCCGAAAATCCGAGATCTCCGGTGCACAGGTTCACCACATGGAAGGGAAGTTCCAGCCGCCGCAATATGCTTTCAGCATTGGACAGCAGTTTTTCCAGTTCGTCATATGAGGTTTCAGGCGTCGTGAATTTCACCAGTTCGACCTTGTTGAACTGGTGCTGCCGGATCAAACCCCGCGTGTCCTTGCCGTAGGAGCCCGCCTCGGACCGGAAACACGGCGTATAAGCCGCATACAGCAGGGGAAGGCTGTCTTCATCCAGCACCTCTCCCTGGTGAATGTTGGTCACCGGCACCTCGGCCGTTGGAATCAGAAAAAAATCCCATCCCTCCAGTTTGAAAAGATCCGCCGCAAATTTGGGAAGCTGGCCGGTTGCCGTCATTGCAGCGCGATTCACGATAAACGGAGGAAGCACTTCTTTATACCCATGTTCGATAGTATGGACATCCAGCATGAAATTAATCAATGCTCGCTCCAGCCGGGCGCCGGCTCCCAGATAAAGGGGAAAACGGGCGCCGGCAATTTTGGATGCCCGCTCGAAATCCAGAATTCCAAGGCGCTCGCCCACCGTCCAGTGCGCTTCGGGCACAAAATCAAAGCTGCGGGGTTCGCCCACCCTTCTAACCACCGGATTCTGCGAACTGTCAGTTCCCTTGGGAACCGAGGAATGGGGCAGATTCGGCAAACCCATCAATATCTCATGAAGCGAGGCTTCAAACTCGGAGAGCGCGCCATCCATTTCCTTGATCTGCACAGATACATCCCGCATTTCCAGCACCAAGTCATCGGCATTTTCACCGCTTTTTTTCAGTTTGGCGATCTGATCGGAAACCACATTGCGCCGATGCCTCAAGCTTTCAATCTGAACAAGAACTTCCCTGCGTTTTTCATCGATCTGAATAAATGTATCCAGCTTGAGTCCTTCGCCCCGAGCAGCCATGGCGTTCTGAACTTCCGTCAAATTCTGTCTGACAAACTTGATTTCTAGCATAACAATCCTTACTGTCATTTGAATATGAAAACAAATGCCTCGACGGGAGGGCGGCGAGCCAGAAGATACATTAAAACAAAACAAGACCCAGAGGCCTTGCGCCCTTGGCTCCGCCCTTAAAAAGGGGGGCATGTTTTGAGAGATAGCCCGGCTGCCTCCACGGCAGTTCTGGTTCTGTCCAAAATCAGGGGCTCCGATGTGTGACGGCATGCCTGTCGGAGCCGGAAATCTGTCGGAAAAATTAACATAGGCAGCCCATATAGTCAATGATTATTGCGAGTTGACTTTATTGACTTAATATGTATACTAAAAATTATCTTGTTAATCCATTCCATTGGAGACCATATATGGACGAAATTCAAGAAAAAAAAATCGACATCCGTCTTAAAGTGGATGAGGTGCTAAGTCGTTTTCCAGCCGGCGAGATCAGAAAAAAGGCCCGAGCCTTGCAAGGACGCCTTTTTGATTTTGCAAACTTTCTTGAAGCCAAGATCGTTATGCTGTACCTGAGTTCTCAATATCCTGTTGATGCCCGGGAAATCATTCAAAACACTCTAGATCTGAACAAGATCGTCGTACTTCCTGTGTTCGGACCGGAGTTGAAGATGTTTAAAATCGACAATCTCAGTACGGATACAAAGCCAACGGCCTGCGGGATGTTTCTGCCAGTGGAAAACAGATGCAAGCAGGTTCCCATTGACCGGGTGGATATCGCAATCATTCCCAGCCTCGCCCTGGATGAAAAAGGCGGAAGAATTGGAGCAGGCGACGGATTCTACGACCGTTTGATTCCAAAGCTTCCGGCCACAACCCGAAAGGTTGCTATCGCTCTGGAAGAACAGATCATGCCCCACATCCCAATGGATTCGCACGACAAACACGTGGACATCATTATCACGGACACCCGTATCATCTACAAAATCTGAAACCGTGTGCATGTGAACAAATCAGCGTCCGCCGATGCGCCCGAAGCGTTCTTCACCAGCCGTCGGCTTTCTGCACGATCGAGCCTTGACGAAGGCTTGTTCAGAGGGGCATTTCATGCAGCCGGATCGATTTTAATTGCCGCCGCAGGATCATTACGATAACAGACTTGAAAAACGGCGGCATATCGTTTAAGAGAAAGCTTCGAAGCGCGAACAGCCTTTGGCTTAATATTGAAAACCCGAAGAATACAATGTAAATGGATGCGGATTCCATAAAATATCAACGCCTGCGTGAAGAGATGACGGCATCTCAGATTCAGGCGCGTGGCATCAAAGATCCAAAAGTCCTTGATGCCATGCGAAAGGTGCCACGGCATTTGTTTGTCAGTGAAGCCTTGATGGACCAGGCATACGGAGACTTCCCCCTGCCCATCGGTGAGCAGCAAACCATTTCCCAGCCTTATATCGTTGCCGCCATGACTGAGGCTCTGGAACTGACCAAAGAAGACCGCGTGCTCGAGATCGGCACCGGTTCCGGCTATCAGGCCGCCATTTTGTCCCAAATCGCCTTTCGGATCTATACCATCGAACGGATTCGCTCTCTGTATGTCAGGGCCCGGAAAATTTTTGATCAGCTGAATTACTTCAATATCATCACCCGCTATTCGGACGGCACGTCCGGATGGAAGGACGAAAGCCCTTTTGACGCCATCATTGTAACCGCCGGCGCTCCCGATATACCCGAAACTCTTGTGTCGCAGCTGTCCATCGGCGGACGCATGGTGATTCCCGTTGGAAATGCCTATGTTCAGGAACTGGTCAAACTGCGCCGGACCGAACAGGGAATTCAAAAGATCTCTCTGGGTGGGTGCCGGTTTGTCAAACTGGTGGGGGAATACGGATGGAAGGAAGAATGATTTTCTTGAGCCCGAAGGTTCTCCCCGGTCGCCGCCGATAATGTGGTTGTAGCGGCATTTCGCATGTGCAGCACCGCTCATTGTCAAAGATGATACGCTGGCAGGCCCATCCTCTGATTGGTCTGATTGATCCGGTCCATGAGCAGCGCCCCGGTTCCTCGGTCTGCCAGACCGCGTCAACGAGCATGCCAAAAATTTTCATCAGAGCTGAATCATACCAAACAACGCAATACGGCCTGTGCCTCATCCCAAGCCCTATAACGACGCCGCCTCAGGACGCAATGTCCGCTTGAGGCGATCTGCATCGCCATACCGCATCGTTAAGCGGCAATTTCTTATTTCTGCTATCCGAACATGCCCCTGTTCCGAGCGGACTGTTCAACAAATTCGATAAATGCGCCAGCGAGCGGGGAAGGGGTTCTTTGCGTGTTGGTGGTAAGGTAAAATTCCTGTCGAATGTCCACGCCGTCAATGTGCAAGGCGCGTAAGGCGCCGGATTTTAACTCCTCCTCCACGGCGATACGCGACAGTATTGAAATTCCGACATGATTTTTAATGCCCTGAATAACGGCCTCCGTACTGCCCATCTCTGCTGCAATTCTGAGTTCATCAACGCAAAAGCCGTTTTCAATAAGATGGCGCTCAAAGGACCTCAGGGTTCCGGAGCCGCTCTCCCGGACAATAAAAGGCTCTTGAAAAAGCATGTCCAGAGTAACGCTTTCGACCGAGGCCCAGGAATGCCCTGCGGGAACTACAAGGCACATCTCGTCTTCGAACAGTTTTTTCTGTGAAATTTTTTTATCCGAACTCAACGCTCCGACAATTCCGAGCTCCAGAGTACCAGCCAGAACGTCCTCGATAATTTGCCCGGTGTCTTTGACAACCAGCGCAAGCGTCACGCCCGGCCTGGCGTTGGTAAAAGCCCCGATAAGTTTGGGCAGCATGTAAACGGCAGGAATGGTGCTCCCGCCGATCGTCAAGCGGCCCTGAACCTTTCCCAGAAAATCCGTCATAGCCGTTTCAGCCTCATCGCGAAGCGCCACCAGCCGACGGGCATACTGGTAAAGCAATTCTCCCGCCCTTGTGGGAATCGCTTCCTTGGACAGCCGGTCAATAAGCCGGCACCCGAAATGATCCTCCAGGTCCTTCATGTGGCTGCTCACCGTAGGCTGACTCAGATGAGCCGATTCACCGGCCTTGGAAAAGCTTTTCAGCTCCACCACCTTGGTAAATATGTATAGTTGCCACAGATCCATATTGAATCCCATCCAATTAAAATTTTTCCTTAAGCCGCCGGCACACCAGCGGAGGCACGAGGTCGGCAATGTTACCGCCGAATCTGGCCGCCTCCTTGATGATGGTGGAACTAGTGAATATCCAGTCCATGCTGGTCATCAGAAACACCGTTTCGATATTGCGATTGAGCCGCCGGTTCATCAGGGCCATCTGAAATTCAAATTCAAAATCGGAAAGCGCGCGCATGCCGCGAAGTATGGCATCGGCTTTCATCCTGACGCAATAATCGACCAGCAATCCGTCAAAATAATCCACATCGACATTCGGACAATCCTTCGTACTGCTCCGGATCATGTCGATACGTTCTTCAGGCGTAAACAGACCTTTTTTTACGGGATTGTTCAAAACGGTAACAATGACCCTGTCAAAGAGCTTCACACCTCTTCTGATGATGTCGATATGCCCGTTGGTGATCGGATCAAAGGATCCGGGATAAACCGCAATTTTTGCCATAATCTATCGCTTTCCTGTCGGCGCCGTCATGCACTGCAAACAAGCCAGAAATGATACAAAACTCTTTCCATACCTTCGCTGATCAATTATTTTAAACCCGGACACAACCTGGGGAACACAATCCGAAGCGTCGTGTTCGACAACAATTCGAACGTCCGCCCCGACACTTGCGCTGCGCTGAAGATGGTTCAGCGTCGGGACGATCATGTCTGCGCCGTACGGCGGATCCATGAAGACCAGATCAAATGGGGGCTGGTGGCATTGAATGCAGTCCAAACTTTTGAGAATATTCCACCGAATCACCCGGGATTTTTCTTTTAGAGCGCATTGCGCGATATTTTTACGGATGACGACCAGTGCCTCGACCGCATTGTCGATAAATACGCCGCTATCTGCTCCCCGGCTCAATGCCTCAATACCCAGAGCCCCGGTTCCCGCAAAAAGATCCAGCACAGAGGCATCCATCACCCTTGGACCGAGGATATTGAACACCGCCTCGCGAAGCCGATCCGAGGTAGGCCTGGTGCTCATGCCCCGCACAGAGGCAAGACGTCTGCCCCCTAAAGCCCCGCTGATGATTCTCAGACCCATTGCAGGCAACCCTTAAATCTGGCTCCATCGCTTGAGCTTTTCAGAAAGCTTGCTGACGGAGATGCCGATCGCCTGGGCCGCTTGCGCAATATCATTGTTGTTTTCCAAAAGTTTTCGCTGGACGAACTCCTGCTCAAAAGCCTTGAGCGCATCCTTGAGATTGTCCATCAGAAAAAGTTTTTCATTCCTGACGCCCTTGCCGGAAAATGACTGCGGATTGTAAGGCGCCGGAAGATCCGCGGCATCGATGACCTCCCTGGCGGACATGATATCCAGCCGTTCGACCAGGTTTTTGAGTTCCCGAATATTTCCCGGCCAGGAATAAGCGCAGAGCAGATCCAAAGCCTCGGCCGTCATTCGCTTCCGGGGTCTTCGATGCTGTTTTTCGCACTCCACCAGAAAGGTTTCAATCAGCAACGGAATATCCTGCCGCCGCTCCCTCAGAGGCGGCACCCAGATGGGTATCACATTGAGCCGGTAATAGAGATCCTCCCTGAAAGCGCCCTTGTCGATCTCCTGTTCCAGATCCTTGTTGCTGGCGGCAATGATCCGGGCCTTCATGTCCAGGGTTCTGCTCCCGCCCACCCGCTGAAATTTCTGTTCCTGAAGCACCCGAAGAATCTTTGCCTGAGTTTTCAGGCTCATGTCCGCAATTTCATCCAGGAAAATGGTTCCGTTTCCCGCCAGTTCGAACTTTCCGATTTTCTTGTTGCCTGCCCCGGGGAAAGCGCCTTTTTCGTGTCCGAACAGCTCGCTTTCGATCAGGTTCTCAGGAATGGCAGCGCAGTTGACATCCATCAAAGGCTGATCCGAACGGGCGCTGAGCTGGTGAATCGTGCGGGCAACGAGTTCTTTTCCGGTTCCGTTTTCACCGGTGATCAGAATCCATGCATCGGTCGGGGCCGCCACGGCGATCTGTTTCTTCAGGTCTCCGATATGACTGCTGATGCCGGTAATCGAATTTTTTTCCAGTGTTTTTTTTCTAAGATACCGGTTTTCTTCTTCCAGCCTTCTGAAATTCAGGGCATTGTTGATCGCCACAGACACCTTGTCAAAGGACAGGGGTTTTTCGATCAGATCAAAGGCCCCGAGCTTGGTGGCCTTGACAGCGGTCTCAACCGTCCCGTGGCCCGTGATGATGATGACCTGAATATGGGAATTTTCCTTTTTGATTTCCTTGAGAGTTTCAATCCCGTCGATGCCCGGCATCCAAATGTCGAGCAAAACCAGATCCGGAGACTCGGCTTCAATGCACTTCAGGGCTTCGTATCCGTTGGAAGCCGTTTTCACCTCAAAGCCTTCATCGGCCAGAAGTCCGCTGAGCATCTGGCGGATCGGCGCTTCGTCGTCGACAACCAATATTGTTGGAAACATCGCGATTACCTTTATCTGTCATTCAGTCCAACTACGTAGAAGAATTGCCGGTATCCTGTCAAGAGCCTTTCCTGCAAAACATTTTTAATGCATCTCCGGAATCGGCGGAAACCGGCTTTCAGGAAACCGGCAGTTCAATGACGAACCGGGCGCCCTGCGGCACATTGTCCTGAACGTAGATCCGCCCGTTATGATCCGAAATGATGCCGCTGACAATGGACAGCCCCAATCCCATGCCGGATTTCTTGGTGGAAAAATAGGGCTCGAACAAATGGGTTTTATCTTCGTCGGAAATCCCCGGTCCGGTGTCGGAAACCTCGATGCGAACGATTTTCAGGATAGGATCAAAAGACGCCGAAATAACGACGCTGCCTTCAGCGCCGATGGCCGCCACGGCATTGTCCACCAGATTGATCAGCGCCCTTTTCATCAGCTGCCGGTCCAGATTCAGCCTGGGCATATCCTGACCCGCATGAATTTCAAACCGTATATTCCAGGGCCCATCCTTGTAAAGCGCCACGGTTTCCTCTATCAGCGGCGCCAATGCGCATGGCAGAGGATTGGCCGCCGGCAATCGGGCGAAGTTCGAGAATTCATTTACCAGGTTTCGAATCAACTCGACGTGATCTATAATCATGCGGGTGCACTCATCAAAAACCGGTTCATTCAGACGACGCGAATATTTGCGCTTCAGCCGCTGGGCCGAAAGCGATATCGGGGTCAGTGGATTTTTCACCTCATGAGCGATCCGGCGGGCCACCTCCCGCCAGGCAGCCATTCGCTGGGCCTTTTCCAGTTCGGTCAAATCGTCGAATACCATCACGATACCCAGAGGGCTGCCCGCGTCGTCGGTCAGGGCGTTTACGTGAAGCAGAAAACTTCTGGACTGGCCTTCGATGGTCAGCTTCAATGGCAACTGAACGGCTCCGTCCGTCGATTCGGCAAGGTTGTCCATAATTTCCCTGGCCAGCTCCACAAACGGTCCCTTTAAAAGCCGCTTATAGCTTTTGCCCAGAACTTCCGCCGCATCGAGGTTCAACATTTTTTCAGCGGACTTGTTGACCGTGGCGATAAATCCGCCGGCATCCAGCGTGATGACGCCGGCGGAAACGTTTCTCAGAACAATCTCCATGTACCGGCGTTTTTCCTCGATCTCGATATTCTGGTCCCGAAGCATTCGGGCGGAAATTTCAAGCTGTTCACGGCCGATGCGAAGGTCTCGCGTCATCCTGTTGAAGGAATTCACCAGGATTCCGATTTCATCGTCGGCAACCGCCCCGATGGTAAACTGCAGATCTCCTCCAGCCACCCTCCGGGTGCCTTCGGCCAGTTCCATGATGGGGATGGAAATCCTCTTGGCCAGATAAAACCCGAACCATGCAGCGCAAAAAAGCACCAGCAGCGCAACGATGGAGAGCGTAATGTAATAGGTAGCCTGAATGGGTTTCTGCAGCAGTTTGATCTGCTGGTATTCTTCAAATCCCCGGGAAATGGAGGCCATGTCCTCGGACAGATCCATCGGAATCAGAACGGACAGAACGATAAAGGCCTGTGCATCGGCAACCCCCGATCCAAAAGGAATGGTTCCGATGGTTCGAACCATCTCGCCCTGATCGACCGGCATTGAAACCGACCGGACAGGTTTGGAATGAAATTCGGCGCGAAGATCGTCCGAGGACATGGATGCCAGATTGATCGCCTCCATACCCCCGTTTCCGGAGAAAGCCAACCGGGCGGCATTGGTGGAATAAATCTCCACGGCCTCCAGATTAAAGGACCTCTGCACAACCTGAATGTAACGCTCCAGTGCGTTGTTCTGTCCGGAATCAAGCAGATTGCGGGCCTTGATCTGATAGGCGATTCTCTCCATATAAAATTGGCTGCTGGTTTCCGCATAGTCGTAAATCCGCCTTCCCACGCGAAGAGAATTTTCCAAGGCCTGTTCCACCGGCACATTGAACCAGAACTCGATGCTGGTCGTAATGAAATTGATCGCAAAGAAAAAAAGCACGGTGGTCGGCAGAAGCGTCAGCGTGATGAAGGCCACCACCAGCCGCGTTCTGAGTTTAGAGCCCGTAACCTTTCGTTTTCTCTCGTAAAACAGCTTTACCGCATTTCGAAAAACCAGAAACAGCAGCAGCAGCAACAGCAACAGGTTGATGTTGATCAGAATGAACATCAGGATGGTATTGGAGATCGGAAAAGCAGACCCGAAATAGATGATGCGGCTTTCCGCATAGGTGAGCAGCGCAACGACCCCGATGATGACCGGAATGAGGATCATTTCACGCTTACGGCGCCCGCGTTCCTGTTCTGAAAGGGGGGTGGAGAGTTTTCTGAAACGGTTGTTTTTCATAATGTTCGAAAGAACGCCCCACGTATCTTATGTCAATACGTGAAATCGATCGCGTACCAATCCGTTTCAAAATCCCAGAGAGATACAAAGAACAAAACATAGTGAAGATAAAACGGAAGCGTCACTCGTTTGAGTTCGGCCTTGGCCCGCAGCTGATACTGTCTGCCCTTTTCGAGCTGTTTCAGGGAAATAATCCTCAAGCTGTCGATTTCGCTCATCCACCGCTGGGCTTCCTCAAAGGACTGCGTCGTCCGGGGCTGATTCTGTTCCCAGGAACGTTTGACGACGAACTCCTTTTTCAGGTTGTTGTATTTGATCGTATGAGTCACTTCGATGTCCGTAAGATTTTTATCCAGCCACAGACTTCGAATCTTGTTCAGGTTGGCCGAAAAGGAAAAAGTGGTCGGTACGCCGCTTAATACCGCCGCCTTCACCTCATCCTGAAAGGCGCCTTCGACATTCAGATAAAGCAGCAGGTCGTCCCGGTTGTTGGTCACAATAATGTCGGTCAGCGTCGCAGTCTGGGCCGCAGCTGAATCGTGCATCAGAGCCAGGAAACAAAACAGGATGGAAAATAATATTTTCTGGATCATTTAAAATCTTTGCATAGTGACAACAAACAAAGCCATTTCTCTCAATTGCCGGTTGACAATTTCGAGCCTTTTATTTTCCAAGTCTTAAAAAATTTGCCGTCGGTTGTATATATTTGGAATACCTACCCATATCGAATCGGAATTTAAATGGCAAGCGGTTTTCATTTCGGAACCGAAGGAAGCGCCGATCCGGCCGGTCCGGAATTCAAAAGCGTTTATCGAATATCATCTCAAGAAACCATATAGGTTTCCCAGGATTTCTTTTCTGAAAAAAACTTGTTGAGGAAGGCATGGTGAAAAGTATGGCCGGACTTGCTGGCGATAATATGCCCCAGAATGGGAATTCCCAGCAGGGCAAAATCTCCGATACAGTCCAGAATCTTATGACGGACAAACTCATCCGGATACCGAAGGCCGCCCGGATTCAAAATTCCGTCTTCTGTCACCACGATGGCGTTATCCAGGGATCCGCCCCGAGCCAGGCCAAAGCGTTTCAGATACTCAACCTCTTTAAGAAAACCAAAGGTTCTGGCCGGTGCTATCTCTCTCTCGAAAATATCGGAGGAGCCCTCCAGAGTCAGAGTCTGTCTGCCGATCAGAGGATGCGGATATTCGACCGAACAGGTTACCTTGAAAGTTGAACACGGATATATGCCCACGGACTTTCCGTCCTCCTCGAGTTCGATGGGCTCCTTGACCCGGAAATAGCAACGGGGGGCTTGCAGCATCTGCACGCCCGCGGATTTGATCATCTCAACAAAAGGCGCTGCGCTGCCGTCCATGATGGGCATCTCATAGGCGTCGATTTCCAATAGAGCATTGTCGATCATGAACGCGCTCAGCACGGCCATGAGATGCTCGATGGTCGAAACGATAAAACCTTCGTAGCCGATTACCGTTGCCAGGCTGGTATCCACAACGGATTTGAAAAGGGCGGGAACCTTGGGCGAATCCTGAAGATCGGTGCGGACGAATTTGATGCCGTGATTGGCCGGGGCAGGCTTGATGGCAAGATTGACCGGTTTTCCCGAATGCACGCCAACTCCCGAACATCCAGCAGGCCTGACGATCGTTCGTTGTTGAACCGGAACATTTCTCGATGCTTTTATCAAATCAACGCTCATTTCCGGACATCACCCCTTTGGTTCCGGTTCCCATCCGCGGGCAAACAACCGGGTCTGGCTCCTGCCGAAATGCATTTTTAAATCCGGCCAGCCGTAGAATCGTTTTTTCTTATCGCATTACCCGTCTTCAAGGCAAGCAGTTTGTGGAACAGGGCAAAACGCCCCGACACGGTTAAAAAATCGACAACCTGATAAATAGATTGTAAGGATTCCGGGCCTTTGTTATATTGAGGCGTTCCTTTCGTCAGTTTTGCACGATTCAACGCCGATCTTCTTCGCATGCAAATATCGTTGATCCGCCCAGGGAGGAATTGTGCTATCCAAGGTTTTGAGCAGCGCCGTTATCGGGATTGATGCTTATCTGGTTGAAGTGGAAGTAGATATAGCGCGGGGACTTCCCTGCTTTACCACTGTGGGACTTCCGGAAACCGCGGTAAAAGAAAGCAGGGAACGGGTAAAGTCGGCGATTCAAAACTCCGGCTATACGTTTCCGGATGACCGGATCACGGTGAATCTGGCGCCGGCGAACATCAAAAAGGACGGAACCGGATTTGACCTTCCCATGGCCCTGGGAATTCTTGCAGCCAAAGGAACCATTCCTCAGGACACGGTTTCCCGCTATCTCATCATGGGAGAGCTTTCCCTGGACGGCCGCGTAAAACCGGTGAAAGGGTCGCTTCTGATGGCCCTTGCAGCCCGTCAGTCCGGCTACAAAGGCATTATCGTTCCCGAGGACAACGGCCGGGAAGCGTCGGTGGTGGACGGCATCTTGGTGCTCGGCGCCAGAACCCTTTCCCAGGTAGTGGAATTCTGCCGCGGCTCCCAGCAGATACCCGCCGAATCCATAGACATTTCCGGGCTGTTTGCACCCCCGAATCAAACGGATACTGATTTTTCAGAAGTTCTGGGTCAGGAGCACGCCAAAAGGGCCGTTGAAGTGGCTGCCGCCGGGGGGCACAACATTTTGATGGTCGGGCCGCCCGGGTCCGGGAAAACCATGCTGGCCAAACGCATGCCGACTATCCTGCCCCCCTTGAGCTTTGAGGAGTCCATCGAAACCACCAAGGTTTACAGTGTGCTGGGAATGCTTGAAAAAGACCAGGCCCTGATCACCCGGCGTCCGTTTCGATCCCCGCACCATACGATCTCGGATGCCGGTCTGATCGGCGGGGGGCAGAGCCCACGCCCCGGAGAGGTCAGCATGGCTCACAACGGAGTACTGTTTCTCGACGAACTGCCTGAATTCAAGAAACATGTACTCGAGGTGCTGCGTCAGCCCCTGGAAGATCACCGGGTCACCATATCCCGGGCTTCAACGACCGTCACCTACCCTTCCCGCTTCATGCTGGTCGCCGCCATGAACCCCTGTCCGTGCGGATATCTGTCCGATCCCAGACACCGATGCGACTGCAGCGCACTCCAGATTCAGCGCTACCGGTCCAAGATCTCCGGACCCCTGATGGACAGGATCGACATTCACATTCAGGTGCCCGCGGTCGCCTACCGGGATCTTAAAAAGGAGTTTTCCGCCGAATCCTCAGAAAAAATACGCCAGCGGGTCACCTCGGCGCGCACGATTCAGGCCCGTCGGTTCGTCAGGCTTCCCATTTACTGCAACGCACAGATGGCCAGCCGGCAGATCAAACAGTTCTGCAGAATCGATACCGCGTCCTCGGCGCTTCTGGAAAACGCTATCGAGAAACTGGGGCTTTCGGCCCGCGCCTACAACCGGATACTGAAAATCGCCCGGACCATCGCCGATCTTGAAGAAAAGCCTGACATCGAACTGGCCCATGTGTCGGAGGCCGTTCAGTACCGCACAATGGAGCGGGGAGGAAAAATCCGGTAGGATGTGAGCGTTTGCGCATGAATCATAACAGCCGGCAATCGTCTTTCACGGAAAGCGAGGCAAGAATCTTTCCGCCCCCCCATTTTCCCCTGGCAGTATACAACGCCTTGACGACAAATCAGAGTACGGCCTCACCGCTTTTGACGGTTCATGTCTAAGCCGATATTCGACTATGCAGCCGCGATTCCCAGCCCGTCCGACCCTTTCCGGTAATTTATCCACACCCTCATGCTGAGTAAACGGAAACAATACTGTGCCTTAACCTTATTTCCCGGCATATGCGGAAATTTTTTCGCTTGTCATGACGGCGCTTTTATGAATAAGGGAACGCGGTTTTATTTTTCAAAGATGCGGAGATTCTTTCGCTTGACATAATGACATTTTATTACATATAGTGTCATTATGTTCAAAAAATGATGTTGTATTCACATTTATCCGATAAATTTTTATGCTGCGCAGCCGCCCCATGACGGGCGGAAAGACAGGGCGCGGAAAAGATGCCTGCCGCTGCGCAGTGATTGAATAGGCGCATATATTGCCGCGATGTACTGCCGAAACCGGAATTGGCAAAGGCGGGTTGATCATGAAAATAATGGCGCATATGAATCTGCTGAACATGGCGCCGTTGTTGCTTAATTTTGTACAGAATTGAAGATTGAGGGCTCCTTCCCGAAAAGGTAACGCTGTAGCAAGACAGCGGCGCAAAGTCTAGGGTCCTGAACTGATTACGGACAGCCGGGCTGCCGAAGGAAGAGAGACCATCTTATCGGCATCGGGCAGTAAGGAGTCCTCCGGTACCATCAACAAAGGAGGCTTTTTTATGAACCCGAGACCTGTATTTAAATCAATCTTTTTGAACCCTTTCTCCTTGCAGAGAATTTCGTATCCCATCTTTCGTCTGATCTTCGTCATTCTTTTGGCTTTCGGGATTGTGTTCTCTGACACATCAGGGGTTTCCCTCACCCAGCCCACCCCTGATGCCGGAGCGGCCGCCGACGCAGAGCACCTGACAAACCACCTGGTTGGCCTGATGAACCGCTACCTGTCCGCCGGTCCAGCCGAACGGTCAAAACTGCAGGGCGAACTCATCAATCCGGCGGTCGAGCGCTGGCAGCTTCTTCTTTCGCTGATCGAGGTCGATCCGGGCGAGGTGCTGCGGCTCGCCCTGCCCAAACGGCTGAATAACGGAATGCCGGCTTTGGTACGGACATTCATCGAACAGTGGCGCGAACTGGAGGGCACACTGGAGGTAATCGAAGAGGATTACGAGGACGGCAGCCGCCTTCGTTACCTTCTGAATGTGAACGGTGAACGTATTTCGCTTTACTTCAAAGCCCGGCCGCCCAGAGTTCTCAGCGGCTTGCGGGTGCGAGCCCGTGGGGTGCAGATGGACGATGCCATGGCATTGGAGTCCGGAGAGACCGGCCTGCAAATCCTGGCGCTGGACGGTGAAGAATCCGTGACCGCGGGCGCAGCTTCGGCGGCGGTGCTGCCCAACACCATCGGCGAGCAGCGCACATTGGTCCTGCTGGTGAATTTTCGAAATGATCCGACCAATGAGCCCTGGACGGTTGAAGAGGCGCGGGACTTGGTATTCGGCACGGTAAACGATTTTTTCAAAGAGAGTTCTTTCGGCCAGACCTGGCTCACCGGCGAGGTTTACGGCTGGTACACGCTGCCCTTTGATCAGCCGACCGACAGCACCACCTGCAAAACCGCCGAGGTGGCCCGACTTGCCCAGGAAGCGGCTCGAAACGCGGGAGTAAGCCTTTCCGCCTTTAACCGCTACATCTATGTCTTCCCTCAAACCCCCTGCTTTCCTTCGGGTTCGGGCACTGTCGGCGGCAATCCCTCCGAGGCATGGATCAACGGAAGCTGGTTCAGGTTAAAGACGGTCGGCCACGAATTGGGTCATAATCTGGGACTTTTTCACTCCGCCGCCCTCGAGTGCGGCGATACGACCCTCGGCGGTGATTTCGTGGTATATCCATACGGTGACACCATGGACATCATGGGGAATCAATCGGTCGGACACTTCAACGCCTTCCAGAAAGAGCGGCTTGGCTGGCTGGACCCCAATCTGAATGATATCATCACTGCCGACAGATCCGGCACCTACACGCTGGAAGCTTACGAAACGGACCGCGATGCGACGCCCAACGCCCTGAAAGTACTGAAAGACACAGACCCGGTTACCGGCGGAAAGACGTGGTACTACATCGAATACCGTCAGGCCCTGGGTTTCGACGATTTCCTCGCCGGCAGCAATTACATGCTCAACCTCAACGGGGTGGTGGTGCACATGGCAAACGAGTCTGACCCCGGAAGCAGCGTTCTGCTGGATATGACGCCCGGCAGCTCGTTGACGTGGGACTGGGGAGATCCGGCGCTTGTATTCGGGCGAACATTTGCCGATCCTGGAAACGGTATATGGATTACCAGCCTCTCCGGAAACGGCGGCACCGCGTCGGTGGCTGTCAGCTTCGATACGCCAATCTGCGTGCGCACCAATCCGATTGTGGCGATTTCGCCTGCCGAAAGTCAGTGGGTGGCGGCCGGTACGACCGCAACCTATACCGTTACGGTCAGCAATACCGGCAGCGCCAGCTGCACAGGCGTCTTCTTTGACCTGGCGGCCGTCATTCCGCAGGGATGGACCGCCGTCTGGGGCACGGATCGCCTGGAGGTACAGCCGGGTGCGAGCGCCGCTACCACCCTGGAGATCACATCGGCGCCCTCTGCGGCGGTTGCTTCCTATACCATAGACATTACGGCGCAGGACATCGGTGATCCCGCCTGCGCAGCCTCGGCTTCGTTGACGTATATCGTGAGCCGGCAATCGGATAATGAGGCGCCCGTCGCCGTTGATGACAGCGCCTCAACGACAAAGCTCGCACCAGTGGTCATATACGTACTCAACAACGATTCGGATCCGGACAATGATCCGCTGACGGTGAAGGGATTCACACAGGGTTCCATGGGAACCGTGACATTCGACGCCAGCGGCAGGGCGACCTACACCCCCGTGCCCAAAGCCAAGGGGAAAGACAGTTTCTTCTATACCATCACGGACGGCATATGCGAGGCAACGGCAGCGGTTCAGGTGTCGTTTACAAAAACCAGGTAGCGCGCCTCGTCTCTCGGTCCGCTCGGCGCCGCCGCGCTCATATCCCCGCCTGAATAAAAGGGGCGGTGGGATCACTCCCACCGCCCCCCTCAGGTTACCACTAACAGTCGGCCGGCCCTTCCGATGTCACGGGCACTCCTCACATTCCGGACAGAGCGGGCATTTTGCATTGGCGTATTGTGGCGTCACAGGGGCTCCAAAAATATCGGTAGCGGTGGCCGTCACGCTATCCCTGAAATAAACCAGTGAAGGATCGGTGGTCGATGCCGAACCATCGAATACAAGGGCCTCGGACGGGATATACGAGCCGCTGTAAGTCTTGCAGGCACCTTCGGTGTCGCCCGGATTTGCTGGATCATCCGGCTCGACCAGGTACTGACCCGAGAGCAGGGTGCCGGCTTCATTATCTACAACCGCCACGTTGAACAACGGCGTGTCGCCGATGTTGCAGACCTCGCCGGAAACATTCACCCGAGCCACGACCTGCACGGGGTCATTCATCGTTGTAACGATGGAGCTGCAGGATTTGGTAACGGAAAGCTCGGGACTGATCTGCAGTTGCGGACAGGTATCCGTAGCCGAAGCGGTCAGCGCAGTACCGCCTGCCGGAAGCGTGTAAGCCTTTGCCGTCACCTGATCCGAAGGTCCGTTCTGATTTTTAGGTACTGTAATGGTCGCCAAGTAGGTGATGCTCGCACCCCCGGCCAGGGAGGCGGTGCTGCCGGACCAGTTCAGGGAACCCGAATCAAAGGCGGGAACGTCGACAAGGCTGACGTTGTACACCGTGGCGGAACCGTCATTCGTGACCGCGCCGGCAATGTCATAGATGATATAATTATCATCGGCGCTGAATCTCGGATTGGCGCAGTCCTTGGTCACGGAGATCGCGCACACCGGGAAGGAATCCAGAACGAAATCCTTGAGCGATGCGGTGAACGAACTTGAAGAACGCGTCTCGGCCATAAAGCTGCTGTAGCAGGTGTCTCCCCCGACAAGCTGGGTCAGGTTGATTCCGCCCTCAAAGAATGTTTCATACGGAAACTGGTTCACGTACCCGTCCTTGGACGTGTAAGGCCATGGCGAGGTCGTAAGATGATAGGGGCCGCCCTCCTCGTTGGTGATGGCACATGCACCAGAGGCGCCCACATACCCTGTATCCGAGCAAATCGCGCCTGCGCCCGAAACGCCCGCAAGCAGTCTGAGGTTAGCCGCGGCGCATTGACCGACCGTGGGGGTGTTGCTGTCCGCTTTGGAACAACTGGTATCCCACTCGACCACCTGCACCAGGGGTTCCGCGTTCGTAGCCTGCGGAAAGTTCACCAGCACCAGAATATCGCCGAATTCGTGCTCTCCAATGAACCCGCCGTTTCCATCCAGGCTGACCTGCTGCTTGAAGAACCAGAAGCCCATATAGGCATCCCCGACATTGGAGATACGGTCAGCGCCGAAATAGACAACCAGATCTCCATTATCATTATAAGCCGCGCCAAAGGCATCGAGGATATCGTCCTTGTCCGGCACAGCGCCGTCCTTGTAGCCCCATTCCGGAATGTTCTGAATGTCCTTCCGGCCGCCCGTGAAGATGGTCACGCCCGTACCCTCATGCTCAAATATAGAGGGGTCAGCGGCGCCGGCGCCACCGTAAAGGGTCTCCCAATCGTCAGGGGGGGGCTCAGTATCGTCCTGGACGGCATTGCCCTCCAGTTCAAACAAACCCGCCCCGTCTGCCCCGAACACAGTGCTTGCGCCCGATAGAAAAAATACGGAAAAGACGAGCGCAACTCCAACACATACCGTTTGTATCGAAATCTTCATACCCGTACCTCCTTTTTCCGAGAATTGAAAATACAGGTCCATTTTCTTCGCCTGGTTTTTTCTCCATCCCGCACAACCTTGAATCATTGTGCCCGATGTTAAAAAAACCATCTCCGACCGCCATGTTTTCACGCCCAGGAATGGCATGCGCCACTGCTGGGCGGCTGTATGGGTATTTTGAAATACACCAAAGCCTTGTTTGACATAACCGCACCTCATACAAACAGCTCTTTTTTTCACAACGCGCCGCACGGCTTCGTCGCGATCAAAGGCTTAAAAACATTGATGTGGCTGAAGTTTAGAAATGTTGCCAGCTTCTCCCACCAGGCGAAAAAACCTGTCAGGAGACAGAAATGCAGAACTTCAGTTTCTTGTTCATTGCACACCTCCCTGGTGGAGGTTTATCTGAATAAAGAGGTCGCCCGCACGGAAAAGACGATTATAAAATCTTTCAGAATCCAGAAACGTACAATCGGAGGGGTCGCTGCGAAAAGATGCTCACTTTATATATTTATATGTTATTTAGCCCCATTCCAGAAGTCAACATAAAAACTTGTTATTAGAATCTAAAATTTTTGATTCGTCAAGCTGTAATTTCGCAAGCCAGCAATTCTAACTGAACATTCAAATGACGCAAGCAGGGGGTGGTAAAGGGAGGGTGAGGCACGAAGTTGACAATTGGAAGTGTATTTTCGAGTGTTGGGCGGCCAAGTTTCGGCCAGATCCAGTGTGCATAGGATTTTTAAGAAAGGCGATGGCAACAGGTATCCACCATCGGCAGTGACGGATCATTTTTTAAGATGGGATGTTATCAGATTGCCTGTCAGTCGGGAGCCCAGATTTCATGCGGATTGGCCACATAGCGCAACAGGTGTTCAAAATCACGAAACAGCATCAGATGGATCGCTGCGCGCAGGTTGTTCCAATACTCTTTTCGGGAACTGAACTTTGAACGACAATACTGATAGCCAGAGTCGCACAACTCAAGGATCTGATGGATGAAAAAGGCCAGCAGGTTGAGCACGAAAAAGTTGTTCGATAAATTTTGCTGGCCATGGCCGAAATTGTGTTCGAGATGGTAGCCTTGATTTTTGAGTGTATTGAACGTTTCGTTTTCGATTTTCCAGCGGGCCCGTCCAGCCTTGACCAGTTCAACAATGTTTTGCCTGCTTAGCGTCTGGTCGGTAACCCAGCTGTTATGATAGGTGACTTTTTGATCCACGGTGAGCCAATACTCAAAAAAATTGATAAGGTCCGCACCACGGGCGCCGTTTAACGGCACCTGGTTGATCCAGCGGTAATGGTGGCGCCGGCCTTTCTGGTCGCAAAACTCGATGTGTTCAACGCCGGCCAGGCCATCGAGTTCTTCGACCCATTGGAACAAGATTTTGTGATCGCTGGGTTTGGCCACCAGCACAAAGGACATGGCATTGGCTTTGAGCGCGTCAATAAAAGGCTGATTAGAGTAAAGGCCATCGCCGGTGACCATGATGTTTAACTTCGGATGGGTTGAGCGGATTTTGGCAATCAGCCTTTTGCCCGCGCAGCGCTCACAGTCGTTTTTATCGGATCCATCGGCCCTGATGATCGGCTCCGGGGCAAGCGGTATCACCTGGCGCATATTGGGATGAAGCAGCACGGCCTGCAGGATTTGATGCGAGTAGCGCAACTTGCTCTTGCTGCCTTTGTAGGTCAAACAGCTCGGGCAGTTGATTTTATCGGAAGAAAAGTACTGCGAGCCATCCAGCGCGATCAGGTAATGCCCGCTATCCAATTGGTAGAGCAACAGCTGCTTGCCCCGCTGCAGGTGACTGAACAAGATCGCAAAGCAAGGATCGATATCTTCCGTACCAATAGGGTCCATGTTTTTTCGCAATACAGCGTCACTGGGGATGGCCTTTACCGCGAACATGGTTTTTAAATTGCTGCAATGCATGCGATCTTGCATGCGGCGCTGAAAGGCAAGCAGCGAGGGGTCTTGAAAAAACATCATCGCCAAAGCGCTCATGAGGCAATCGTGCAAGGAAAAATCGACCTTGCCCGATTGCCTGCGATCATCGATCTGGCCGAAGACCTGGCCGATCGATTTGCGCAGTGCGCTAAAGCCCAGATGTTTTTTAACGTGCACAATAACCCCTGCATATTGGTGTTCTGTTAGAGTATATAACAATATTTAGGGGTTATGTCTAGACTTATTTTATTGAGTTAATTCAATCAGTTGTAAAAATCGCAGGCTTTGCCTTTGCGAAAAATAATTTTGAAAAATCACAAAAACCCATGCCTGAAACAATGAACAATATTCAGTTAGAATTGCTGCACATTGTGCAGCAATTCTCAGCGAAGAGACCGGTTATGATGAATGAACCGGCAGCGCATTGTTCTACTGGGTTTGGAGAGAACGGGCGAGCGGTTTTGCTGTTATTTTGCACGATAGAGTCCATAACAGACCGACAGAAGTCATGCAGTCAGGGCAATGGGGCGCAGGTGAGCATTGGGGTGCGCTCCATTCAGAGCGGCCAGGATATTGGAGACAAGGCAGAGCGTTTCCTTACGGCGCTCGAAGTATGGGCGGGTTAAAAATGAAATCGAGCAAGTGGTAATAATCTTTGAACAGCAGGATTCGAAAGGCATATCGTAACTGGTTCCAGCACTCCCGTCGGGAAGAAAACTTTTCCCGACACCGCCGGTACGGCAGGTCACAGAGTTCCAGGATCTGATGAACAAAAAACGCAAGCAGGTTCAGAACTAGAAAAGTCATCGAAAGATGTTGCCGACCGTGACCCTAGTTGTGCTCGATGGGGCAGCCCTGGTTCTTTAATGCGTTAAAGGTTTCGTTTTCGATCTTCCATCGTGTGCGGCCACCTTTTCCAAGGGTTTGGACGTTATCTCCGGAAACGGCGATGTCGGTTACCCAGCTGTTATGATAGCTCGTTTTCCCTTGGCATCGATGATCCAGTACTGGAAAAAATTACCCGGATCGGCATTTGCGGTTCCATTGAGCGGCGCGTCGTTAACCCGATGATACTTATGGCATTTGCCTTTTCTGTCGATGAATTGAAAACGTCCCGCACAGTCCATGGAACCGATCTCGTTGACCCACTAAACCAGAATGCTGCGGTAGGCTGGCTTGCCGCTGTCAAATACCGTGCGAAGGTTGTTGATCTGCGCTTGTTCATGCAATCGTCGCTGGCAGGTCAGAAGAAAGAGGTCCTGAAAAAACATCATGGCAAAGCCGCTCATCAGCACATCGTGCAGACAATGAGCGACCTTTCCGGACTGGCGCGGATCATCGATCTGCCGGATGCGCTGAGCGATGGCGGCTCTTAAAAAAGAAAAACCGAGATGTTTCTTAACGCGCATCGGTATTTCGAACTGTTTGCATTTCTTCCTGAATTTCAGTATTTTCAAGTTTTGTCACACATCTAATAAACAGGAGGATCCTCATGGCGCACCCGGAAACCGGTCATTTGCCGCTTTTTGTTGAGAAGATGAAATCCGCGGGCCTGCAACCGATCGTTATTGAAACTTTTTCCCATTATTATCAAACCCTTTTGAGCGGTGAGGACGGACTGATCGCGGAAAACAAAATTGTTGCGGCCCAAGCCGATGAATTCGCGAATGCCGAACATCTGACCGGATTCGAGGCGGCCGGAAGGCGCGCTCTCGGCAAAGCCGTCATGATCGTTTTAAACGGAGGGTTGGGCACCAGCATGGGGTTGACCAAGGCCAAATCCCTGATTCATGTCCGGGAAGGCAAAACCTTTCTCGATATCATCCTGAAACAGGCGGCTGACAATGGCGTCCGGCTGGCGTTGATGAACAGCTTCAACACCCATGATGACACGGTGTCAGCGCTTTCGACAATCAAACCCGAGCTCTGTCCCTGGCTGTTTCTGCAGCACCAGTTCCCCAAAATACTTCAACAGACCCTTGGACCCGCATCCTGGCCCCAAAATCCAGGTCTGGAATGGAACCCTCCAGGACACGGCGATGTATACATGGCGCTGATCACATCGGGCATTCTGGACAAGCTTCTGGCGTCGGGGATCTCGTATGCGTTTATCTGCAATTCCGACAATCTGGGCGCCAGCTTGGATCCGGGGCTTTTGGGGTATTTTTCCGAAAAGGATTTCCCCTTTATGATGGAAGTGACCCGACGAACGGCTTCCGATAAAAAAGGCGGGCACCTTGCCCGTATGAAGTCCGGACGCCTGATCCTGCGCGAAGCCGCCCAGTGCCCTCAAGAGGACCGACGTTTTTTTGAGGACATCGACACCCATTGCTTTTTCAACACCAACAATCTCTGGATTCATCTGGGCTATCTCAAGGATCTGGTGACGCACAGACAATCCATTCATCTTCCCATAATCGTCAATCCCAAAAACCTGGATCCTCGAGACGAAACCAGCCCGAAAGTTTATCAGATCGAAACTGCCATGGGATCGGCCATTTCGCTCTTCGAAGGCGCAGCGGCCGTTCGGGTTCCACGTTCCCGTTTTTTCCCGGTCAAAACCTGCAGCGAGCTTCTGGCTGTACAATCGGATTGTTTTGAATTTTGCGGCAACGGAAGACTGACGATCAGCCCGAGAAGAACGCTCGATATGATAACGATTCACCTAGACCCGGGAGTTTACAGGAAAATCGACGAATATGAAAAGCGGTTTCCAAACGGGGTTCCTTCCCTGATCGACTGCAGACGCCTGACGGTCGAGGGCGATGTGGCCTTTGAAAAAGATGTGATTCTCAAAGGCGAGGTGGCAATTCGAAACCGGACAAAGTCTCAGGTGGTGATTTCCAGCGGAAGCATCATCGAGGGTGAAAGAGTTTTTGCCTGACCGGGTCATTGTCGATAGGCATCATAGTAACGCATCACCCTTTCGACATAATTTTCGGTTTCCGGAATGGGGGGAATCCGCTGATAACGCTCTACCGCCTTGGGTCCGGCATTGTAAGCAGCCAGAGCCAGGTGAAGCTCTCCGCCGAAACGCTCGATCATCTGCTTGAGGTAGCGCGCACCCCCCATGATGTTTTCCGATGGATCAAAAGGATCCTGAATCCGAAGGATTTTGGCCGTTTCCGGCATGATCTGGGTCAAACCCATCGCACCCTTGGGTGATAACGCATCGGGATTGAAATCCGATTCCACCTTGATCAGGGCCTTTAAAAGGGAAAATTTCACACCATGCGTTACGGCCGCCTCGTTGATCAGATCGTCATACAGACTGATGACCCTCTTTTCACGGCCGGAGACCCTGGCCGTATTTTCCCTTAAATACACGCGCCATTGACGTCCATTGGTAGGCGCATTGGTAAAGTGAAGCACTCCCTGACTGTCGATATATTTATATATATCGGCCCGCGCGGTTCCATACAGCGCCATCAGTGAAAAGAAAACGATCCAGACAAAACTTCCGGTTATTAATATGGCTCTATTCATAGGATACTCTGGAATTTCGAATGGCCGCACTTTCATACTCCCGGTAAGCTTTCAAAACATACCGCAACCCGAATTGGGGGTGGGCATAATAAGAAAGACCGTATGCTTTGATAACCTCGCATATTGAGTTAACAATATCATCCTTTTGATTTTCATCAATAAAATTTCGAACCTCTTTTTTTTCAAAAACAACGGATGCACCCAAAGCTTTTCTAATTTTTTCGGTATCTTCCCCGAGCAAACCATCGGAAATCGGAATTCGAATTCGTGTTTTAATCAAAATCTGCCAGCGATCCGCTGCAATTTTACGCGATCCATCAAAAATTTCAAGAACAAGGCCATTGGAAAGACTGTGAGACCCCATCAGTGTTTCAGCCATATTGCCGTTCCTTTCTTTTGGCATCGTGCAGTTATTTTTTCACCGTTCGATCTTCAAAACAGATTGAGCTGCATGGGACCGGCATCTGCCTTTTTGCGTCCCGAGAAAGACGCTGTCTGTTTTAAATGCGTCTCTATCCGGCATAGAAAGGGGGACGGCTCTCTGGAAACCACCACCCCATTTACCCGGCGTCTGCCGGCGCAGGAAAGATAAAGCCGCTCGCGGGCCCGCGTCATGGACACATAAAACAAACGGCGCTCTTCTTCGACATCTGATCGGTCAAAGGGAATCAGGCCGGATTCGCATCCGGTCACAAAAACAACGGGAAATTCAAGCCCTTTTGCCGAATGCATGGTCATCAGAGTCACCTTCTGTGCGCGCTTGTCAAAGGTGTCCGGATCCTTCTGAAGCCCCATGTGGACCAGAAACCCAGGCACATCCAGTGCATGGGAGCGCGAAATTTCCAACAGCCTTTTGAATATTTCCGGAAATCCGTTCGGATCCATTCGATTCCATTGAAGATGCTGGACCAGAAAATTCAGCTTTTCCTCCAGAACCTTTCCGGACATATCGTTTTGCATCCGCTCCAGAGCTTCAAACCATTCACAGAGTCGCATCTGATCCTTCCGGGTCATATCCGGAATCGGAAACCGTTTTGCTTTTGTCAGGGCCTCGTTAAATTTCAGGTGGCGGCAATAGGCCCAGTGTTTAAACAAACCGGATATTCCGGATCCCACGGAAACCAGCTTTTCTGAAATCAGTCGATCGAAATCCGTATATGCCGCACATCCCTCAAGAATTTTTAAAAAAGAAATCAGATTTCGAACCTGTCTGTCGTCAAACAGTTTTTCCCGGCTGACCACCTGACAGGGAATTCCGCGCTGATTAAAAAACTCCTCCAGAATCCGGCTTTGCCGCCCGGTTCGGTACAATACGGCAAAATCTGAAAATCCCATATGCGAGCCGGTTTCATTGCCGTCGATTCTTCCGAAATCCACGGCATCATAACCTGCGCCTCCCACCGTTTTTTCGATCAGTCCTGCTATCAGCGCCGCCTCGGATTTTTCCGAGGGTGATTCCAGAATGCCGATCGCCGGATACCCCTTTATTCCCGAGTAAAGACGAAGGTTCGCATCCTTTCCGTCCGCCCGAACCACCTGCCGGGAGGCATCCAGAATAATCTGAGTGGACCGATAATTCCGCCCCAGGCGAACAACGCGAGCCGAGGGATAATCCTCGGCAAACCGCTCGAAATAACGCACATCCGAACCTCTGAACCCGTAAATGGCCTGATCCGGATCGCCGATCACGGTGATATTGGCATTTTCCGGACAAAGCGCTTGAATAAACCGGTATTGCGCATAGTTAACATCCTGATATTCGTCCACAAATACACAGGAAAACCTTTTCTGACAGGTCTTTAAAAAGTCCGGCTCGTTTTCAAAACGCCTGACCGCCTTAAACACCAGATCTTCATAATCCATGAGACGATTCAGGCATAAAAGATGTTCATACTGCCGATACACCTCGGAAATCATCGAACATTCATTTTCCGGAAAAAGATCTGACAGCACGTCTTCCGGCCCCAGCAGGCTCTGTTTGGCCAGAACCAGGGCTTCAAGCATCCGGTCCGCGGATTCGAGACTCTTTGCAACTCCCTGATTTTCAAACCGCTCCATCGCCTCCCGAACCAGGGTCTTACGATCCACCTCCTCAACCAGAACAAAATCGGGACAGGTATCCTGAATCATCCGATAGGCAAGCGAATGAAACGTGCCGGTCAAAGGAAGCATCGAGGCATCCGGAAGCAATCTTCGGAGTCTGTCTTTCATTTCTCCGGCGGCCTGATTGGTAAAGGTCACGGCCAGTATGTTTTTTGCGGGAACATCCTTTTCCTGAATCATATATGCGATCTTGCGGGTCAGAGTATGGGTTTTTCCCGTACCAGGTCCCGCAATGATAATCATGGGCCCGTCGGTGCACATGACGGCCGCTCTTTGGTCTTCATTAAGATCTTCGGATTTTAATCGCTGAGTCAGGATAGAAATTTCTTTTTTCGGATCACAAGCCTTCGATGCGGGTTTTTTGATTTCACGTGAAACATTTGCATCTTTTTGAACTGGCAAACCAGCCATTGAGAACAAGGTGCGCTGGCCTAAAATTTTTTCGCGTTCACCGGGTTCAAAAATACATATTTTCCCATAAAATCCATCATAGCCGGGCAGAATCGACAGTTCTTTTTCCCGCATTCTTCTGACCGCTTCTCCTAAAAGCGGGATGGAGCTTCTGTTCAATTGATCGATGGGAATTTTGAGCAAAACATCCAATTCCGATCCTGTGTCTGAAATGATCTTCTGGTAGGCGTTCTGCACCTTTTTGGATCCGGAACCCACTTTGAATATTTCGGACAAGATATCACAAAGCGGCGCCAGTGAATAAAAGGGATGATGCCTTTCAGGCTTGCGGCCATCCTCGTGATCCGCCAGTTCCTCCACGCGGTGCAGCACACCGAGGGTCAACGGTTTCCGGCATACCGGACAGATTCCATCAAGCTCCGCTGTTTTTTTGGGCCAAAGCCGAACATCGCAATTTCTGTGTCCGTCCAGATGATATTTACCCTCTTCCGGATAAAATTCCAGAGTCCCGCAAAAATTTTTGCCGGTTTTTAAGGACTCGAAAATATCTGAATAAGAAAGCCCGGCATCAAAGAGATTGGCTTCCCGACCCAGTTTGGAAGGAGAATGAGCGTCGGAATTCGAAACCAGCGTGAGCCCATCCAGTTCCGACACACGCCAGTTCATGGCCGGATCCGACGAAAGCCCGGTTTCAACCGCAAAAATATAGGAAATCAGATCCCCGAAACAGTCCTTTACCGAATCAAATCCGGATTTAGATCCCAACATTGAAAACCAGGGCGTCCAGATGTGGGCCGGAATCAGAAATCCCTGATCACTGGTCTCAATAACGATTTCAAGAAGATCTCTGGCGTCCAACCCCAGAATAGGCCTGCCGTCGGATACGATGTTGCCGATTCTGGAAAGCTTCTGAGAGAAGCTTCGCGCCGATTCCAGATCCGGCATGAAAACGAGATTGTGATTTTTTCTTACCCGGTCATTTTTTTTATAAATATTTGATATTTCGGTAGATAACAGAAATCTTACCGGTCTTCGCCGCCCCTCCGGAACCCGCGGATCACATATGCGGACGATTTCTTCTTTAAGCTTGAACAAGCCTTCTTCGGCCGGCTCAAGTTTTTTCTCTATTTCGGAAAACCAGGCCGGGTGGGTAAAATCTCCGGTGCCGACGACGGTAATTCCCTTGATCTGAGCGGCAATATAAAGGTTTTCCAGATTAAGATCTTTGGCGGTTGCCCGGGAATGGCACGAATGCACGTGTAGATCTGCAATGAATTCCATATTGATGCGTCGTCAAAATTGAGTTGAAAACTTGTTCATAAGCAGCGAATTATCGACAAGACCAAACAATCCTTAACGGATATCAACGGCTTTAGACAGTTTAGAAACAGGATTATAAACATTTTTTTTCTTGTTTTGTTTTAATAATTCAGTGCCTTGCTGGTTTGTCAGAATTGTTGACATCATTTATTAGTATGATTTTTTTTTTAAGATTATTAGAATTAATTAAAACTTTTAATATCAGCCCTTCGAAAGGGATTAAAGGAAAATTTTCTTGTAATCCACAATCAAAGAGACTATATATATTTAACTTTTTTCTTATTATATACAATATTTTGCGAATTGGAATCTTTTCGGTAATGGGACTTCTTTCATCCAGTGTTTCTGTGACCCGCTACAAAGTCAACGGCCGGATTCAGAATCCGGTCATTGAAACGATCACCTCCGGTTTGAAAAAAAACGTCATTCAAGATGTTGACGGCGAAGATGCAAACACAGTGGTCGGGTGGACAGACTTTGACGATCCTTTTCAGCCGAAATTCGAATCATCCTCTTTGATTGTAGGACCTTACCTGATTTTCTCCATGCGGATGGATAAAAAAAGCATTCCAGCCAAGGTAGTTCAAAAAAACTTCGCAATAGAGAGCGCCAAAAGGCTTGCTAAAAATTTAAAGACCTTTCTGAGCCGAAATGAAAAAAAAGAAATCAAGGATCAGGTAATCCGAACGCTTACCTTGCGCATTCCGGCAACGCCGAATGTTTATGACGCGATCTGGAGCCACGAACAGGAATCGGTTTGGTTGTTCACCCACCAGAAGACCGCCTGCGAAGCATTTGAAACCCTGTTTTTTAAATCATTCAACCTGAGTTTAATCCGTTACTTTCCCTTCACCATGGCGGACCTGCTTTGCGGTCTTGAGGCCGTTCAGCGCGACACACTTTCCCGGCTGACGCCGACCCGGTTTGCGGGGTAGATAAATGCTTGATGTTTCGGTGTCCTACAATCGTTATAAGTTTATTGGATATGAATTTCTTACGTGGTTATGGTATGTTATAGAAAATGATAAAGATATTTTGAGCGACTCGGAGAGTCCCGGCGCACTGGTTGAAATCGGAAACCGCCTGGTTCTGCAGAACCATCTGACGCATACAGTTGAAACCATCACCATCAAAGGAGATGATGCCGGACTTGAAGAAGCATATATGGCGCTTCAAAAAGGGGCCGTTGTTACCGAAATCAACCTATCTTACAAATCCGAAGAACAGATCTGGCGTTTTTGCTTAAAAGGAGAAAGTCTTGGAATTTCCAATCTTAAAACACCGGATACAGCCCCGATCGAAAAAAAGGAGGATATTGAAGGCGCCATCCTGGAAAAGGGGTATCTTTATGAAAAGCTGTTCTCGTTTTTAGACAAAACTTTTAACCGATTCATCCGTTTGAGAATTTCAGAAGCATGGAGCACGAACATCGTTCCAGACATTCAGAAATGGATCCGCTCCAGCGAGCGAAAATAACCAGAGGTTTAAATTTTTTAAAGAGATTGACGTATGAAGTTTACAATACAAAAAAGAGATATCGTGGATATTCTTTCCAAGATCCAGGGGTTAACCGGCAGAAAGAGCACCCTGGCCGCTACCAGCAATGTGCTGATCAAGGCGTCGGACGCCGCAGTCGCCATCACGGCAACGGATCTGGAAACCGGATTTGAGGGAATCTATCCTGCAGCGGTTGAAACACCGGGAACGGTTTTGTTGAATTCCAAAAAGTTATATGAAATCATTCGGGATTTTCCAGAGGAAACCGTTTATGTGAACAAAATCGAGAATGGCTGGATTCAAATCGGAAATGAAAATGTTGACTATCATCTGCTGGGAATGAGTTGTGATGAATTCCCCCTTATTCCGAAGATTGAAGACGCCGATTATTTTTCCATCGATTCCGGAGCCTTTAAAAGCATGATTGAGAAGTCTCTGGCCATCGGTGTTTCCGATGAAAAACGGGCGCATACTAACGGCGTTTATCTGGAAAGAATCCTGACCGATAAGGAAAAAATTCTCAGAATGGTTTCAACGGACGGCAGCCGTCTTTCAAAGGTGGATCATATTTTTGACCCGTCGGCTTCTGTTCCGGAGGGTCCCGGATTGATTGTTCCCAAAAAGGGATTGGCCGAGGTCAATAAGTTCCTGGACGAAAAAGGCACGGTTCGGGTTGGCGTGAAAGAAAATCATTTCATTGTCAAAAAAGAATCCGAGATTATCATCATTCGTCTTCTGGAGGGCATTTTTCCGAAATACTCCGAGATCATTTCCAAGGAGGGGGGAAAAACCATCGACCTGAACCGGCAGCGATTTATCATGATGCTCAAAAGAATGTCCATTCTATCTTCCGATGATTATAAATGGGTTATTTTTGTCATCGAAAATGAAAAATTGGCGATTCATATCACCAATCCCGAAATCGGAGAATCCAGGGAAGAGATTGCGATCAGCTATAACGGAGAACCGATGAAAATGGCGTTTAATCCGAGATTTTTCTTAGACACGCTGAATGTCATCGATGGAGAGGACGTTCGAGTGACCGTGATCAGCCAGGAAAGACCCTGTTATATCGAAGACAAGGATAATCCAAACTACCTAAGCGCCATCATGCCGATGCGAATATGATGAATGATGCGACGAACTATACGGAAGACAGCATAAAGGTACTCGAGGGGCTTCAGGCTGTTCGAAAACGACCCTCCATGTATATCGGAAATGTGGACCTCGAAGGGCTTCATCACCTGGTCTACGAGGTTGTGGACAACAGCATCGATGAAGCCATGGCCGGAGTCTGCGACACCATCGAGATCGTTATTCACAAGGACAACAGTGTCAGTGTGGTGGACAACGGTCGCGGCATTCCTGTCGGTATTCATAAAATCGAAGGGGTTCCGGCGGTGGAAGTTGTCATGACCAAGCTTCATGCCGGCGGAAAATTCGATAATGACTCCTACAAGGTTTCTGGAGGACTTCATGGAGTAGGCGTATCGGTGGTCAATGCGCTTTCCAGATTTCTTGAAGTGGAAATCTACAGCGATGGCAAGATCTATCATCAGACCTACGCCAAGGGAGTTAAGACCAGCGAGCTTCAGGTGATCGGAAACACGGACAGACGGGGCACCAAGGTCCATTTTGCTCCGGACACCGAGATCATGAATACGGACAGCTTTGTCTTTGAAACCCTGGACCGCCGTATTCGAGAAATGGCTTTTTTAAACAAGGGCCTCACCATTTCCATTCAGGATGAACGCTCGGATGAAAAAAACACTTATTGCTATGAGGGGGGCATCGTATCCTTTGTCGAATACCTGAACCGGCGTTCAATTGCCCTGCACCCGCCGATATTCATCGAAGGCGAAAAGAACGATGTTCAGATTCAGGTATCCCTGCAGTACAACGATTCCTATCAGGATAAGATTTTTTCTTTTGCAAACAACATCAACACGGTAGAAGGCGGTTTTCACCTGATCGGATTCAAGACGGCACTTACACGGGCGATCAATCAATATGCCGCTTCCGGAAATATTCCCAAGGGTCTTAAGGCCAAGATTACCGGAGACGATGTCAGAGAGGGGTTGACCGCCGTCATCAGCATCAGGATCAGATCTCCCCAGTTCGAGGGGCAGACCAAGACGAAACTGGGAAACAGTGAAGTCAAGGGACTGGTGGAATCGCTGGTTGCCGACAAGCTCAACGTGTATTTCGAAGAAAATCCTTCGGTTGCTAAAAAAATTGTGGAAAAATCCGTGGATGCCGCCAGGGCCCGCGATGCCGCCAGAAGAGCCAAGGATCTGGCGCGAAGCAAGGGGGCTTTAGGGGATGCCAGTCTTCCGGGAAAACTGGCCGAATGTCAGCTTTCAGATCCGAAAGACCGGGAGCTTTTCCTTGTGGAAGGGGATTCTGCCGGCGGTTCGGCCAAGCAGGGGCGGGACAGGAAATTTCAGGCCATCCTTCCGCTCAGAGGTAAAATTTTAAACGTCGAAAAAGCGCGTTTCGACAAGATATTGAGAAGCGAGGAGATCAAAAACATCATCACCGCTCTGGGAACCGGGGTCGGCAAGGACGAATACGACGTCACGAAGATCCGGTATCACAAGATCATCATTATGACCGATGCGGATGTGGATGGATCGCATATCCGAACCTTGTTGCTGACTTTTTTCTACCGGCAGATGCCGGAATTGATCGAAAACGGGTATTTGTTCATTGCCCAGCCGCCGCTTTTCAGGGTCGGCAAGGCGAAAAGCGCGCAATATCTCAAAAACGAACAGGAATACCGAGACTATCAGCTTCAAAAAATCAGCGCCCAGCGCCAGGTGAAAATTCAGTCCCTTAACAAAACTTTGTCCGATCATACCCTGCATATTTTTTTGGGCAATTTATCCGACTATTTTGATATTGTTTCCAAGATGGAGCTTCAGGGCATTGATCCCGAGTTACTCGAGATCCTGATTCTGGAAAATGTGGAGGATCGCGCCTATCTGTCGGATTCCGGTAAAATGCAGAACCTTAAAGCCATTCTCGTTCAGGCCGGCTACGACGCTCAGGATCCCATATGGGATGAAGATAAAGATGTTTTTGAAATCACGGTGAAAAACACCTCCAACAAGGATATCAAGCCCATACGAATCGGAAGAACCTTTATTTATTCTGCCAGCTACCAGAGGCTTTATGCGCTGGGGAAAAAAATAGCAGAGCTGGATATTCCGCCGTTTTGCGTTACCAGTACCGAAAAGCAAAGCGATGCGGTGATCCTTCAGGAAAAAAGACAACTTCTGGATTTTCTGATGGAAGACGCCAAGAAAGGAATTTCCATTCAAAGGTACAAGGGTCTTGGCGAAATGAATCCGGATCAACTATGGGAAACCACCATGAATCCGGAGAAACGCAACATGTTGCGGGTCCGGGTGGAAGACGCGGTTCTGGCTGATGAGATATTTACGGTTTTAATGGGAGATGAGGTTGAACCGCGCAGAGAGTTTATTCAGAACAACGCCCTTGAGGTGAGCATGCTGGATATCTGATCTGTATATTCTTTTTTTAATCCGAATACTTGAAATCCCGGCGCACAGCAGGCCGGGATTTTTTATTCGGATTCGGCCGGCAAGGATCCAAAGCTTGTTTCAATATACCGTATTCAACTTGTTTTGACCTGATTGGTTGACAATTTCATGGTTTCGCATTATTTCATAAAAGTTTTAAACAACAGGATACCTTCATGAAGCAGATTCACCAACAGGAAAAAGAACAGTTCAAGCAGCTTTTCCTGCAGGAAAAGCTGGATAATTTTGAAGATCGCTACAGAATCCTCGATGTTTTTCTGCAAATAGAAAACCATGTTACCCTTGAAGAGTTCATTGGGGTTCTTAAGGACAAGGGGGTTGATTTTGAAGAAAGCTTCGTCAAGCAAACCCTTGATCTAATGTGTTATTTCGGATTTGCGCAGCAGAACCGCTTCAATAATGGCCTGGTTCGATATGAACACAGACATCTTGGCCAGCATCACGATCATATGATTTGCATCAAGTGCGACCGGATTCTCGAGTTTGAGGATTCCGACATGGAGGCGCTTCAGATCCGCATTTCCGGGCGGCACGGTTTTCATATTCTTCAGCACAAGATGGAGCTGTACGGACTTTGTTCCCAGTGTTTTCCCAAACAACAAGCATCCATTTCTCTGGTGATGGCCAAACAGGGCCAGCGCCTGATTATCAGGGAATTTACCGGAGGTACGACGACGCGCGTCCGACTGAGCGCGATGGGATTGCGGGTGGGGGATGAAATCGAGGTGATTACCAATTCGAGCAAGGGCCAGGTGGTTATCGCCGCAGACCGAACGCGGTTTGCGCTTGGAAGAGGGCTTGCTGAGAAAATACAGGTGGAAGCGGTCCAATAATTCAGAACGTGGAACAACATGGAATTGACTTTAAGTGGAATGAGGGAAGGCAGCAGGGCAAGAATCGTTCATGTGGGTTCTACCGGGGCTCTGAGAAGAAGGCTTCTGGAAATGGGTCTTCAGAAGGGAACGGAAATTTATGTGGAAAAATACGCTCCGCTCAAAGACCCCGTGGAGTTGATTGTCAAAGGATATCATATCTCCCTTCGTGTTGAGGAAGCCCATCATATCACTGTCGAGTTGATCGAATAAATCCATAAATTGACGTCGAAAACAGCCCGCGGCATGCAGTATGTTTTAAACAAATCGGCGTCAAAAGACATCAAAAAGCCTTTTCGGGTTCACCCATGAGCGCTGTAACTGAAAAATCCATCACCATCGCACTGGCTGGAAATCCTAATTCTGGTAAGACGACCGTATTCAACAACCTCACGGGAACCCGGCAGAAGGTGGGCAACTGGCCTGGGGTCACCGTTGAAAAAAAAGAGGGGACTATCCGCGGGTTTGGCCATGAGTTGGTGATCGTGGATTTACCGGGAACCTACAGTCTGACCCCGTATTCCATCGAAGAGATCGTGGCCCGGGATTTCGTGCTCAATGAATCTCCCGATGTGGTCGTGGATATCATCGATGCTTCCAACCTTGAGCGCAGTCTTTATCTGGCCGTTCAGCTGAGGGAAATCAACTGCAAGGTTGTGTTTGTTTTGAACATGGCCGATCTGGCGCGCAGACGGGGAATCAAGATCGACGCACAGAAACTTTCCGAACTTCTCGATGTTCCGGTGGTATTTACGGTCGGCAACAAGAAAGAAGGCATGGAAAATCTGCTGAAGACCGCCGTGGAACTTGCGGAATCAGAAACCCCGATAGTTGTGAACCGCCGAGTCCGATACAGCGCCGATATCGAGGATGCCATCGGGAAGCTTCAGGCCGAAATCCAGGAGCACACCACCGCCGCATTCCCGTATCATGCCCGATGGACGGCGATCAAGCTTCTGGAAAACGACGAGGTGATACGGGAGCGGGTCCTGGAAAAGCTGGAAAATGGCAGCAGGCGGATTCTGGATACGGCCGAGAGGCTGAGAAAACAATTGACGGACCAGTTCAACGATGAGCCCGAAATCCTGCTGACCGACGAACGCTTTGGTTTTATCGCCGGTATCGTCAAGGAGGTTCTGACCACTACCACGCAGCAGCGCGTGGATATATCCCGAAATATCGATCTGGTGCTGACCAATCGGTTTTTCGGCTTTCCGATTTTCATCCTGTTTATCTGGGCCATGTTCCAGCTGACCTTTACGGTTGGAGACTATCCCAAGGCATGGATCGAAAGCGGCGTGGGGCTGCTGTCTGCGTCTTTGAATGCAGCCCTTTCCGACAGTCTTTTCAAGGAGCTCTTACTCGACGGAATTATCGCCGGCGTGGGAAGCGTGGTCGTATTTTTACCCAACATCCTGTTGCTCTTCTTCTGCATCGCGCTTTTCGAGGATACGGGATATATGGCCAGGGCCGCTTTTCTCATGGACAGGGTCATGCACCTGATCGGTCTGCACGGAAAGTCCTTTATTCCCATGCTGATGGGATTCGGATGCAGCGTGCCGGCCATCATGGCCTCTCGTACCCTGGAAAGCGAAAAGGACCGGATACTGACCATTTTGATCACGCCCTTCATGTCGTGTTCGGCCCGCCTGCCGATTTATATCGTACTGGCAGGGACATTTTTTGCCGCCAAGGCCGGAACCGTGATTTTTTCCATTTATCTGCTGGGAATCGTTATGGCTGTTGTTTCCGGCCGGCTGTTTCGATCCACCCTTTTGAGGGGCCAGGATGCTCCCTTTGTGATGGAGCTTCCTCCCTATCGGATTCCCATGCTCAAGAGCCTGATGATTCACATGTGGGACCGAGGCAAGATGTTTCTGAAAAAGATGGGGGGGGTGATTCTGGTCGGTTCCATCGTGGTTTGGTCTCTTTCGGCCTTCCCCCGGAACATCGAATATTCAAGGGATTATGATGGGCAAATTCACAGTATTTCGGATTATTTCGAGCGCGAGATTGTAGCGGCGGATCCTCAGCGGCAAAAGGAGCTTGCCGCGAACCTGGAGGCTGAACTGAGTGTTCTGCTGGCCGCTAAAAAGGCTGAAATAGCCGAAAAATCCTATATGGGGCGGATCGGCAAAGGAATTGAACCGGTTTTTGCTCCGATCGGGATTGATTGGCGGGGAAGCATCGCGCTGATGACCGGTTTTGTGGCGAAGGAAATTGTTGTCAGCACCCTGGGGATTTTATATGCGGTGGAAAGCAGGTCTGCCGAGGCCTTGCAGCATGCGTTAAAAAATTCAGGGATGACGGTTCTGTCCGCGCTTTCCATGATGGTTTTTGTATTGCTTTATCTGCCGTGCCTGGCTACGGTAACCACCATTCGAAAAGAGACCAATTCGTTCAAGTGGACGGCGTTCAGTATTGCCTACAGTACCGGAATTGCGTGGCTGGCCGCTTTTTTTGTCTATCAGGGCGGGCTGCTTTTGGGTTTGGGATAGGTGCGCGGAAACATCTTGAATCAAATGCGAGGATTCAGGATGCCGCCGGGAATAGCTGCCCGGGGCTTCCAGTCGGGCGCCTGATGCTTTCAAAGGGAGACCAACGCCTGTTTCACCGAAGGATCGCTCACAGGCGCCGGAGGCAACCGGAGAGGAAGGCATTTGATTGGACATTCAACGTGACAGGTGCAGGGATGAAACGTTTGTTGATTGCCATAGCTGTTTTACTGTGTGCCCAATCCGCCATGGCGCAGCGATTGGCGGTAAAAGCGCAGATCGGAAATGTTCGATCGGGCCCCGGACAGGGATACGAGGTTCTGTGGAATGTCGAACAGAACCATCCAATTGAAATAATTGAAAAAAAAGGAGAATGGCGTCGTTTTCGAGACTTTGAGGGGGACCAGGGCTGGATCCATCAGGATATTGTCGGGAAAATCGACGCGGTGATCACCGTACAAGACAAGTGCAACATCCGGTCAGGTCCCGGTACAAACTTCGAAGTGTTTTTTTCCGTTGAAAAAGGAGTTCCGTTCAAGGTTTCGGAGCGGAAAGGGGACTGGTTGCGAGTGGAACATGCCGACGGCGATAAAGGCTGGATTCATCGGTCTTTGGTTTGGTAGGATTCAGCCTGCGCGGGCTGATTTTATTTGATCTATCCATGAAGAAAGGATGGAAAGGAAGAATATGGGGCTAAAAGATTTTGTCGACCAACCAGATAAAATTATGACGTTTTCAAACACCATGCTGCAGGTCATCTTTCGGTATAAAAAGCATATTATCGGCGTTATATGCGCCGTGATCGCCGCCGCATCGCTGTGGGCGGCAAATTCTTATTTTTCGAGTAAAGCCGAGGCCCGGGCGCTCGCTGCAATGTACGAGGTATTTTCAAGGTACCAGGTTCTTTCCCGCGAAGAAGGGCCCCCTGCCGCATACCAAGCGGTGAAAAAGGATTTTGAACGGGTATTGGATCAATATTCGGACAGAGAAACCAGCCGAATATCCCGGATGATTTATGCAGACATCTGTTATGATTCCGGTCAGTTCGATCAGGCGCTTAAATTGTATCAAAGCGCCCTGAATGATTTCGGACAGGAGCCTTATAAAAGCATGATTTTGAGCGGACTAGCCTATAGCTTCGAGGCGAAAAAAGATTATAAAAACGCGGCAGCTCATTTTGAAAGAATCGTCTCCGAAGGCGGCGCCCTGATGAAATCCGAAGCCCTGTTTGGCCTTGGACGGCTTTATGAACTGGCGGGAGACATGGAAAAAAGCCGAAGCGCGTATCAGCAATTGGTTTCGGAAGATCCGGATTCCATATATTTTGATGCGGCCAGAGAAAAAATTTCAGGATAGGCTAGGCCTCGAAAACGGCGTGCGTCGACTTTTGGGGATGTGTGGTTATTCATCCAGTTTATATTTTTTGAGTTTCTGGTTCAGCCCGCTTTTCCCGATTCCCAAAAGAGCCGCGGCATGAGCCTGAACGTTGTCTGAAATTTTCAAGGCCCTTTCGATCATCTTTTTTTCAACCATGGCCAGGGTGTCATAGAGATTGGCGTCGGCCGGTATGCCCGTTATGTGCAGGGAGTTGTAAACATTGTCTTTAAACTCTTTCGGAAGATCCGAAACCTGAATCGTATTTCCCGGACACATGATCATGGCCCGCTCGATCACGTTTTCCAGTTCACGGACATTACCGGGCCACTGGTAATCAAAAAACAGCCGTTCAACCTCCTCGCTGACGCCGGTCACCGGAACCGAGGCTCTGCGCTCATGGGCGTATTTATTGATGAAGTGATCCATCAGAGGACGGATATCTTCCGGACGTTCCCTGAGACTGGGCAATACGATATGAATCACGTTTAAACGGTAAAAAAGATCTTCCCGGAAATTACCCCTGGCCACTTCTTCTTTGAGGATCTTATTGGTTGCGGCGATAATGCGGATGTCCACGGAAATCGACTTTGTGCCGCCGACCCTTTCAAAACTTCTTTCCTGAAGCACGCGCAACAGCTTGACCTGCAGGCTGGCGGAGAGTTCGCCGATTTCGTCAAGAAAAAGCGTTCCCTGATCGGCGAGTTCGAAGCGGCCTTTTTTGAGGGCTGTCGCCCCGGTAAAGGCCCCTTTTTCGTGGCCGAAAAGTTCGCTTTCCAGCAGTGTTTCCGCAAATGCCGCACAGTTGGCCGCGATAAAGGGCTTGTCTCTTCTGGGGCTGTTGTAATGTATGGATTGGGCCACCAGTTCCTTGCCGGTGCCGTTGGCGCCCTCGATGAGAACGGTCGCTGCGCTGGGCGCCACTTTACGGATGATTTGAAACACATCCTGCATGGCCTTGCTTTTTCCGATGATGTTGTCAAAACGAAACCGGGCCTCCACCTCGCTTCGAAGCCGGGTGTTTTCCTGGGCCATGTGGTGCATTTCCAAAGCTTTATTAACGTAAATGACCAGCCTCGCGTTGTCAAAAGGCTTGGTAATATAATTGAAAGCGCCGAGCTGCATCGCTTCGACCGCCTTTTCCACAGTGCCGTAAGCGGTCATCATGATCACCGGAACCGTCGGGTATTTTTCCTTGATATGCCGCAGTAATTCGATACCGTCCATGACCGGCATCTTCATATCTGTAATCACAAGATTCACGTCGAATTCGGCCAGCGTCTCAAGAGCCTCCTGCCCGCTGTTGGCCGTAAGGGTTTCAAACCCCTCGTCCTGCAACACGGCGCTGAGAATCAGAGTGTAATTTTTTTCGTCATCAACGATCAGAATGGTGTCCATGATCAGAACTTTCCTGTTTGACGGGCAATTCAATGGCGACCCTGGCGCCGCCGTCCGGAAGGTTTTTGATGCGGATTTTTCCGCAATGCGATTCAATGATTTTTTTTACGATGCTCAGACCCAGCCCTGTTCCTGTCTCCTTGGTGGTAACAAAGGGATCCCAAATTTTTTCGGCGATATCTTCGGAAACGCCATGGCCCTGGTCGTCAAAGAAGATCGTAACCTGGTCCGAAGCGCTGTTCAGAGCGATTCGTATTTCTCCACCATCGGGCATCGCCTGAACCGCATTGATCAGTATATTCAAAAAAGCCTGATAAAGCATATCGGGGTCGGCGCTGACTTCCGGCAAATTTTCAGGTGCTTCTTTGCGAAGCGTAAAATTGTCCAGCCTGCTGTCAGTCAGCAGAAAGGTAATATTTTTGTCGATTATGTCCCGGATATCGCAGGGAACAACATGCGGTGTTCTCGGTCTGGCATAATTTAAAAAATCGGTAATAATATTGTCCAGGCGACGGGCTTCTTCCACGATGACATCGGGTATGGGGTTTGACGGGTCCAGCAGGGCCATTTTCTTTTTCAACAATTCGGCGGAACTTTTGATGATGCCGAGCGGATTGCGTATTTCATGCGAGATTCCTGCCATCATCTCCCCGATGGAAGACAGATGAAGAGCGCGGTTCAGATCTTCCTTCAGGCGCAGCCTTTCCTGAGCCCGCCTTTCAATGATGCCCTCTCCCCTTTTGACGACAAAAACCAGCGCGATGAAGACGATTCCCATCACCGCTGCACAGGTGATTATGACGCGAATTTGAAAGAAAAATATGGTTTCAAAATCCTCGGAAATATCCTGAACGATTTCGACGATGCCAAGAATGGGTCCGGAAAGAATGGACAGCGGCTTTTCAGCACGAAGCGGGGCAAGGGCAATCAGCTTGCTTTCCTTGGGGAATCCAATCAGAATCTTCCACCAGCTTCCCCGCTGATACAGCTTGAAGTTGGACCGGCCATCCAGCGCCTGCTGATATCCGGAGCCCCCAAGGTCTTTCTGGCCGACCAGATCCCGATCGAAACTATAGGAAACCGTGTTGTTTGTGTCGTAAATCGTTACCAGATCCACCTGAAAACTGTGCAGCGTGCTGCGAATGACCTTGTCCATCCGTTCAGATTGTTCTGGCTGTCTCAGTTGAATTTTACCGTATTTTAAGGCAACCGGAATGGCAAATTGAAGGAAGATCTGGTGGTTCAGATTTTCCACCAGCGCCAGCGCGTAAGCCTCGCGTTTCTGTAAAAGCAGAGTCCTGGCGCCATAGGTGTTGATCATGGATAGTAAAAGCGTGCCCAAAAAAATCAACGCCATACTGGTGAAGGTAAAATACTTGACGAGTCTAAATGGTTTTATTTTCTCTTCAGCAAGCTTCTGGGTTGTGTTCGAAGCGGACATAAGCTCCCGGTGTTTACATAATCGACTTCTTCAAAAGATCAAACGCCTCAATTATTTAGGAATGGGGACGTTGAACAAAAGGGTTTTTATATCTTCATCGGAAAAGCTTATGCCTGCGCCGATGAAAAAGGATTCATCGCCTTCTTCACTGATGAAATCGTCGAATCCGGCTGTCAGGTAAATATGCTGAAACGGTGTGTAGTCGGCCTTAAATTTTAAATGCGGATTCGTGTCGGCATCAAAATCAAACGCTTCGAGAGAAAAGGTCAATCGGTCGTTGTACATATAGTAATCAACGCCCACTCCGCCGGTGGATTCAAAAAGACCGCCGCGAAATGCAATATCATAGTAACGTTTGGAGATTTGCGCGGAAAATTTGAGTTCGTCCTTTTCGATTTCAACGATCTGCTCATGAGAGGTCACGCCGTCAAGGGTGCGGGTGTACTCGGTTGTGGATTTTTTTCCGCGAGGGTCATCCACGACCTGCAGAAGATAATATTTGTCCTCTCGGGGTTGAATTCGCAAAGACAGATAGGATTTGGCTTCCTCGCTTCCGAACAGATATTCTCCGCGGTAGTCGAGAAAGGTTCGATAGGTATCCTGTTTTTTGATGTAGTCGTTGATTCCGGTCAGGGCGTCGTTCAGATTGTCGACCGTTTGATCATCATTGACGAGTTTGCCGATGGAGCCTTCGCCTTTGTTTATTTTTTCCGTGACGCCTTTTAGAGACGCAAGCGCTTCATTCAGATTTTTAACAGTTTGATCGTCATTGATCAGCTGTCCGATGCTGCCCTTGCCCTCATTGACTTTGACCGTAATTTCGTGAAGACCGGTAATCAGGGTTTCGAGATGTTCCGAGGCCTTTCGAACATTGTCGACAATGCTGCGAATATCGTCCGTGTTTGCGTTCCCAATTTCTTTAAGCCGTTCGGAAAATATGGTGAAATTGCCGACGATTGTGGATATATCCTCGTTGTTTTTCTGAACGATGTCGTTGAGGGTTTGCGCCATTTCCTGGACGTTGTCGACGATCTGTCTCATAGATCGCTCCCCTTCTTCACCACCGAGCACGTTGGAGAGCGATTGGCTCAGACTTTTGATGTCTTGAGCCACGGAACCGAGAACATTCAGCAGGCTGTCAATGTCGGTGGTCGGGATGGTCTGGGTAATGCGTCCGCCGGGTTCGATCAAGGGCGCTGCATCGGAACCCGGAATCAGCTCGACATATTTGTCGCCCAGAATTCCCTTGGTTCTGATGATCGCTTTGGCATCCTTGGTCAGCTGAATGTCGGGGCGCATCATCAGGGTCACCATGGCCCGGTTTGCTTCCAATGCAATATTTCGGACCCTTCCGACTTCCACGCCTGCGATTTCCACCGGCACATCCAGCGCAAGACCGGCAACGGAATCGAAATAGACAACGAGGGTGTAACCGGCTTCTTTGGTGAAGCTGAACTTGCCAACCCGCATCGCCATGTATCCCAAAAGAATGATGCTTATAACGACAAGGATGCCGACCTTTGCCTCATTGCTGAATTTTTCCATAATTAAACTTCGCTGCGTTTCATGACTTTCACCGGATGACGGGCACCGGCTTTCTATGTGGATTTTCCCTCAATAAAATTTTGAACCACCGGGTTTGTTGAAGACCTTACTTCATCCGGGGTTCCCATTTCAATAATTTTTCCCTGGTAGAGCATGGCTATTTTGTTCGCGATCTTGAACGTGGAGGGGATGTCATGGCTGATAATGACGCAGGTCGCCTCCGTTTGCTTCTGAGTTTCAACGATCAGCCGGTCAATTGCGTCGCACATCACCGGATCGAGACCCGTTGTCGGTTCATCAAAGAGAATGATTTCAGGATCCAGAGCGATGGCACGCGCCAGCCCCACCCGTTTACGCATTCCGCCGGAAAGTTCGGACGGCATTTTGTGCGATACGTTTTTCAGGCCGACGCGAAGAAGCTTTTCTTCGGCAATTTTCATGATTTCCTTGCGCGGCAGCCTGGTGTGCTCAATCAGGGGAAACGCGACATTTTCGCCGACGTTCATCGAATCAAACAGCGCCGCAGCCTGAAACAGCATGCCGAACTTTTTTCGAATATCATTGAGTTTTTTGTCGTCAAGAGAAACGATGTCGATGCCGTTTACATAGATATGTCCCGAATCCGGTCTGATCAGACCGATCATATGTTTTAAGAGAACGCTTTTGCCGCCGCCGCTCTGGCCTATGATAACGGTAATTTTACCTTTTTCGATTTCAAGGTCCAGATGATCGAGGACAATTTGTCCTTTGAATGCTTTTGAAACCTGTTCGAGTCGGATCATCAGAACATCAATGCGGTGAGAATGTAATCGCTGATTAAAATGGAAACCGAAGCGTAAACAACCGCTTCGGTGGTGGCTTTTCCGACTCCCTCCGCACCGCCGGTGGTATAAAACCCCTTGAAAGTGCCGATCAGAGAAAGGATCAGCCCAAAGAACGCCGATTTGATAAGCCCGTTCGTTATGTCGTCCATCTCCACGAATTCGACGATTCTTGCCATGAAAATTCCCGAATTGATTCCCAGCAGATGGACGCCTACAAAATATCCTCCCACAATGCCGATAAAATCGGCAAGAATGGTTAATATCGGAACCATTAAGACCGCTGCCAGTATTCTTGGCACGATCAGGTACTGAACGGGATTGACGGACATGGTATAGAGCGCGTCCACCTGTTCCGTCACTTTCATGGTTCCCAGTTCTGCAGCCATGGCCGATCCGGCCCTGCCCGTCACCATCAGGGCTGTAAAGACAGGCCCGAGTTCGCGCGTCAGAGACAGGGCCACCGTAGCGCCCACGAGGCTCTCTCCGCCGAACATTCTGAAACCGTAATAGGTTTGAAGCGCAAGGACCATGCCGGCAAAGGCGGCGGTAATCATCACGACCGAAAGCGATTGAACGCCGACAAACTCCATCTGCTTGGCAATCAGGCGCAGGCGCAGGGGGGGGCGAACCAGCCAGGTCAGGGCGGAAAGGAAAAGCAGCACAATTTTACCGGATTCTTCAACAAAGAGCTTAATGGGTCTTCCGGCGAGTTCAAGAAAGTATATCATTCAGTGTTAACAAAAACGGCAATTTAGATGTTGGATTTCGGCTTCAAATATATGTTGACATAGAAATGCTATAGGGAAAGTTTCCTGCAAAGTCAAGGGTAAGCGCGTCGCCAGCTAGAACAATCGCATATCTTTAAAGGCTATGCTTTGATTTCGCCTTGCGGCAGGTCCGCAAATATAATAAAGATGATCGACGATTTTAATGCGGTTGAATACAGTATCGCGGGCTTGCCCGCGGATGAACGGCCGCGGATTAAGCTGAAAGGATAAGTACTTCGGGCCTGCCCGAAGTATCAATTTTATGGACCTGAAAAATCAAATGGAAAACGGCGGGACAGATCCGGTTCTTCGTCTTCGCAGCGGGGACAGGGAAATTCTTATCGTGGGCACCGCCCACGTTTCCAGGCACAGTGCTGAGCTGGTGGCCCGTACCATCGAATTCGAAAAACCGGATACCGTATGCGTGGAGCTGTGTGATTCCCGATACCAGGCCATCAGCCAGAAAGACCGATGGCGGAATATGGACATCGTCAAGGTGATCAAAGAGAAAAAAACATTTTTGCTCCTGGCCAACCTTCTGCTGGCATCCTTTCAAAAGCGCATTGCCCGGCAGCTGGATGTACAGCCCGGGCAGGAAATGATTCAGGCCATTGATAGCGCCAAGACCTTAAATGCCGCCGTCTGCCCGGTAGACCGGGATATTCGAATAACCCTGTCTCGAACCTGGCGCATGATGCGGTTTCGCGACAAGATCAAACTGTTCGTCGAGTTCATCGGGTCCGCGTTCCAGACCCCGAATATCCGGCAGGAGGATATCGAAAGAATGAAGCAGGAGGATGCTCTGGAGTCCATTCTGGCCGATGTGGAAAAAGAACTCCCTGCGCTGCGGGACATCCTGATCGACGAACGGGATCAATACCTTGCACAGAAAATACGCACTGCTCCGGGGAAGAAAATCGTTGCGGTCGTTGGGGCGGGTCATGTGCCGGGCATACAGAAATACTGGCATCAGGATATCGACACCGCCCGTCTGGAGGTGCTTCCTCCCAAAGGGAAACTGAATAAAGCTCTGAAATGGATCCTTCCTGCGGCGATCCTGATGTTCATCGTCGGCGGCTTTTATGCCGGCGGTTTTCATACAGGGGCCGATATGGTCAAGTGGTGGTTTCTGGCAAATGGAATTTTGGCGGGCGCCGGCGCCATGGCTGCTTTTGCGCATCCATTGACCATCATCTCTGCGGTGCTGGCAGCCCCTTTGACCTCTTTGAACCCAATGATCGCAGCTGGATGGGTCTCGGGCCTGGTGGAGGCGGTCTTCCGGAAACCCAGGGTCAAGGATCTGGAAAGCCTGGCCGAAGACATTCTTTCCATCAAAGGTTTCTGGCGCAACAAGGTCACACGGATTCTGCTGGTGGTGGTGTTTACCAACCTGGGCAGCGCCCTGGGTACATTCGTGGCCATTCCCTTGATGGTCAAAGCCTTTTGATGCGGGGATCTATTTTTCCCGTACCGGAGTCCGTAATATTTTGACGACCCATCGTTCGCCGGGGGCGCCGTTATCGGAAGTACGGGATTGTCTGACAAGCTTTAACCGGTTTTCCGCAAAAAGCTGAACGCATTCCGGATAAAGCTTCCATTCAAGGTGCAGGCCTTTTTTTCGAATGTCGTCCAGGGTGTCCTCCGGAAGAATCTCAAAGGATTTCTGCCCGATGATAGGCCCGGAATCTTCGCCATAATCGATGAAATGAACCGTACACCCGCCTACCTTGCACCCGTACCGGAAAGTATCCCCATATCCGTCCACGCCGGGAAAGGCCGGAAGCAGGGCCGGGTGAATGTTCATAATTCTGGGATGTTGGGGGTTCGTGTTCACCCGGTCGATAAAATACGGCGTCAGGGTTCTCATGAAGCCGGCCAATATGAGCAGATCAAAGGGGTGGGCGCTCATGACCTCAATGAGCTTCGCCTCCGCCGCAGCCCGTGTCAACATAAAGGTCTCGATCCTGGACGGCTCCGCGTCCGGACCAAACAACCGGGTTTTGGAAACCGCTTCCGCAAGATTGAAATCCGCCGGTATCAGTTCGGGGGAGGCTTGGTTTTTGACATCCCGGAAGATTTTTCGGTAATCGACCACAAAGCTTGGAATCGAATGGCGCCGCGCCCGCTCAAGTCCTCCTGCCTCGGAATTGTCCGAACCAACAAAAACCATTTCCCCATCAATCGCGCCCGCCTCGCAGGCATCGATAATGGCCTGCAGGTTGGTGCCGCCGCCTGAAATCAATGCACCGATTCGAATCTTTTTGCCCATGGCATTTTCCTTTTTTCCGTCCGCGCCAGCAATGTCGATTTGTGTTTTTTCTCCGCAACCGTTAACAAACCCGGCATCGGGTGTCAATCGTCAAGGTGAAAGCGCTGCTCGAAGGCCGTTTCATCTTTTACACTGCAGGATAACGCGTTTCACCGAAAAGCAAGGAGGCGTTAAATTTTTTATCGCCAGATGGATGCTTCGCTGCTAAAATGCGGTTCAATCCTAATTGAAATAAGTTGACGCGCCTAAATAAGAACGTTTTTTATATTCTTGATCGTGCTGAAGGAAATTTTATTGAACATCGTTGATTTAAGCCATGTGATTTCTCCGGCCATGCCGGTTTACCCCTGTACGCCTTCCCCTGTGATTAAAACAGCCTTTTGCATCCGTGAAAACGGTTTTTTAGAAAAGCAGATCACCCTCTGTTCCCATACCGGCACGCACATCGACGCGCCGGCGCACATGCTTGAATGCGGGAAAACTCTGGATCAGCTGCCGATCGACCGATATTCGGGCAGGGCTTTCGTATTTGATGCAACCTCGATCAAAAAACCCTGCATTGATGTGCAGGACCTTGTACTCTGTCATAAGGTTCTGGAAATCAGCGACTTTATATTGCTGCATACCGGCTGGAGCAGGTTCTGGGGAACCCCGAAGTATTTTCTGGAATATCCGGTTCTTACCGGAAAAGCCGCAGCCTGGCTCGGCCGCTTTGATCTGAAGGGAATCGGCATGGATGTGATTTCGGCCGACCGGGACGATTCCGTTGATTATCCGGTTCATAAGCTTCTGTTCGGCCGCGGGTTGATCGTAATTGAAAACCTGACCGGCCTTGACAGGCTGTTGCATCAGCGCTTTATTTTTTCGTGTTTTCCGTTGAAAATCGAACACGCCGAAGGATCTCCGGTGCGGGCGGTGGCGATGATCGACGATTCAAATGAAGGATGGAAGGATTAAAAACATGCCGAACAATCATACAGAAAACCATTCTGAAGGCGTGAAACCGGCCGAAGTCCCGGCGATTCAACAGGAGGACTCCAGCTCTGATTTTTCTTCAAAGCCGGAACCCGGAGGCCGTTGGCACTGGGGACTGATTCTTGCAATTGTCCTGGTCGTTCTTGCAGTTTTTTCAGCCTGGTGGATCCATCGTTACATCTATGCGCCCCGGTTTACCCCCACGCAGCTGGATCAGCGTGAACAGGAAATTCTGAATAAAAAACTTCAAAAATTTGAAAAGGCGGTTCAGGGCACGGACCCGCGCTCAGATGCAGCGAAAAAGGATGCTTCCGATCGCTCAGAGCCCGAGGCTTACACCGAAGCCGGAGCGGATCGCACCATCCGGTTTACGGAAAAAGAGATCAACGCTCTGATTGCGAACCAGCCGGAAATAGCGCAGCGCCTGGCCATTGATTTATCGGACGATCTGATCAGCATCAAGGTGCTGATGCCGATGGACAAGGATATTCTGTTCCTGGGCGGAAAAACCCTGCGGCTTCACGCGGGTCTTTCGGTTCGCTTTGAAAACGGCAAACCGGAGGTGGCGCTTCAGGGAATCAGCCTCGGAGGCATTCCGCTTCCCAATGCCTGGCTGGGAAACCTGAAATATAAAAACCTGATGAAGGAATTCGGTTCTCAGGAAGGCTTCTGGAAACTTTTCGATGAAGGCGTCGCCGATATCAAGATTTCACAGGGAGAAATTTACATTCGCCTCAAGGAGTGATGATGCGTGGAATCGACATCCCGTTGAAAGGAGGAATTCGCAGGGGCGGTCCTGACCGAAGGATGGATCCAGAAAGCGTAAAAACGCATTTGAAGGCGTCTTGCCAAGCGCACCGGGCTGTGGTAGTTTAAAGGAAATATTTCTTGAAGGGCTTTTTGCCATGCAAAAGCAATTCTGGACAATCCGCGAAGTGATCGAATCTTTCAGCCTGAAAGAGAGCTTTCTCGACGATCTCGAAAAAGAGGATATTCTATGTCCGGTTTCCCGGGCCGAATCTCCGGAAAAATTGTTTTCAGCCGATGATCTTGAAAAGCTGCGTCTGTGCAAAATTCTGGTCGAGGACATGCAGGTCAATCTGCCGGGCGTGGAAATCATTCTTCGCCTTCGCCAGAACATGTTTGAAATGCGAAGGCAGTTTGATGACATTCTGGAGGATATGAGCCGCCGAATTCAGGACATGCTCAAAAACGAATAGCCCATCACAGTTCAAGACCCGCCCGAGGGTCCTCTCCGTACAAACGATCCATTTCTTTTACGGCTTGAAGTGTTTTTTCATCCTTGGTTTTCGGCACCCGCACCTGAAGCCTGACCAGAAAGTCTCCCCGTTTTTTGGTTTTGGGGTTGACTGCGCCCTTGCCCTTCAGCCGCAAAGTCTGACCATTCTGGCTCTGAGGCGGAATCTTGAGGGTGACCGGTCCGTCAATGGTCGGAATAACAATTTTGGCGCCGGCCATGATTTCGGCAAGGGTCACCGGCGCCTCCATGAGCAGGTCGTCGTCTTCCCGCTTCAAAAAAGGATGCGGTTCGATGTGAATGATCAGATAGAGATCTCCGGGCGTTTGAATGCCAGGACCGGATTCTCCTTTTCCGGCCACACGCACCCGCGATCCTTCACGGACTCCCGCCGGTATATCCACGCGGATTTTTTCGGTTTTTGATTGCTGTCCGCTGCCGCCGCACCCGGCGCAGACCGCTATGGTTCTCCCGGTTCCGCGGCACTGCGGACAGGTCCGAGTGAATTCCATGGGGCCGTCGGCCACGCTGATTTTCCCCGTTCCGCGGCAGGCCGGGCACAAGGCCGCGCCTGCCGCGGTGCGAACGCCGGCGCCTTTGCAGTCGCCGCAAACTTCGGGTTTTTCAATGGCGATCCGGGTGGAAACTCCCTTCAGAGAACTGATCAGATCGATGGTCATTCCGGTTTCGATATCACTTCCCTTCCGGGATCGGCGTGCCGAATAGTCACCGGCCTTAGAGAAATCAAACATATTTCCGAAGATATCCTCGTAGCTTCGATAGCGCCCGAAGCTGGGCTCGGCCTCAGGTCCATGGCCCTGGGTCCATTTCCGGTATTCACGGGCTTTTCCCGGGTCAAATCCGGCTCGAAGTCCGTCCTCGCCGAACTCATCGTAAATTTTGCGTTTTTCCGGATTGCTCAGGCATTCATAGGCAGCCGATGCATCCTTGAACCTCTGTTCAGCCTCGCGGTTTCCGGGGTTCAAATCCGGATGCCACTTGCGTGCGAGCCGCCGATAGGCCTTTTTGACGTCATCGGGTTTTGCATCCTTTGAAACTCCCAGAATTTCGTAATAGTCCTTTGCCATAATCGTCTCCGACCTCAGGATATCGTTTCGCGCAGATTATATTGAAAAGTATATTGTGCGGCCTTAAAATGTCAAACACTTACCGGAGCAATTCTTATTCAAAGCAATTCCATTTTCAAGATTGAACCGAGCTTGCCGAAGTTGACTTCCGCCCGGCTTTCATCTATAGTGCCCGTAATTTGATTTATTATAAACGACTGAAATCTTGAGGAATTGATCATGAAAATAATCGAGCAAAGCTGGAGCTGGCTTCAAAAGCCGTCCCGGCCTCTGGAGCTGATCGAACGGGCGGGCCGAACCTGTTATCAGTCCGAAGAGCGCATCGGTCCGGGCACTTCGGAAAAATTCGCCCGCATGCTGGTCAGCCGAGGTCACGAGTCGGTCATCGAGCATTGCACGGCTTCGATTCGCTTTATCACCAACCGGGGCGTCACCCATGAACTGGTTCGACACCGCCTGGCTTCTTATTCCCAGGAATCCACCCGATATGTCCGTTACGACCAGATGGAATTTATTCAACCTGTCTGGTGGAACGCCTGGAGCCCGGCCGAGCAGCAGACCTGGCTGAAAGCCATGGAAACCGCCGAATCCTGTTATCGGCATCTGCTTGAAAGCGGAAGTTCACCGGAACAGGCGCGCGAGGTGCTGCCGCAATCTCTAAAAACCGAAATCGTCATGACCGCTAATCTCCGGGAATGGCGCTCCGTATTTCATCTGAGATGCAGCCAGGCGGCGCATCCCCAGATCCGCGTCCTGATGCGGGATTGCCTTCGAGGATTTGCCCGGGAAATTCCGGTTCTGTTCGAAGATTTGGCGGAAAAAATTTCCGGTTAACAGCAACCCGCTTTTTTCCCGGCGGGGAAAGGCCGCAAATACAAAACATTCATGATTGCCATTGAAAATCTCAGCAAAAGCTACGGCGGACAGAGCCTTTTTGAAGACGTCTCCGTAAAGATCAATTCCCGGGAGCGCATCGGCCTGGTCGGCCGAAACGGCGACGGCAAGACCACGCTTGTTCGAATGATCATCGGCGAGGAAACGCCGGATTCGGGAGTCATTTCGGTTCCGAAAAACTATTGCCTGGGCTATGTACGACAGGAAATCGCGTTTGCCGAGGATACGGTTCTGAAAGAAGCGATGCGGGGCCTGCCCATTTCCGAAAATGACCAGACATGGAAGGCGGAAAAGGTGCTCTTCGGGCTGGGGTTCTGCGAAAGGGATTTGAATCGTCGGCCGGATGAATTTTCCGGCGGATTCCAGGTCCGCCTCAACCTGGCCAAGGTGCTTGTTTCCGAGCCGGATCTGATTCTTCTCGATGAGCCCACCAATTATCTGGACATTACCGCCATTCGATGGATGGAGCGCTTTCTGGTTTCCTGGCCCAGAGAGCTGCTGCTCATCACGCACGACCGAAGTTTTATGGACCGTGTGATTACCCACACCCTGGGAATCCATCGGAAAAAAATGCGCAAGATCGAAGGCCCCACTGAAAAATACTATGCGCAGATCGCCCAGGAAGAGGAAATCCATGAAAAGACCCGGATCAACGATGAGCGGCGGAAAAAGGAAATCACCCTGTTCATCAGTCGGTTCCGGGCAAAAGCCAGGCTGGCCAACATGGTTCAGTCCAGGGTGAAAACGCTGCAGAAGATGCGATCTCTCGATAAGCTGGAAGAACTCAAAACGCTTGATTTTTCCTTCCGCACGAAGCCGTTTTCCGGAAAATACGTTCTTCGGGCCGAAGCGCTTTCCTTCGGGTACCCGGGACATCCCGAACTGATACAAAATTTTGACCTTGCCATCGCCGCCGGAGAGCGTGTGTGCATCGTCGGGCCCAATGGAAGAGGCAAAACCACACTTCTCAAGCTTCTGGCCGGTTTGCTGAAGCCCCAATCCGGAAAGATCGTCTGTCATCCTCATGCGGAAAAAGGGTTTTACGAACAGACCAACATTCAAAGTCTTGTGGACAGTCGCAGCGTCGAAGAGGAGATTCTTTACTCGTTTCCGGATATGGACCGGCAGCGTGCGCGGAACATCTGCGGCGCCATGATGTTTGAGGGAGATGCGGCCCTGAAAAAAATCGCGGTGCTTTCCGGAGGAGAAAAAAGCCGGGTCATGCTGGGAAAGATCCTGGCCTCACCGGTTAATTTTCTGCTGCTCGACGAACCGACCAACCACCTGGACATGGATTCGTGCGACGCGCTGCTGGCGGCTGTCGACGCATTTGAAGGCGCGGTGGCGATGGTGACCCATAATGAGATGTTTCTCCACGCCATAGCCCAACGACTGGTGGTTTTTCAGGACAATTCGATCCGTGTTTTCGAAGGCTCCTATCAGGATTTTCTGGAAAAAGTGGGATGGACCAGTGAGGAGGCGTGCGAAAAATCCGATGTTCCGGACACCCAACCGGCAAACAAGAAGAACAAGAAGGAGATGCGCCGTCAGCGATCTGAAATCATCGCCCAGCGCTCACGGGCGCTCAAGCCGGTAGAAACGCGCATCGCGCAAACCGAAGCGCTGATCGAACAAAACGAATCCAGGATTCGGGGGCTCAACGAGGCGGTGATGCAGGCCGTTGAAAGTCAGGACGGCCGGCGCATCGCCGAAATTTCCAAGGATATTCACGGCTGTGAGCGCGCCATCGAAGAGCTCTTTGAAGAGCTGGAAAAGCTCTCCGAAGCGCACCGGTCACTGCAGGCCGAATTTGATCTCAAGCTTTCGGAGCTGGACACACCGTCCTGATGTTCATACGGTTCTTCTGAAGGCGGATTGCATCCCCCGCATCAACAGGCCCGAAGCACTGAATGCATCAGAACCGGGATCGGCTTCCTGCTCCGGGCAGCTTTTCCGGAACAGGAAGCCGCTTTTGATATAAAATTAACACTACTCTTTGTGTACAGCGGCGCAAATTACATCCACGGCTTGATCTAAAGAGAGCATTCCCGTGTTAACCGTGATGTCGTAGTTGAGCGGATCGGCGATATCCGCGTTAAAGTATTTACGAATGGCGGCCTTCCGGTTGGATTCGGTGTGAATCGCGCGCCGTTCCGCCTCGTCCGCGGGCAGGTTAAAGGCCTTGGCGATCTCTTTGACCCGTACATCCAGGGGGGCAATCACACGGACACTGACGCGACGCTCCTGTGGAATGATGAAGTTGGAGCCACGGCCGATCACAACCACCTTTCCGTGCTTGCCGATGGCGCCGATCACCTTCATCAGGTGCTGGAGATACTGATCCGGCCATAAATGCCGTTCGTGAACCAGAGATGAGATCCATTCCTCCAGTGTGTTCAGACCCTTTTCATCCAGAGTATCCATGAAGGTCTTTGTGACCTTGGCGCTCTTGGCCATTTCGTTGAGCACTTCCTGATAAAACAAATCCCATCCCATCCTTGCGGCTATCTTTTCTGCAATGATGCGGCCCCCGCTTCCGGGTTCTCTGGAAATGGTGACTACCATGGGCCGCTTGTATTCTTCAATTTGGCTCTTTTTGCGTTCCATCTGCCATTTGGACATCTGCTGATCAACCATCTGTTCAACCGAACGTGCCTTTGTCGTCGTCATAAACCCTCCTCTTTCTTAAGCCCCCCGACACTATATGCCCTATACGCATTCAAACGGGGAACACTTGTCAAACATTCGAACCCGGTGCATCGCAAACCAACTCCGACAGGCGACCCTATTCAGAACTACACCTGATCCCGCTGCGTTCCAGAAGCTTATGATCAATCACCCATAAAGCATTTTTCCGCGTTTTATTCAACAGGATAAAAAAATCCGACCTGAATTGAAATGAATTTCTTTTAGAAAATTATTTCAATCTTTTTATTAAACACTATGGCAATACCTTTTTTCTGTCAAGCGCATTCAAGGGTAAATCATTATGTCGCGTAGAATCAATTGGTTAAAATATTTAAAATGACTTGTCCGATTATTCAATACGGGAACAAAGCATCTGATGCAACGCATTCAAAAACGCATCGTAAAAATGGTCGGCGCCGGTAATCACCTCCAGCCTGGCATTCGGATTCCACCGGGGAACCATTTTTTCGAGCGTCGCCGGCGGCGCAAACTCGTCCAGAGAGCCGGCGACCACCAGCTTCAACCGGCTGACCGCCGAGATATCGCTGAAATCCATAAAAGCCACGGGCGGGGATATCATGATCTGGCTGCCCGGCCCCATGGATTCAATATTCAGGCCGGCATTGATCCAGGCGCCGAAGGAATATCCCGCCAGATCGATATGGACGATTCCAAGAGTCTCGAGATATTTTCGGGCCGCCGCCACATCCCGTCGTTCGCCCCGGCCGTTGTCATAAACCCCTTCGCTGTTACCGACTCCTCTGAAATTGGGACGCAGGACCGTATAGCCCTTGCGTTGATAGGCATCGGCAATCCGTTCGACAACCAGGTTGTACATGTCGCCGCCGTAAAGCGGATGAGGATGGGTGACAACAACCCCCTTATCCGGCCAATGTCCCTCCTGAAGCAAACCTTCCAGCCGGCAGGCGCCGGAAAAAAACGATACGCGCTTCATCGTTTATTTTTTCCTTTCAAATCATTCAGAACGGTTACAATTTCGTGTCCGAATGTTTTCCGTTGCCAATTCTTCAGATCCGGCAATGCCTTGAGCGACCGAATGTTAACCGGATTGGCCGTAGCGATGGTTCCGATCAGCGCTCTTGGGCACAGAACCGACGCGTCGAGTTCCAGAGACTCCGCCAGATTTTCAATTCTTGATTTCAGCGTCTTGACCCGAAGGGCAATCTCCGGGGAAACCGGAGCCGTTTTTGTGCGCGGATAGACGGGCAGTTCGGCGTCCGGCGCCGTCAGGGCACGACACACCGCCTCCACAATTCCGCGCCCGTACATTCGAAACTGCCCCGGACTCAGGGCCCGTGAGTCTTCCAGCTCTTTCAGACTGGCCGGCTTTTCGACAGCAATGCGCATCAGCGCATGATTTCCGATCACCTTGAAAAGAGGGCGGTCAAGCGTTTCGGCGATGTGCCTTCGGAACTGCAGCAGGGCCTCGAGAATCGCCAGATGGCGGCGATTCAAACGGCCGGAGCCCTTGAACCGAAGAAACAGGGGAGCGCCTCCGTTCTCAGCGGGCCGAACACGGCTCAGACTCTGACATTCCTCCTGGACCCATGAAAGCCGGTTCTTTTCTTTCAGTTCCGCTTGCAGGATTTTGGAGAGCGGGTGCAGATACATGACGTCTTTTGCAGCATACTCGATCATCTCAGGCGGAAGAGGCCGCCGGGACCAGTCTTTTTTCTGGTACTTTTTATCCAGCCGGATTCCGAACCGCTCCTGCAGCACCGCATCCAGTCCGGTTTGCCGCATGCCGAGAAATCGGCATGCCACCTGCGTATCAAACATCTGGTTGATGTTAAAGGAAAAGTCCCGATACAGGGACCGCACGTCATAATCGGCGCCGTGAAATATTTTTTGAATGCGCGGATTTTCGAAAACGCTTCTCAGGGGAGACAGGTCGCCGATTTTCAGGGGGTCAATCACGACGGACAGATTCCGGGAGGCCATCTGAATCAGACAGACCCGCTCCTGAAAATGATACATGGAATCCGCCTCCAGATCCACGGCAACCGACCGTTGCGTCTCAAAGCCCTCCGCCACCCGTTGAAGATCTTCAAACGTATCCACGATCCGATAATCAAGCTGCAAGCTATTCATCATATTTTTTTCTTGACCCATCGATACAGATAACCTAAGTACCGAATACTGTTAACCCCATGTTAAACCTTCAATTTTTGACCGGTGAAAAATCGATGATTACCATAACATTTCCAAATGGAGACATAAAGCGATTTGAAGATGCGCCTGCCGGTTTTGAAGTTGCCCGAAGCATTTCGGAAGATTTCGCCAGAAACTGCGTAGCCATGAAGATCAACGATTCACTTGTGGATCTATACACCAGGATCGCGGCTGACGCCCGGGTTCAATTTATCACCGCAAAGGATCCGGAAGCGCTGAACATTATGCGTCACAGCGCGGCTCATGTAATGGCTCAGGCCATATTGCACCTGTACCCCGAGGCGAAACTGACGATCGGACCGGTCGTGGAGGACGGTTTCTACTATGATATCGACATGCCGCCGATTTCCGAGGCCGACTTTCCAAAGATCGAGGCGGAGATTCAGAAAATCGTCAAGGCAAAGATCCCTTTTTCCCGCAAGCTTGTTTCCAAGGCCGATGCTTTGGAATTATACAAAAACGAGCCGTACAAAAGTGAGATGATCACCGAACTGGATGACGGCACGATTTCATTATACGAGCAGGGCGATTTCACCGATCTTTGCCGCGGCCCCCATGTGCCCCACGCCGGTTTTGTCAGGGCGATCAAGCTGATGAAGGTATCCGGCGCCTACTGGCGGGCGGATCAGAGCAGGGCTCAGCTGCAGAGAATTTACGGCACAGCCTTTTTCGACAAAAAAGAGCTCAAGGCATATCTGGAATTCATCGAGGAGGCCAAGAAAAGAAACCACCGGAAGCTCGGAGCGGCCCTGGATCTTTTCAGCTTTCACGACGAGGCCCCGGGCATGGCGTTTTTTCACGCAAAGGGCATGGATGTGTGGAATGCGTTGCTTGAGTACTGGCGCGAGGAACACCGCAAGGCCGGGTATGTGGAAACCAAAACCCCGATCATGCTCAACAGAAGCCTCTGGGAGAAAAGCGGCCACTGGGACAACTACCGGGAAAACATGTACACCACGGTGATTGATGAAACCGAGTACGCCATCAAGCCGATGAACTGTCCCGGAGGAATGATCCTTTACAGCATGAAGCCGCATTCCTACAAGGATCTACCCCTGCGGGCCGCCGAAATCGGTCTGGTTCACCGGCATGAGCTCAGCGGCGTCTTGTCCGGCCTTTTCCGTGTCCGTGCCTTTCATCAGGACGATGCCCACATTTTTATGACGCCGGAGCAGATCGAATCCGAAATTCTCGGCGTGCTCAACCTGGTGGACCGGGTTTACAGCACTTTCGGCCTGGGTTTTCATCTGGAGCTTTCCACCCGGCCTGCAAAGTCCATCGGCACCGACGCCCAGTGGGAAACAGCCACCGACGGACTTAAATCCGCGCTCAATGCCTATGGCAGGGAATATAAGATCAACGAGGGAGACGGCGCCTTTTACGGTCCCAAAATTGACATACACATCAAGGACGCCCTGGGCCGGACATGGCAGTGCGGGACCGTTCAGCTCGACATGGCCCTGCCCGAGCGCTTCAACCTGCAGTATGTGGGTGCAGACAACGAAAAACACCGGCCGATCATGATTCACCGTGTCATTTACGGCTCCATCGAACGGTTTTTCGGAATCCTGGTGGAACATTTCGCCGGCAAGTTTCCCCTGTGGCTGGCGCCGGTTCAGGCGGTGGTGCTTCCCATCAATGACGAGCTGATTCCGGCCGCTGTCGAAGTGTGCGACCTGCTGAACAGTTCAGGCATCCGCGCCGAGGTGGACGATCGCTCGGAAAGTCTGAATAAAAAAGTCCGGGAAGCCCAGATCAACCAGATTCCGTTGATCCTGACCATCGGGGCCAAGGAAAAAGAGGCCGGAACGCTTTCGGTCAGAACTCTGGACGGAACCGTTGCGTACGGCATCCCCCGTGAGAGGTTTCTCAAAGAAGTGCTGGACCAGATTCGGCGCCGCAGTCTGAATCTGGACATTTTCAAAAAAGCTGTTTAGGCGGCCCGTGCCGCAGCCCAAAAGGCTGCGGCCTTGTTTTACAGCAGGTTGGTCATGTCGACACGAAACTTTTTTCGCTATTGGCTTCCTCTGATCGCATACTGCGCGTTGATTTTCATTCTGTCTTCCCAGCCCTTGCCCGAGAAGGTCCCCGTTTTCTTCGGCGTGGACAAGGTGATGCACGCTGCTGCATGGACGGTTCTGGGAATTTTATGTTTCAGGGCGTTTCAAAGCCGCTGGTCCCAGGCAAAGCCGTCGGCGATTGTCGCTCTGAGTGTTGTCGCGTCGGTGCTGTTTGGAATCAGCGACGAATTTCACCAGAGTTTTGTGCCGTCGCGAACAGCCGACATCAGGGACCTTGTTTTCGATTTTCTGGGAAGCATCGTCGGCTCGGGAATTTGCCGGCTGTTTTACGCAAAATCCGCAAAGATTCATCCGCGAGTCACTCTCCGATAATTTTTACCAGAACGCGCTTGCGTCTCCGGCCGTCAAATTCGCCGTAAAAAATCTGCTCCCAGGGTCCGAAATCCAGGCGGCCCATGGTAACGGCCGCCACCACCTCGCGTCCCATGATCTGCCGCTTGAGGTGCGCATCTCCGTTGTCCTCGCCGGTCCGATTGTGAAGATAACGGCTCACCGGTTCATGAGGCGCCAGGGTTTCCAGCCATTTTTCATAATCCTGATGCAGCCCGCCTTCATCGTCGTTGATAAATACCGACGCCGTGATATGCATGGCATTGACCAGAACAAAACCCTCCTGAATGCCGCTTTCCTGAAGACAGGTTTCCACCTGATCGGTGATATTGATAAATCCCCGCCGACGGGGCACCTCGAACCAGAGTTCCTTGCGATAGCTTTTCATGATATGTCTCCTTTTAGATTTGCCGTGTCCTGATATCTTCAGATGCTTCCAAAGCAGGATGATTCGTCGATTAGCACATCCGGCCGGACGTGTCAGAAGGTAAACAGCCATCAGGGCCTGGTCAAATAACAGATAGTTGGCGATACAGTCTTGGAGGTTTTTTATGCGGGTTATCGGACATCGCGGGGCCATGGGGCATGCCCCGGAAAACACGCTGCTTTCGGTTGAGAAGGCTCTGGAACTCGGCGCGTCCTGGGTCGAAGTGGATGTTCAGGCCGTAGATGGGCATCTCGTTGTTTTTCACGACATCCGTCTGGAGCGTGTCACTAGCGGCAGGGGCTATGTCGCTGAGCAGAGCTTTTCTTATCTGCGCTCGCTGGATGCCGGCGCAGGACAGAAAATTCCAACACTCGGCGAGGTATTTGAACAGATAGACCACCGGGCCGGAATCAACATCGAGCTCAAGGGTCCGAACACGGCAGCTCCGGTCGCCGAACTGATCGGTCGGCGGCTCGAATTGGGCTGGGACAGGGAGCGGATTCTGGTTTCATCCTTCAACCACCCGGAACTCATGGCCTTTAAAACGATCTGCCCGAATATCGCCATTGGTCCGCTGATTGCCGGCATTCCTCTGGAGTATGCCGCCTTTGCCCAGGCCATGGGCGCTTTTTCCGTACACATCTGCCTGGATTTCATCGATTCGGAATTTGTAAAGGACTCCCACCGAAGGAACCTTAAGGTGTTCGTCTATACGGTGAATCATCCGGAAGACATCGCGCGGATGCGCGCTATGGGCGTAAACGGTGTATTTACGGATTTCCCGGAAAATTGCGCTGCAGGCGGATCTTGAAGCATGGCTGCGCTCTTACGAAAACGAAAGGTCCGGAGAAACCTCAGAACAGGAAGAAGTTCATCTGAGAGCGCTCTTGCCGGACGCGGTCTGGTACACGCAGATCGAGAGGACAACCTGTCCGGGTGGTTATCGACTTTTACCATTACAGAGCGGCACTGCCGCTCAGGTCCCTGTCCTGTTTTACCAGACCAGGCCATGACATCTTTATAGTATTGACATATTTTGATGAATCTGATTAATTTGCACAATTATTTATGATTTAATGTGACTGCAGTGATAAGCGGTTGATCAGCAATGAATTTTTGAATAGAGGAACTTTCAGATGAAAAGAACTTACCAGCCGAGTCGTGTTAAACGCGCCCGCACACATGGATTCTTAAAAAGAATGTCGACCAAACAGGGACGACGTGTCATTAACCGGCGCCGGGCCAAGGGACGGAAAAAGTTGTCGGTATGATTTTTATGAAGGGATTCCCTTTCTGGCCACGGCACTTTTGAGAATTTAATACATTTGGACAGGCGTTTTAGATTGGGATAATGGTTATTAGGTGGGTACATCGAACATAGCTTGCGGGACGCATGAGGTAAATAGATTTCGTTTGACCAAGGCGGATAGGTTACTAAAAAGATCTGATTTTATTAATTTGTCAAAAACAGGAAAAACCGTCGGCAATCGATTTTTTCTCGCTAAATTTGATTTGAGTTCAACAGGCAAAACCCGTCTTGGCATAACGGTCACGAAAAAGGTTGGAAATGCTGTAAAAAGAAATAAACTTAAACGGGTGATTCGTGAAAGCTTCAGGTTGCATCGAATTGAATTGGTCGGCACATGGGATATCAATATGATTGCAAAAAATGCAGCAGCCGAGCTGACAACTCATCAGTCTTTTTCCAATTTAAAGGACATTTTCGAGAAAATATCGAGGAGTGTCGATTATTAAGCGCCTTGTTTTGACCGTAATCAGGGGATACCAGTTATTTATCTCCCCGCTTTTGAGTCCCTCATGCCGGTTTTATCCCACATGTTCCAGTTATGCTATGCAGGCTGTTGCCCGGTACGGGGTTGTGAAGGGAGCCATTTTGTCGTTCAAGCGGATCCTTCGATGCAACCCCTTTCATCCCGGAGGAATCGATCCAGTTCCCTGAATCAATGATATTGGGTGATGAAATCGAAATAGCCGGCTGTCGTTTGGCAATAATTTTGACGCCGATTTTCTTTTTACATGTCTGATCGGGCCATTATCCTGCATAGTCCCGCCTAAATGCCGAATATTTTTGTGCCTTTTTTAGGAGTATTATATGAGTCGAGAAAATTTACGATTGGTTTTTGCCATCGTTCTGTCGTTTTGTATTTTTATTCTTTTTGATGCATTTTTTATTAAAAAAGAGCAGCCGAAGCAAGCAACCGAATCTGGTGAAACAACCCTAGACCCTTCAAAGACGACTACGACATCTGTTCCAGAACAATCGCAAGCCAGCGTTCCAGCAGTCACGGCGGCTCAAGATGCTTTGGCGGAAAACGCAATGTCTTCCGGCCGTGAAATTACAGTGGAAAATCAGTTTTATATCGCTAAATTTTCTGAGAGGAGCGGGTCAATACGAAGCTTTGCCCTAAAGCAGTACAGGGAAAGCATTTCCAAAGACGCTCCTTTAAAGGAATTGATTGCGGCAGAAAACGTATCTGGTACTATTTTGTCGGATTTTTCCTCCGGGTCTGAAGGTCGCTTTGAACACCCTCTGTTTACTGCGAATTCTTATGAGTCCATGCAGATTAACGATGGCAGCCAAAGCCTAATTTTCACTTCCAGCCCTGTCCAGGGACTTGTTTTTGAAAAAAAGTTCACCTTTGATTCGGATAAATACCTTATCGGGTTGGAACTCATTATTAAAAATGTATCCGATGCTCCTGTCAGCGGAGAGTTAGCGATTTCGTTGGCCAGGTCTTATCTGACTACGTCGCAGTATGGATTCGAAGGGCCCAGTGGTTGGATCAATAAAAAGCTTGAGCAGGTTGAAATTAAGGATATTAAGGAAAGCGAAGAAATTTCCGGCGATATTCAGTGGGTTGGCCTTGAGGATCGGTATTTCATATCCAGCGTTATTTCTAAAACCCCCGTTCCCTCTTCCATGAAAACGGAAAAGACCCGGCATGATATTGTCTATAATCGATTGATTCAGGCAGTTGAGGAAATACCGGCGGGAGGGCAGCAACAATATTCATATTTTGTTTTTATGGGTCCCAAAAGTACGCAGCTTCTGAGCAAGGTTGGATATGATCTTAAGAATGCAATTGATTTCGGCTGGTTCGACATTATTGCCAAGCCATGTCTCTGGTTGATGAACTGGCTTTATGGGTTTATTCCAAATTACGGGATCGCCATTATTATTTTGACGCTGATCACCAAGGTGATTTTGTGGCCACTTGGAACCAAGAGCTACCGTTCAATGAATGATATGAAAAGGCTGCAGCCCTTGATGGCTGAAATCCGTGAAAAGCATAAAAACGACCGCCCGCGAATGAATCAGGAAATCATGCTGCTTTATAGGACTTATAAGGTAAATCCCGTAGGCGGTTGTTTGCCCATGGTGTTTCAAATTCCCGTTTTTTTCGCGCTTTATCGGATGCTGTATTCGGCCATTGAGCTTCGGCATGCACCGTTTTTTGGATGGATTACGGACTTGTCAGCGCCGGATCGCCTTTTTAATTTCGGATTTACCATACCTTTCATGGAGCCTCCCTATGGAATACCGGTCTTGACGATTGTAATGGGCGCAACGATGTTTCTTCAGCAAAAAATGTCGCCGGCGCCAGGAGACCCTGCCCAAGCCAAGATGATGATGTTTATGCCTATTGTGTTTACCTTCATATTTATAAACTTTTCTTCCGGTCTTGTGCTGTATTGGCTTGTCAACAATATTTTTTCCATTTCGCAACAATTTTATATTTCGAAAAAATTCGCTTAAAGATGGAGGTTTCTGTTCATGACCCCTTGGATAGAATTTGAAGGAAGAAACATTGATGTGGCTGTTGAGAACGCGTGTCAAAAACTGGGGAAATCAAAGAGCGAACTTAAATACGATGTGGTCTCATATGGATCAACGGGTATATTCGGGCTGGTTGGCGTAAAAAAGGCTAAAATTCGTGTTCGGCGTCCCCTGGGGGAAAAAGCCGTCAAAATTCAAGAAAAGCCCGCTGATATGGTAGATCATGGCCTGCCGCCCTGTGTCGTCGAGGCAGATCGAAATGATATTGATCAACCTGTAGAGAAAATTGTTTCAGACGCAATTCAAAAGCCGCAAAATCCTGAGCAGGATACGGTGAATACTGCCAAAAATATTCTTCAGAACATGGTTGATTTGATTACCGTTGATGCCAGCGTATCTGTTGAAGAGCGCGAGCCGCAATCCCTGTTTTTTGATATCAAGGGCGGGAATTCCGCCATGCTGATCGGCAAGCGCGGTCAGACCCTTGAAGCAATTCAATATCTGATTGAAAAAATTATTAATACGCATGTGAGCGAGCGCGTTCGAGTTCAGGTTGATGTTGAGGGATATTTAAATAACAAGACGGAAAGCATGCAGCGACTGGCCAAACGGCTCTCCCAAAAGGCTAAAAAGAGCGGAAAGCCTGTCACGATAGGACAGCTGAATTCTCAGGATCGCAGAATCATTCACATGGTTTTGAAGGATGATCACGGCGTAAGAACGCAAAGCGTGGGTGACGGAGCTTATCGCAAGCTCGTCATTTTTCCTAAAAAAGGCAACGAGAAACAAAATAAGAAAGGCGTGCCGAAGAATTAAAAGCCTTCCCTCCTGATGCTGCGCGCGGCCATCCGCCTCGATTATTTATTTGGATTTATTGGTTTTTTATGACGATTTCCGATACAGTCATTTCGGCGATATCTACTCCGATTGGAACGGGCGGTATCGGCATTATCCGCCTCTCGGGTTTTGGTTCTGTTGACATCGCGTCATCTGTTTTCAGTGCAGCCGGCACCCGTCGAGCTCATTCCCCTGCGATTCCGCAAAAATTTGAAAGCCACCGATTTTATTATGGCCATGTCGTTGACCCAGAAAATATGCATGTTATTGACGAGGCTATGCTGGTTTGCATGATGGCGCCAAGGTCTTATACGCGGGAAGATGTCGTCGAGATCCATATTCATTCCGGTCTGGTTGTCCTTAGAGAGACGCTTGAGCTGGTGTTGCGTCAGGGCGCCCGGCTTGCCGAGCCGGGGGAGTTTACCCGACGCGCCTTTTTAAATGGCAGGATCGATTTAATCCATGCCGAAGCGGTTATAGATCTCATTAATTCCAGGTCGACCAGCGCACTGGAGGTCGTCCGTCGGCATTTAAGCGGCGAATTATCAGAACTGATCGAAAACATAAAAAACAATTTTTTTAAAGTGTTGGCGATCATTGATGCCGGCATTGATTTTCCAGATGAAGTCGATGAGGTGCACGATGTGAATGCCTGGGTCGAAATGCTGAAGAGTTCGGTGCTGGAACCTTGCGAACAACTGGTCGATGGATACCAATCCGGGCATTTTCTTCGAGATGGCTTGGTTCTGGCCGTAGTTGGAAAGCCCAATGTAGGAAAATCCAGCTTGATGAACCGGCTTGTCGGAAAACAGAAATCCATTGTGACCGATGTTCCTGGAACAACCCGGGACCTTATTGAGGTTCCTGTGACGATTGAAGGAATTCCGATTGTGTTTTGCGATACGGCGGGCATCCATCCGACTCAGTGCCCCATTGAAATCATCGGTATTCAGAAGGCACGCGAATGCATTGAGGCATGCGATCTTGTTCTCTTTGTTCTGGATACTGCAACCGGAATGGGTCCTGAAGACCTGGAGATTTTCGAGAATGTTAAAGGAAAGCCCTTGATTTTGGTTTTCAATAAGATGGATTTGGTAGACAAGCCGAATGATGATCCGCTGCCGGATGACTGGAAGGGGCGCCCACGCATTCATGTGTCTGCCAAATATAATCAGGCCATCGACTCGTTGCGCAGCATGGTCATCGAATTTGTTTCCGGAAATTCTTTGTCAGGCGTTCATGACCGGATAATTCCGAACATTCGGCAGAAGCTGCTTCTTGAAAAGGCCGTATCTTCAGTAAAACGCGCCATCAGCGGCATGTATCAAAAGATTCCCCATGAACTTTTGGCAATCGACCTTAATGAAGGACTGAATGCACTCAATGAAATTGGAGGGAACGTCAATCGTTTGGATGTTTTAGACAGGATATTCAGCCAATTTTGCATCGGAAAGTAATATCGTTAAAGGGCTGGTTGCGGGTCATGGCGGGTGGCAGGTTCCATGGTCGATTGTTTCACGTGAAACACCGCGGATAATTTGCTCGGAGTCGCGTGGTGATCAGGAGGGCTTTTCGATCGGGGAAATTACTCAAAGGGAGTAATCCTTCATTGGCTGGCCGTTATAAATAATTTTATCTTATCGAAATCATTGATAAATACATCGTTTAGCGTTTCGGAAAACAGACTGTCGGACGAGCTGGGTTCCGGCGCCAGCAATCGTCTGGTTGTTTTCCTTCGCTGTCTGAAGCAGCCGCAGGCGGACTGCTGGCTTGCTGCGTCTGCCTGATACAAGGGCGGCGCTCGTCTCACCAGTCTTCGCTGTATGTGATTTTTGAATCTAAAACTCGATATTCTTCGGGGTTCGGGGAAATGGCGTCACATCCCGAATGTTGGAAATTCCGGTGATCAGCATGATGAGCCGCTCAAAACCCAGACCGAATCCGCTGTGTTCCACCGAACCGTAGCGGCGAGAATCCAGATACCACCAGTAATTTTCTTTGTTCAGGCCCTGCTCATCCATCCGCCTTTCCAGAACTTCCAGGCGTTCCTCGCGCTGGCTGCCGCCGATAATCTCGCCGATTCCAGGCACCAGAACATCCATGGCTGCAACGGTCAGATCATCGTCGTTTAGCCGCATGTAAAAAGGCTTGATCGTCTTGGGATAGTTGTAAACGATAACCGGTTTTTTAAAATGCACCTCGGTTAAAAACCTTTCGTGCTCGGTCTGAAGATCCTGGCCTGTTTCAGGCGCAAACTCAAAGTGGTTGCCGGATTTTGACAAAATATCCACAGCCTCGCAGTATGGCAGCCGCACGAATTTTTCATCAACGATGTTCTGCAGGGCGGCGGGCAGGGTTTTGTCCACAAACCGGGCGAAGAGTTCCAGGTCCTCGGCACAGTTTTCAATTGCGTAAAGGACCAGATATCGAATCATTTCCTCGGCCAGATCCATGTTCTGCTCAAGACCGCAGAAGGCCATCTCGGGTTCGACCATCCAGAACTCGGCTGCATGGCGACGGGTGTTGGAATCCTCGGCCCGAAAAGTTGGGCCGAATGTGTAGACGTTTCCAAGAGACAGGGCCAGCATTTCGGCCGACAGCTGGCCGGAAACAGTGAGATTGGCTTCCTTTGCAAAGAAGTCCAGGCTGTAGTCGACATGTCCGCCGGTGCGGGGCACGGCGTTCAAGTCCAGGGTGGTGACGCGGAACATTTCCCCGGCCCCCTCGCAGTCTGATCCGGTAATGATCGGGGTGTGAACGTACTTGAAACCCCGCTGTTGAAAGAAGGTGTGAATCGCATAGGAAAGATCCGATCGAATGCGGAAAACCGCGCCGTATTTGTTGGTACGCGGCCGCAGGTGGGCGATGCTTCTGAGGTATTCGTCGCTGTGGCGCTTTTTTTGAAGTGGAAAGGATTCCGGCGCCATGCTGATCACATCGATCCGGTGTGCCTGAATTTCCCATTGCTGTTCTTTGCCTTGGGAGGCCACCAGGCTGCCGGTCACGGATACGGCCGAACCGGTGGTCAGGCGGTCGATCTGATCATGATTAAACAAATCGGCGCCGGCGATTACCTGCATATTGCCCAGGCAGGAACCGTCGTTGATTTCGATAAAGGAAAAGTCCTTTGAATTTCGGCGGGTTCTCACCCAGCCTTTGATCAGGACCTGGGTTTGTGGGTGGTCGGCGTGCAAAAGCGCCTTGATCTGGTTGCGGTTCATGGCTTTTCCGGTAATTATGGGTTGACGGTGATATGGTAAAGATTGCCGCCTCGTTGAAGCAGGACGACCAGAGTAGACTTGAGGCGGTATTTGACCATGGCCTTTTCAAAGTCTTTTTTGTTGTTGATCGTCATCTCGTCGATTCGACGGATGACGTCCCCGGCGCTGACGCCGATCCGGGAAAGGTGTGAAGACGGATCAAGCTGTGAAATACGCACGCCCGCACCGCTTCGGTCCAGGTTTTCAACCTTGATTCCCAGCCGCTTGTAACCGAATTCTTCGGCCCGGTCCGCAGGGAATGTCGAAGCTGTCACAGGGATTTCAAGCGGTTTTCCGTTCCGCACTATTTTCAGAGAAACGGTATTGCCGGCCGCGTGGTCTTTCAGTGCAGCGTAATAGTCTTCGGCGTTTCGAATGGATTTACCGCCCAGAGAAACGATGATATCCCCGCGCTGAACGCCGGCATCCTTTGATGGGCTCGGAGATTCGACGTCCTGTATCATGGCGCCCGCATTATCCTTAAGATTCAGATAAGCGGCAAGCCTGGCATCCAGGTCTTGAACCACGATGCCGATCCAGGCCTGAACCACTTCCCCGTATCGGATCAGATCGTCGATGATCCGCCCGGCCTTGTTGATGGGAATGGCAAATCCGATTCCTTGAGCCTTGGCGTAGATCGCCGTGTTGATGCCGATCAGCTCGCCGTTGATATTTAATAGCGGCCCGCCGCTGTTTCCCGGATTAATTGAGGCGTCGGTCTGAATAAAATCGTGAAATACACGGTTTTCGGCGCGAACGCTGCGGTTCAGGGCGCTGACCACGCCGGTGGTTACCGTGTTGGAAAATCCGAACGGATTGCCGATGGCAATGACGGTCTCTCCGATCATGATGTCATCCGAGTTCCCCATTTCCGCGGAAGGAAGCCCGCGGCTGGATTCGATTCGAAGCACGGCCAGATCGGAATCCGGGTCAGCCCCGACAATCTGGGCCGGAAATTCCCTTTCATCGTTTAAAACCACGGTAACGTCTCCGGTCTGGGCGACGACATGTGCGTTTGTGAGAATATAGCCTCTTTTCCCGTCGATGATCACACCGGAGCCCAGGCTGGTGCGCTTGAATTTTTGCTCCCGCCCGGGATCGAAAAAATCCTTGAAGAACGAATCAAAAAAAGGATCCAATCCGAACCCGGAAAATGGGTTTTGCCGCCGCACCTCGTATTGGGAGCTGATATTGACCACCGCCGGGCTGATTTTCTGAACGGCTATTACCACCGGTGTTTCACGGGAATAAAGGCTCAGGGCGGTCTGGGGCAGGAGGAACATCAAAACCAGAGCGGCAAAAAGTACCGTCGGGATTGAAAACTTTTTTTTGATATGTAATATGGGGCTTACAGTCTGCACGCGTCGCTCTTGTAAAAATGTTTAAATTTTAAAAACTTATCAGTTTCGAGGCTTGAAAATATAACATGATCGTCAACAGTCTTCAAGACATCTTGCCCCTGGTCGAACAGCCCAGCCGGTATCTGGGAACGGAAATCAATCGCGTTCAAAAGGATCCCGGGGACGTAACGCTTTACTTTGCGCTGGCCTTTCCGGATCTTTACGAAATCGGCGCCTCTCATTTTGGAATGCAGATCCTTTACGACATACTGAACCGTTCTCCGTGGATTGCAGCCGAACGCGTGTTTGTCCCCGGACCGGACATGGATCAATACCTGAGGGAAGCCCGATATCCGTTGTGCAGCCTCGAATCCCGAAGGCCTCTTAACCGTTTTGATATTATCGGGTTCAGTCTGCTCTACGAGCTCAACTACACGGGAATTCTGCAGATGCTGGATCTGTCTGGAATACCGTTTTATGCGCGTCACAGGGACCTGTCCTTTCCCCTGATTATTGCCGGCGGGCCGTGCACGTGCAATCCCGAGCCGGTGGCGGATTTTTTCGATGCCATGGTCGTGGGCGACGGCGAGATCGTCATCATGCAAATCGCTCAGACTTACCGGGAATGGCGGCAAAGCGGTTCCAAAGACAAGAAATCCCTGCTCAGAATGTGGTCGAAAATTGCCGGGGTGTACGTCCCTTCGTTCTTTGAACCCGGGTGGAACGCCGGCGGTTTTCAAATTCTTTCTCCTTGTTTCGATGATTACCGGACGGTTCGGCGCGCGATTATCGAAGATCTCGATCTCGCCCCGTTTCCGACGTCGCCGATCGTTCCTTACGGGAAGCCGGTTCATGACCGGCTGCGGCTCGAGGTGTCCCGGGGGTGCACCCGGTCCTGCCGTTTTTGCCAGGCGGGAATGATATACCGGCCTGTGCGGGACCGCTCTGTGGCCAATCTGATCAGCCTTGCTGAAAAGTCGCTGGCCAGCACCGGATACGAGGATGTTTCCCTGCTTTCCCTCAGCACCGGCGATTACGGAGGCATCGATCATCTCATGAGGGCCGTCATGTCGCGCTGCGAGGGTGAGAATATTTCGGTTTCATTTCCTTCGCTCAGAGTCGGCACCCTGACCCCGGAATTGATGAGTCTGGTCAAGAAGGTTCGAAAGACAGGGTTTACCCTTGCCGTTGAAGCCGGAAGCCGCCGCCTTCGGGAGGTGATCAACAAGGACATTGCCGACGATCAGATAGCCGATACGATTTCCGAGGCTTTTGAACTCGGCTGGCAGGTGATCAAGCTGTATTTCATGGTAGGGCTTCCCACGGAAACCGATGCGGATCTGGAACAGCTGGTTTCGCTGGTCAAGGATTTGCGAAAAATAGCCTGGAAAAAACGAAGGGGGGCGAAGCTCAATGTCAGTGTAGCCTGTTTTATTCCCAAACCCCATACGCCGTTTCAATGGGCCGGTCAACTGGATCTTGAGCAGTCCCGATGCCGGATACGATGGGTTCAGGACCGCTTGAGACTCTCCGGAATTCAGGTAAAATGGCAGAATCCGGAAGTCAGCGCGCTGGAGGGTCTCTGGTCCAGGGGCGACAGAAAGCTGTCGCGGCTGCTGGAGGCTGCCTACCGGACCGGATGTCGTCTGGACGGCTGGAGCGATCAATTCCGGTTTGACTTCTGGGGGCAAGCCATGGAGCAGGCGGGAATCGATCCGCAGGCTTATACCGCCCGGCAACGCAATTTTGATGAACCCCTGCCCTGGGATCATATTGACGTCGGTGTGAAAAAATCCTTTATGCAATCAGAATGGGAAAAGGCGATTCGGGGTGAACTGACTGCGGATTGCCGGACCGGGCATTGTCATGGGTGCGGCGTCTGCAACTTTGAAACCCTGAGCCCGAGAGTGGCGGATTCCAAATCTTTTGAACCGGTCGCTTCCTGCGACCAGCCTTCTGAAACGCCGGCTGGTGAAAAAGTATATTCAATTTCGTATTCCCGGCGGGGTGAAGCCGCTTATTTCGGACATCTTGAGCTGGTGAACATTTTTTTGCGTGCCATCCGACGCGCTCGCATACACATTAAATATTCGCAGGGTTATCATCCCATGCCCAAGGCAGCGTTTCACGATCCACTTCCCATGGGCATGGAAAGCGTCTGTGAGACCTTTTATCTGACGGTTCTGGGAGATATGGATTCCGCGGTTATTCAAGAGAGGCTTAATCAGCAATTGCCTGAAGGGTTGACGGTATTCCGGTGCGTTGAGGCGGTCGGGAACGCCAGGCCGGAAAAAGTGAGAACCAGGTCTTATTTTGTGCAGTTAAAAGAAGGGTATGGCTTTTTTGATGAAAAGAGGCTAATCTTTTTTAATCAATCGCAAAGTATAATTTTTTATAAAAGAAGTTCGAAGGGTAAGACAAATTCGATCGATCTCAAACTGGCAGTTCAAAAGATCGATCTTCAAAGTTCCGTTGAGTTGTGGCTTGTGCTTGCAAATGAGCCGGGATTGAATGTTCGTCCGACAGAGGCAATGGAAGCAATATTCGGCCTGACGCCTCTTCAGATCAAACAGGCAAGCGTAGTCAAATTGCCCTCTGAAACCGAGATGCGCAGCTTTCAGATTAATGCCGCCATATGTTCAAGCAGTTGATTATTAATTCGGAAAAGCACGAAACCCGAGTGGCGTTGCTTGAAGACGGCCATCTGGCAGAATTGTTTGTCGAGCAGAACGATGATACCGATATTACCGGCAATATTTACAAGGGAAAAGTTGTCCGCGTTTTGCCGGGCATGCAGGCCGCCTTTGTCGACATTGGTCTGGATCGCGCCGCATTTATATATGTTGATGATCTCTGGGTGAACGTCAACGAATATATTCTTGAAGATATCGAATTTTCCCCTCCCGCTGTGCGAGGGTCTGATCCGATTGAAGATCTGATTACCGAAGGGCAGCAGATCATGGTTCAAGTGGCCAAATCCCCCATTGGATCAAAGGGCGCCAGGGTCACTTCGTTTGTTGCCCTGCCCGGACGGTACCTTGTTCTGACGCCGGGCTCCCGCCATATCGGCGTATCCAGACGAATCGAATCCGAATCCGAACGCGAACGTCTTAAAAATATTGTTCGATCTCACAGCCGCAATGGTTTTAACTATATCGTCCGCACCGCTGCGGAAGGCATTGATGGGGATGAAATCTCACAGGAGGTGAACTGGCTGAATGCGCAATGGGAGGAAATACAGCGCAAACACCGATGCGTTTCGGCGCCGCATCTGCTTCATCGCGAGCTTCCTGTTGCGTTGCGGGCGGTCCGTGACTACATGATGAGAGACGTTCATCGGCTGACCATAGATTCGCCCGCTGTTTACGGACGCGTTATAGAATTTTTGGACCGTTATCTTCCGGAACGAAAAAGCGTTGTTGAAAATTATGCGGGATTTGAACCGATTTTTGATTATTTTCAGGTCGAGCAGGAGATAGAGCGGGCCCTTAAATTAAAAGTTTGGCTTAAATCCGGTGGATATATCATTATTGAACATACCGAGGCCCTGGTTTCCATTGATGTGAATACCGGCCGTTATGTCGGAAAAAGCAATCTGGAAGAAACGATATTAAAAACCAATATTGAGGCGGTTAAGGAAATTGCCCGGCAGATTCGCTTGCGGGATATCAGCGGCATTATCATTATTGACTTGATTGATATGGATAATAAATCCAATCGGCAGGTTGTGCTGGAAACGCTCACAAATGCCCTGAAACACGATCGGAGCAAAAATCGTGTCCTGCCCATTTCGGAACTGGGCCTGATTCAGATGACCCGAAAACGCGTTAGAAAACCCCTGGACCAGGTTTTGTGCGAACCTTGTTTTTATTGCGGCGGCAAGGGATTCCTGCTGTCATCCCGTACGATCTGTCACAAGATCAATCGGGAAGCGGTCCGGGCTGCCAAGGATATGAGCGGAAGCCGGCTTTGCATTCAGGTTCATGCGCAGGTGGCCGAAGCCTTTCGTGGACCGCAGCGGAGTTTGCTTGAATCCTTGGAACGTTTTGTCGGGAAACCCATTGAAATTCAAGTCGTTTCTGATTGTCATCTGGAAGAATTTGATATTGTAGAAATATTTTGATGATATTCAGGGCAATCGCATATCTCGGGCAGGTTCAGGGTCTTCCGGATGGAGTCAAGAACGGACTTGACACACTCCGCCTTTATATCATTTACTAACGGAAACAAAAAAATCAGCGTTTCCGGATTTCAAGCATTCATCCGGTTTCCATGGCGCCCAAGGGTGCGACCTCGTGCGGCCCGCAAACCGATGATCGCTGACGAGGCGGATGCATAACGCGCGATATCGCGTTACAAACTTTTATCAGTAAATTGAGGGTGTATTTGAAAAAGAAATCAATTTTCCTGATCGCCCTGATCGTTTGGCTGCCTTTCGGGTGCGCTTCGATCGCCGAGAAGGCCAGCATGGAAAAGATCGCGCTCTTCACTGACGCCTACCGGGATGCGATCCGTGCGTCCGCCTTCAAACAAGCCTACCGGTTTGTGGACCCTGAAATTGCCAAGGACCAGAAGGTGGATTTTGACAGGTTTAAAAACATACAGGTCGTTGACTACGAGGTAAGCGATTGCGGTCTTTTGAGAGACCGTGGGGAGTTTTTCCAGGTCGCGGAAATTGAATATTATGCCCGTGACGGTTTGAGTCTCAGAACCCTTTCCGACAGGCAGCTTTGGAAGCTCGACGATAAAGCCGGAGTCTGGCTGCTTCAAACCGGACTTCCCGATTTCCAGCTTCAGTCCAGACCGGATTGACCCTGAAACGAGCCTCGCTCCCATGCATGCGGGGACGCAGGAACAGGAAAGAACCCATGATTGAATGGCTGATCGACAACAAAAACTTAATTATGGGCGCAGCCGCCCTTGCGTTTCCGCTGGCCCTGATCGATTGGCGGCTGCGGATTCGAAGGAAGAAAATGCTGCAACAGCAAAAAACCATCTCGAATTCAAGACCCGAAAAGGGGGCAAAGAAGAAAGGCTGAGAAGGGGATAAGGCTTGCTGAAAATGCCGGAGGTCGTTTGATGGACGCATTCATCAGGGTGATGAAAGCCCTTGCCGATTCAAATCGGGTGAAAATCGTAAAAATGCTTCAGCAGCGCACGCTGTGCGTGTGCGAGATTCAGGCTGCTTTGAAAATCGCCCAGCCGACGGTTTCCAAGCATCTGAAGATACTTGAAAAAGCTGATATTATATGTTCGGTCAAAGACGGTCTGTGGGTCAACTATTCCCTTTCCGACGGAAGCCGGTCCCCCTATGCGGCCAGCGTGCTGGGCAATCTTCGGCACTGGCTCGAGGATTGTCCTCAGATTCAGGAGATTCGGCGCCGACTGCCGGGGATCAGGCGTGAGGAGGTCTGCCGGCGGTAGCCGACGAAATCCGGTCACAATGCCAGGAGTTTCTGGCTGATCACCTGAATGTGATTCATTTCTTCCTTGATGATGGCGTCTATTCTGTTTTTGCCGCGTCCGTCCGGAATCATTTCATTCATGCCCAGATAAAATACGATGGAATCTTTTTCGGCCGTCAGCGCTTCCTTCAGAATTTCCACCTTGCTGGACAGATCCAGAGCTTTGTGAAAAAAGATCCGGGTGTCGGCCAGGGCCTTGAGGTACTGACCAGCCTGATTCTCAGGGTCAAAGACCGCGGCGCCTTTTTCTTTTTCGGATAAAGAGGCTCTCATATCCGCAAATGTTTTTTCATGCTCATCTTCCATAAGGGCCAGGTCCAGCAGCATTGTTTTAAATGCCGCATCGGAGGCGCCTTCGGCGGCCGCACGATAAAAGGATGCCCCGTTTTTTTCGATTTGCTGAGCCATTTCAAATATTTCGTCCGCAGTGAAACCGTAATCCATCGCAAAAATCCTTTCTTTGGCAGACAGGTGACATGATTTTCCGCGCCTTTGATGCGCTTCGAATGAAAATAAGCGTACAATATAGGTTCAGCGCATTGGATTGTAAAGCGATAATGCGGGAAACTCCGCTCAGGCAGGATGCCGCTAAATTATCGTTGACAAGGAAAAAGAGGGCCGATATAAAAATTCTTTTCCATTTTTCAGGCAATTTGAAGGGCTCATGCAATAAACCAAAAAGGATTGAATGCAAGATGCAACGGCCTCATGTTCTTCAAATTCAGAAAACCTGCGATCAGGAATTTATAAAACGCGTCGAGCGGGAAAGCGGCCAGCAGGTTTCCAAATGCTATCAATGCGGCAACTGCGGCGCCAGCTGCGGATACACCTTTGACTTTGATTTTCCGGTCAATCAGATCATGCGTCTGGTTCAGCTCGGCCAGAAGGAAACGGTCCTTGGGTCCCGTTCCATCTGGCTCTGCGCCAACTGTCAGGCCTGCACCACCCGCTGTCCCTGCAACATCGAGGTGGCCAGGGTCATGGAGGCCCTGCGCATCATGTCGGTGGCCGAAGGGGTTGTGTCGAAAAAAAATATTCTGCTGTTTTACGACGAGTTCCTGGAGCTGGTGCGCCGCTACGGCCGCGTGTTTGAAACCGGCCTGGTCGCCCGGTACAATATCAAGGCATTGAAGCCTTTTACCGACGCGGATCTGGGGCCGCAGGTGTTGATGAAGGGCAAACTGGCCCTGAAACCTCACAAGATCAAGGGACTCAAAGCCATTGAAGAGATATTCAAGCGGTTTGAATCGCATCGCGGAAAATAGAATCGCAAGCAACCTGAAAATGCAGAGAAGCCAATGTTGAAACGAGTAGCCTATTATCCAGGATGTTCCTGCGAGGGAATGGCCATTGAATATGATCAGTCCGTCCGGGCCCTGTGTTACGTGCTGGGCATCGAACTGGTCGGAATACCGGACTGGAACTGCTGCGGCTCAACCCCTTCTCATTCCTACGACCCCCTGCTGGGCGCGGCTCTGGCCGGCCGGAATCTGGCCATTGCCAGATCCCAGGGGCTCGATGTGGTGATGACGCCGTGCCCGAGCTGCCTGAAGGCGCTGAAAACCGCCAATCAGGTTTTCCGGGAACGCCCGTCGGAGTTTCTGGATGTCCTGGGAATGCCCTTTTCCGGGGATGTTCGAGCGATTTCCGTTCTTCAGCTTCTTTACGAAGAAATCGGGCCGAATCTGATTCAAAAGGCCGTAAAATTTCCTTTTAAAAACAAGAAGATCGTGCCTTACTACGGGTGTCTGTTAACCCGTCCGCCCGCATTTGCGCAGTTCGATGATCCGGAAAACCCGGTTTCCATGGACCGGCTGATTGAAGCTGCGGGGGCCGCGGTTCCGGATTTTCCCCACAAGACCGAGTGCTGCGGCGCGGCCCTGGGGATTACGCAGAGGGATGTGGTTATGCGGCTGACAGGACGGATTCTGGATATGGCCCGCGCCGTGGGCGCCGATGCCCTGGCAGTGGCCTGTCCGCTGTGCCAGCAGAACCTGGACCTGCGTCAGGACCAGGTCAACCGGGCTCTGAAAGAAAACTTTAACCTGCCGGTTCTGTACATCACGCAGATCATCGGTTGCGCTTTGGGCATTGATCGAAAAACACTGGGCATTGAGAAGCTGGCGGTCAAGACCGACGCGCTTTTTCAAAGCGCCTGAAAGCGTGAAACCAGATGAATTGCGATCCGGTTGAGGTGTGACATATGCGTATCGGGGTTTTTATCTGTCAGTGTGGAACGAACATCGCCGGGACGGTCGATACCAGGGCCGTTGCGAAAAAGGCCATGGAGTTTCCGGATGTGGTCTTTGCCGTTGACTACATGTATACCTGCTCGGAACCGGGCCAGAAGGAAATTCAGGACGCCATCTCCAGCCACAGGCTTCAGGGGGTCGTGGTGGCGGCCTGCTCTCCCAGAATGCATGAACCGACCTTCCGCAGAGCGGTGAAAAAGGCGGGGATCAATCCCTACATGTTCGAGCAGGCCAATATCCGGGAGCACTGCTCCTGGATCGGAACGGATCGCGAGGCCAATACGCGCAAGGCCATCGATATGGTGCGCATGTCCGTGGAAAAGCTTCGCCGCAACCAGGCGCTTTTTTCCACCCAGGTGGCTGTAAACAAGCGGGTTCTGGTCATCGGCGGCGGAGTGGCCGGCATTCAGGCGGCCCTGGATTGTTCGGACGGCGGCCTTGAGGTGGTGATGGTGGAAAGAGAGCCGAGCATCGGCGGCAAGATGGCCAAACTGGACAAAACCTTTCCCACGATCGACTGCTCCTCCTGCATTCTCGGTCCGAAGATGGTGGATGTGGCCCAGAAGGAAAACATCCGGCTCTATGCCTACAGCGAGGTGGAAGCCATTTCCGGATATATCGGAAACTTCAAGGTTGATATACGGAAAAAAGCCACCTATGTGGACTGGAACGCATGCACCGGGTGCGGAGAGTGCACCCAGAAATGTCCGTCCAAAAAGGCCTTCGATCATTTCAACGAGGGCCTTGGCGCAACGACGGCGATCAACATTCCATTCCCCCAGGCGATTCCCAAAAAAGCCAGAATCGACAGCGATTACTGCCGGTATCTGACCGGCGGCAAATGCCGGGTCTGCGAGAAAATCTGTCCGGTCAAGGCCATCCGGTTCGACATGAAGGATGAGATCGTCACCGAGGAGGTGGGCGCGATCATCGTGGCCAGCGGTTATGACCTGTTTGACGCCAGGGTATACGGAGAATACGGCGGGGGCCGGTATCCGGATGTGATTTCCGCCATGCAGTACGAGCGCATACTCAGCGCTTCCGGACCTTACGGCGGCCATATTCGAAGACCCTCCGACGGCAGGGAGCCCAAGGAGATCGTTTTTATATCCTGCGTGGGTTCCCGGGACATCTCGGTAGACCGGCCGTACTGTTCCGGAATCTGCTGCATGTATATCGCCAAACAGGCCATCATGACCCGTGATCATATACCGGACAGCAACTGCTACGTGTCCTACATGGATATCCGGGCGCCGGGGAAGGGCTACGACGAGTTCATTCGAAGGGCTCAGGAAGAGTACGGCGTGAAATACATTCGGGGCCGGGTGGGCCGGATCTATCCCAGGGGCGATCGTCTGGTGGTTCAGGGCGCCGATACCCTGCTGGGCGTTCAGGTGGAGATCGAGGCCGATCTGGTGGTGCTGGCCACCGGCGTGGAATGCTCCGCGGGGGCCCGGCCGCTGGCTGAGAAGCTGCGCATCTCCTATGATCAGCACGGGTTTTACATGGAAAGTCATCCCAAGCTGCGGCCTGTGGAAACCAATACCGCCGGGGTGTTCCTGGCCGGGGTCTGTCAGGGACCCAAGGACATTCCGGCCTCCGTGGGGCAGGGCAGTGCGGCCGCATCCAAGGTTCAGGCCCTGTTTTCCAGGGATACGATCGAAACCGACCCGCAGGTGGCCCATGTCAACGAAAACATGTGCATCGGGTGCGGCAAATGCGAACAGGTCTGCCCCTTCGGCGCCATTCGAATGAAAACGCTTCGGGACGGATCCAGAAAGTCCGAGGTTCTGGAAACCGTCTGTCAGGGCTGCGGCCTGTGCAACGCCACCTGCCCCAACAAGGCGATTCAGCTGCGGCACTCTACCGATGACCAGATTCTGGCTGAAATCAACACGCTGTTTGATTAGGCGGCCAAAACCCGGCAAGCTTTTGACGAGAGAGAAAAATGAGTTCAAAATCGGATGCGAAACAAGAACGCGAAATCAAGATCGTTGGGTTTCTGTGCAACTGGTGTTCCTACGGCGGAGCGGATACCGCCGGCGTGTGCCGTTTCAGGCAGCCGACCGATCTGAGAATCATTCGGATTCCCTGCACGGGCCGGATTGATCCGCTGATGATTGTCAAATCCCTGATTCAGGGCGCCGACGGCGTTCTGGTGTCCGGTTGTCATCCCAATGACTGCCATTATGCCGTAGGCAATTTTTACGCCCGCAGACGCATGGAGGTTCTGAAGCGGTTTTTGCCGTATATGGGCTTTCAATCCGACCGGTTCCGATACACCTGGGTGTCGGCCTCCGAGGGTCAGATCTGGCAGCAGGTGGTGACGGATTTTTCCGAGACCATTCATCGGCTGGGCCCCAACCCGGGCCTGCATCAAACCGTCGATTCGGCGCCCGCGGTATCCTGGTTTTAGAACCGCCGGAAACATAACGACTTTAGGATCAATCACAGATGGATGACAAAACCAACGCCTTACGGGAACATGTAAAGGGTATTTTTTCGAATCTGGAACTGGTTCTGGGATGGGAGCCCGGTTATGATCCGCTTCATACGAGGCCGTTCTATGTCCGCACCGAATCGGATATCGATCGATTGACGGCCAACTGCCTGAGCTTCCAAAATCTCACCCGGTATCTGGCCAAATCCATGAACGCAGTGGATCCGGCCGCGGACGGCAGAAAGATCGGCGTCTGCGTCAAGGGCTGCGACAGCCGGTCTCTGGTGGCCCTGATTCAGGAAAAATTTGTCTCCAGGGACCGGGTCTACGTGATCGGTCTTCCCTGCAGAGGAACCCTGGACGCTCGACGCATTCGGGCCCTGGTTCCGGATCCCGCCAGGATCCGGTCCGTGAATGCGGAGGGAGACGAACTGGTTGTCGAAACCGATCGGGGGATTTCGCGTTTTGCCCTGGACAGGGCCATTGCCAGAAAATGCCTTCAGTGCCGGTACCCCAATCCGGTGATTCATGATGTCCTTATTGGAGATCCGGTCACACCGCGCCTGAAGATCGACGCCGAAAACCCGTCGGTGGCCGCGGTGGAAGCGCTTTCCCTGGAAGATCGGCTGCTGTTCTGGGAAAATCAGCTGGACCGGTGCATTCGATGCTTCGCCTGCCGCAACGCCTGCCCGCTTTGCGTGTGCCAGAACCACTGCATCATGGAGACCCGGATGCCCAAATGGATCACCCAGTACCGGAACATGAACGAAAAATTCATGTTTCACATGATTCATGCGCTTCATCTGGCCGGGCGCTGCACCGAGTGCGGCGAGTGCGAAAGGGTCTGCCCGGTCGGCATTCCCGTGGCCCTGATCAAGGAGAAGATCAACGCCATCATATACGAGATGCTCGATTACGAATCCGGCATCGACCCCGAAGCCGTGCCGCCCCTGCTGACCTTCAGCCCCAAGGAGACCGGCATTTGAACCGCCGCATGAAACCTATTTTTCGATATGAGCGAGGATGAACCCCATGTCCGGGAAAATATTTGTCGCCCACGATGCGTTAAGCGGGCTGCTTGACGATCTTTCCAAAAAGTTCAAGGTCTGGATTCCCCAGATGATGGATCAGGCCAGCGGGCATATCGCCTTCGGCGTTTATGCGCCCGGAAAGAAGCCCGAACTGACCCGCCGGAGCAGACTGTCCCCCAAAAAAATACTCTTTCCTTCGATGGACACCCTGTTCAAGTTCACCTATGTCAAGGATCCCAAGGATCCGGTCCGGTACACGATCGATTTGAAGGAATCCTTTGACAACGGCCCGACCCTGGTTTTTGGCGCCAGGCCCTGCGACACCAGAGGATTCCAGACCTTTGATCAGGTTTTTTTAAAAGGCCAATACAAAGACGTTTATTACGAGCGCCGCCGGCAGAACACCCTGTTTGCCACTCTGGTCTGCCAGGATTCAGACACCGCCTGTTTCTGCTCCTCGGTGGGAAGCGGTCCGGCGGATATGACCGGAAGCGATATGGCCGTCATTCCCATCGAAGGCGGATACGTGATCGAGGGGCTGACCGATGCCGGCCGGAAACTGGTTGAGACCTCCGGCAGCGCCCCGTCCCCGGAGCAGGCCGCGGCCGCCGAGCAGATGAAGCGGAATACGGCAGCCCTGAAGATCGGCGAGGACGACCTGACCGGCTACGCCGATGATCTGACCCGACGGTTTACCGATATGGATTTCTGGCGCGAACAGGTCTCCCCCTGCATCACCTGCGGCGTATGCACCTGGGTGTGCCCCACCTGCTACTGCTTTTCCATCACCGACGAGGCATCGGGAATGTCCGGAGAGCGGATGCGTTCCTGGGATTCGTGCATGTTTTACCTTTATACTCTCGAGGCCAGGGGCCACAATCCCAGGCCCACCAAGATGGAGCGCTACCGGAACCGGGTCGGACACAAATTCAGTTATTTTCCGAAAAAATACGATGGAATGGTCTCCTGCTGCGGATGCGGGAGATGCATTCGAACCTGTCCGGTATCCATTGATATTCGGAAAGTCGTCAAGGAGTTGAAGGAGACAGCCGATGACAGAGCTTAATCCCTACCGCCCGGAAATGGCGACCGTCATAGAGATCGTTGAAGAGACCCACAATATTCGCACCCTTCGCGTTCTGCTCAATGATCCGGAAAAGATGAAGGCCTTTTCATTTCAGCCCGGCCAGGTGGGACAGCTTTCGGTGTTCGGGTACGGAGAATCCACCTTTGTCATCAATTCTCCGCCCACGCGCAGGGATTACCTCCAGTTCAGCATCATGCAGGCCGGAGAGGTGGCGGGCAGACTGCACCAGCTCAATGTCGGGGACCAGATCGGCGTGCGGGCCCCGCTGGGAAATTACTTTCCCTACGAAAATATGAAGGGCCGGGACATCCTGTTTGTCGGCGGCGGCATCGCCATGGCCCCGCTGAGAACCCTGCTGCTGTTCATGCTGGACAACCGGAAGGACTACGGGGATATCACCCTGATTTACGGGGCCAGAACGCCGAATGATTTTTGCTATACCTACGAGTTTGACGACTGGAAAAAGGCCGGCGCCAGCCTGATTCTGACCGTGGACAATGAAGCTCCGGACTGGCCCCACCGTGTGGGCGTGGTTCCCAAGGTGCTGGCCGAGGAAGCGCCGAACCCGAAAAACCGGATCGCCGTCACCTGCGGTCCGCCGATCATGATCAAGTTCGCGCTGGCGGCCCTCAAACAGCTGGGATATGCGGACGAGCAGATCTATACGACACTGGAAAAACGCATGAAATGCGGAATCGGAATCTGCGGGCGCTGCAACATCGGAGAAAAATACGTCTGCATTGACGGGCCGGTGTTTTCCTGCGCGCAGCTGAGCGCCATGCTGCCCGAGCTTTAGCTTTGCCGTATTTTTAAACCGGTTATCTCCGTGCCCCGCTTGCGCGGGGGTGCGGACCTTTTGAAAACGTTCTCCCGGAATTCGGTCCATGCACTATGAAGGCATAATCATTCGACCCCCCAGCGAGGCCCGAAGCATTCTGCTTCAGGTCACCGTGGGCTGTTCCCATAACAGATGCTCATTCTGCGGCACTTACAAGAGCCGGCAATTCAAAATCAAGCCCGATGAGATCATTTCGGCGGACATCGCCGAAGCGGCCGCCACTCAAGCCGATACCCGCCGGTTGTTCATCTGCGACGGGGACGCCCTGATCATTCCGCAAATGCGGCTGCTCAAGATTCTCGATGAAATCCGGAACCGGCTTCCCAGAGTGACCCGGGTAGGGATGTACGCCAACGCCAAGAGCCTTTTGCTTAAAAGCCCGGAAGAGCTTTCGGCGCTCAGAACCCGCGGGCTCAGCGTCGTCTACCTGGGCCTTGAATCCGGAGATGACGCGGTTCTTTCGGATGTCGGCAAAGGGGTGAATTCGGCGCGGATGATCGAGGCGGCCCGGAAGGCAAAGCAGGCGGGAATCAAACTTTCCGTCACCGTGCTTCTGGGAATCGCCGGGAAAAAAGGATCCCAGGAGCATGCCCGGCAAACCGCCCGCGTGCTTTCGGCCATGGATCCGGATTACGCAAGCGCCCTGACCCTGATGCTGATTCCCGGAACGCCGCTTTACGAAGCGCAGGCTTTCGGAGAATTTCAGCTTCCCGAACCGGCTGAACTGCTGGCCGAACTTCGCACGATGATCGCCGAAACCCGGATGAGCGGGTTGTTTCTGGCCAATCATGCATCCAACTACCTTCCGATTCAGGTCCGCATGCCCCGGGACAGGCAGAGCGCCCTTGAACGGATCGATGCGGCCCTTTGCGGACAGATCGCTCTGAAGCCCGAACAGCTCCGGGGATTGTGATTTGAAATCCCTTGCAACTCCAGCCAAACAGGTGTATCCAACCCAATAATTTCAATGCATAATCCCTTTTGAGAGGAGATCTTCAAAATGGCGTCAACCGGATGTTCCGAAGGACTTTCCGACACCTGCATCAATACGATCCGCACCCTTTCCATGGATGCGGTGCAAAAAGCCAATTCCGGACATCCCGGCGCTCCCATGGGACTTGCGCCGGCGGGTTTCGTTCTCTGGACTCAGATTTTAAAGCACAACCCCGAAAATCCCTCCTGGCCGGATCGGGACCGGTTCGTACTCTCCGGAGGCCACGCCTCCATGCTGCTGTACAGCCTCCTGCATCTGACCGGATACTGCCTGACCCTTGATGATCTGAAGAATTTCCGCCAGTGGGAAAGCAGGACTCCCGGCCATCCCGAATTCAGGCATACGCCCGGCGTGGAAACCACCACCGGCCCACTGGGCCAGGGGTTTGCCAATGCCGTGGGCATGGCCATGGCCGAACGCCATCTGGCCGCGCAGTACAACCGGCCCGGTTTTTCCCTGGTGGATCATCATACCTACGTGTTCTGCGGCGACGGAGATATGATGGAGGGCGTGAGCGCCGAGGCAGCCTCCCTGGCCGGTCATCTGGGCCTGGGAAAGCTGATCTGCATCTACGACGACAACCATATTTCGATCGAAGGCAGCACGGAAATCGCCTTTACCGAGGATGCGGCCAGACGGTTCGAGGCTTACAACTGGCATGTTCAAAAGGTTGCGAACGGAAACGACCTTCAGGCGATTCTGCCGGCAGTTCGGGCGGCTCAGGCCGAAACCCAAAAACCATCGATCATTCTGCTGCGGACCCACATCGCCTGCGGAAGCCCCAACAAGCAGGATTCGGCCGCCGCTCACGGCGCGCCCCTGGGAGAGGAAGAGGTCCGGCTGACCAAGCGGAATCTGAACTGGCCAGATGATGCGAGCTTTCTGGTTCCCGAGGAGGCGCTGGCGCATTTTCGAAAATGCGTTGAAAAGGGCAAGTCCGCTGAAGCCGGCTGGCGGCAGCTTGTAGCGTCTTATGCGCTAAAATATCCGGATGCGGCCGCTCAATTTCAGGCAGCCTTAAACGGAAAGCTTCCCGAGGGATGGGACAAGTCCCTTCCGGTTTTTACGCCGGATCAGAAACCCGTCGCCACCCGGGCCGCTTCGGGCAAGGTCATCAACGCCATCGCCGGAACCGTTCCCTGGCTCATGGGCGGTTCCGCGGATCTGGCCCCTTCCAACAACACCCTGATCAGCGCATCCGGGGATTTTCAAAAAGGCAGCTACGATCAGCGCAACATCCGCTTCGGAGTTCGGGAGCATGCCATGGGATCGATTCTCTCCGGACTGACCCTTCACGGGGGAATCCGGCCCTTTGGCGGAACCTTTCTGGTGTTTGCCGATTACATGCGGCCCGCCATCCGTCTGGCCGCGCTGATGAAGCTGCCGGTGATCTATGTGTTCACCCACGACAGCATCGCCGTGGGTGAAGACGGTCCGACCCATCAGCCGGTCGAGCATGTGGCCAGCCTGCGGATCATTCCCGGACTGACCGTGATCCGCCCGGCCGATGCCTCCGAGACGGTAGTGGCCTGGAAAACGGCGATGGAAAACGTCTCGGGCCCGACGGCCCTGATTTTGAGCCGCCAGAACCTGCCGATTCTGGACCGCGCCCGGTATGCCCCGGCGCAGAACCTTACCAGCGGGGCCTATGTGCTTTCAGACAGCGCAAAACCGGCGAAGCTGATCATTCTGGCCTCCGGCGCCGAGGTGCACGAGGCCTTTGGCGCTGCAAAGATGCTCGAAGAAAAAGGTATCGCCGTGCGCGTGGTCAACATGGCCAGCTGGGAACTGTTCGAGGCCATGCCGCCCGAATACAGAAAAGAGGTTCTGCCGCCGTCGGTTGCCGCGCGCATCGCCGTTGAAGCGGGGGTTTCCATGGGCTGGGAGCGGTATGTCGGCCCGGAAGGCGTTGTGATCGGCATCGACCGGTTCGGCGCTTCGGCGCCGGGTTCAACCATGCTGAAAAAATTCGGCTTTACGCCGGAAAACATCGTTCAAAAGGCGCTGCAAATCCTATCCTGATCGGTTTTAAAACAAGAATCAGGGCGTCAGGCAAGGCGCGCGGCGAATGCGACAAGCGCAGCATATTCAAGCATATGTGGGCACTCGCGAGAGCTGCGCAACGCCGCATGACGCCCTGAGGCGCAGTTTTAGAGGCTTGTTCAAGCGGAGGACTATCATGGATCTGAAACTACTGGCCACCACCTTTGTCATGGTGTTTCTGGCTGAACTCGGCGATAAAACCCAGCTGGCAACCTTCTGCCTTTCCGCCGAATGCGAATCTTCCCGAATGACGGTTTTTCTTGGCTCCGCCGGCGCCCTGGTGCTCAGTTCCCTGATCGCCGTGCTGCTGGGAAACGTGGTGAACAAGCTGATTCCGGTAAACTGGATCAAGATCGCCGCCGGCGTGTTTTTTCTCATCATTGGTGCCTGGACGATTTATTCGGTCGTCAAAACCGCCTAGCAAATTCATTCGAAAAAAGAAAATTCAAAGGCCTGGAATTTTTCCAGGCCTTTTTGATCGTGTGCCAGGCATGGCGTAATTCTATAGGGTGCAAGTCCCGAACAGGCCGTAGTGGTCGGAACTGTTAGCTGAAGGCAAGGGCGTTGTCGTGAGGCAAGGTCCGGAGGAAGCCGGAGGCAAAACCCGGAACCGACGAACAGAAACCGGATACAAGGCCGGTGACCGCAGGGTAATCTGGCTATGGACTTAGATGCCCGATAACCACTCGGGTGCGGCACTGGTAAATCCGGCGGTAGCCGGGGGAAAGGATTACGTCTTACCCTGGGAGATCTCCGGTCGTGTCTGACGAGCAGACTACCGAGGCTGGAAGGCCAGGGGAAGCGGCTGGAGAAGTCAGCAGAGGCCATAGTAGACCACAGCGTTCGAAGGGCCGAGTCTTTTAGCCAAGGAGCAGTCTGAGTTATCTCGATGAACATGGAGCGGCAGCAAAGGATACCGAACGCATTTCCAGGAGCAAGCTGGTAACAGAACTCTTTTCTGTCTGTTGCCCACGTCTCCGGCAGTTGATTCAAGAAAAAAACTATAATCCGATCTGATTTCAACCTGTGCGCATGTACCCATGATTCTGGGCGTATCGGAATTTCACCGCCATTGTGTTGACAGAAAAATGCCGCGGCATTAAACTCGTTCTACTAGGCCGTCATTTCTGCGTTTCTCTGAACCCTTGATTCGGTATTTCGCGGAGCGGCAAGGCAGCCGCCGCCTCGTTGCTCTTTGTTCGAAGGCGACCCAGGTGTTTGAGTCATCCGAGCACTGTGAACAACCTTTGCGACATGCAGCAAGGATATTGAATGGCCCCATCATTGGACGACAACGATCCCAGGACCAGCGTGTCCGCAAAAGGCCGTCCCGGCGCCTCGCAACCCTCCGTGAGCGATAGCGGAAACCTGTATCAATGGATTTTTGAAAACCTTCAGGATATTTTTTTTCGCACCGATCCCGCCGGAAACATTCTATTGGCTTCCCCCTCGGCTCAGCGCCTCATGCAATTTCAAATGGAGGAGATCATCGGGCGGAACATTCGAACCTTTTCACCCATGCCGAAGATGTTCGATCGGCTCGCAAAAATAGTTCTGGAGAGAGATTTTGTCGAAAAATTCGAAGTTCAGCTGCGCCGTAAAGACGGAGCCCTGTTCTGGGTCGCGATCAATGCCAGAATCTTCAGAAATACGGAAGACGCGGTGGTCGGCATTGACGGAATTTACCGGGATATCAGCATTCGCAAAAACTTTGAGGAAGCCTTTCGACAGACCGAAACCCGATACCGGGCCATATTTGACAACATGCGCGACGGCGTTGCCATCTACAAGGCCCTCGACAATGGAAATGATTTTGTCATCGTGGATTTCAACGTTGCCGGAGAGCGCATCGACAAGGTCCGGCGCGACCAGATCATCGGAAAAAGCGTTTTGCAGGTGTTTCCGGGCATAAGTGAATTCGGTCTGCTCGACACGCTGAAAAGGGTATGGTCCACGGGAATTCCGGAGGACCAGCCGGCGGCCATTTATAAAGACTATCGCCTGTTCGGATGGCGTGAAAATTTTGTATACAAGCTTCCTTCAGGCGAAGTCGTTGCCATTTACAGCGATGTGACCGAACGGATGATCGCCAATCAGGCCTTGCGCGAGTCCGAAGAACGTTATCGGCTCCTCTTTGACAACCTGGGGGAGGCCATATTTGTCCATGATGCCAGCGGCAGGATTGTCGATGCCAACAAGATTGCATGTGAGCGCCTGGATTACACTCGCGAGGAAATCATCAAAATGAGCCTTGCAGAAATCGATACCGGCGGGCATTTCCTGCAAATGAGAGAAAAGATGGAATCCATCGGCCGATCCGAACATTTATCTTTTGAAACCACCCACCAATGCCGGGACCAAAGCAACCTCCCGGTGGAAATCATCTCCCGGATGGTCGAGTTCGGATCTCAGTCTCTCATCCTGAGCGTCGTTCGAGACATCACCGAAAGAAAACGCGCCCAGGCCGCCATGGAAAAAGCCAATGAGCAGCTCATGCGGTGGGCCACCATCGACGGCCTGACCCAGATCGCCAATCGCAGGCGGTTTGACGAAAAACTCCAGGAAGAATGGGGTCGCCTCAAGCGAGGATTCCCCAGAGGTCCTCTTTCGCTGATCATGTGTGATGTGGATTATTTTAAACGATACAACGACACCTATGGCCACCTGGCCGGAGATGATTGCCTGCGGGCCATTGCCGGAGTCATGCGTCAGGCGGTCCGAAGGCCTGCCGATCTTGTGGCCCGATACGGAGGGGAAGAATTCGTTATGATTCTGCCCAATACCAACCTGAATGGAGCCTCAAAAATCGCCGAATACATCAGAATCGCCGTCAGAAATCTGAAAATCGAGCACATCAGCTCGACGGTCAACCGGTTTGTCACCGTCAGCCTCGGCGTGGCGGAGGCCTTTCCCTGCGATCAATTCAAACCGGAACTGCTGGTGGAAACCGCCGATCAGGCCATGTACGCAGCCAAAAGAAGGGGCCGCAATTGCGTTGTTCTCAGGATCGTCAATCCGGCGCCGGAAGTGGTGGCTTAGCCGGCCTGCCTGTTAAATTTCCCCCGGCAATGAGAATGAGCGGGCCAGATTCAGATAATGCCCGGCCTCATCGAGCTTTCCCCGTTTCGTGCATCCATTGGCATAAATGCGGCATTTTTCCTGAAGCATGTCAATGGCCGCGAGGCGCTGGGCCGGGGACAGCCCGCCCGCCTGCAGCAGCTTTTCGATGGACCGGATGCGAAAACGGTCCAGAGAGGGGGCCCGGGAAAGCTGATCCTTATGTCCGCCCCTTTTGAAAATCAGCGCGGTTTCCATCAGATGCACGGGATGTTTGCAGCTGATGCGAAGCCAGAGGTCGTAATCCTCGCATGCCGGCAGGCTTTCATCAAAAAGGCCCACCTCGTCCAACAGGCTGCGGCGGATCATCACGGCCGAAGGGCTGACCAGACACAGGGCAAGACTGGGAACGAAGATGTCGCCCGAAGGCTTTTGATGGCGGTTTTTCGGATTGACCCGAACCTTGTTTCGAATCCAGATCTCCTCGGTCTGGCAGATCAGCGCATGCGGATGCTGCTGAAAAAATTGCACCTGAGCTGAGAGTTTTCCCGGCAGCCAGAGATCATCCGAATCGAGAAAGGCGATCAGTTCGCCTGAGGTATGCATGATGCCGCGGTTTCTTGCTGCGCTCACACCCCGGTTGGGCTGAAAATGCACGCGAAGCCTGGGGTCCGCATAAGCGCTGAGAATTTCGGCGGTATCGTCCGTTGATCCGTCATCGACCACGATCAGCTCAAAAGGCGAATAATCCTGGCTGAGCACCGAATCCACGGCCTCGGAAAGAATCCACCCCCGGTTGAATGTGGCAATGATGACGGATACAAACGGCTTATTCTGCATCAACCGAACCCTCATCTCGCTTCCGGCCAGGGTCGACAAATCCGGATTCTTGCTGTATTGTTTGAACAGATGGAAACTTTCAATTACCCTTCACACAACCCAAGGAGATCTATCATGAAAACTGAGAGAAATAAAAGACCCAAAGTGATGATTGATCTGAACCTGATCAACACGCTCGTCGAAGGATGTCCGGCCTGCGGAAAGAAATTTTCCCTCGGAGACATGGCGGTGCCGGCAATCGGAAGCTGGGGCGGCCCCAAGTTGATCCATGAAGCCGAGGCGGTCTTTGACGAAAAGTCCCAGTGCTATGTTGAGCGCCGTCATTTTGAAGGCATGCATCCCGAAAAGTGATGAGGCATTCGCCATTCATCTCATCCGGAAAAGGGCGATCGGAACTGTCGGCCGCCCTTGATGCAGGCGTTCCCTGTGGCCGGGTCATCCGGATGAGCATGACCCGGCGGAAGCATTACCGGCAGATCCGGGTCAGGCCATTTTCCGGATCTGTGAGATTTGTTTTTCAAGGCGTTTGCGCGATACCGGAAAGGGCGTCCTGAGTTCCTGAGCATAGACGGATACCTTGTATTCCTCGATCAGCCAGAATAAGCTTTCAATTTCCCTGCGTTTTTCAGGGGAGGTTCCCGGCCCGAGCTCCTGAATCAGCGCGCCGAGTTGCTGCGTAAAAAATTCGATCTCGTTTTGTTTTTCCCGATCCTTTTCAAAGTTGACCTCGGCTCTCTGCGCCCGAATGGCCAACGCCTTCAGATAGCGCTCAATATGATTGAGACGCTGTGCATCGTAGAGTTCCAGAAAGTTTTCCGGAACCAGCCGCGTGAGCTGCGCGCGGAGATTTTCGTAGAAATCTCCGGCCGCCGGATTGAACCGGTGGGCGATTTGCAGACGCCCTATGGCCGAACGGGTTTCGTGATACACCGCGATAAACCTCAGCACCAGGTCTGAAAATGTGCTTGCCGCTTCAAGCAGCCTGGGGCGGGCGGCTTCGATGTGAGCCAGAAACTCTCTTCGCGTGCGGATGTTTTTTGCAAAGAGGTCCTGAAGCATGCGGTCTACGATACGGGCTTGAAATTTGCGCGGGCCCCCGAAATCCTCGACGGCTGAATGCATCTTCCGGTCCAGGACGGTGTTTTTTCTCAAGAACTTGATATCGCCGGCCAGATGAAGACCGCACAGCGCGGCCACGCCTTTTCGGTGAACGGCCTGAGCCTGGTCCGGATCGGTCAGAAGCTTCAGGGATATTCCCGCTTCGCCGGCGCACAGGGCAGGATAGGCCAGCGCCTTGACCCGGCCGTGTTCGGCAGCTGAAACGGATTCGGGCAGGTCGGGAAAATTCCATTCGGTGATCCGGCTTCGTTCCCATTGGGCGATCAGGGATTGGGGAAGACCTTCTTCCCCGCAAACTCCGGCGGATGCTTTGAGAACGAATGCGTCCCGTGCGGCCAGAACGGATTTTCCGGAAGCGTCGGTGATGGCGATGCGCATTTTCAGATGCTCGGGAAGATCCTTTTCGGACCAGGCCGATGCCGGAATATCCACGCCGAAATGCTGATCGATGAACCGGCTCAAGGCCGTGGCCAGCGGAACATCCTGCCGGGGCATTTCCCGGAAAATGCGCTCCGCCGTGGCGGCAACCGGCACGAGTTTCCGGCGGTACTCCTTGGCCAGGTTCTTGATCAGAAACGCAATCTTATCCCTTAACAGACCGGGCACCAGCCAGCCGGCCGCCTGGGGCGGCACGCTGCCGGCAACCGACTGGCTGATTCGGACGGTCAGTCCGTCCTTCGGTTTGCCGGGTTCGAATAGGTATTCGCAGGGGAAAATGCGGTTTCCGAGGCAAACCTCTTTGGGATAAAGCAAAAGTTCATTCTCATCCGGTTCACGACGTAAAAGGTCTCCGGCGCCGACGCGCAGAAAACCGTCTCCCCCCCTTGCCTTGATGGCCATTTTCAGGCCGGAAATGTCGTAAACCCCATCGAGCCGTTTTCGGTAGAACTCAAACAGATCGTCCTCGCCGATCAGAAGGTCCCGCCGCCGGATCCGGTCTTCCAGTTCGACCACCTCGTCGATGCGCTTTCGATTGTACGCCATAAAAGGAAGCGGGGCTTTCATATCGCCCTGAACCAGCGCGAATCGGACAAATATATCGCAGGCTTCATCCGGGTTGACCCGTCCGTAGGACACCGGCCTTTGATCAATGATCAGTCCGTAAAGGCTGACCTGTTCCGTGGCCGTCACCTCCTGGCGGTTTCGCTCCCAGCGGGGGTCCAGGCAGACATACCGGCACTGGTTTTTTCCGATTTCTTCGAGCCAGCGGTTGTCGATCGCCGCATTGGTGCGGGCAAAAAGCCGGGAGGTCTCAACGAGTTCCGCGGCCACGATCCAGGCGCTGCCGGCGCTGAAAATCCCTGATCCGGGGAAAAGCATGACCTGTTTCCCCTTTGCCCCCTGATACAGGTATTTTTCCTTTTTCTGGGCGATATTGGATAGAAAGCCGGAAAGAATGGATTTGTGAATCGCCGTGTAAAGCGCGCCAAATGGACCGGTCTTCGGCGCTTCCGGCAATTCCGCTTCCGGAAGAAGCCCGTATTCTTTCGCCATGGACAGTATCTGGCCGTGAATGTCCCGCCACTCGCGCATGCGTTTGAAGGACAGAAAGCATTCCTTGCAGAATTTTTTCATTCTGGATGCGCCGAATGATTCTCCGGAAGCCGCATGGAATTTATTCCAGATATTGAGCAGGCCGATGAAATCCGAAAGCGGGTCTTTGAAAGCCGCATGCGCACGGTCGGCCGCTTCGGTTCGTTCCGCCGGACGCTCCCTGGGATCCTGAATGCTCAGGGCCGAGGCGATGACCGCCGCTTCCTTGAGGCATCCGAGCCGGGAGGCCTCGATCAGCATCCGAGACAACCGGGGGTCCAGAGGAATGCCGGCCATCTTTTGACCGGTTTCGGTCAGCTGCCAGGGTCCGGATTTCCGTTTGTCCGCTCCGGCCTTCATTTCAATGGCGTCGAGCTCCTGAAGCAGGTCGAATCCGTCCTTGATGCTGTGGGCCGGCGGCGGATCGATGAATGGAAAATGTTCGATTTCGCCCAGATTCAGGCCGATCATTCTCAAAATCACCTCGGCCAGGTTGGAGCGGAGAATTTCAGGGGGTGTGAAAAGCGGTCTGGATTCATAGGATGTCTTGGAAAACAGCCGGATGCAGATTCCGTTTTCCACCCGTCCGCACCGGCCCATTCTCTGATCCGCGCTGCTTTTCGAGACCGGCGCAACCGGAAGGGCCGTTGTCCGGGATCTGGGGTTGTACTGGGAAATTCTGGCCAGTCCGGTGTCCACGACATAGCGGATGCCCGGAATGGTGAGAGAGGTTTCCGCCACGTTGGTGGCGACGATGATCTTGCGCCCGGCCGGACGGGAAAACACGCGGGCCTGTTCGGATGCCGAAAGCCTGGCGAACAAAGGAAGGATGCTGACCCGGGAATATTTTCTTCCCTCCAGAATCTCGCAGGTTTCCCGAATGTCCTGTTCCGTGGGCATGAAGATCAGGATGTCCCCAAACGGGGATTCTCCGTGAATTTCATCCACCGCTGCTGCGGCCCGCTCGGCCAGAGTGAATTCATCTCTGTCTTCATCCGGATCATCTTCGGCGTACCGGACCTCCACCGGGTACATGCGCCCTGAAACCTCGATGATCGGGGCGCCGCCAAAGGCGCGGGAGAACTTTTCCGTGTCGATGGTCGCCGAGGTGATGATCAGCTTCAGGTCTTTTCGCTTTTTCAGGAGGGTCTTGAGAAGCCCCAGAATAAAATCGATATTCAGGCTGCGCTCGTGGGCCTCGTCGACGATCAGCGTGTCGTAGTCGCTCAGATAAGGATCGCTCTGGGCTTCTGCCAGCAGAATGCCGTCGGTCATCAGCTGAATGAAGCCGTTCGGACTGGTTTTGTCCTGAAATCGGATCTTGTAGCCCACACCTTTTCCGACGGGCTCGGCGAGTTCTTCGGCGATCCGGCTGGCAACGGCGATGGCGGCGATGCGCCGGGGCTGGGTGCAGCCGATCCTGCCGTCGATTCCCCGACCCGCGGCCAGGCAGAATTTGGGAATCTGGGTGGTTTTGCCCGAGCCGGTTTCACCGGAAATGATCACCACCGGATGGTTTCGAATGGCGTCGATGATTTCGGCCTTTTTGACGGTGATCGGAAGATCCTGGTCCGAAAAAGATGGCCGGTTGGCTCTGCGCCGGTCTTTTTTCCGCGCCGATGCGGTCAGCCGCCTTTCAAGAATGGAAAGGCGCCGGGCGATATGCTCATCGGAAATCTGCCGACCGGCGCGCCTGATTCTGAACAGCTCGGCAGATGCGGCATGGCGATCTTTCGCCATTGCCTTTGGCAGAAGTTTTTGAATCGTTCGGATCGAGTTCTGGGTCAAGAAAAGCCTTTCGTCTAAATTGGATGGCATGATTCATAAAGGGATTCGCGTAAATTTTCAACCCCTTCGGTTTTTCCCGCGTAAATCTGGTGGTGACAAGTGCCGTAAAATTAAGGTATTGAGTATTCAGGGCGAACGGTGATTTCGAAAACTCTCTTATCTCAAGGAGCTGCCATGAAATTTGTCGTTATCGGCGGGGATGCCGCCGGCATGAGTGCCGCCAGCCGGGCCAAGCGGAACCTTCCGGATCTTGAGGCGACGGTTCTGGAAAAAACAACGGATGTATCCTTCAGCGCCTGCGGCATGCCTTATAACATCGCGGATCCGGCGCGGGACATCGAAGACCTGGTCGTTCGACAAGCTGATGTTTTTCGTGAAAAACAGGGTATCAATCTGCTGACCGGCCATCGGGTGGAGAAAATCGATCCTGCCGGAAAATCGGTGACCGGCGTCGGGCCGGACGGCGCCGCCTTTTCATTCGCCTATGACAAATTGCTGATCGCCACCGGCGCCAGACCCGTTGTTCCCGAGATTCCCGGCATCGATCTTCCCGGCGTGATGGTCCTGAGAAACCTGAAGCACGGCCGCAGGATCAAGTCGTTTCTCAAGGAACACGCGGTTCAAAAGGCCGTTATTCTGGGAATGGGTTCTATCGCCCTGGAGATGGCCGAGTCCTTCCGGACCCTCGGGATGGACGTGGATATGGTCAAGCCCCGGCCCGGTCTTATTCCCTGGATGGACCCGTCCATGTCCCGCGTGATTCAGGATGAGCTTGAGGCGCATAAAGTGGGGATTTACGACGGACATCCGGTGAAATCCATTGAAAAATCCGGCGCCGGATTGCGGGTGATCTGCGCGGATAGGACGTTTGAAACCGACATGGTGCTCGCTGCCGCAGGGGTGATTCCCAACAGCGAGCTGGCCGAGGATGCGGGCCTGGCCCTTTCGGTCAGGAAATCCATTGCCGTGGACCCGAGCATGCGGACCTCGAATCCGGAAATATTTGCCGCGGGCGATTGCGCGGATTCCGATCACCTGGTATCCGGCAAGAAAGTCTGGACGCCTCTGGCGCTTCGGGCCAACCGCGGCGGATGGGCGGTTGCCGACGCACTGGCCGGCAAGGATGTCCGCCTTGAGGGCGTTGTCGGAACGGCTGTTTTCAAATTGTTCGGCCTGGAGGTGGCGCGCACCGGTCTGAGCGTGGGCGAGGCCAGAAGTGCGGGCTTTGATCCGGAGGCGACGGTCATTAAATCCCGGTCCCGGGCTCACGCCCATCCGGGTTCCACCACCATATGGGTGCAGATCGTGGGGGATAAAAAATCCGGACGTCTTCTGGGCGTTCAGATGGTCGGTCGGGAAGGGGCGGCTCACCGGATCAATGCGCCGGCCGTTGCCCTTCATGCCGGCATGAGCGTTGACGATTACACCCAGATGGATCTGGCCTATGCGCCGCCTTTCGGTCCGGCATTGGATCCGACCCTGGCCGCATCCCTGCAGCTGGTCAAGGCGATGTCATAATTTCGTTTGGTTTTGTAATGCCCGAAGGCTGTCCCTCGAGATGGCCTTCGGCACGACCGCTGAATCCGGATCGGATGACGGCATTGATTTTTCCACCCACTTTCTGATTTCCAGCGCCTCCTTTTCCGGAATTCCCAGCGAAAGCAGAAACTCATGGTGGGCTTCGGGGGCGCGCTTTTCAAACTCAGCGTGCCAGCTGCTCATGGCCTGCTCGTCCATGCCTGCGGATCGAAGCATTCCAATCCACATGGCCATGTCCACGACGGCTGGAACTTCCTGCGAGGTCAGCATCTTGAACATTTTGAGCAGATGCCGCCGCTTGGATTGTAATTCCTGAATTTCACGGCCGATTGCTTGCAGCCTTTGCTTGAGAACCGAGGCGCCGGGCTTTTGTTCCTGCTGCAGGGACCGGATGTCTTCAATTGTCAGCCCGGCCTGCCGATAGGCGCAGATCTGCTCCAGCTGTGCACGGTCGTCCTCGTTGTAGCAGCGGTATCCGGCGCCGGTCCTTCCGGACGGAGGCAGCAGACCGATGCGGTCGTAATACAGAAGCGCGCTTCGGGACAACCCGAAAATGCGGGCAAGCTTTGAAATGGTATAGGTTGGCATGTTGATGAACTTGGTCGGATTGCAGCTCCGGCTGCAATCCGATTGTGTGTTATCTGCTTTGGGTTCTGATTTCCTCGATTTTCTGAGCCGACAGGCCCAGCCATTCAAGAAATTCCTCGTGTCCCTGGGGATGGCGGTTTTCAAACAGCCTGTGCCATTGGTGCATTTGCGCTTCATTCAGCCCCAGCTCCCGGAACATCTCGATCCAGTCTTTTACCGTTACCTTTGGCATTTCAAACTCCTCTTTACAGATTTGATTCACATCACGGCCATGATGATGCGCAAGGTAAGGTGTGAACCCATGGTCGGGTCAAGGTTTTTTTTGAAGAACGACCTTCCGGTTTTATTTTTCCTGCGGAGCAAACCACTCGTTTTTCCGGTACACTAGATTCTGAGTCGTTGCCACCAGTTCTCCGGTCTGCGCATCCCGGACCGCAATGTCGTAAAGGGCGGTTCGTTTTCCGCCGCATGTCTCCGTTGCTTCCGCCACCAGCTGGTCCCCGGAACGGGCGGCTTTCAGGAAATTGATGCCCACATTCAGGGCAACGGCGGTCTGCCCGTGGGAGTTGCTCGCCGCCGCAAAGGCGATGTCGCTGAGGGAAAAGATGATCCCGCCATGGGCCGTGTTGTGAAAATTGGTCATCTCGTCGGTGATGGTGAGAAACACGCGGCTGCGGCCAGGCGCTGGAATCTCCACTCTGGCGCCCAGATGCGCGGCAAAGGGATCTTTCTGAATGTGTTCATTAATGGCCTGACGGCGGGCTTCATCGTTCATGCATGACCTCCCTTATGACTCTAACGGTTTGATTTCAGTCCGTTGGCGCTTTGACGGCCAGCCGGATTTTATCTTTTCTTTTATTTCGTCTTCCGGCATCATGATCCGGCAGACAGCTTTTTGATTCTTCAGGATTTTACCCATGTTTTCAATTAATTTTTTTTAATTGAACGGTTTCCGGAGAAAATTCAAATGATCCTCGTTTCATTGATCAGAAAGACAGCGGCTCTGTTGCTGATGGCATGCCTTTTTCAGAGCCTCGGATGCGCTCTTTTTCCAAAAACCATGACCATTAGAGACGTCGAAGGAAGCTTTGCCCAGGATTCGATTGTCTCAACCCAATCTGGATGCGCGGTTTCCTTTGACCAGATGATGGCGGACCTTTCTCTGGCCCGGATCATTTATATCGGGGAACAGCATACCCGTCGCGCCCATCATGACGTTCAGCTCCAGGTGATTCAAGCTCTTTACGCGCTTTTTCCGGACCTGGTCGTGGGCATGGAAATGTTTGACCGTTCCTATCAGGAGGTTCTGGATCAGTGGTCTTCAGGCCAACTGGATGAGGAGACTTTCCTGAAGAAAACCCACTGGCGCGCAAACTGGAAGTACGATTTCGGGCTTTACCGGGAGATCCTGGAATTCATTCGGGACAACCGCATTCCCCTCAGGGCCCTGAATATTCCCTTTCATATTCCGCCAAAGATCGCCGTCAGCGGTCTGGAACACCTCAACCCCGACGAGAGGAAATATCTGCCCGAGCAGATCGATACATCCGATGCCGAACACCGGAAATTCGTGGAAGAAACTTTCAGGCGCCATGCCGGGGGCAGTTTTGAGGATTTTTACATGGCCCAGTGCGTCTGGGAGGAGACGATGGCCGAAGCCGTGGCGCTGGCGGTTGATGGTCGCGTGATGGCGGTTCTGGTCGGAAACGGCCATATTCTGAAAAAATTCGGCGTTCCGAACAGGGCTTTTCGGCGCACCGGCCTGCCGTATCGAACCGTTTATCCCGTGCAGATGGATGCCGGGGACGTTGAGCGTTCCTTTGCTGATTATCTATGGATTGCCGACAGTGGTTCCAGACCTTTTCACATGCACCCGGCGGTCTCCAGGCTGACGGATGCATCGGCGTCTGCGCCTCTGGTTGAAAAATCGGAAAACCAGACTTCGAATCAGCTGCATTTGGAAAACCCGCAGTGATGACAGGTTTTGCAGCCTTCTTCAAAGCGGATCGGCTGGCCGCATTCCGGACAGGCCTCTCCCTTCAGATCGCTTTGGGTCTTGCGGTGGCCGTTGCAGCTTTTCAGGTAGCGTTTTTCAAGAATCCGGCCGATGGCATCGGGAATGGAAAGCACCAGGCCGTCTTTTTGAAAGATCGGGTATTCGCCGCCGATTCCCTTGAGCTGTTCCACGATGTTTTCAACCTTTACTTCCGAGCGCAGGGCCAGAGAAACCAGCCGGCCGATGGCCTCGGTTTTGGCGGTGGTGGATCGGCCGGATTTGCCGATGGTGGCAAACACTTCAAAGGGTTTTCCCTCGCATTCGGTTACGGTCACATATAGATTGCCCATGCCGGTCTGCATCTTGGTGGTAAAGCCTTCCAGGGTTTCGGGCCGTTGCCGAACAGCGGTCATGAAGCCGTCCGCTGCGGCCCTGTCGCTGACCGAAAGCACCTGGTTTTCCTTGCTGCCGTCCCGATAGATGGTCACGCCCTTGCATCCCAGTTCGTAGGCCATATTGTAGATTTTCATCACATCGTCAACCGAGGCTGTTTTGGGCAGGTTGACCGTTTTGGATACGGCGTTGTCCGTATGCTTTTGGAACGCCGCCTGCATGCGGATGTGCCATTGCGGATCGATGTCGTGAGCCGTGACAAAAACCTTTCGGACGTCTTCGGGAATTTCCACCATATTCTGAATGCTGCCCTGCCTGGCAACGGCCGCCATGATCTGGGATGAATAAAATCCCCGCTGTTTGGCCGTTTTTTCGAAAACAGGATTGATTTCAAGCAGTTCATCGTTGTCCATGACCCGGCGCACAAAACTTAAGGCAAACAGGGGCTCGATGCCGCTGGAACAGCCGGCGATGATGCTCAGGGTTCCGGTGGGGGCGATGGTGGTGGTGGTGGCGTTTCGCATGGGGAAGCCCCTGTCCTTGTATATGCTGGAATCGAAATTTTTGAATACCCCCCGTTCTTCGGCCAGGGCCCTGGAGGCTTCGTGGGACTCCTTCTGAACGAAGGCCATGACTTCTTCGGCCAGTTCCAGCGCCTGATCGGAGTTGTAGGGAATCCGCATCTCGTAGAGCAGATCCGCAAATCCCATGATGCCAAGACCGATCTTGCGGTTGCCCTTGACCATGTCGTCGATTTCCGGCAGCGGATACTGGGACATTTCGATGGCGTTGTCCAGAAAACGTACGGAATCGCGTACGGTTTCCCGAAGGCTGTTGTAATCGATGGCCGGTTTTTTTTCTTCGGTTTCAACGACAAACCGGGTCAGATTGATGGAACCCAGGTTGCAGGCTTCCATTGGAAGCAGTGGCTGCTCTCCGCAGGGATTGGTGCTTTCGATCTCGCCCAGGGCCGGCGTGGGGTTGTCCTTGTTCATTTTATCGAGGAAGATGATGCCCGGATCTCCGTTTTTCCATGCCTGGTTGACCATGGCCTGATAGACTTCCTTGGCGTTGAGCTGACCGGCAACCGTTCCGTCCCGGGGATCAATCAGGTCGTAATTGCTTTCAGTCGCCACCGCTTTCATAAAAACATCGGTTGCGCCGACGGAAATATTGAAATTGTTCAGTTCGCTGTTGTTCTGCTTGCAGTGGATAAATTCCAGAATATCCGGATGATCGACCCGCAGCACCGCCATGTTGGCGCCCCGACGGGTGCCGCCCTGTTTGACCTGTTCGGTGGCGGTATTGAAAATTTTCATGAACGATACCGGCCCTGAGGCCACTCCTCCGGTGGCGCCTACCCGGCTGTTTTTGGGCCGAAGCCGGGAAAACGCAAAACCCGTGCCCCCGCCGGATTTGTGAATCAGCGCGGCGTGTTTGACCGAGTTGAAGATGTCTTCCAGGCTGTCTTTGATGGGCAGCACAAAACAGGCGGCCAGCTGGCCGAGGCGTTGTCCGGCGTTCATCAGAGTGGGCGAGTTGGGAAGAAATCTAAATTCCGTCATCATATTGTAAAAGATGTCTTCGATCTCTTTTGTCCGCGATCCATCGGACAACTTATCCTCCGCTTTGGCGATGTGGCGGGCCACTCTGCGGAACATCTCCTCGGGTGTTTCCAGCAGTTTGTTGTTTTCGTCCTTTTTGAGGTAGCGTCTTTCCAGCACCCTCCGGGCGTTTTCGGAAATCGCCAGCCTGTCATGAATGAAAATGGATTTGTCCGGAACAAGGGGGGGGATGTTGTGCAGGCCGTATTCCGCCAGTTTGGCGGTGAGGATATGGCCGATCAGGGGAAGAGTGACGGTCGGCAGTTCCATCTGGGCGATTTGCTTTCGCAGAAACCGACTGATTTCAATGGCCTGATCCTTTTCGATCTGGCTGGCGTCCATCAAAAATTCAGACAACCGGCATTCATCCCATTCGCAAATATTCATTTCAAAATTTCCCTCATCGGTTGCCAGAAATTTGGATTGCTGCGTCATATTTCCCTCTCTTTCGGGTTGCCGGTCAACGGGCCGGCGTTATGGATGATGCCATGTAATTTTCGGGGCATAGGATCTGGAAGTTTTTGAAGCATCTTTGAAGTCGAGGTGATCTTCGAAGATAAAACTCTATTTCTCACACAATATGTGGTATGTCAAGCAAAAACAATCCACAACATACATATGGTATGAAAAACGCCGAACAGAGGCAAACGCGCTGAAAAAAAGCCTGATAGATAAATGATTACGGCCGATTCATGTTGAGCATCTCACGGGCGTGGGCTAGAGTGGTCTGGGTTATCGTTGCGCCGGCCAGCATTCTGGCCAGTTCTTCCACCCGCTCGGATTCGTCCAGGGGCTCTATTGCAGTGACGGTCCGGCTGTTTACGACGTTTTTGGATATGCGGAAATGGTTGTGTCCGAATTTGGCAATCTGCGCAAGATGGGTGATGCAGATGATCTGATGATACGCTGAGAGCTGACGGAGTTTGTTCCCCACCACTTCAGCCGCGGATCCGCCGATGCCGGCGTCCACCTCATCGAATACCACGGTTTCCAGGGAGGATCTGTTCGCGGTGATGGCTTTCAGGGCCAGCACGACCCGGGAAAGCTCGCCTCCCGAGGCGATTTGCGCCAGAGGCTTGAGCGCCTCGCCGAGGTTGGGGGAAATTAAAAAAGACACCCGGTCCAATCCGGTTTCGGTGATGCGTTTTCCCCCGGCCGCCGGATAGGAGGCGCCGGTTTCAGCCGGAATCGGCGCTACCGCGATTTTAAGCCGGCTGTCCGGCATTTTCAGTCCGGCCAGCTCGAATTCGATTTTGCGGGAAAGCTCTTCGGCGGCGGATTTTCGTTTTTCGGAAAGCGTTTCCGCGGCAAGGATCAATTTGCACTTCAGGTCGTCGATTTGCTTTTCCATGTTCCGTATCCGATCCGAAAGATCCGAAACGACGGCGATTTCCTTTTCAATGGCTTTGAGCTTTTCCGCAACGGCCTCCAGGGTTCCTCCGTATTTGCGTTTCAGCCTGTTCAAAAGGTCCAGCCGGGCTTCGACCGCTTCGATGCGGGCCGGATCGATGGAAATCCGATGCAGGTAGGTTCCGAAGCGCTGGGAGATGTCCTCGACTTGAAACGAAATACCGGAAATCGTTCCGGCCATGGATTCAAGTTCCGGGTCCAGAGAGCGGATTCTGTCCAGATTTTTTTGAATCACGGTCAGATTTTCCGCTATGGCGCCCTGGCCCGAATACAGGGTTTCGATGCTTTGGTGCACGGTTTCGTAAATCTTTTCCGCGTGTTTCAGCAGCACGCGCTCCTGCTCGAGGTTCGAATCCTCCTGGGGGATGATGCCGGCCTGCTGGATTTCCTGGCGCTGAAATTCGAGGAGTTCGAGTTCCTGTGCCTGACTGGCTTGACGGACGCAAAGCATTCGAAGATTCTCGGAAAGGGGAACCAGTTGATGATAAAATCGGGCCAGCTGGATTCGAAGATCGGTCAGGCCTGCAAACTCGTCCAGAATTCTCAGCTGGTTTTCTTCTTTTAAAAGCTTCTGATGGGCATGCTGGCCGGAAATGCTGGCCAGGTTTTCCGCCACATCGCAAAGCGTCTGAATCGTGGCCGGCCGGTCGTTGAGATATATCCGGTGCCGGTCATTTTCGGCGATGATGCGCCGGATAATCAACGCGTCGGCGATTTCCCGGCCGTCTTCCCGCAGCCGCCGGGCCAGGTCGCTTTCCGGATTAATTCTGAAAAGCGCCTCCACCTCTGCGCAATCGGCGCCCGACCGGATCATCTTCGCTGAAGCCCGGGCGCCCAGCAGCAGGTTGACCGCCTGAATGATAATGGACTTTCCGGCGCCGGTCTCTCCGCTGAGAATCGTCAGGCCGTCTGAAAAGCGGATGCGAAGATCGTCGATGATGGCAAAATTTCTGATGAACAGTTCTTCAAGCATGGTTGTCGGCGTGTTTCGATGAAACCGTGTTCAAAGAGTTAAAAAGCCCGACATCAGGACCTTTGCACAGCCTGAAATATCGCAAGAACTTCATCAAGACGCCGCGAGATTTTTTGCGGCCTCGAACCCAAGCTCAAAGGCTTTGAGGTTTGCCGGAACAAAGGACCGGGCGGTCTTCGTCTCGATGGCGGACCGGACGCTTTCCACGGATACGGGAAGAATCCGGGTCTGTATTAAGGCGCCGAGAAGCACCATGTTCACGGCCCTGGCGCTTCCGGCCGCATGGGCCATTTTTGTGGCGTCGAAAGCAATGAGTGTTCTGGTTTTGGCCCGAATCAGATCCTGGATCTGCTTGATGTCCGGGTATACGCCCTTTCCGATCGACACCGTAAAGGGCGGCAGCGGGGCAAGATTGGTAATCACAACCGATTCCGGATTGCATCGATTCAGTGCCCTCAGGGTTTCCGACGGTTCAAAACCCACGAGCACATCCGCTTCGGCATCGGATATAATCGGACTTCTGGCGTCTCCGAATACCAGAGCGGATTCGACCACCCCGCCCCGCTGGGCCATGCCGTGGATTTCGCTCATTCTGATCGGCACGCCGGAGGCAAGCGCCGCCTCGGCCAGCACCCGCGAGGCCAGAAGGTTTCCCTGCCCGCCCACCGCTACGATGATCAATCGTTTTGCTTTCATCATATTCAAACTCCATGCAATTTGAAGAAATCAGGTTTCCGACGACCGGAATTCAAAAGGCCATGACCCGGTCAGGAATCGGCCTTCTGCGGCAGGATGGCATTTTCCGGGCACACCTGGGCGCACAGAGAACATCCCGTACAAAGGGCCGAATTGATTTTGACCCGTCCTTCAGAAATAAAAAAGGCGGGACAGGCCAGGTCGTTGACGCAGTTCCGGTGATTTCTGCACCGGTCGCTGACGTAAAAAGGCCTGGCCGTGGACTTCCGGAAGCTGTTGGCAAACAGGGGGCAGAGGTGTTTGGAGATCACCACCGAAACACCCTTGAAATCCAAGGCCTTCCGAATCGCCTCAATGCTCTTTTTGACATTCAGGGGCCGGATCACGGAAACCTGCCCGACGCCCAGGGACCGGACGACCGCTTCAATGGAAACGCGGCCGTATCCCTTGAGGTTGAGCTTTTCCATATCCACTCCGGGGTTTGGCTGATGACCGGTCATGGCCGTGATGCCGTTGTCCAAAATGACCAGGGTGAAATCGTGCTGGTTGAAAACGGCGTTGATCAGACCGGGAATGCCGGAATGGAAAAAGGTGGAATCGCCGATAAAGGCGACGACCTTCTTGCCGCTGACTTTTGAAAAACCGCAGGAGGTTCCCACGGAAGACCCCATGCATATCAAAAAGTCTCCCATGGAAAGCGGGGGCATGAAACCCAGCGTATAGCACCCGATGTCGTTGGGGCACATGATGTCCAGACCGGCGGCGGCCTTTCTGACGGCATAGAAGGTCGCCCGGTGCGGACATCCCGGGCACAGCGAGGGCGGCCTTGCGGGAAGTTCCGGAACATCGGAAAGGTCGATTCTTTGCGGCGGCGTATAGGGAACGTTGAAATACCCGGCGATCTTTTCCCGGACCATGGCCGGATCAAACTCATAAAGCCGGGAGAAGAGCGTGTCGCTTTTGCCCTGAATGTCGAGGGTCAGTTTCGCCTGTTGGGCTGCGGCCTTGACGGCTTCTTCCATGTAAGGTTCTCCCTCCTCGACAACGAGAACCTTTTCGCTGGTTTTCAGAAAGGATACGATGAGGTCCTCCGGCAGAGGATGGGAAAACCCGATTCTGAGAATCCGGATCCGTTGCTCCAGACCCAGATCCAAGAGCGCGTCGCAAACATAATTATAGCTGACGCCGTTGCAGATGATTCCCCAGGCGCCTTCGCCCTTCGTGAAATTAAAGGCCGACGTCTCGGAAATCTGACGGGCGGATGCCAGGTTTTCCAGCAAACGGGCATGCAGCTTTCTGGAGACGGCCGGTACGGTGACGTAGCGAAGCGGATTTCGAACGAATTCGCCCCGGGTTTTTATCTTTTGCATGGGGCCCAGGGTCACAGCCCCGGTTGAATGATTCAATCGGGTGGTTGTGCGCAGAATGACCGGTTCCCCGAGTTTTTCCGACAGTTCGAAAGCCTCGGCCGTCATCTGCCGGGCTTCCGAACTGTCCGAGGGCTCGAGCATGGGAAGACCCCCGAATTTTGCATAATACCGGTTGTCCTGCTCGTTCTGGCTCGAAAACATGAAAGGGTCGTCGGCGGTTACGATCACCAGGGCGCCTTTAACGCCTACATAGGCCAGGGTCATCAGTGCATCGGCAGCTACGTTCATGCCCACATGCTTCATGACGCACATGCTGCGCACGCCGCAGTTGGCTGCCGCGGCCGCCACTTCGAGCGCCACCTTCTCGTTGGTGCTGTATTCGAAGTACAGGTCGCTTTCCTGAGAGATCTGGAAAAAGTTCATCGAAATTTCCGATGAGGGCGTGCCGGGATAGGTGGTCGCCACGGCCACTCCGGATTCCAGGGCGCCCCGGGCAATGGCTTCGTTTCCCAGCAGGAGCATTTTCTGTCCCGGTTGGTCGGCAAGCAATTTATGCATGATCTTTCCTTAAAATTGACGAATGGAAACCGAATGGATTAACCTTGGCAATTCATACACCAGCCGGGTTTTCGGTGTAAAGAATTATTGTCAGGATACGGTCCATTGAAATAAAGGCATTTTCAAGGTCTTGCCTCAAATTTCAGGAATACGGACTCCTGCCGCTTTTCTAAAAAGCGTTTATCTTGAAAAGCTTTACAAAACAGATCCCATGTCCTATTATATCTCGCCTGACAGCGGGGTATGCGGTTGAAAAATACAGTGCGGCATCACGGCATTTTTCCAGACGGTTTCGGCCGGTACGCGGCTGCCGGGAATCATTGGATCCCCCTGCTGCTTTCTACGAGCAACAAGGGGAAAATCAGTGAAATCAAAGATCTTTTAAAAAATTTTCCGGTTCGAATCAAAGACCTTGACGCCTTCGATCCGGTGGCGCCGCCGGTCGAGGACGGCAGCAATTTTACGGAAAATGCCTGCAAGAAGGCAAGGTATTACGCCGACCATTATCAGATACCGGCTCTGGCGGATGATTCCGGGCTGGTGGTTGAAGCGCTCGGCGGCATGCCGGGGATACATTCAGCCCGGTATGCCGGTATCGACGCGACGGATACCGACCGGTGCATCAAGCTTTTGCGGGAAATGACAGGCGTTGCCGATCGGAAGGCTTATTTCCAGTGCGTGGTATGCATCGCAATTCCCAACGGTCCGGTTAAAACTTATTCAGGAACGTGTGAAGGCCGGATCGCCGAAACCATGCAGGGCTACAACGGATTCGGATACGATCCCGTATTTTACTGCCCGTCGATGAAGAAGACTTTCGCTCAGTTGAGCCGCCAGGAAAAAGGCGCGGTCAGTCACAGGGGAAATGCGCTGAAAATGCTTCAACAGGATTTTGATGAAGTGCTTATGTGGATGCATAGGAACTGGACAGGGAAACAGCCGTCATGCTCGAAGCGCTGATCCGGAAAAACAGAAGCTGCCGGCGGTTTTATCAGAATCATCGCGTGGACGTTGAAACGCTCAGGTATTTGGTCGATATGGCCAGACTGAGCGCTTCGGCGGCCAATCGGCAGCCGTTGAAGTATATCCTTTCATGCGACGGGGATGTCAACGCCGAGATATTTTTGTGTCTGCAATGGGCCGGCTATCTGAAGCAATGGGCTGGACCGGAACCGGGCGAACAGCCGTCGGCGTATATCATTTTATTGGGAGACCGGCGCATCAGCGCGGACTTTTCCTGCGATCCGGGAATCGCTGCCCAGAGCATACTTCTTGGGGCGACGAAAAAGGGCCTGGCCGGGTGCATCATCGCCGCTGTGGACAGAAAACGGCTGAGCAACCGGCTCGATATTCCGGATTGCCTTGAAATCCTTCTGGTATTGGCCATCGGAAAACCCGGGGAACAAATCGTGATCGAACCCGTAGGCCCTGACGGGGACATCCGGTACTGGCGGGACGACCATGGGGCTCATCACGTTCCGAAACGGGATCTGGACGAGGTTGTTTTCGCCTGTTACGGCCCTGGAGACTGAAATCTCGTATTCCGGCTTTTCGACTCCGGATAAATCTTTGACCCAATCATCAAACCCAAACCACAGGAAAAAGAGACGGCAAAAATGGACTTAAAATCGGATATTGATAAGGCGATTGCAGACCATGGATCGGTGTATTTAAATCTTGAACGAAGGGAAATCATTCGCAAGACGGTGGAGGCCAAAGAGGCGCTGGTTTCGTCCTGCGGAAGCCTGGTGACGTGGACCGCCCCGGATTCCACGGGAAGATCTCCGTATGACACCTATATTGTGCGCCGTCCGGAGGTCGAATCCCATATCGACTGGGATTCTCCGAACAACTTTCCTATGGATCCACAAACCTTCGAGATGCTCTGGCAGGATGCCCTGAAAGTTCTTTCAGAAAAAAAACAGGTTTTTGTCACGGACCGGGTTATCGGCGCCGACGCCTCCTATGCCCTGCCGGTGCGCACCGTTACCGACAACGGGCTAACCAGCCTGTTTACCGACAACATGTTCCGTCCGGTTCCGGATGACATCGGCCGAAGCATCTTTGCCGAGAAGGGATTTACGCTGCTGGTACTGCCTTATGACAAGATCGTTTCCGAGCGGTATGCCGGACGGCTTCGAAAAGATCGCGGCACGAGGACCTCATCCATGGCCATTGCCATGGACTTTGGCAAGGGCCTTGGCCTGGTGTACGGGTCGTCTTACGGGGGCAGCGTTAAAAAACTGATGTTCACCGTGATGAATTATTACCTTCCTCTCAACGGCATTCTCCCCCTGCACTGTTCGGCCAACGAGAACCCAAAAGGTGAGCTGGGGCTCTTTCTGGGGCTTTCCGGAACCGGGAAAACCACGCTTTCCGCCGACCCCAGCCGGGCGCTTCTCGGAGACGACGAGCACGGATGGAGTGAAAACGGGATCGCCAACTTCGAATACGGCTGCTACGCAAAATTAATCAATCTGGATTCGGAAAAAGAGCCCGAGATCTACCGGGCGGTTTTTCATGTGGACGACTACCTCAATCACGGGGTGATCATCGAAAATACCATGATGTACCCGGGCGGTATCTTCGATCTGAATGACGCCCGGCTCACCCCCAACAGCCGGGCTTCCTATCCCCTGAGCTATCTGGCCAACATCAAGCCTTCATCCGTCGGCCCTCACCCCAAAACCATCGTCTTTCTGGCTGCCGACGCCAACAGCGTGCTTCCTCCGGTTGCGCGCCTTAATTCCGAACAGGCCATGCTGTGGTTTTTGATGGGGTATACCAGCAAACTGGCCGGAACCGAAACCGGAATCATTGATCCGGTATCGACTTTTTCCCGGTTCTTCGGCCAGCCTTTCATGCCCTGTCTGCCTCACTATTATTCGGATATGCTGGGGCAAAAATTGAAGGCCCACAACACCGAGGTCTATCTGATCAACACGGGCTGGAGCGGCGGCCCCTACGGAGAAGGCCGCCGGTTCGACATCAATATCACCCGCCGCATTCTCAACGCGGCCCTGGACGGAAAGCTCACAGACGTGCCCTATGACCGGGACGATCTGTTTCATCTGAACATTCCCCGCATCTGCCCGGATGTGCCTTCGGAAGTTCTGAAACCTGAAAATACCTGGGCCGACAAGGATGCCTACCGGATTCGGGCGAAAAAACTCGCCGGTGATTTCAGCGCCCATTTCGACAAGGCGTACGGAAACAAGCAAATCGATCCGCGGGTGATCAGCCAATGCCCCGGCAAGTAGCCGGAAAAGTCGTCCGCTCCGATTTTGAGACCTCCGGGAAAAAGCCCGGCATTCTTGGAATGGTATTCAGCACGCGCATGCTGGTGGCCTTTGTCATGGGATATGCCTCCGGCCTGCCGTTGCTGTTGACCTTGAGCGTTCTTCAGGCCTGGATGAAGGACGAGGGTGTGGATCTGGCCGTCATCGGCATGATGGCGCTGGTCGGCCTGCCGTATACCCTGAAATTTGTCTGGGCCCCGTTCATGGACCGGTTTACACTGTTCCGGATGGGCAGAAGACGCGGATGGCTGCTGATCTTACAGATCTGCCTGATGGGGGCCATCGTCTTTCTGGGGTTCAGTGATCCGGCCGGCTGTCCCTGGGGCATTGCCGTGGCCGCGTTTGCCGTGACTTTTTTCAGCGCTTCCCAGGATATCGTGATCGACGCCTATCGAAGAGAGGATCTCTCTGATGCGGAACTCGGACTGGGCGCGTCATTTTATATCAATGGCTATCGAATCGGAATGCTTCTGGCATCGGGAGGCGGCCTGATCATGGCCGATCATATCGGCTTTCGGGCCGTCTATCTGATCATGGCCGCCTGTCTGCTGCCCGCAGTTCTGACCACCCTGATGGCGAAAGAGCCCGGCGTTCCCGAAGGAACTCCGAAGACCCTTAAAGAGGCTGTCATTGAACCGCTGACAGAGTATTTCCGCCGGAAGGAGGCTCTTTGGATTCTGGCCTTTATTCTGCTGTACAAGATCGGCGATACCATGGCCAGCGCCATGACCACTCCCTTCTACCTGGACATCGGCTTTACCAAGACCCAGATCGGCGCTGTGGTCAAACTGTTCGGATTCTGGGCCACCGTGTTCGGCAGCCTGCTGGGAGGCCTTGTCATGCTGCGGCTGGGGATTGTCCGAAGCCTGTGGGTGTTCGGGATTTTTCAGGCCCTGTCAACGGCCGGGTTCGCCGTTCTGGCCCGGATCGGAAACAGCGTTGCGGCACTTTCCGGAGTGATCGCTTTTGAAAATCTGAGCAGCGGCATGGGAACGGCGGCTTATGCGGCATTCATGGCCAGCATTACCAACAAAAAATTTACCGCCACCCAGTACGCGCTTCTCAGCAGCCTGATGGGCGTGCCGCGGGTGCTGGCATCGGCGCCGACCGGATTTCTGGCCAAACACATGGGGTGGGTGCATTTTTTTATCGCCTGCACCCTGATTGCAATTCCGGGAATGTTGCTGCTGTTGAAATCCGCGTCCTGGAGCGCGGGCAGGCAAGAGGTTCAATCCGCATGAATTCGGAACTGAAAGATCAAACTTCTGAAAATCGTCTTCAGAAGCTTTTCGAACAGCGAAAAGCCATTCTGAATCTTCCGCCGCAAGCCGCACTGGACCGCATTCTGAGCTTTCCCCAGCCGGCGGCTCTGGTGCATTCCTTTCCCGAGGAAGACCTTCATATGCTCATTCAGGATATCGGGCTCGATGATTGTCTGCCCATCCTCTCTCTGGCCTCCGCCAGGCAGTGGCAGTACATTCTGGATGTCGAAGGATGGCGCAAGGATCATCCGGATTTAAAAGGCATGAGCGAGTGGATGCAACGCTTTCTTGCAGCCAACCCGGATGGATTTATCCGGTGGTTTCTGACCGATGCCACCCAGATGGTTGAATGGTATCTGAATCAAAGCATTTCGGTGAGAATCCGGGAGCATGACGAAGATTTTTCGGACTTAGGGGATGATTTTTTCACCAGGGACGATGTGTTTTATATTCGTATTCATCATGACGACGCCGCCGCGGATTTGTCCGGGCCGCTTCGGCGTGAATTTGTCGAAAGCTTTCTGGATCATCTGGCCGCATACGATCATGAGGTATACCAGAAAGTCCTGTTTGAGGCCACGGCCGTGATTCCGGCGGAAACCGAAGAGGAAAATTATCGATTGCGAAACGTGCGGCTGGCCGAAAAAGGGCTGCTTCCCTATGAAGAGGCGGTGGGCGTTTACCAGCCCCTGAAGGTTGAGGCCTTTTTTGCCCAACGACCGAAATATCTTTCGAAAACCCCGGATCCGGAAGCGCTCTGGCTGGCGCCCATGGTTCACGGTCAGGAAATTTCGACGGACAGCCTGTTCGGCCGGGCCCTGGCGCGAGTTTCTTCGAATGCGCTCTGCCATCTGCAGGCAGAATTTGCAGGTTTATGCAATCAGGTGATTGTGGCTGACAGGATCAAAATTTCAGGCCGAAACGAATTGTCACAGGTGGTGAAAAAGGTTTCCGGCTATCTTGGCATCGGCCTGGAACGGTTGACTATTGAAACCTGCGGCGCGGATGTTGCCAGAAGCGCCGCCATTATCGAGCGTTTTGCCCTGTCAGCTGTCTTCCGGGTGGGTTTCGGGCTGGCCCTCAAGCTGAAGTGGCGGGCTGAATACTGGCGGAACGAGAGCTGGATGCACAGGTCAGGGTTGGGGTTGACTTTCTGGGACGAAAAATGGCTGGGCGTTCTGGGCGGTCTCTTTCTTCCAAAGCCCCAGTTTTTTGACGGTTTCTCAAGCGGCCAGTTATACAGGGAATTTTCAACGCTTGCGGACTTGAATCAGACTGAAGCGGTCTTGACGCAGGTGATTGAGATCGATGCTTTGCTGGATAAAATGCCGATCGAGGCCGATTCCCTGGGCCGGTTTGAATTTCTGACTTACAAAAACCTGCTGCTGACCCTGTGGGCCCGGCACTGTCTTGGGCTGAAACCCGGGCTTGAGCCATTGCCGATAGAGGTCTTTAAGCCGTTTTTTTCCGGACTTTGGCAGGGGAAAACGCCTCCTTATCAAATCCGGCCCGTTGGAAAATCCTCCTTTTTGGATTGGCTTTCACAATATGCCAACCTTTCCGAAAGTCAATTAACGGACCGCATCGGCGGGGTTGTGGATGCGCTTTTTCAAGAAATGGAAACCGAATACGGCCATGTATCGCCGGAAGCTCTGGATCCGCGTTATGCCGCTCTGTTTCTGTTCAAAACCGGTAAGCGTTTCAAGCGTCCGATAAAGCGTTAATTTGTTCCATGATGGCCGATATGATTTCTCCGGCATTCCCTTGAATGAGGTAATCGCTGACCGCATGGGTCAAGGGGGTTTTCTCCGGATTGATTTCGATGATTGTGGCGCCGGCGTCCTTGGCGATGACCGGCATAAAAGCTGCCGGCTGAACAACGGCCGAGGTTCCCACAACCAGCATCAGGTCGCATCGGGCCGCAATGCGCCTGGAGCGCTCAAGCGATTCCGGGGGAATCATTTCTCCAAAAAATACGCATTCAGGCCTCAGAATGCCGCCGCAGTCGCACCGGGGCGGCAGGGAGTTAAGGACCAGGCGTGAGGTTGGAATTCGGCAGCCGCATTCCATGCATTGCTGCCAGGCGAAATTGCCGTGAAACTCAATTACATCGGAATTTCCAGCCATCTGGTGAAGCCCGTCGATGTTCTGGGTGATGATGGTTTTGAGAATGCCCTGCTGTTCCATCTGAAGCAGGCCGATATGGGCGCTGTTGGGTCTGGCCTGATCCAGAATGGTTTTCATTTCCTTCAGGAAAATCGCCCACACTCGGGCCGGATTTTCCATAAATGCCTGAATGTGGGCGCACTCCATCGGGTCGAATTTTTCCCACATCCCCCCTTTGCCCCGAAAGGGAGGGATGCCGCTTTCAACCGAAATGCCGGCCCCGGTCAGGGCTACGGCATGCCTGGACGATACAAGATCTCTGGCAGCTCTTTTGATTGATGTTTCCAATGCGGCATTTCCTTTCGATTCAGGCTTCGAACTTCAGAGCGCCATCACCTGGTCGCATGCCACGGCAAAGCATTCGATCCCGGCGCTCCGGTCTTTAAGCTGGCTGCGACAGTCGTGAACAATCTGGTCCATGGCGGGGTCGGTTCTCTCCTGATTCATGTGAAAAAGTCCCAGTTGACGGACGCCGGCGGCGGTTGCCAGTTTCAAGACATCGACATAAGACGAATGCCCCCATTTGATGGTGGTTTCGTACTCCTGCGGCGTATATTCGGCATCGTGAATCAACAGGTCCACGCCCGTGCAAAATTCCAGGTAGTCCGGATAGGCCAGTCCTCCGGGATGAACATAGCCCAGTTCATTGTCGGTCAGAAAAACAAGGCTCTTGCCGTCTTCAACAAATTTATACCCGCTGCCCTGGTTGGGGTGACTGATCGGGATCGGGATGATATGAATCGATCCGATATCAAAGCTTTGCGGGCATCCTTGTTGATAATCCATGGTTGCCTTCAGATTCGAGTACTGGACCGGAAAATTCGGAGGCGCCATGACCCTGGAAAAAATCTGTTCTACGTAATTGTCGGCCAGCGGGCACTGGTGCATTTTAATAAGGGATTCCCTTCTGTAAAGAGGCTTGAAAAAAGGAAACCCCATCAGATGGTCCCAGTGGGCATGGGTGAGAATAAAATGATAATTAAAACGGTTTTCCTGAATCAACTGATTGCCGAGCCTGCGAATGCCGGTTCCAGCATCCACAATTATAATTTCACCGCTTCTGGCCCGTATCTCCACACAGGTGGTATCTCCGCCATACTGAATATAGTCGACCCCGGATACCGGAACGGACCCTCTTGAACCCCAGCATTTGATATACATGACAGGCCTTTCGTAGAGAGAAAATCAGCGTCTGTATCGGCGTCCTTCAAATGAAATCGCCGGGCGCCCGGTCACCTTATCCGCAGCATTCAGACGCAAGCTCCGCTTTAAGCCAGTTTGAAACCCATTGATCGAATAGGAGCAAATCATATTTTTACTGTTTTTGTCAATTATCCGATTTTGACGGGGTATTGGCCGCGGCGGCATTTTATGTGCCGTTTTCGCCCTGACCGAGATGCCACTGAAGCGGATCAATCAATTCATATCCCATGGCCTGAAGCCGCTTTTTTACCCGACTGACGTTCAGTGCGAGCAGATAGGGAAAAACCGCACGCTTGTTCTGATCCCAGTACCTCGCGACCAGAATGCTGCCCAGGGAAATTTTTTCTTCGGAAATCACATCGACGATCTTTTTAAGCTCGCCGACCTTTTCTTCAACGACGATTCCAAGGAGCGTTCCGGGTTCATGCACTCCCATGACCTTGATAAAGGCGCCGAGAAGATCCCGAACGGAAATGATTCCGATGAGAACTCCGCGTTCATCGACGACCGGAAAAGCTCCAACCCGGGTTTTTTCAATCAGCAGCAGAGCGTCCTGAATGGTGGAGGTGGGCGCGATTGAGACCACTTCACGGGTCATGATGTCTTCGATGGTGTATTCGTGCAGACGCTGCATTTCCTTTTGCTGTTCCTCGGGAGGCAGCGTGATGGAAGGGTAGACGCTGCGAAGATCCCGGTCCGTGACGATTCCCACCAAACGGCCGTCTTCCTCCACAACGGGCAGATGCCGGACGCGGTTTGCTTTCATAATCTTCTGCGCATCTAAGACAGAGGTTTTTCTGCTGATGGTGACGACTTCCTTGATCATTGAGCGGCTGACGAACATAATTTTTCCTTTCACTATCCCCCATGCTCGACATGGGCGCAACACAGGGTGAAATTATTGATTCTGCGATATAAATCAGTTGTAGATTTTTTATATTAAATCTCCGTTGATCCGCAGGATTGTGCTTATGATGGATTCGCATCGCTTTACGGCTCTCGATGCCGCGTCAGCAGCCGATTAAAATTTCAACATGGTTTCGGGCCAGTTCCGGAAGCCTTCGGATGCAATAACCGCCTTCAAGAACGGAAATCAACCTCCCCGAGCCGTGTCTCTGCGCAAGTTCGCAGATGCGACGAATCATCCAGGAAAAGCCATCCGTGGTAACCTTCATGTCCGACATATCGTCATCCTCATGTGCATCAAAACCGCAGGACACCAGAATGACCTGCGGTTTGAACGAATCAAAGGCAGGGCAAAGGTCCTTTTCAAAATGTCTCCGGTAAGCCTGATCGCTCTGGCCTGGCAGGACCGGGGAATTCAGGGTAAACCCCAATCCGGCGCCGGTGCCTTTTTCAAACTCTCTTCCGGTGCCGGGAAAGGAAAATGTCGGATGCTGATGGATGGAATAATAGAACACGGTCGGATCTTCTTCAAAGATCCGCTGGGTTCCGTTTCCATGATGCACATCAAAATCGACGATTCCGACACGCTCGATTCCCCAGGCCTTTTGAAGATAACGAGCGGCAATGGCGACATGGTTGAAAAAACAAAAACCCATGGCAAAATTCTGGCCCGCATGATGCCCGGGAGGTCTGACGGCGCAGAACGCGTTGTCGATCAATCCTTCCATAACCATCCGGCAGGCATTGACCACGCCCCCGCTGGCCAGCAGGGTGGCATCAAAGGTGTCAGGACACATTCGATTGTCCTGGCTGTCCAGGTAGGTTCGCCCCGAGAGGCAAATCTCTTCAAAATAATAGATGTAGTCAGGATTGTGTACGGTTTCCAGCCACTTAAAATCAATTCGCTGTGCATCCACCGGGATGAGAAGCCTGAAAAAGTTCGCTGATCGGATGCCGCTGTAAACAGCCAGAAGCCTTTCAGGAGATTCAGGATGATCAGAACCCGTATCATGAAGGAGCAATCCCTGATCATACATAAAGCCGGTCTTCTTCATAGATTGCCTTTAAAATTGAAATCCCGCGACCCGGATAGCCGATGATCCTCCTTGGCATCGCAAAAGGCGCGGATTTTTTCTTGCGATGAATTCAGTTCCATCCCGCGGTCAAGCGCGATGATGTGCACTCAGGCTTCAGCTTTCCACAGATCATGGATTGTTCGGATTTCTTCGGGCGTGCGTTGAAGAATCCGGGCAATGGCGCCGTACAGATCTTGAACCTCGGCCAGTTCATTGAGATTAAACAGGCTGCTTAATGAAAGCAGGGTGTTTTGTTCATCGCGGCATCTTGAAAAGCATTCCAGCGCTTTGAAGAAAAATGTTCCGGCCTCCGGCCAAAGTTCTTGTTGCTGAGCGGAGATGGCCATGTTCTGGTAGGTTCCTGCCTGAAGAAACGGATCATCGAGCTCGATAAAAATATGAAGCGCCTTATCATAAAACGATCCGGCCTTCCGCCACTGCCGCTGTTCCTGGGCGATCGTGCCCAGATGATGATATGCTCTGCCCTGCGAAAGCGGGTCGCTGCACTCGACAAAGATATCCAGGGCTTTTTGAAAGCAGATTTCAGCCTTCTGCCATTGCTCCAGCACCTGGGCGACGCTTCCCAGATGGTGATATGCGCTGGCCTGCCCGTGCGGGTCGTTGAGCTCAATTCCGATGTCAAGCGCCTGGCGGTAGAATTTTTCAGCCTGTTCCCAGTTTTTTTGTTCTTCGGCGCTGACTCCCAGCAGCTGGCACGTTCTGCCCTGAGAGGACCGGTCATTGCATTCGACAAAAATGTCCAGGGTTTTTTGAAGCAGATCATTCGACTTCTGCCATTGGTTTTGGGCCTGGGCGATAATGGCCATCCGCCGATAGGTATCGGCAAGCTGTCGGCGGTCATTGAACCGAATGCAGACTTCCTCGGCTTGCCGATAGTAGTTTTCGGCCTCTTGCCACGACCCCAAACGCTGTGCCGTTGCCCCCAGTATATGATAATGTTCGGTGCTGGCTTTGATTTTCTGGTCCTGGGGGAGAAATTCAAGATTCATGTGCAAATCCAATGCTTTCTGGTAGAATTGCCTTGCACCCTCATAATTTTCAAGGCCCAGATGATATTGCGCGATGCAGCGCATGACATTGACAAATTCCGCGCCGATGGGGCCATTCATGGTTTCCTGGGAATAGCTTTTCAGCTTTTTGAGAATCGGTTCCCCGATCGCGAGGCCTTTTCTATAATCCCTTGTTTTTTCTATGTATCGATGCAGAATGCTGAAAATAGCCATAATTGAGGTTTGGCGGTCCAGGGCCAGTTTAAGAGCCGACAGGATGTTTTCGTATTCGATCCAAATCAACAGATATCCGATCTTCCGCTTTGATTCCTCCTCGGAATTGATCAGGTCCGCAATCGACCAGCACACGACCCCGTAATGGACGACAAACGCCGCCTGAATGGCATCCTGTGTTTCAGGGTCAAGCTGATCCATTATTTTTTTCAGCAGATAGGGCATCGGCGGCCGGAATTTAAAAAAATCAGGCACATCGCAATGGGACTGAATCAGTTTCCTGAGGAATGCCTCTTGTATGAGTTCAGTGAATTGATCGACATTCAAATTCTCCAGAGGCTTTTGCTTTTTCAGCTGCTGGCCGTACTGGACCAGAAATTCCGGGTTGATCACGTCGGCAACAGGTGAAAGGCAGGCCAAAAGGCACCGAGCGCCGAGGGGAAGCATACGGTATATAAATTCAATGGCATCAATCACCGTATGGCCGGCCGGCGTATCTTCGCCGGCATCCTTGAGGCCCAGAGCCGTGATGATTTCAACCGGCGCTTGATCTTCAAGATCGGGAAGAACGACCTCAAGGGCGAGAGGACGTGCCTTCAGAAACGCGATCAGCCTTTGGAGTTCATCGTCTTTCGGGTTCAGAGCGCTGCCGTGTTTTTCGAGAATTCGTTCGCAGAAAAGCTGAGTTGCTTCGGAGTCCAGAGCGCCCAGATGAAGGACCTGATCCTTGAAGGTGGTCGACGAGAGCCATGGGGCCGTATCCTTGGACGAGAGCAGAACCCGTGTGGCTCCTCCGGAAAGCCGGGTTAAAAAAGTTTTGATGCGGCGGCGCTCGTTTTTGGAAAGACCTGGATCTGCAATCAGCAAATGGTTTGAAATGAATTCCAGGTCTTCAAGGATCAGCAGATGCCGGCGCTCGCGGAGCGTTTCAACGATCGCGGCAGTTCTGCCTTTTTCCGTGAGTTGACGAAAATGATCCTGCCGGTCTTTTTCGGGAAGAAGCGAATCACCGATTTCCAGCAGAATCTGTTCAAGCTTCCAGGTTCTTTCGTGAAAGGAGAAATAAAAAACCTTATCGATTTTACGGTCGGCCTGCCAGGAACGGGCAAGATGGGAAATAAGGGCGGTCTTGCCGGCGCCGCCCGCAGCCTGGACCAGCAGCATGTTGTTTTGCTTGAATGCGTCGTTTTCAATTTTCAGAATTTCGGTTTCACGGCCGAAAAAGCCATATCCGGGCTCCGGAAGCGAGCAGGATCGACTTTTTCCATATTTCCGGGCGTCTTGATTCATATCCTGACCCTTTTTTGTTTAAAACAGTGAGTATTGCCAAAGTTTTTAGATACATTCTTTTCCCGGCAGCCGCAAGAAAATTGTCCTTGAAGTTTCTTTTCAGCCGTGCGCGTTTTCCAGCCCTTGGCGGCAATCCGGCCAAAAAAGTTGCATTGCGATTTAATGCATGCTAGATATTATGAATAAAAGCCAGAGTCTCAATCGCTTATCTGTTGCCATTTTTCAGTATTTGCAAACCGAAAACCCACTGAAAACGCCAAGAAAGGAGATCCGCCATGCTGGATATGATGAAAAAGGCCTTGATGGCCGGAATCGGTCTGGCTCTGAAAACCAAGGATGAGGTTGAAGAAATTGCAAAAGAACTGATCCAGAAGGGCAAGATGTCGGAAAAAGACGGGAAAAAGTTTTTAGATGATCTGATGGCGCGTTACGAAAGCGCCAAGTCAAATATGGATACCTGGGTGGAAAACGCCGTTCAGAATCTGATTAAAAAAGGCAAGCTGGCCACCCGGGATGAGATCGAGGGGTTAAGGAAAGAGGTTCAGGATCTCAAGAATTCCATGAGCGCCAAAAACGAAGACAAGCCCTGAAGCCTTCTTATGCTCAGCATGCGAAATATCGGCAGCATCGGCCGGACCTACCGTCATTTGAACCGGTATCGGCAGATTCTGGGTGTTTTTCTCAAGTACGGTTTCGGCGATCTGGTGGAGCGTCTGAGAATCGGCGCCTATCTCGAGATCGGCATGCGCATTCTTCTGAGAAAAAAGCCTTCCACGGTCGAAAAACTTTCCCGGGCCGAGCGGCTGCGCATGGCCCTGGCCGAACTGGGCACCACCTACATCAAGCTGGGCCAGATTCTGTCCACCCGTCCGGATCTGATTCCCATGGAGTTTATTCAGGAGCTGTCCAAGCTTCAGGACAAGGTGCCGCCGACTCACTTTGACGCGATTCAGGCTGTCGTGGTTTCCGAACTGGGATGTTCCCTGGAAGAAGCCTTTGCCTCATTTGAGCCGGTTTCCATCGCTTCGGCCTCCATCGGTCAGGTACACCGCGCGGTTCTCAAAACCGGCGAGCCGGTAGCGGTCAAGGTACAGCGGCCGGGGATTCGAAAGATCATCGAGGTGGACCTGGAGATCATGATGCATCTGGCCACCCTCGTCGAACGGCATATTCCGGAACTGGCCCTGCATCGGCCGGTTAAAGTCGTGGAGGAATTTGCCCGAACCCTTGAGAAGGAAATTGATTATTCCATGGAGGCGGGCCATATGGAGCGTTTTGCCCGCCAGTTTGAAGGAGAAGCCACGCTTTATGTGCCCCGGGTATATCCGGAAACCTCGACCGGCCGGGTACTCACCATGGAGTTTATCGACGGCATCAAGGTATCTGATGTCGAAGCCCTGAAACAGGCGGGCATGGATCTGAAAGAGATCAACCGCAGGGGAGCGAATCTGTTTTTACAACAGATTTTCGAGCATGGATTTTTTCATGCCGATCCCCACCCCGGCAACATTTTTGTGCTTCCCGGCGAGGTGTTGTGCCTGCTGGATTTTGGAATGGCCGCTTCGGTGGACCAGAAAACCCGGGAAGACTTCGTGGATCTGATCGACAGCGTGGCCTGCCAGGATCCGGCCATCACTACTCAGATTCTGCTGAAAATCACCGATTGGGACAAGGAGCCTGAAATCCGTCTGCTGGAGCGGGATGTGGCGGATTTTCTGGGGCAGCATATTTACAAACCGCTAAAGGACATTCGCATCGGCAAGATGCTGCAGCAGATGCTCCGGCTGGTGGCCCGCCATCATCTGCGGATTCCGCCGGACATTTTTCTGATGATCAAGGCGCTGAGCGCCGTTGAGGGCGTGGCCCTGATGCTGGATCCCGAGTTCGACATGATCGCCCGCATCGCTCCGTACATCGCAAAGGCCAAAATGAAGCGGCTTCAACCCGGAAGAGTCGGCCGGGATATGTTGCGCGCAGGTTCGGATCTTCTGGAGTTTGCCAAAAAATTTCCCGGCGAGATGCTGGACATCGTCCGGTTGATCCGCCGGGAGAAGCTGTCCATCGGGTTCGAACACAGGGGGCTGGAAACCATGCTGGCCACCCATGATCAGATCAGCAACCGTCTGGCTTTTTCAATCATCATCGCCGCTCTGATTATCGGATCGGCCCTGATCGTGGTTTCTCAAATTCCGCCGCTGATTTACGGCATTTCCCTGATAGGGATCATGCTTTTCTCCGCCGCCGCCATCATGGGCATCTGGCTTCTGGTGGCGATTCTCAAGAAGGGAAGCCTTTAGCAGGCTGTTGAAAAACTGCGGCTGAGGCCGCCATTCAGAGTTGTGCGGCTCTCGCCAATGCTCACATATGCTTGAATATNNTATGCTGCGCTTGTCGCATCGCCGTGCGCCTTGCCTGGCGGCCTGATTCTTGTTTTTCAACACCCTGTTCGCATTTTTCTACGCCAAAGAATATCCAGGCCCGTCCCCGCCTTCCGGACATGTCCAGGTGATATTGCCATAAGGATCCTTGATGTCGCAGGTTTTGCAATGCAGGCAGTTGGATGGGTTGAGCTTCAGCTGCCTTTTTCCGGTTTCCGGGTGCATGGCCAGTTCGTAGACGCTGCCGGGACAGAACCGCGTGCAGGGGCAGCCGAAGGTCTTGAAACAGTGGTTGACGCAGACCTCGAGGCTGTGAATGACGATATGCGAGGGCTGGTCTTCGCGATGCCTGGTTTTCGAGAGATAGACGCCGGTCAATTTGTCGACGCATAAAATGCCGTCGTAATGCTGAGTTTCTCTTGCGAAATACGGCTCATTGATCGGTTTCAGGGTATCGGAATCCGGTTCGATGGGCAGTTCGTCCCGAATCCCCCGTCCCTGGCTGATGTATTGGGCGCCAAGGTGAAGGAATTTTTTCAGGCCTTTCATGGCAAGGGCCTGGGAGAAATTCCGGCCTTCGTAGATTTCCTGATGGATGGGGCTGTTTTCAATAAGCGTTTCATACCGGCCGAGGCTTTTCCGGGTGAAATCGGCTTCTTCGAAGGCTTTCACGATGGCTTCGGCCGCCAGCATTCCGGATGCCATTGACACATGAATGCCTTTCAGGGCAGGGGTGTTGTGAATGGCCGCCGCGCCGCCCGTCAGCAGGGCGCCATCCATGGCAAGCCGGGGAATGGAGAAATGCCCGCCCGTTGAAACGGTGCGCGCTCCCTGTTCGACGACCTTGCCGTTTTTAAGAATTTTTGCGATCAACGGCTGGCGTTTGAACCGGATGAGCATCTCATAGGGGTCCAGCGTCGGATCCTCGTAACACAGCGCGGTCAGATACCCTGCCGCCGCCTTGTTGTCCTTCATCTGATAGATGAAACCGCCGCCGGGCACATCAAGCCCCAGCGGGTAGCCCATGGTGTGGATGTCGTTTCCACGGCTGCTGGAGAAATAATTGTCTTCCGGAAGTTGAATGACCTCCTTGATTCCGATTTCATAGACCTGCGGCATGGCCCTGGCGCTGAGATTCAGCCGGGCGTCGAGTTGTTTGGTCAGGCTGCCCCGGGCGCCTTCGCCGAACACGCAGACCTTGGCGTGAAGATCGATGCCAGGTTCGAAATTGGCCTTGGGCGCTTTATCCTTGTCCAGGCCCTTGTCTCCGGCGCGAACTCCGATGACCGTCTTTTGATCCGGCCCGAAGAGCACCTCGACGCCGGCGAATCCCGGGAAGATATTGACGCCCAGTTCTTCGGCGATCTGCCCGAGCCAGCGGGTGAACCGAGAGAGGCTGATGATGAAATGTCCCTGGTTGTGCATATACCGGGGCACGATTGGAATTCGAAAATGCCGGTTCTGAGTGAGAAAATAAAATTCGTCGCCTCGAACCACGTTTTCAATCGGGCATCCCTTGTCCATAAAGTCGGGAATCAGCTGTCTTAAGGGCGCGGGATTGAGCACGGCGCCGCTGAGCGCATGGGCGCCGATTTCGGCCCCCTTTTCGATCAGCGCCACTTCAAGATTCAGATTCTTTTCTTGTGACAGTTTCATCAATGCGATAGCGCCGGCCAGATTGGCAGGTCCGCCGCCGATAAAAAGGACATCGAAATCGATTGATTCGCGTTCCATATTCATGAAAACCTCTTTGCGCCTTTAAGATGTGGAATGCTCTTCATCGTCCAGCGGTTCGACCTGAAAAAATTCTAAAGCATAGTCGTTTCCGGTCTGGACGTCGATCAGTTTGAGGATTTGATGTATCGACCCCTCAAGGTTTTGAACCTGTTCGGGCGCAAGGTTGGCCAGGCCCGAGATCAGCTTGCGTTCGATGGGGTCGGGAAGATTCTTGCTCAGATCCGTTCCGCTCGGGGTCAATGATATCAGATGCACCCGGCGGTCGCCCTTTTTCTGAATCCGCGTCGCCAGCCCTTTGCTTTCCAGACGATCGATAATGCCGGTGATGTTGGAAGGGGTGACATGAAGCTTGCGGCTTAATTGTGCGGAAGACATCTGACCCTGCTGGTAAAGATTTCGAAGCACCATATGCTGGGGGCCGGTGAGTCCGAACTGCTTGCTCATTTTGGACGCATCGCTGTAAACCGCCCGAACCAGATATCGAATGCCGCTTACAATCTTTTTAATCAGCTCTTCGGTTTGGTTGTTCATGGACTGGCTCCAATTTTTTTCTTCTCATATACATTCACCAAAAAATAGTCAAACTCAAAACAGTTAAAGTTCAAAGATTTGGCATGTTGAAAACCGGCCCGCACAGAGTGATTCCAAATCGTCCTTCATCCGCCCCTCAGGGGCGCCGGAAACATAATGCCGCTGAGGAAAACCGGCGCTGTTACTTGTGGGCATGCGAATCTCAATGGGATGTCCGGGGTCCCAAGCCGACCTCATAAATATGGCGTTTGCAGGAAAGACCGCTTTGAACAAAGTAAATAAATCGAGCGACAGGGGTTGCGCCTCCAATTCAGGGGAAATCTCCTTGAAAATACCAGGGGCCTCTGATAGCTTTTTTTAAGATTTCCCAGATCATTCAATGATTTTTATCCAAGAGAGGTAATCTTGAACACTACCGCCAAGTTTCAATCCAAAGCCCTTGAGGTCAATATCGCCGATTATCATGTGGATGTCGCGGTCGATCCCAAATATTTCCCGCTTCAGGATATTATGTCCCAGTACTATGGCGTGATGGAGCGGCTGAATACCTTTTTGTCCGAGCTTTCCCATCCTTACAAAAACTGGAGCTTTATTGTTCAGGAAGCCCGCTGCTTTTCCCTGGATTATTTCCATTTGCTGAAAACGCACGCGCGGGGCCCCGAAGGAGTCGCCCTGTTGCTGGGCATTTTCTTCAGCGTCCTGGAGGAGAGCGGCGATGCGGGAATCCAGTCCGAAGCCGCCGACAACCTGCTTCTTTTTCTGGACAAGATCGTCAAGGACGCCGATGCCGATCTGCCCAGGTTTCTGGGCGTGGTTGATCTGGCATTGTTGCGCATTCACGATTATTCGGATCCGGTTTTTACCCTTTTTGCGCGAAGCTACTATTCCATCAAACGTCTGACTGAAAGCCTTGGGGAAACCGATTCGAATGTTCCGGTGGATTTCAGCGGCATTCACAGGCTTCTGCTGCGGTACTTCCGGTATACATACACCTACTGGCTGGCTGAAAAGGATCCGCAGCGCTGGTTTGAAAAAGAACTCGGAAAAGGGGTGAAGCAAGCGGGTTTTGATGAAATTTTCAAGGAAATATCCCGGGAAAAGATCAACCGGCTGCTCGAGGCCGTGGAAAAATGTGCGCAAATCCGTTCTTCAAACCCTCGAAAAACCATAAGCTGCCTGCTGGACAATCCCGGACACCATGAAATCGTTGACGCGTACCGGCAGGTTCCGCAAAAGATTTTCTCAGCCGCTCCCGATGTCAGGACCGGGCATCAGTGGGAGCTCATTTTTCTCTTTCACATCATGAATATTTCCGGTCTTTCCGCCATTCATGAAGAAACTCTTCGCGAGATCAACCGGACCCTGACCTGGCTGATCAACCATCAGGAGCGAAAGGATCTGCGCCGGCTGATTCAGAAAACATTTTCCATATTAAAGACCGAAACCCTTCGTTATCCCGCCACTGCATTGAACTGCGTGCTCAACACCGGCAAGGGGGCGTACAGCACCGATGAAATCGAGCTGATCAATTTTTTTATCGATTCGGTGATTGATCTTGGCTTCCAGACGCCCATGATCGACGGGGTGGGCAATGACTGGCAGATTCGAATGAACAGCGCGCATCTGCAAAATATCCGAACCTGGCTGGAAATCATAGAGATCAATCCCAAGCTATCCATTCGAATGCTTTCGTCACTGATCATTTATCTGTCGATTTTCGGAGTTTTCATCAAGGACACGGATCTTTTCCCCCGCGATGTGACGCGCCTTCTGAATAGCAACATCGGTCCGGTCTACAATCTGATCAAGCAGCTTGCCAAGCTGTTTCCCGTGTTTTTCAATGATATCGGGGCCGAAGGCAAGCTGCGGGATATTTCCACCGAAATCGACGAGATCTGCCATCGAAAAGACCCCTTGGTGCATTTTCTTCGCAAACAGAGCCACGTGGAAAGCAGCAACCGGATCATTGCCTTCATGGAGGCGGTTCTGAAGTACTGGGAAACCGGCAACAAGGCGGTGATTCAATCCTATGTGCCGCCGAACATATACGATCAGATTCAGGCGCAGGGTTTTTATATCGACGGGGTCGGCAAGGTGATCAATTATCTGATAGCTCAGGGCGTTTCATTGCCCGAAGAGCTGATTTACCTGAAAGAAGACAGGCTCAGAGGCCTTCTGGAGAATGTCTCCGAACTGGATCAGACCGACGTCAGGCGCGTCGAACTGGCGGCCGGCATGTACAAGCTTTTGTATCAGAAGTATCATTTCGATTTTGTGGAAATGAATCATTATATCGCCCAGCTCAGAGCCGAGGCGTTTCCAGATCTGGACCGGCTCAAGGAAGCGCTTCTCGAAACCGACCCGAGAAAACGTCTGACTCAGCTCGTGGAATACCTTGATCAGCTGAAATCTCTGATTCTGTCCGAAAAGACCTATGCGGTCAGAGAGGATATTTATAAAAAAAGACATGTCGCCGCTGATATCCCCTCGATGTACGGAAGTTACCACGAGTTGAAATTCGATGCCATGGGTCTGACGTTTCGAATCGAATCGCTGGTCAATGTCCTGTTTGAAGAGCTGGTGGATCAGATCGACCTGAGCCTGATCACCAAGGCGACCTTTTTCCAGATTTACGACCTGCTGCAACTGTTCAACCGCGCTCTGAAACTGGACGGAACTCCTTCCGTGGAATTCGACGGCCAGATGGAACTTCTGGCGCACGCCCTCCAGGTCAGGGGTTTTTCTCTTACCCAGTATCTGGATATTTTCAAGGGAATCACCCGGGCCGTGAAGAACATTATCAACGACTATTTCAACAATATTCACGGCCGCAATCTCAATCGCATCCTTTCCATCATGCCTCTGGATCAGATATTGCCCAAATATCTGCCGCAAAACGATACAATGGATTCCGAACGCCTGCAGCACAGGGTATCGGAGATTTTTTTCCGGGATCGGATTTCCCTGTCGCTGGGTCTGCCGCAGCTGGATCTGTTTTTGAGCCGGATTCTGAGCACCCTGTTCCGTCAGGCAGACAAGCTGCCCAAGGCAAAGCTGCATCTGCTTCTGAACTACGATCCCAAACATGCCATGACCTGCATCGGAAACGTGGATAAGAAGATTAACGGCGTCATTCATCTGGGCAACAAGGGATACAATCTGACGAAGCTTCACGGCTTCGGCCTGTCGGTTCCTCCGGGTTTCATCATCACCACCGAGGTATTCCGGTGCCGGGAAATCATTGCGAGCTATCCACCCGCCGAACAGAACTTCAGGGAGCAGGTTCAACGGCATATCGCGGCGCTGGAAAAGATTACAGGCAAGGTTTTCGGCGATTCGAGGAACCCCATGCTGCTGTCGGTTCGAAGCGGTTCCTCCATTTCCCAGCCCGGAATGCTGGATACCTTTCTGGACGTGGGCATCAACGAGCAGATTGCAAGGGGTATTGCCGCCCGCACCGGAAATGCCTGGTTTGCCTGGGACAATTACCGCCGGTTTCTCCAGTGCTACGGCATGATACTCGGGCTGACCCGGAATGATTTTGACGCGATTATCGCCCAGCACAAGCAGAAGGCCGGAATTCCATATAAACGCGGTTTTACCGGAGAGCAGATGAAGGCTTTGGCTCTGGCATACAAGCAGCGGATTCTGGATGAGGGCATCCAGGTTCTCGAGAACCCCTATGATCAGCTGTACCTGACGATCAACAAGGTGCTTGGTTCCTGGGAATCACCCAGAGCCAAAACATACCGGAGCATCATGGGAATTTCCGACGACTGGGGGACGGCCGTCACCGTACAGTCCATGGTTTTCGGCAACCTTTCCCGGCAGTCGGGTACCGGCGTGTTCTTTACCCACAATCCGCGGTGGGCCGGGGACACCCTGAACCTGTGGGGTGATTTTACGATCGGAAATCAGGGCGAGGATGTGGTCGCCGGTCTGGTTAAGACGCTTCCGGTATCGAATAACCAGCGGGAGCTGGAGGTCCGAAAGACCGGTATTTCCCTGGAGACGCACTTCCCGGATGTGTACAAAACCATGAAGCAATGGGCCAAGCATCTGATTTTTGAGAGGGGATGGAGTCCTCAGGAAATTGAATTCACCTTTGAGGGGTCTTCGGCCGGGCAGATTTACCTGCTTCAGAGCCGGGACATGGCGATTCGGGAAAGCGAGAAGGTGGCGCTGTTTGACCCCGACGGTCTGAGGCCCGAAAAATTCCTGGCGCACGGAATCGGGGTCAGCGGAGGCGCGATGACCGGCCGGCTAGTGTTCAGCATCGAGGAGATAGATAAATGGCGCACCCTCGAACCGGAACGGCATCTGATTCTGGCCCGCAATGATACGGCGCCTGATGACATCCGGGAAATTTTTGCGGCCGACGGCCTTTTGACTGCCCGAGGCGGGCTTACATCGCATGCGTCGGTCGTGGCGCATCAGCTGGGCAAAACCTGCGTGGTGGGATGCGCGGACCTGGTATGCGATGAGAAGGAAAAGCGCTGCATGTTTCGCAATGCTGTATTGCTTTCCGGAGATGAGATAAGTATTGACGGTCAGGAAGGATCCGTTTATCTAGGTTATATGAAGATTCGAAAAACCTGATGGCGCTTTGTTTGACAAACTTTCCGAATTCTTGCGGTAAAGCCATGCCGACACAAAGCGCCGGAGCGGTTCTGTTTCTTCAGATGCGGAAATATGTTGATCCGATCTGAAAATGATTTTGGATGCATGAAAGGAGGAAAACATGGCCGCCGGAAAAGGAAAACTTGGAATCAACGGACTTGGCAGAATCGGAAAACTCACGGTCTGGCACCATGTGGGCCGTAAGTATTTCAATGAACTGGTGGTCAACATCGGACGCGAGGCGGGCGCAGGACTTTCGGACATTGCGCACTATCTGGAACGGGATTCCACCTACGGGTCGCTGCAGAGTTATCTTTACGGGTTCAAGGGAAAGCCGCTCATTGAACAGCTGGATGAGCGAAACAGCACGATGGTGGTGGATGGAATCAAGCTGCACCTGTTTCGGTCCCAGAGAAATCCAAAGGACATTCCGTGGCGGGAGCACGGCGTGAGGCTGGTTGTGGACACCACCGGATCCTTTTTGGATCCCACTCTGGCTCCGGATCATCCAAAAGGCTCGATTCGGGGCCATCTCGAAGCCGGGGCCGACAAGGTGGTTGCGTCCGCGCCCTTTAAAATCAAGGACAAGGGCAAACCAATGCCCGAGGATGCTGTGACCACGGTCATGGGCATCAATGCCAACGTCTATGACGTCCGCCGGCATAAAATCATATCCAATGCCTCATGCACCACCACCTGTCTGGCGCACATGATCAAGCCCCTGCTCGATCACTTCGGCCCGAAGCGGATTCTTTCCGCCTCCATGGCGACGATACATGCGGCCACTGGTTCGCAGGCGGTGCTGGATCGTCTGCCCAAGGCCGGGGCCACGGATCTGAGAAAAACCCGCAGCACCAGCAACAACATCATTCTGACAAGCACCGGCGCTGCAAACGCCCTGAAGCTGGTGATTCCGGAAATGGAAAACATCCGTTTTATCGCCGAATCGGTCCGGGTACCGATTACCACCGGGTCTCTGATCATTCTGATGGTCAACATGCAGGAAAAACTTGCCGCAGAGCCCATTCGCCGCGAAACCATCAACGGCATCTATCGGGACACGGCCCTTCAGGATTCAAAAGGGTATCTGCTTTATTCGGAAGAACAGAACGTCTCCGGCGATATCATCGGAACCCCGCGGGCGGCGGCCGTCATCGAGGGGCATGAAACCCACACCCGCACCGCAGAGGTCTGCATTGATCTGAACAAGGTGCCCGGTGTGGAAAAATGCCTTACCGGTCCGCTCAAGGAAGCCGTGATTCGCGTGCCCGTAACCCAGGCCGTCATCTTCGGCTGGTATGACAACGAAATGGGCAGCTATGTCAACATACTGGGCGACCGGGTCGTCTCGGTTGCCGAACAGCTTTTATAAAGGACTTGCTTCTTCTCCGGGGAAAAAGATTCCACAGGCGATCATCAGGTTGCTCAGTCGGACGAATTCTTCGATGGCCAGGGTTTCGGCCCGGCGGCCGGGGTCGATGCCCGCCTGATTGAGAACTCCAAGGGCGGCGGAATCCAGATGCAGTTCGCTGCCGGCCAGCGCGTTCCGCAGGGTTTTCCGCCGTTGCCCGAATGCCGCTTTGATGACTTTGAAGAGATGACTTTCATCAACGGCCGGATAGCGGGGTTCCAGAAAATCGATGGTCAGAACCGTGGAGTCGACCTTGGGTTTCGGATAAAACTGGGCGGCGCTGATCTGGGCGATGGAATGCACATCCCCACAATAGGCCGTCATCGCCGTCAACCGGCCATAATCTTTTCCGCCCGGACTCGCGCTGATCCGCTGTGCAAGCTCTTTCTGAAGCATGACAACGGCCCGCCTGACAGCATGTCGAAAGCGGATCAGTTTTACGATGATCTGGGATGAGATATTGTAAGGCAGGTTGCCCATGACCCACAGCTTGCAGCCTTCCTGATTCGCAAGGGCCAGAAGGTCCAGTTTCAATATGTCTGCTTCCAGTACGGTTACGTTGTCGATATGCTGAGCCAGAAGCTCGGCGCTCAGAATTTGAATCAGCTCCCGGTCTTTCTCGACCGCGTAAACCTTTTTTGCGGCGCGTGCCGCCGGAATGGTCAGAGCGCCGAATCCGGCCCCGATTTCCAGTACTGCATCATCTTTTGAGAGTCCTGAACGATCGACGATCATTTCGGTTGTGGAAGGGTCTTTGAGAAAGTTTTGCCCGAATTTTTTTTTGGCGTGAAGGTTCCATGCCTTCAGCAGGGTAACCGGGGATGTCATGCTGTGTGCGGCGCTCCTTTTGCTTGTATGAATTCCGACGGTCCGGTGATTATTTCAGGTCTGAAGATTTACAGCCAGCGCATTGAGCAAGGCCGTGCCGGCTATTAACACGAAATCCGTCTGGGCGCAATTCCCGTATGAGGCCAGTTTTCAAGTCGGGTCCGGTGTTTTTTAGAGGGGGCCAAATGCCTACATGGGAAAAAATTAGCCTTCACCGGATATCCGATTCGGCATTCCAACAAGTTTTTCAGATGTCTTGGCCGGGTTCCTCAGGAAGAAATAATAACGACCCATGGAGATCATTGTTTTTAATGTAAATATGCCATTATGAGTTCTTGACTTTTCCTACATTGTCCATTAGGTTAAATGTATTAATATCTCATAAGCAGTCATGTGTGGGTTAAAAATCAGTCCGCAAATTTTAGGAGGTCAACATGATGAAAAGAAGAACGAAAAGCGTCAGTTTCGATGCAATGGTAAAGTTTTTTATGCATAACTATGGGATTCCAACCAAAAAAGACATTGATAAACTGCTCAAGCGACTGGATCGTCTGGAGAAAAGCATTAAAACCGCAGCCGGAACCAGGGCCCGGCGCGCTCCCCGCGGAACCGAAAGGGAAGCCGGAGCATCGCCGGCATCTGCTTCCGATGCGGTGCTGGACATCGTTCGAAACCATAAGGAAGGCATCGGATTCAACGAACTCCAGTCGGCGACCGGATTCGGAGAAAAAAAGCTTCGCAACATCATTTTCCGGCTCAACAAGATTCAGAAAATCACCCGTAAAAACCGGGGCACCTACATCGCCGCATAAAAAACAGGCCGGTGTTTTCAGGAAGATGACGCTGCATGAATAATTTTGCACAAGGCATTCCGTGCGACGGTGAAAATGCGTAGTCAGGACTCGGGTCATCCGGACATCAGGGGCAAGCGCATCCGGAATTACCGTGTAGTGCGCATGGAAACGCTCAAAGAGATCCGGTGCGTGTTTTATGAGCTGGAACACGAACCCACCGGCGCAAGGCATATTCACATCGCCAGCGAGGATCGGGAGAATACCTTCGGGGTCGCTTTTAAAACCGTTCCCGAGGATTCCACCGGTGTTGCCCATATTCTGGAACATACGGTACTGTGCGGTTCCAAGCGGTTTCCGGTCCGGGATCCTTTTTTTTCCATGCTCAAAAGAAGCCTGAGCACCTTCATGAACGCCTTCACCGCTTCAGACTGGACCATGTATCCCTTTTCGACGCAGAACCGTAAGGATTTTTACAACCTCATGGATGTCTACCTGGACGCCGTTTTTTTTCCAAAGCTGGATGCCTTGAGTTTTAAACAGGAAGGGTGCCGGCTTGAGGTTGAATCCGATAAGGACGGGTCGTGGAAGCTGGTCTACAAGGGCGTGGTGTTCAACGAGATGAAGGGCGCGATGTCCTCGCCCGATCAGGTTATGGTTCGGTCCATGCTGAACGCCCTGTATCCCGCAACCACCTATCGGCATAATTCCGGCGGCGATCCGCGGGAGATTCCTTCTCTGACCCATGAACATCTGATCGCTTTTCATCGCAGGCACTATCATCCGAGCAACGCTTTCTTTTACACCTATGGCTGTCTGCCGCTTGAAGATCATCTGGCTTTTATAGACCAGACCATTTTAAGCCAGTTCCAGTGCATCGATCCCGGCACACAGGTGGCGTCTCAACCCCGATGGGATCGGCCCAGAACCGTTGAGTACGCATATCCGCTCTCGTCCGGAGAAGACGCTTCCCGCAAGGCTCAGGTGAGCGTGGCCTGGCTGATGTCCGATATTCAGGACGCCTTTGATGTTCTCGCTCTGGCGCTTCTTGAATCCATTCTGCTGGGAAATGCCGCATCACCTCTGCGCAGGGCTTTGATCGATTCCGGCCTCGGATCAGCGCTTTCCGACGGAACCGGTTTTGACGCCGACAACCGCGACACCCTGTTTTCCTGCGGGCTTAAAGATGTCTGCGCCGAAGAAGCCGAAAAAATCGAGGGCATTATCTTCGGCTCTCTTCAGGAACTTTCGGACAAGGGCATTGAGCGGGAGCTGATCGATGCGGCTATCCATCAGATGGAGTTTCACCGAAAGGAAGTGACCAACCAGCCATATCCTTACGGGCTCAAGCTGCTGTTTTCCTTTTTCAGTGCCTGGATTCACGGAGCGGATCCGGTCAGAATTCTTCGGTTTGACCAGGATCTGCAGAAAATCCGCAGGGAGGTTGAGCGCGGGGGCTTTTTCGAAAAATTGATCCGCCGGTATTTTCTAGAAAATTCACACCGGATACGCATGATTCTGAAACCGGATTCGGAGCTGGAAGAAAAACAGAACCGCCATTTTTCCGAACATCTCGCTCGAATCAAGGACGCCTTGAATGACACGGACCGGATAAGGATTCAGAAAGATGCCGAAACCTTAATCGATCTTCAGGAGTCCAAAGAGAATCTTTCCTCCCTGCCCACCCTGGCCATAGAAGATATTCCTCCGCTTACTGAGGTTATCCGCGAGAATGCCGACATTCATCCGGTGAGCTGCTATCACCGGCCGACAGCCGGCATTTACTATTTCAGCGCCGCAATGGGCGCCGGAGCCCTGTTGCCGGAGCAGCTTCCACTGGTGCCTTTTTTTTGCTACGCGTTTTCCCGTTGCGGCACGGTTCATTTAGATTACGCGCAGATGGCCCGGCGCATTTCTGCTTATACCGGAGGGCTTGGAATGGCTGCGCATGCCCTGACCCGGTACGATGCCCGGAATGCCTGTCTGCCCTATGCCGGTCTGGACGCCAAATGCCTGGTTCGAAACATCGACAGGATGTTTGAAATTCTCAATGAACTGATCTACGGCTACCGCTTTTCCGATATTGCGCGGCTTCGGAACCTGCTTCTGGAATACCGGGCCGGAATGGAAGCCTCCGTGGTTCAAAACGGTCACCGGCTGGCAATGTCTCTGGCTGCCAGAAACTTTTCGGTTTCAAGACGTCTGAGCGAAATCTGGTACGGCATTCATCATCTGGAAACCATCAAATCGATGGCCCAGGATCTTTCGGACGCATCTCTCGAGAAGCTCGGCGAGCAGTTGAGCGATCTGGGACGAGCGCTTTTTTCAAAAACCAATGTTCAGGTCGCCTTGATCGGAGAGGATTCCGTGGTTCCCGGAACCGTTAAGACCGCTCAGGATCTTTTCTCGGAATTGCCTTCGAGCGGTGACGGTTTTATTGCCCCGATACTTTCCACGGATCCGGAACCGCTACGGGAGGGATGGAGTACCTCCTCGGCCGTATCCTTTGTGGCGCGGGCCTTTGAAACCGTCGGCATCCGGCACCAGGATTCACCCGCCCTGGCGGTGATCGGGAAAATGCTTCGTTCCCTGTTTCTGCATCGTGAAATCCGTGAAAAAGGAGGCGCATACGGCGGATTTGCCCAGTATTCCTCAGAAGACGGCCTTTTTTGTTTAGCCTCTTATCGGGACCCTCATATTGTATCCACGCTTGACGTGTTTGAGCGGGCCTCGGATTTTATCCGCAGGCCCGAAAACTACGGAACAGAGGACGTCAAAGAGTCCATTCTGCAGGTGTGTTCGGATATCGACCGGCCGGATGCGCCGGGCGCTTCGGCTCGAAAGGCTTTTGTCCGAAAGCTGGTGGGTTTGACGGATGAGATCCGTCAGGAATTCAAGCAAAAGCTTCTGACTCTGACCCCGAAGCAGATTGCCGAGGCGGCGCAACGGCACTTCAGCTGCAACCGCCCGGCGTCGGTCGCCGTAATCTCCGGAGAAAGTCAACTGGCCCAGGCCAATTCAAAACTGGCTCAATCCCCTCTGAAACTGCGCAAAATATAGAACGGCTCTTATCTGAGAAGTTTTTCAAGCTCCAGGGCCGCCTGGGCGCTCAGGCTTTTCTTGGCCAGAGCAATTGGAACCGTATGGCGGCCGAGGGTTTTATACAGCTCCAGAAGTCCGGGCGCCCGGTCCTGAATCTGTTCCAGGTGGCGAGCCACGATCTGGCTGTCGCCGCGGGCGATCGGGCCTGTCAGGGCCTCAGGAATGCCTACCTTTTCGATGTTGGCCAAAGTACCCTGAATCAGGGGCGCCATGGCCTTCAGAGCCTCGCTTCTGGCGATGCCTGCCGGTTCGACCAGACCAAAGGCGAGATCCATCAGGGTGACCAGATAATTTGAGGCAACCACGGCTGCGGCATGGTAAAGCATCTTGGCCCGGGTCTGAATTTCCATGCAGACCGCCCCCAGATCCTCGCTCATCGTCCGGGATGCTTCAACCGCCCTGGAATCGCCTTCCACGGAAATGATGATCTGCAAAAAGGGATTTTCCCGGATCTCCGTCGAGGCAAAGCTTTGAAGCGGATGCATGGAACCGACAAAGGCGCCGGCATCTGCGGCGCTTTTGAGAATGGTCGAAGACAGCGCACCGCTGCAGTGAAGCACAATGGCGCCTGGAGAGAAACCCTGGTTTTGCGCGATGGCGTTGCAGGTCGCCTCGATTGCGCCGTCAGGAGTGGTGATAAATACGATTTGCGCATTTGCGGTTATCTGCCAGGGCAATTCCGAAAACCGGTCGTTTTTTGCAAGATTTGCCAGCCTTCGGGCCGAGGCCAGGGTTCTGCTGGCAAACCCGACGGGTTGGTAGCCGTTATCCAGAAGAAATTTCGTCAGCGCCGTTCCGACTTTTCCGCACCCGACAACGGCAAAACCCGGTTTGATCGAGCTTGATTCAATCATAGAAAAAACCGCCTGTGCCTTCATTTGTCCGGGAGACGATTCCCCCGGACCCTTATTCTGATTGTTCAGTAGCAGTGCTCCTCGGCGGGAAAACGGGAGAGCTGGACTTCTTCCACATACTGTTTAATGGCGCTTCGGGCTTCCTGACCCAGTGTTGCATACTGCTTGACGAATTTGGGAAGCCGGCCCTCATTGATGCCCAGAAGATCGTGCATCACCAGGATCTGACCGTCACAGTCCGGTCCCGCGCCGATACCGATGGTGGGTATTTTCAGGGCCTTGGTGATCTTGGCGGCGATGTGCGCCGGGATTCCTTCCAGAACGACCGAAAAAGCGCCCGCGGCTTCAACCTTCAGTGCATCGGCCATCAGCCGGTCCTCATCCCGCTGGACCTTGTAACCGCCCATCTGGTGAACGGACTGGGGCGTGAGTCCGATGTGAGCCTGAACCGGAATTCCGCACTTGACAACGGCCTCGATGATATGGCTGACTGCGGCGCCGCCTTCCAGTTTGACCGCCGAAGCCCGGGTTTCCTTGAGAAAACGTCCGGCATTGGCGATGGCATCCGCCATGCCCGTCTGGTAAGACATAAAAGGCATGTCTCCCACCACCATGGCGTTGCTGCAGGCTCTGGCCACGATTCGGGTGTGGTAGATCATCTCATCCATGGTCACCGGAAGCGTGCTGCATTCGCCCTGAACCACCATGCCAAGGGAGTCTCCCACAAGAATCATGTGAACACCGGATTCATCGACCAATTTGGCAAACGGGTAATCATAAGCGGTTAATGCGGCGATTTTTTCGCCTCTTTCCTTCATCTTGAAAAGTTTTGGAACCGTTATTTGCGATTGCATGATGAAATCTTCTCCTTAATTAAAGTTATGCCTCATAACTACCAATCCATTGGCAATACTGTCAAGAAAGAAGACCTTTGCTGAAGCATGCGGGACGGTATGGCAAAATGCCTTTGCATATATGAAAAACTTGTTTACTTTTGTCCGGCCATTACAATAACTGACCGTAATTTATCAAGAAATCGAAAATACTTGAAGGCAGGATATAGTGAAGATCACGCCGGCCAGCCCAGGTTGGCTACGAATGGGGAATGAACGGCGGCAACCCGTCCCGCGGAAGGGGCTGCCGCCGTTCAACGAACAACGTGTAAAACTTCGCTAGGCCGCTGATCGAGCGCCGTTGATCGAAATCATCGGCCTGACGAAACCGTTAAATATCGAAGTAGAGGA